>JBAZLV010000030.1:0-25240 GCA_041650055.1 Nitrospirota bacterium | reverse complement strand
GGGCGCTGATGCTCCATCGAGGAACAGAACTCCGCCCGTCATTGTTGCTTGAACAGGAAGCGCATAGAGGAGAGCCGGCCGTTGTCCCCTGTCAAGCAACGGATCAGCCGCTGTTGACACTCGAGGAAGTGGAAATGCAGCATATCCGCATGATGCTTGACAGGTTGGAAGGAAATTATACAAGAACAGCAAAAGCCCTGGGCGTATCTCTTTCCACGCTCAAACGTAAAATAAAATCCATAAAATAACCTGCTTTTTTATGTTACTTTCCAGTCATTCTGAACAAGCACCTTATAAAATGAGTAAGCAAAAAGGAATAGGCAGATCAAAATAGACGTCTTGAAGTCTATTCCCAACTTGTTTTATATGGTTTTTTTCCGCGTATTTCTTTCTTCAATTTCTGGTATTTCTCTTGCAATATTGAACATGCATGCGAGGTAAATATGCCATTTGAGGAACAACATAAAAAAATACTTCTTTTGGATGACGATGTTAATTTTTTATACTCAGTTCAGGAAATCCTCAGACAAAACGGGTACCAGGTAACCATAAAAACGCAGGGGGCTGATGCGCTATCGTTTTTTGATAAAGGAAGCATGGTGGATGCAATTATCGTTGACTATAAAATGCCTGACATGGATGGGTTAAAATTCCTGAGTCTTTTGAAAAGCAAGGGGCAAAACATTCCTGTTATTCTGTTGTCCGCGCATGGTGATATCGAGATTTTTTTCAGAGCGTTGAAATTGGGAGCGTATGCAGTGATCAACAAGCCGGTAAGCATACGCGAACTGACGGAAACGGTCAGGTCCGCACTTGTAAATGAAATGCACGAGGCATTGATGGGATAAAATTGTGACAGCGGAAAATGGGGAACAGGCACTTTATTGAGAAGCCGTTCAGTCTCGAGGAACTGGACCATTATGATTCAGGAACCCCCGGGAGGAAATGATTCTCCGCCTACGCTGGTTTCAATGGCTCTGCCATAAACCGCATTGTTGCTGTGGCAATTTATACATCACCACATCATACCATAAGCACTTCGTATTGCTCCTGATGAAGATTCGGATCAGCCTTGATCAAAACTTTTTTCTGAAATTCCTTTTCCAGTTCTTCAACGCCAACACGCTCTTCATCATACAGCATATCAGCAACGACTGAATTTACCGTCACGAGCGCTTTTTTCTCGGGCGATCCCGCAAACGCTCTCCGGATTTCTCGAAAGACCTCGTAACATATAGTCCGGGCTGATTTGATATATCCGCGCCCGTCACAGTACGGACAGGATTCACAGAGCGTGCGACCGAGGCTTTCCCGAATTCGCTTACGGGTCATCTCGATCAACCCGATCGGAGAGATGTGTGATATGGTGGTTTTGGCCTTATCATTCACCAACGCTTCCTGAAGGGCTGCGTACACCTTGCGGCGATTATCTTCGCGTTCCATGTCGATGAAATCGAGAATAATGATTCCGCCGATGTTCCTGAGGCGAAGCTGATACGCAATTTCACGAACCGCTTCCAGGTTGGTTTTGAGAATCGTATCTTCGAGCGTCCTTTTTCCGACATATCGTCCGGTGTTCACATCAATCGTGGTCAAGGCCTCGGTCTGGTCGAGAATAATAGAGCCTCCTGATTTAAGCCACACCTTTCTGCCAAGTGCCCTCGAAATTTCAATTTCAACACCGTAATGATCAAAGATGGGGTCATCGGAATCGTAGAGTTTCACATGCCGGCTAAGTTGAGGAAGATACGATTCCAGAAATTCTTTTACCCGCTGATATTCTTCTTGCGTATCAAGCACCATTTTATCGATGTCCCGGGAGAACAAGTCTCGTATCACGCGAAAAACAAGGTCCAGCTCGTTGTGCATCAGCGCGGGAGCAGCTGTACGCTCCTTTTTTTTCTGGATTGTATCCCACAGCTTGCCGAGAAATTCTATGTCAGCAATGAATTCTTCTTCGCTTCGGTCCTGGCTCGCTGTTCGTATGATGTATCCGGTATTCGGCTTTCTCAGTCGGCCCACGATTTCACGAAGTCGTTTCCGTTCCTCCACATTTTCGATGCGTCGGGAAACACCGATATGGTTCACCCCCGGCATCATAACCAGATAGCGGCCAGGGATGCTGATGTATGTCGTCACCCGGGCGCCCTTGGTGCTGATAGGCTCCTTGGAAACCTGTACCAGGATTTCCTGCCCTTCCTGCAGCAGGTCTTCAATTTGATTTGTATACGTCCGCTTTCTCTTCGTCTCAATCTCAAGTTCCAGGCTCTCATCGTCCATCATGGGAGTATATTCTGAAGCGCTGTCGAACACATCGCCCACGTATAGAAATGCCGATTTCTCAAGCCCGATATCAATGAATGCCGCCTGCATTCCAGGCAAGACCTTCATAACCCGGCCCTTATACACATTCCCGGCTATGCCCCGGTCTTTTTTTCGATCAATATAAATTTCAGTAACCAGGCCATTCTCAATAAGAGCCACACGGGTCTCTTCACGGCCTGCGTTTACAATCAGTTCTGATGACATGAAGTCTCCTTGAATATATAAAAATAGATGTTCTTATTGTATCTGAGGAAGTGTTTGAATACAAGGAAGAAAAACCAAATTTATTTGGGTGGAATTCCTTTTCTAAACAGGCATGGGACTCATCCACTCATTTTGTTGCCAGCAAAACAGTCCTATTCGTTTAATTTTGAATGCCAATACCTGTTCTTTTTCAAGAACGAATAATTGCTCGATCACATCCTGCACGCGTGGCTTTATAGTTCCAAAATCCTGAAGAATGATTATGAGCGTGTTGCCTTGTCCTTTTAGCGCAACTGATTTTATGCCTGGGCGAATATCCTTCTCTTTTCCTTCCCGTGAAATAATTATTGCAGGCAAAGCCAAAAAATGTTTCAGCCGATCTTCCCGTCCCAGTGCATACAAATCAGGAATTGTCACTTCATAAACATATTGTCCAATGCTTCCTGAAAGTGAAGGAGCCTTCAAAGAAACAACTCTTGCTTCCAGAATACGAATTCCTTCCGGAAGAACCGCATTAAGCAGTTCAGGCAATTTTTGTATATCGATAAACGGCTCCACTTCCATATCAAGATATTCTGCTTCGCTCTCCATGCCAACGGAAAGCGCTGGGCCGAATGAAATTTTCGGATGAGGATTAAATCCCTGTGAAAATAAAACAGGGATTTCTGCACGTGCGGCAGCGCGTTGAAACACTGTCATACTATCCAGATGCGAAAGAAATCTAATGCGTCCGGTTTTGCTGTACTTGCATCGTATGCGAACAGCAGATTCATGACCTGTGACGCGAGAGGTGGTCATGGGATCGGTCGCATCTGTTCCCGATACACCTGAAGTGCCTTCCGATGTCATTGCATCTCTATCCGTGCATCCAACGCCGCACTGAGCGCATGCCGTCCGGCAATTCGGCGTGATTTCTTCTTTTAGGGCGCGCTGAAATTCCTGCTTTAAAAACTCAGGAGAAACACCTGACTCAACATAGTCCCAAGGCAGTTCATCCTCAAGGTTAAATGTCCTCGAAGAATACGACGCAATAGCAATCCCGCAGTCTCTGAACGATTGAGACCATTTTTGAAAATCAAATTGTTCTGTCCAGCCGTCAAATCTGCAACCCTTTTTTACTGCTTCCAAAAGAAACTGACCAATTCTCCGATCTCCTCGTGAGAATGCCGCTTCCAGCAAACTCATTTCAGGATCATGCGATTTGATTGTGATACCGCGCTTTTTCAGACCACGTGCAAGGTAGGACTGTTTTTCTCGGATCTCCTCAAGGGACGCCTGTGCACACCATTGAAACGGCGTATGAGGTTTGGGAACAAAGGTAGAGACGCTGATATTCAGCTGGACCGGCCGTTTTGTTGAGCGCTTGCCAACAGCGAGCAATTCATTTGCAAGATGAATGATTCCATCAAGATCAGCCTGTGTTTCAGTCGGGAGCCCGATCATGAAGTAGAGTTTGAGAACGTTCCATCCGTTCGCAAAAACGGTCTGCGCAGCATCCAAGAGGTCCTGATCGTTTACCGGTTTATTCATAACCCCGCGCAATCGTTCTGTTCCTGCTTCCGGCGCAAGCGTAAATCCTGTTTTCCGGGTGCTCGCAATTGCTTTGATCATCTCCGGGGTCAATGTCCCGACCCGCAGTGAAGGAAGAGAAACGGAAACACGCTGGTCCTTATAGTATCGTATCAAATCCGGTAATAAGGTCTGCATGGATGAATAATCACCTGCGCTGAGCGAGGCAAGCGATAATTCATCATAGCCGGTGCATCGGATAGATGATGCAAGAAGCGTCTTAATAGACTCTGCCCCCCGCTCCCGATAGGGACGGTAAATCATTCCTGCTTGGCAAAATCTGCATCCATGAATACATCCTCGTGCTACTTCAACGGTCACCCGATCATGTATTGGTTTCATAAGAGGGAGGATTGGTTTCAAAGGAAAAGGAGCCGCATCCAGATTCTGAATAAATCTTTTCTGTACCGTTTTTTTCCCGAACATCGGAACATAAAAACCTTCGGTCTTTGAAAGTACCTCTAGAAATCGATGCCGACTGCTGCACGACTGATGCAGTTCAATCATCTCATGAATCGCGTTCTCTGCTTCGCCGATAAAGAAGACATCAATAAAGTCGGAAAGCGGTTCAGGATTCATTGCACACGGCCCGCCTGCAATGACAATCGGCGACGTGTTGTCACGGTCTGCCGCGCGAACGGGGATTCCCCCCAGTTCTAATCCTGCCAGAATATTCGAATATGACAGCTCATATTGGAGCGTAACACCTACAATATCAAAGGCAGAAAGGGGAATATCCGATTCCAGGCTGGTGAGCGGTTTTCCTGCAGAACGGAGTTGCGCTTCGTAATCAGTCCAGGGCGAAAACACCCGTTCACAGAGCGTATCCGTTCTCTCATTCAGAATTGAGTAGAGAATACGAATGCCAAGATGGGACATGCCGACTTCATAGGTGTCCGGAAAGAAAAAACAGACTTTGGTTCTTACTGTCGCGGGGTCCTTGTGTACGCTGTGTATTTCAGTGTTAATGTAGCGTGCAGGCTTTGACACAAGCGGTAAAACGTTTTCGAGCATAAACTTCCTTTACAGGATGCCAGATGCATGATACCGGATACAAGATAAAGAAAATCTATGAACATCAGGTATCCAGCATCTGGGATCAGGCATCAATAAAATAACATAAACCGTCTTGAATGGATATTCAGAAGCAGGCCAAGCGCAAGAAACGTGGTAATGATGGATGTGCCGCCATAGCTCACCAGCGGCAGCGGAACTCCGACAACCGGAACAATACCAATAGCCATACCGACATTGATAAAAACATACAACATCAACATGGAAACAATACCGCCTGCCATCAGGATGCCGAGGCGGTCTTTCGCATTTTTTGCGACATCGATTCCCAAGAGCAGCAAGACGACATAGAGAATGATGAGCGCTCCTGCACCAAGCAGACCGGTTTCTTCAGCAATGACCGCAAAAATAAAATCCGTGTGCCGCTCTGGTAGAAAGGCCATCTGGCTTTGTGTCCCTTTTCGAAATCCTTTGCCGGTTATCTGCCCGGATCCCACGGCGATTTTCGATTGATTTGCATGATAGCCTCTTCCCAGCCGGTCGGAACTCGGATCAAGAAAAGCTTTAATTCTGTTTTGCTGATACGGCTTGAGCGAACCCCACAATTTCTTTTGCACCGGCGGCACGAATAAAACCAGCGATGCCATCAATGCACCAATGACCACGACAGTCATCACCGAACGAAAATGAATTCCTGCGATGAGGACAATGCACGACGAGGTCAGCAACAGCATCATAGCAGTTCCAAGATCAGGCTGCTTTAAAACAAGAAGAAGCGGGACAAGAACCATTGCTGCTGGTATTGCAAGATCTTTCAGGCTGTATCCGCCCTGTTTAGGATCCTCGGCAAAAAACCGGGCCAGGGCAAGCGTCATGGAAAGTTTCGCAAGTTCTGACGGTTGGAATGCGAATGGACCTATGGGAAGCCACCGCTGTGCACCCATGCCTGTTTTCCCGATAACCATGACAAGAATCAAAAGCAGCAGAGAAATGGCATATAAAATATATGCGTAGCGCCCTATGGTATTGTAATCCGGAATGAGAGCCAGAAGCATAATGACGAAACCAAGAGAGACCCAGACAAGTTGCTTATAGAATAATGACGAGGGACCTTTTGCCGTATACGTCGCGCTATACACCGCAGCAAGACCCATAAGCGCGATAAGGAGCACTAATCCCACCATGCCCCAGGACAGGTTTGCAAACCTACTTTGACTCTGCATTTTTTAAATACTCCTCGATCACCCGCCGGGCCACCGGAGCCGCAGCACTCCCGCCATGACCTCCATGTTCCACGACAACAGCAACTGCAATTTTCGGCTTTTCAACCGGCGCGTAGGCAACGAACCAGGCGTGATCCTGTGTTTTCCCGACAAGTTTTTTGCCGGGAATTTTTTGTGCGATAACCTGCGCTGTGCCTGTTTTTCCTGCAACAGTCGCAACCGGATTTCCTGCTGCATGCCCGGTGCCGCCAGGTTCGCTCACCACTCCGGCAAGCGCTTTCCGGACCGCTTCAAGTGCTTCTGCGTTAAAGTGATATTCTTCCTTCTGTTCAGATGAAAAAACTTTGAAGTCTTTTGTTTCGCGGTCGCGCATTTTCTGAAGGAGTATTGGTCTAAATAACCGTCCTCCATTCGCAACCGCGCTGATCATCTGCGCAGCCTGCATAGGGCTTACCAGAACAAATCCCTGGCCAATGCCGTTAATATAGGAATCTCCCGCATACCATTGTTCTTTTGTTCTTTTTTTCTTCCATGCAGAAGTGGGAATGAGCCCTGCCTTTTCGTCTTGAAGCTGGATGCCGGTAATGGTCCCAAGTCCCAGTTTTCGAGCATACTCGGCTATTCGATCAAAACCTATCCGTTCAGCCATGGTATAAAAATAAACATCACACGATTCCACAATGGCCTGATGAAGGGAAACGACCCCGTGCCCGTGTCTTTTCCAGCATCGGAAGATATGCTTCCCGCTTTTTATGAACCCATTGCAGGGAACCTTGTCATTCGGTTTGATAATACCAGAATCAAGTCCTGCCAGGGCTACCACGATTTTGAATGTGGAGCCAGGAGGATACACGCTCTGAATCGCACGATTATACAAGGGATGTGAGGGGTCTTTGGTAAGCCGGTCCCAGTCCCTGGGCGTAATGCCACGGGGAAACAGGTTGGGATCGTAATTGGGATGACTTACCATTGCTATAATTTCGCCGGTATTCGGATCCATTGCCACGACAGAACCGGCACGGCTGCCGAGCGCTTCTTCTGCAGCCTGCTGCACATCAAGATCCAGCGTAAGGTAAATATCTTTCCCGAGTCGGGGTTCTTCAATCCCGAGGTCCTTGACCTTTCTTCCTGCAGCATTCACCTGAATCATCCGCCTTCCGGCAGCGCCGCGCAAAAGTTTGTCATGCATTTTTTCGAGGCCGCTCTGTCCGACAAGCAATCCCAAGTCAACCTTGCTCTGTTTTCGCTGGGACTGCGACACCTTTCCGATATAACCAAGTTGATGCGAGGCAAGGCTGCCATACGGATAATGCCTGCGGTGAACAGGCTCGACAATTGCTCCCGGAAGATCGTCCTGATGTGATTCAACTATGCTCACCAGGTCCCAGGGTACCTCTTCCTTGATTTTAACCGGTTCATACCGCGTCCGCACAGATGACACATCTTCAAGCATTTCTCTGATTGAGGCGCGATCGATCTTTACGATGGATGACAGTTTCCCGATTGTTTCATCAAGATTGGAGGCGTCTTCAGGCACCAGAGAGATATCGAAGGTAAGGACATTTTCAACGATCGGCCGCCCATTCCGGTCATAAATCACTCCCCGGGGAGGCCTGATCTTAACCGGTCGTATCCTGTTGCTTTCGGCCTGTTCATAATAATAATCACCCTTTACTGCCTGAAGATACCAGAGCCGGATGAGCAGGATCAGTGCCAAAAGCACAATAAGGCCGGCGAGCAAGGGAAGCCTTCTGAGTAATGCTGTAGGGCTCACCTCGTGAAACATCTAAAACTCCTTTTGAACCGTCCGCCTTTTTAAAAGGGCAAGAATGTCTTTGGTAGCCATAAAGCGGAGCAAAACAACACCGAGCATGCCGGTGTATACAGCCTGGGGAAGAATATGGCTGACAAGCAGACTCACAACAGGAAGCGTGCCATAAAACAACGAGAGAAAAAACATCAGAAGCAACCCTTCAGCCAGGCTGAAAACCGCGAGAAAAATTCCGTTTGACGGACTGGTAATATCAAGAACCTTTCTTCCGAGCAGGCTTGCGGCAATCCCTAGCAGTCCCCGCGTAAATCCGCTCACACCGAGCAGGCTTGCTGATCCGATATCCAGAAGCAATCCTGTTCCTATTCCCAAAAAGGCGGCTTCAAGCGGACTGATAAGGAGACCGATTATATACAGAAGAACCAGCGTAAGGTCGGGCTTTATTCCGGCAATCGAAAGAGGATTGAGCAAACTGGCCTGCAGCGGAACAAGCAAAAGAAACAGAATAAAATAAACGCCTGCTTTCATTTTATCAATACCAGCGTTTCTTCAATTCGTGAAAATCGCACGACCGGTTCGGCCACCACGATCTGAAACGCGTTGGCTTCTCGTTTTGTTACTTTGACAACAACAGCAACCGGCAGCCCTTTTGGAAAAATACCGTCAAGGCCTGACGTGACCAGGATATCTCCTTTTTGAATATCAGCGTAATAGGAGACATACTTCAACGCACAATTGACAAGCTTGCCTTCGAGCAGCCCTTCCTCACGGTTCCGCTGAACCCGTACCGCAAGTGTGCTTCCCGGGTCGGTCAAAAGCATAACCTTCGATGAACCGGCAAGAACCGAATGGATTCTTCCAACCACTCCGTCAGCCGTAATCACAGCCATGTCTTTCCGGATGCCTTGATCAGTTCCTTTATTGATAGTAAGCGTGGCGGAAATCGGAGACATATTTTTGCCGATCACCGGGGCAGCGACCGACGACAAGGGATTCAGCTGTTTAAAGCGCAGTGCTTCCCGAAGCCGTTCATTTTCGTTCAAAAGCTCGTTGAGAATGGCGTGCTCGAGCTTTAAGGTGTCGTTCTGTTGTTTTAATTCCTCATTTTCGCGCTCGGTCTTTACGAGCCATACATAGCGGTTCACTGTGGACTCGATCGACCGGTAGGTTCCCGTGATCATGCGTTCAAAAAAACCGGAAACCGCCAGGATCGGTCGCTCCAAAAAAACAAATCTCCCGTTCTTGACCTGGATGGTAACCAGCCAGAACAGAATGGTAAAAAGAATGACAACAAAAATGATTTTTCTGCGCTTGGCAATAAACCCGGGCATCGTGCCGTTTCTTTCCGTTTACTCGGGTTGAAAAAACCGAGAACGAACCTTTTCCCGAAATTACATGATGATTTTTTTGAGAATTTCTTCATCATCGAGGATCTTGCCGGCTCCCAGGGCAACACACATGAGCGGCTCTTCCGCAATAATGATGGGAAGCGACGTTTCCTCCCGGAGAAAAATATCCATGCCCTTCAGCAATGCTCCACCGCCTGCCAGGACAATACCTTTATCAACAATGTCCGCGGAAAGTTCGGGAGGGGTATTTTCAAGTGCAAGCTTGATCCCGTTTAAAATCTGACTGATCGGTTCTGACAGGGCTTCGCGAACTTCGTCATCATCGAGAATCAGGGTCTTGGGAATGCCCGAGACAAGGTCTCGACCCTTGATTTCCATGGTCTGACGGGTGTTTTCCATCTTATATGCGGAGCCGATTTCCGTTTTGATCTGCTCAGCCATCATTTCGCCGATTAAAAGATTATATTTGCGTTTGATGTAATTAATGATCGCCTCGTCCATTTTATCGCCGCCCACACGGATGGCTTTGCTGTAGACAACGCCGTCCATGGAAATAACCGCGATATCCGTGGTTCCGCCCCCGATATCGACAATCATGTTGCCTGAAGGTTCGGAAATAGGAAGTCCAGTTCCGATAGCCGCGGCAACCGGTTCCTCAATAAGATACACAGCACGGCCACCGGATGAAATCGCGGCGTCTTTCACCGCACGCTGTTCCACTTGCGTGATGCCCGATGGCACTCCAATAACGATGCGTGGCCGCATAAAAGCTTTTCGGTTGTGCACCTGCTGGATAAAATGTTTGAGCATTTCCCCGGTGATGTCAAAATCCGAGATAACCCCATCTTTGATCGGCCGGATGGTTTTGATATCTCCGGGAGTCCGGCCAAGCATTCTCTTGGCACCGGCTCCTACGGCAAGAACCTTCCCTGTCCTGGCGGACAGAGCGACAACCGACGGTTCATTGCAGACAATACCTTTGCCCTTGACATATACCAGGGTATTGGCAGTGCCCAGATCGATTGCCATATCGTTCGAGAACCATCCCATGATCGCGTTAATAAACATTGTATATACAAACTCCTTTCCCTAAAAACCGGCTTCCGTGTACGAAGTACGAACGGTCTCTGCCAACCATAATACCCCCGGTTAACCGCAATTGAAACGACCTGTCCGCAACCTCTCCTGTAAAATTATTGCTGCGAGTCGTAAGGCTTAAGCGTGCATGGCTGAGTGGCACTGGATTGCTTTTCCGGCACAGTGCTCGATTTCCGGGTAACGGGGACTTCCGCAACAACCCATGTCCGTGCGATCATATCTCCGATCCTCATTCCACGCTCATCTCCAAGGGAAATCAGGAATTCAATCCCCAGAACCACGAGCCCGAAAATCCACCCGGCATACGGAATAAAGAAAAGAAAATAGGCCACAACGAAAGGGGTATTTCTGATGATCGACTCCCGAAAATGCACGCTATCAGAATGTTCAGAGGACACCACGCGAAGATTGATGAGCTTTTTCCCGATGCTTCGCTGATCGAACAAACCATCACGAATAAGAATATACGCTGTTACGGTTAAAAAACCAAGAATATCCGGCAGCCGTGACAATGCGATCACAACTAAAAGATCGATAAGTCCTGCAACTGCTCGTGTTGTAATATCCGCTCGTTTCAAGGATTCTCCTCAGTTTCATGATGATATCAGAATGGTTTCATGATTTCAAGAGTAAAAGTGGTAGAAGCGCTGATACTTAGAGTAAAAAGGGCGAAAAATTCAAAAAAACGAAGAAGCTTTTTTGCCTGAGAAGGTGTATAATGCCTTTTGTTGAAATGAAGTCGGGAAACAGCGGTGGTCTCCCTTCGATCCATTCAAAAAGCCGAACTGACACGCCGGCAAACCAAGAGGAGAATGTCCATGATAGAAAAATTAATGGCAGGCGAACAAGTGGTCTCGTATTGCACCAAGTGCAAGCTTAATCTTGACCATACCATAGTTGCGATGGACGGCGAAATCATTGCAAAAGCAAAATGCAGAACATGCGGCAGTACGCATAAATTCCGTGATCCTGCCGAAACGCGAAAAACCCGCACTAGAAAAGAGGGCGCTCAGAAAACGGTTGAGGTTCTCTGGGAATCCTGCATTGCAGAGGCAAAAGGACAGGAACGCACGTATGACATGGCCGGCAAGTATCGTGTCGGAGACATCGTTCTTCACAATACCTTTGGGAAAGGCGTTGTGCGTAAAATTTACTTTCATAAATGCGACGTGTTATTTCGCGATAAAGAGCGGTTGATGGCTTCGATGAATTAAAACCTTTCGCACCATGTGTTTTTATCCTGAGCGCGGCTGTGTTTTTTCAGCCGCATTCTATTTTCTCTCGTATGCACGAATCTAGAATTCTCATCACCTGCCCGAAGGGCATTCCTCCTTTTTTAAAAAATGAACTTCTTGCCGGATCATTCCCCATCCTGGAGGAACACCGTGCCGGCATTGAAACAAAGGGTTCGTTGCAGGAGGCCTTATTGCTGAATCTTCTGATACGAACCGGCCATCGCGTTCTTTTTCTTCTCAAGGAATTCTACGCTCAATCTCCTGACGTGTTGTATCAGGAACTTTCAACTTTTCCCTGGGAAACCATCATTCCGGAAGACGGGTATGCGTGTATAACGTCAAGTGTTAACACTGCTTCCATAAAGGATTCACGCTTTGCAACGCTAACGTGCAAGGACGCTCTGGTTGACCGAATGAGAACTGTTTTTGGAAAACGGCCGGACACAGGATCTTCACGTGATCGCACCGTGATTCATCTCTATTGGGAGAATGATCAGTGCAAGTTGTATTTTGATACTTCCGGAGAGCCATTGTCACGGCGTGGATATCGAAAAATCCCGCTCAAGGCGCCGATGCAGGAAACACTTGCCGCAGCCGTTGTGCAAGCAACCAGCTGGAACGGAGATGGAAATTTTATCAATCCCATGTGCGGCAGCGGAACACTCGCAATTGAAGCTGCTCTTGTCGCGCTCAATCGTGCTCCCGGCCTTCTGCGAAATAATTTTGGTTTTCAGCATACAAAAAATTTTGATAAAGCGTCCTGGGAAAATATGAGAGAAGATATAAAAAGGAGAGCACGAAAATCATTTCCCGGAAAAATTATTGCAACGGATATTGATCCGAAGGCCATTGAAGCTGCCCGTAAAAACGCAACCACAGCAGGAGTTGAGAATCATATTGAATTCCAGACGTGCAATTTTTCAGATACACCGATCCCCGAAGGAGGCGGTGTTGTTGTGCTGAATCCGGAATACGGAGCACGCATGGGAGAAAAAACGAGCCTTGAGAAAACGTACAAAGACATTGGTGACTATTTCAAACAGAAATGCCTCGGATACACTGGTTATGTATTTACCGGCAATCCGAGGTTATCAAAGAAAATAGGATTGAAACCGAGCCAAACATGGACGTTTTTTAACAGCGAAATTGAATGCAAACTGCTTGCATATGAATTGTATGAGGGAAGTAGAAAAAATAGAAATAAGAACTGAGGTCTTCAGAGATACCACGTGTAGTAGGGATATAAAACTGGCGGGGCGGACGGGGCTCGAACCCGCGACCTCCGGCGTGACAGGCCGGCGTTCTAACCAGCTGAACTACCACCCCCGCATGAATATTTCTGTGAATTATGGTAGGCGGAACAGGGATCGAACCTGTGACCCCAGCCTTGTAAGGGCTGTGCTCTCCCAGCTGAGCTACCCGCCCGGAACATCTTACTTCAGGAGACCGTACTATCTATTATTCAGCAATAAAAGTCAAGAGGAAATTTATCATTTTTGGCTGAAAAACACATGAATACATCATGTTCATGGAAAAAAGCATGCGTACCATCATTTATGAACCTTATTTCCTGATGTGCCCTGTTTTCCGAGCCAGGGTCTCTGCTTCGCTCAATACCCGCTCGATTTCGTCTAATCCGCGATTCCAGAATTCCCGGTCGGCAATGTCGATTCCGAGATTCCTAAAAATATTTTTCGGTGAATCCGATTGCCCGGCGGAAAGAAATTCCTTCACCAGGTGTATAAAAGAATGATCATGTTTCACAAAATTTTGAAGCGCCTTTGAAATCAGCAAACCGCTGGCATACGAATACACGTAAAAGAAATACCGGATATGGTTCCAATATACCCACCAGTTTTCGGAACCCGGCGACTGCTCGACAAACGGCCCCATATACGCGGCCATGTGATGCTGGAACAAGTCCCCGATTTTTTCCTTGGACAGATATCCCGTTGCCCGGAATTCCTGATGCAGTGACTGTTCGAATTGATAACAGGCAACTTGACGGAAAATGGAAGAAACATCATCATTTAACTTAGCCATTAGGACTGCGAGTCGCAGTTCATCATTCGCCGCCCCAAGAATTTCCTGAAGCACAAAATCCTCCATAAATGTGCTTGCAACTTCTGCCGTTGAGGTGGGAGTTCCGAAATCAAGCGCGTGTTGTCGTGTTCGAACCAGTTCATTGTTAATGCCGTGTCCAAGCTCATGGGCAAGCGTCAGTACATCATGCAGCTTCCCCGTATGATTTAAAAGAATATAGGTTGGCTGGGTTATAAGATGATGCATGCAAAAGGCGCCTGAGTCCTTTCCCTTTTTGGGATACGCATCAATCTGACCATTCTTGACGAATGCTTCAAGAATCAACCCGAACTCCGGATCGAGTTTTCCTAATGCTTTCTGTGCTAAAGATACGGCCTGGGAAAAGGAATATTGTTTTGACACGACGCCATATTCTGCATTCCGGTCATGATAGCGTAGTTTTTTCACCTTCAGAAGCTTGGCCTTCAATGCATAATATCGTGCTGAAAGGGAAAAGCGCCGTGATACGGTATCAAGCACCGCATCCACAACATCGCTTTCAATATCATCAGCAATGTGCCGCATGGTGTCCGGCCGGGGAGCGTTTCTGAGGTCGTCTTCGATTTTTTTATGTGCAAGCACGGAATTGAGTTCTGCTTCCGCAGTATCAACATGATAGGCGAGAATATCATTAAATGCTTTCCCTGCTGAATCCCGAATTGTTCGTTTCTTGTTGTTCATGAGACCGAGAATTTCTGAAAAATTCCGGCTTCGTTTTGCGCCCTGTTCTGTCAGAACAACTCGTGATTCACGCGACAAAAAACCTGCCGTCATTTTCACCCAGTTCAAATAAGATGTCGATGATTTTAAATTAAGAATTTTTTCTTCCGGTTCACTCAAATGAAACCGTGATTCAGCAAAAATCCGTTCGAGAAAATGACGGTATTTCCCAAGAGCGTCATGCTCAAGAAATTTCTGTTGCTCTTCCGGCTTTATGCGGGCAATCCGAAGATAAAAGAACAGGATATCATTCTCAATCTGTCGGCTGAATTCTTCAATTTTGTTCATTCGCGCCTTCAGCTTAGGATCATTCTGGTCCTGGCGGGTCCTGAGCCAGAAATAATAACCTTCATTTCCATCAGTGCCGTATTCCCGTTTCCAGGATTCATACTGATCGAGCGCCTGCCTGAGAACAGCCGGATCTTCAAGATAGTCTGTCCGGTCTTTCCAGGTAGTAATGAATTCGTAGCTTTTTTGTTGTATGAGTGACCGCTGTGTTTCCAACCCGGGATCATTATCCTCCCGAGCAAGCGGCGAAAGATTCCAGACCAGTTGTTTTGGCTGGAATGAGGGTCGTTTTGTCCGTGTCATATCTTCTCCTTGATTTTTATCTATCAGAAGTATACTACCGGTCGTATGAACATGTCTACTGTGTCGGAAGATGGGTAGCCGTGAGGAACAAAAATCCTTGACATTCAAACAGGCCTATGTGATTATACCGGCGAAGTTCGGAAGTCTTGTTGCAAAAGTGCAGGATGAATGCCTTGTGGTGCCTTATGTAACATTTCCGTTATCTTCAATTTTTTCAGAAGGAGGTTCAGCTGAATGGCAAACGGAACCGTTAAATGGTTTAATGATTCCAAAGGTTTTGGATTCATAACCAAAGAAGACGGCGGAGATGTTTTTGTTCATTTTTCTGACATTCAGGACAGTGGATTCAAGTCCCTGGCCGAAGGTCAGAACGTGACATTTGATGTTGTTGACAGCCCAAAAGGCCCCAAGGCAGCGAATGTAGTAAAAGTCTAAAAACTCTTCCCAAAAAAATTAAAGCAGGCAGAAATGCCTGCTTTTTTTATTTTATCCTCCCTTTTTGTCGCTAAACAAGCTGTTTATTTCATCAAGATGCCATGGTATACTGTTTGGTATGAACCAGCTCATACCGCTCGATCAGGTTCTTCACAACCGGGCTGTATCTACTCCTGCAAAAACGTTTATTAAATTTCAGGGTAAAAATTTTTCTTTTCAAGATATTGACAAGCTTGCAACCTCTTTCGCTTCTTTCCTGCTTCAGAGAGGCATGCGATCAGGAGATCACATTGCTCTTCTGTGTCATAATTCCGCCCTGTACATTGCCGCATATTTCGGAATCATTCGTGGCGGCGGAATTGTGCTTCCTTTAAATAATCTCCTCACGCATGAGGAAATACAGTTTATCTTGATTGATGCCGGTGTACGAATCTGTTTTTATGATTCTGATTGTGCGATGATTGTCTCAAAAATTGAGAAGGACAATAATTGTTCATTTATTCCCTTGTCCGAGCCCGAGATAGTATCTGCACACGATTCGTTCCCCCCATCGCAGCACACTGTTGATGATGTTTCAACTATTCTGTATACGTCAGGAACAACCGGAAAACCAAAAGGCGCACTTTTAACCCATCGCAATTTTTTAATGAATGCCCAGGCCGCCACACAGGTTATCCATATTACGCACAAGGATCGGTTCATTGTATTCCTTCCCTTGTTTCATTCATTCACTTATACAGTTTGCGTGATTCTTCCGCTTGTCACCGGCGCGATGATTTCATTGCTGCCCGGGGTGCGTCCTTTTTCCCGAGTTATAAAGAGCCTGATCCTGGATCGGATCACGCTTTTTGTGGCGATTCCAACTGTGTATAAAATTCTTGCAGAAAAAGACATGCCGCTTTTGCTGAAATGCCTTCTGCAGTTACGATTATGCGTCTGCGGAGCAGCGCCCCTTCCGTTAAAAGTGATTCATGAATTCGAGAAAGCTTTTAAAGTTCCTCTTCTCGAAGGATATGGGCTCACCGAAGCATCGCCGGTTGTTTCCATTAATCCGCTTGACCGCGCAGCACGAAAGCCAGGCACTGTTGGCCTTCCTCTTCCGGGAATTCAGGTCAACGTGGTTGATGAAAGCGGCAAACAGCTTCCTCCAGGAATGCCGGGAGAGCTGATTGTAAAAGGTCCAAGCGTCATGAAAGGGTACTTAAACAAGCCTGAGGATACAAAAAAGACAATCAAGGATGGGTGGTTATATACTGGCGACATAGCCTGCATTGAAGAAACCGGGCATATCCGGATCATTGACCGAAAAAAAGACATGATTATTGTTGATGGCCTGAACGTCTATCCCTATGAGATTGAGGAAGTGCTCCGAAGATATTCAGGAGTCCGTGACTGCGCCATGATCGGTGTTCCGCATGAACATGAAGAAGGCAAAGAACTCGCGATCATGTATGTCGTGTCTGAGGACAAGGTAACGCTTACCGCAAAAGAACTTCGCGATTATCTCGCTGAACATGTCGCTCACTATAAAATCGCACGACGGTTTTTATTTGTTTCTGATCTTCCACGAAATGCAACAGGCAAGATCATGAAAAAAGAACTCAGAAATCAATACCGCACCAAAGCAATACCCCCAGTCATCTAACCACAGGAGCTTCGCTCACACGGATATACACAGAGAAATTTCGTTTGGTTTTTTTAATTATCCGTGTCCATCAGTGTTCATCCGTGGTTCCCGGTTTTATTTGCTAAGCTTAAAAAGAGGTCTATTATGTCATCACCGCATAAAGTCGTATTTCTTTTGGATGTTGACAACACGCTGGTCGACAACGATTATGTAACGGCCGATCTACGTCGTTATATTGAGCAAGCGTTTGATTATGAAAGCGCGATTAAGTATTTTTTAATTTTTGAAGAATTGCGTGAAGAATTAGGATATGCCGATTATTTAGGCGCATTGTAACGTTATCGTTTGAAAGAATTGTGCGATCCTCGAGTTTTTGAAATATCCTCATTTCTCGTGGATTATCCTTTTGAAGAGCGGTTATATCCGGGAGTTCTGGATGTTTTATCCATGCTTGAAACAGTCGGCCAAACCGTAATTCTTTCTGATGGTGATGTTGTGTTTCAACCAAGAAAAATCCAACGGGCCGGGCTATGGAAGGCAGTTCAAGGCCGGGTGCTCATTTATATTCATAAGGAACAGATGCTCGAGGATGTTGCGCGACGATATCCAGCTGATCATTATGTCATGGTTGATGATAAGCTTCGGATTCTTACTGCCATGAAAGCGACTTGGAAAAATCGACTCACAACAATCTTCGTTCGTCTGGGACATTATGCATTTGATCCTTTGCATCTGAATTCATACCCAGCTGCTGATATTTCAATCTATCAAATTAAAGAACTCAACAAATATATCCTCTCCGTTTAAACCTAACGCTCATGATATCAGCATGGCTTTGCCCATGTCCAGTTACAAGTCGTGTAGGTTGAGCAAAAGATTCATCTTGCCAAACAGAATCTCTGTTAGTGATTGGGCTTCACATGAAAATGGTCAGCTCAACCTATGAACTACTTAATTTTTTTTAATATTTCTTTACCTGCCGCATTTGGTAACCACCATCCCTTATAGTTAATAGATCTATTTTCAATGGGTATAGTCCTCAAGACTATAATTCTGTTGAGATACGAAGAGTCCTCTGTATAGTTGTCGTGAATAGAGGCTATTTCCATCAGACGATTAGCATCAAATCGCCCTAGATATATCGCTTTTCCCGCTTCAACTTCAAACTCTATGGGATTATCAGGCAAAGTTGATGTTTTGTTAATCCTACCATAATCAAGTGCCCAGCCTGTAACCTGATATTTACCTGGAGGTAGTTGTAATGCAAAAGTGTTTCCAACGCCTTTTGGTAATTTTGGAGGAGTATTGATAATTGAGTAGCTGGCGTTTTCTGCACCACTGGACAAGATTATTTGTTCGCCCTGGGGAGTTGTTATATAAAAATAAGCCCCGTACGGTGTAAAAACGGCTCGCTCAAAGACCGTACCAACTATGATCCCTTTTGTTGCATCAACTTCTTTGATCTCGTACTTCTGTTTCAATAGCCCAATGAAGGCACACCCTGACAAGAAGAATGAAAGAAAAAGCACTAAAATAAAAGTTCTGGACACTATTTTTTTAATGAGCATTGTGTTCCTTGTTAAATCAGGCAAGTAGCTAAATGACTTAGTGAACTTTATCATGTCTTGGGCCATTTGTAAATTTAAACTCTGGAATTGCAATAGTACCCAAGTCGTGTAGTTAGGCAAAAGATTTCATCTTGTTAACGTAATCTTTGTGAAGCGGTTCGACTTCACATAAAACGTTCAGACCAACCTACGGAACTTTCCTGAAATCCCATCTCCTTCCTTCGACCACCAGCAGCTTCTCTATCTTATCTGGATCGGCAAGAATAGAGAGATAACTGGGTGCCTCGGATTGAAACCAATAGGCACCGAACAATGCGTCTTCGTCGATATCAAAAAATCCAACACCCTGTTGAGTTCCATTTTTCAAGCTCCAGCGGGAGGACATAGGGGACGTTGATACGCGACGATCATGCGGTCTGAATGTGGTGAACAGTCTTTGTATTGACAGTCTTTATAGGCTCAATTCGTGACCTTCACCTATTGCTACACATGCTCAAAATATTTCAAATAATATATTCCTGATGTAGCACGATGTCAACGATGTTAAATGATTTGGGATGGAGAATGAAATTATGATTCCTTAGAATCTTTAAACGCCCAATTTGAATTGAGGGCATAGTTGATCAGCGTTGCAGGAAGAATGGCGATGACCTGATGAATTTGCGGTATTCCACTCGGATTTATTATGCTTAGAATCAGAAACGTTGTATAACTTACTACAAGGGCAACGAACGAAACCGCATTGAATTTCAATCCCCGAATATGCAGTTTGATGGTACGTTCCCGGTGTGCAAACGTCCAGAAGTTGTGCAGAAAAAAATTGGATACGATCGACAGTTCTATGGCAATAGGAGACGCCAAAAATTTGCTTAAACCAATGTAGATCAACAAGGTAAAAGAAGCAACGTTGACAATTACACCGCTCACGCCAACCACACAAAACCGCAAAAAAGTTTTGCTCGATTGAAACCTGATCCACCAAGCATGAAGCATGAATTCCAGGATGTCCTTGATGCTCATTTTGGTTTCACCGCTTTTTCTGTTTATGAAGTCAACCGGAATCTCTCGGATAATTGCCCCTTGAAGACGAGCTTGATGTAGTAACGCTATTTGAAATGCATAGCCCTGAACCCGAAAGTCAGTGAGATCAATTTTTTTCAGCAGCGATACGCGTATGGCGCGGAAGCCTGCGGTACAATCTTTAATCGAGAAAAGCCCAGCAATGTACCGGGTGACCAAATTGCCACCAGTGGAAATCATTCGTCTGACAAGTCCCCAGTCAGCAGGAATACTTCCTCCATTAACGTATCTGCTCCCGATGACAAAATCAGCTCCTTCATCAATCGCTTGAATTAACCGAGGAACGTCCTCTGGTTTGTGTGAAAAATCAGCGTCCATCTCCATAACGACATCCGCATCCAAGGTGTCCATTGCGTACTGCATGCCTCGTATATAAGCTGCTCCCAAACCTTCTTTTTTCCCCGTGATTAAAAAAACATTAGAACTGTGGTCACGCTCCGCTCGCACACAGTCACCCGTACCATCAGGTGAATTATCGTCAACGACCAGAATGTTCATATCATGAGGAATTTTGATAAATTGTTCCTGAAGCGAATGAATCAACGGTATAATATTATGTCTTTCATTATAGGTAGGAATAATAACAACGATTTTCATGCAAAGCCTTTCTTGATTCAAAAACGCGGAGAAATAACCAGGCCAACCAGATGGGTTAACTTTTATTGCTTGCACACTTCCTTTGGTACAAATTCTGCACTTCTCGGCGTCCTCAGCGGTTACATGTGTTTTTCCTTTTCATAGAATTTTGATAGTACCTTAAAAAAGAACGAAATTATTTTTGGTGCTCTACCATGAACGATGAATTCTTATTATCCTGTAGCGTTTTTTTGTCTTGAAAAAACCGCATCAATACATATCCGCACAAAAGAATTGCAAGAAACGGGGAAAGCCAGATTGCCTCCGCCTTTGGAGCAACCAGCCGTTCAATCACTCTGCTGCCCAACATGCTTCCCGCAATTCCTACAAGGAACGATCCTTCTCTAAGCCGCTTCTGAATCAAAAATGCTTCGGCCAGAAAGAATCCGATTATCGGACCGAGCATCATATAGGTATTATTTTCTGTCCGCGGACTGAAGAGAATGATGTACAGAACAGAAAAGAAAAAAAGAAACATTGCTGATCGAACTGGATCATACCAGCGGCGTGCCAGAATACAAAGCCAGAGAGTGCCGAAAGCTGCTGTTATGCGTAAAATGGTTTGTACATTTTCTGCGATGTCAATTCCTGCGACGCGAAGAGCGGTAAAGGGGGTCGTCCATCCACGGGCAACCACACCAATGTGGGCGGCAGTCGTGGTATTCTGCAAACAGGCTCGATACTGTTCCACAACATAGCCAGGATGCTGCAAGGCAAAAGGAAGAATGGCAACAGCGCTCATTCCAATCAAAATGCGCCAGGTCATTGCGCGATCAATTGCTGCAAGGAGCAGAATGAGTATGATGACAAGCGGCTTGAGCGACACTGCAAGAGAAAGCCAGAGCGTTGCACGCCATCTGCGCGAGTCGGCAAGATCGTGCACCGCAAGGAGCATCAGGCCGGTCATGGCAAGTGTTGCCTGGCCGTTCCGTGCACAATCCCAGACCAACGGAATGCAAATAAGCGACAGAAAGAAAAAAAATCGCTCGTCTTTCTGGCCTTTTGCCATCCGACTAAAAGCATGGAGCCCTATAACGAATACAGCAATATTTATAAAACGCCACAACACTTCCCCAACGAGTGGCGGCAAGAAAGTGAATGGAATGAATAGAATTGCTGCCTGGGGAAAATAAACAAATCCACCTACTCCGGTACCGTCATACAGGTTTAGACTACGAAGCCAATTGAACGCAGCAGTTTGATACGCGGGCAAAACAGTCCTGGTGCTCCCTGAAATCATGATGAATGCAGTGATGAGAAACAGGATAAGCCAAAGAGACAACGCTTTGAGTTTCCATTTCTCATGCAGGAATGAAGGTATATTTTTCATAGAAAAATCGAAAAATTCTATTGAACCACGGGGGCTTCGCTATCTGTGAAAATCAGTGTTCATCCGTGGTTCGCTCGGTTTTCAGTGGTAAAAAACCAGCGCATTATAACACAGTAGTCTTTCCTTATCGAGCACTTTATCAAGCGATAACCGCGGGAGCTTCCGTGGTTACAAAATTGTCCGGGATTTTATTGACAATAATTTCACACTTGTTTATGATGAGCGTTCGTAAAGGAATTACTTGATAGATCATGAAAACTAAGTTCTTTTCTCTTGCCATACTCATTCTGATTTTTATTCTCTGGATAACACCAGGGCTCTTTGGCCGAGACCCCTGGAAGGCTGATGAGCCGTACACGGTAGGGCTTGTTAATCACATCGTCCAAACCGGAGACCTGGTTGTGCCCACGCTGACCGGAGAGCCCTTTCTTGAAAAACCGCCGATCTTTTTTATAACCGCAGCTGGATTCGGCAAACTCCTGTCTCCTCCTTTTGAACTATATGATGCAAGCCGTCTTGCGACTGCATTGTTCATGGCTCTTACCCTGTTATTCATTGCTCTTGCAGCCAGGGAACTATACGGTAAAAAATATGCTCCGGTTGCATTTATTCTTCTCATCGGTTGTATGCATCTACAGGAAAATGCGCATAAGCTCATCACCGATGTTGCGCTGCTTGCAGGCTTTGCCATCGCGTTGTACGGGCTTGCACTCAGCAGGAGGCTGTCCAAAAGCGGCGGTTTCTGGATCGGAACCGGTACGGGAATCGGCTTTCTTTCAAAAGGTCTTCTCGCTCCGGGCATTCTCGGGCTTATTGCGCTGGTCTTGCTCTTCTTTCCTTTATGGAGAAGAAAAGAATATTTTGTTTCTCTGGGAATCGCGGCACTCGCAGCGCTTCCCTGGTTTATCATCTGGCCGGCAGCGCTTTATTTCAGATCGCCTGATCTTTTTGTAGAATGGTTCTGGTACCAGAATCTCGGCAGGTTTCTTGGTTTTGCAAGGGGTGGCTCACAGGATCCGCACAGTTACTACGTGATAAACCTTATCTGGATTGCATGGCCGGTTATTTTACCCGCCCTCTGGTCAATATGGCATTTCAGAAAATCATGGAAAGACCATCCACTGTTCCAGATCCCGCTTGTTGCGAGCATTGCGATCCTGGGTGTGTTAAGCGCTTCATCAAGCACTCGGGCATTGTACGCACTCCCTGCGCTCCTGCCGCTCACGCTTGTTGCAGCATCCGGAATTTTCATGATCCCGGAAAGAGCAAAACGAATTGCAAATCCGATCATTCTTGCTCTATTCACTCTTCTTGCAATCATTCTTTGGATCGGCTGGTTTGCATTCATAACTGGAAGTCCGGCATTTCTTGCCCAGAAGTTACACGCATTTCAACCGGATTACATTCCATGCGTTAATGCTCTTTTACTCAGTATTGCTGTTTGCTATACGCTTGCCTGGATTATTGTTGTACTAAAAGTTACCCGGGATCATGAGTATGCTGTCATAAACTGGACGTTGGGAATCGTCATGGCGTGGGGTCTTATTATGACCCTCTGGCTGCCGCCTTTGAATGCAGGATCAAGCTACCGCGCCGCATTCACCGAGCTTCAAAAAAATCTTCCTGAAAAATTTATTTGCCTTGACAGTCAGGGACTCGGCGAGTCAGAACGGGGAATGCTGGAATATTTTACCGGAATAAAACCCCTGCGGATCGGGGGTTCTGGAAACTGCGATATGCTTCTTGAACAACGAGGGAGTGAACAACAACCGTCTGTCGTCCCTACCGGATGGGAAAAGATATGGGAATTCAGAAGACCAAGTATAAAGCCCAAGGATATTTTTACGCTCTACAAAAAGACACTACCGTAATCTGCCACCGCCATCTTTTATTACTTAACAGGTAACATGCAAACTGTTTTTTTGTAGCTAAGTCCCCCGGCACAGCCGGGGGACTTCTGTCTTCTGTTACTTTTTTTTCGTCTTCACACTGGATGTCTTGCTCAAGAAAGAAGTATCCATCCAGTCTAAGTGTTGAGTATACCTCACCACAGACCAATCAGGAAGTTCTTCATAAGACCCGAATACGCTTCTAAGGGACGATACATATTCAACATTCATTCGAATGGGAACATTTGCCCTATTGCTTGCAACGAATCGGTGATGTCCATCTGCAATAGTGAGTTTACCATCCGGGGTCCTGGCAACTTCGATTGGAGCGACTTTTTCTCCTGTAAGAAGCTTTTTGGTATAATCATCGACTTTTACCCGACTAATGCTAAATTGACTCGGTTTTATGTCAACAAAAGGAGTTCCGACAATATCTCGCGATTCAGTAGGAACATACTTAAATTTTCCGCTTACTTTCCCGATAGGAACAACCGCTGCATAACTCAAGCCTGCATCAACATAATCTCCTTTCGACAGCTGATAGGTCCCCTTTGCTACGTCATAGGGAGGAAACAAACTCAACGCAGCATCCGTTTTATACGTGTCTTGTTGTCCTTGAAGCTCGACAAAGGTGGTTGTTTCCGCTGGGGTCATATGATACATATTTTCCGCTAACCAGGCATTGTGTTCGTCATCTATATTATGCCAGGTATCGCTCACTGCATCCCCTGTATCGGCAACCGATTTTACAACTTGTCTCCCCCCTTCAATCGTTCCATCTACTGCATTGTCTATTGCATTAGAGTTGGCTTGAATTTGTTCAGTGTCTTGGCTGTATTCTGAAATCGCTCCTTGATATTCCCCTGTCCCAAGAAGTCCTCCCGACCAATAATTCAGGTTCTTATTGAGCCAGTCGGAGTTACCCTGCGTATCAGAGAGATCAAAATTTCCGCTTGGATCGATCCTATTTACCGGATTATTGCTCACATACGCATACCGGTTCATCCCTATCACCGAATCCGCACTGATAAACCTTCCCAGCGCCGGGTCGTATATCCGTGCATTGTAGTTGTATAGTCCGGTCTCGGTATCTTCTTCCTGGCCGGTAAACTTATGATCCTCTATATCATCGGGATTAAGCAGAGAGTCTTTAGCATCATCACTGCCATACGGATAATAGAACTGCTTCGCCTTTATGTTCCCTCCGGAATCAAGAATCGTGCTGGTTCCGCCCAAATGATCTTTGAGAATGAAGTAAACGCTTCCATCGGACTTCTTCTTGATCGTTGCGCCTCCGGCACTGATATAAATATGGTGGTCT
This sequence comes from Nitrospirota bacterium, assembly GCA_041650055.1. GTDB lineage: Bacteria > Nitrospirota > UBA9217 > UBA9217 > UBA9217 > JBAZLV01. Next base: position 173 of record JBAZLV010000030.1, on the reverse strand, counting down.
CCATTCTGGTCTTTTTCCATTCCACCTACATATATTTTCCAACTGCCGCCGGTTTGCTTTTTAATGCGTTCTCCATTTGCCCCGTAGTCAAACGTGGTGGTGGCCCCTGCTTTTGTTATGGAAGCAGGTTTATTATCATAGTTCCAGGTAAACGTACGGCCGGCGCCACTGGT
>JBAZLV010000029.1:0-26656 GCA_041650055.1 Nitrospirota bacterium | reverse complement strand
AGCCGCGACGGGAGATCACTTCGACACCGCAAAATTGACACTGAGCGACGATAGAAGTTCGCCTGATTGGGCTCGAGCAGTCTACAAAGACGCCGTCGTTGCCACCAACCCATACTACGCGCTAAGGACTGAACTGCCAGCAAAAAAGCCATGGCTGCCGGCGGAAGATAACCAACACGTTGCTGTGACCAACGCGTGATAGCATACGAACCTATCAACTCACCAGAGGTACGGCACATATATGAGCCGTTAGCGGTCAGAACGCCAAATCCTAAATATACCGTTGTGACGTCGGTAAGCCGTTCATCCTCGTCGCGATCGTCAGTTACAAGGTTGTGGACAGTCCTCCATGCATGAGCTACTTCGTGGCAAAGAGTAGCGATAAGCACTTCAGGCTCGTTAATGCGTTCTTCAGCAACAGCTATGCAGCAACGTCGCCCATCGATACCAGTGAAGTATGCCGCTGCCCCCTCGTGTCCCCAGGACTTTGCTCCGCCAAACTCATTCATTTCGTACATCTTATTCGTCTGAGAGAAAGTACTCACATGGGGTTGGAGATGTTCGAGCCCAGCGTAGAACAGAACCCGCCGTGCCAGTAACTCTACACCACGGATGCTGGGCTCCCATTCATCAGGAAAAAATTGTGAATTCGGCTCCAGTAGTGGGGCAGAGAGGAATCGCTCCTCGCCTTTTGCACGCACCAGATCGGTCAGTGCATTGATCAGCCAGTCTTGATCTTCAATTTCTAGCAGGTCAGCCATGCTTTTTCTCCTACTTGAAACATACAGATAGTGCTGCTTCTGGTTGCATGTTCTAGGCATCAACTCGCAAGCTATTATGAAATAATTTTTCGCATAATGCAATCTGAATCATGCAGATATAAATGGCTATTTTAAGTAAAACTGCAATCGTAGAGAGGAGGGGAAACTTCACTATTACAGGATGATAGCTTGAGAACTGCCTTTTTAGGAAGTTATTACTTATTGCGATCATTCATAAGTTGAAATTTACCATACATTTGAGAATATCTTACACGAGAAGCTCTTTATTAAGATTCCTTTAATTCAAATTGCTGAACTTACTGATTCGTGGGTTGCCTTCTTCTGAGCCAATGACAGTTTCCATCACGTTAGTATTTCTAAAATTTTAAACCTTTATGAATGATCCCACCCACCAATCTCTCATCAAAAAATTTTCATAGAATGGTAAAGAATTTCAACCGATGCGCAAACTTACATTTTTTGTTATTTCCCGTGGCACTTCTTATATTTCTGCCCGCTCCCGCAAGGGCACGGGTCATTTCTTCCGACTTTCTGTCCTGCATGCGCAGGCTGAGGCCGCTGCGGCGCTGCATCGCCTGATCCAGCAAAGTTGAGATTGGCCATCTGACGCCGCTGTCGCCGCTCGATTTCCTGGCTTTGCTCCCGTGCGGCAGCTTTGATCCGGAAAAGATTTTGGACCGTGGATTCCACAATGCGAAGTTTCATTTCTTCGAACATGTCGAATCCTTCACGCTTGTATTCGATCAACGGATCCTTTTGTCCATATCCCCGGAGTCCGATGCCTTCCTTCAAATGATCCATTGCAAGGAGATGGTCTTTCCACTGATGGTCAACCGCCTGGAGCATGAACACCTTTTCGAGATGCCGCATCAGCTCAGAACCGATTTGCTGTTCCTTATCTTCGTATGACTGTTTAATTGCTGTCCAGAGATGGTCATAGATTTCTTCACGTGCGAGTGATTGCGGATCGATTCCGTCCAGCCGGTAGGAAAACCGTGAACTGAGCGCATCTTTAAGACCGGCAATGTCCCATGTCTCCGGATAGGCATTATCAGGGCAATAAAAGGAGATAATTCCGTCAAGCATGTCCTCGGCAAGTCCAAGCACTTCTTCTTTCAGGTCTTCGCCCGCAAGGATCTGGCGCCGTTGTTCATAAATCACTTTGCGCTGTTGGTTCATGACGTCGTCATATTCAAGGATATGTTTGCGGATTTCGAAGTTATGCGCTTCCACTTTTTTCTGGGCGTTCTCGATAGCACGCGATACCATGCGGTGTTCAATGGGCACATCTTCTTCCATTCCCAGCCTGCCCATCAGACCCTTGATCCTGTCTGATCCGAAGATGCGGAGCAGATCGTCTTCAAGCGAAAGATAAAAACGCGATGACCCGGAATCTCCTTGTCGGCCGGATCTTCCCCGAAGCTGATTATCAATACGCCGGGCTTCATGCCGTTCTGTTCCGAGGATATGAAGTCCACCGGCTTTTTTTACCTTCTCCTTCTCCGATGCGCATTGTTCCTTCATGGCAGAAAGCGTCTTGTCCCAGTCTTCCTTTGAGAATTCCTTACCCTTAAGCGTTTGCCGAGCAAGCCCTTCCGGGTTTCCGCCGAGGACAATGTCAGTTCCACGACCCGCCATATTGGTAGCAATCGTAACCGCACCAAACCTGCCGGCTTGTGCAACGATTTCAGCTTCCATTTCATGATATTTGGCATTCAATACGGTGTGTTTTATACCTTTTTTCTTCAAAAGTGCCGATAAAATTTCCGATTTTGAAATGGTAATGGTACCTACCAAAACAGGTTGCCCCTGTTTATGCAGTTCTTCGATTTCCCTGATCGCAGCGTTGAACTTCGCTGTTTCATTTTTGTAAATAAAATCCGGATTATCCATCCTGATCATACGCATGTGCGTGGGGATAATGAGCACTTCGAGGTTGTAAATTTTGGAAAACTCCGCAGCTTCGGTTTCTGCGGTTCCGGTCATGCCGGCAAGCTTATTATAAAGTCGAAAATAATTCTGGAAGGTAATGGATGCAAGCGTCTGATTTTCGTTCTCGATCTTTACACTCTCTTTTGCCTCAATGGCCTGATGCAGTCCGTCACTCCAACGCCTGCCCGGCATCAGCCTTCCGGTAAATTCATCGACAATCAATACCTGGTTATCTTTAACAACATAGTCTACATCACGATGGAAAAGAGCATGCGCTTTCAATCCCTGATGTACATGGTGCACGAGTTCGACATTGGCAGGATCATACAGATTCCCTGCTCCGAGCATGCGCTCAACCTTGATGTTGCCTTCTTCGGTCAAGGCGACGGTCTTTGTTTTTTCTTCAATGGTATAGTCCAAATCTTTTTTCAGACTGGGAATGATTCGGTTGATTTTATAATACTTGTCAGTGGATTCTTCTGCAGGACCGGAAATAATGAGTGGCGTTCTCGCTTCATCAATGAGAATTGAATCGACTTCATCAACGATTGCAAAATTAAGTTCGCGCTGCACATAATCCTTCAGATCAAATTTCATGTTATCGCGCAGATAATCGAAGCCGAACTCATTGTTCGTTCCATAGGTGATGTCCGACCCATATGCCTCTTGCCGCTCCTCATCCGTCAGGCCGTGAACAATCACACCGACGCTCAGCCCGAGAAACTGATAGACTGGTTCCATCCATTGTGCATCACGGCGTGCAAGGTAGTCGTTCACAGTCACGACATGGACGCCCTTGCCAGTGAGACTGTTCAGATACACCGGAAGCGTCGCAACAAGAGTCTTTCCTTCACCGGTCTTCATTTCAGCGATTTTACCTTCATGAAGAGCAACCCCACCGATCAACTGAACATCGAAATGACGCATGCCAAGGGTCCGTTTTGATGCCTCGCGAACAACGGCAAACGCTTCGGGAAGAATATCGTCGAGCGTCTCATCCTTTTGAAGTCGCGATTTGAATTCATCTGTCTTTGCCTTCAAATCAGAATCAGAAAGGCTGGATATCTTCGGTTCCAGGGCATTAATCTGGTCAATATATGTCTGTATCCGTTTCAGTTCTCGTTCGTTTCTCGTTCCTACTATTTTCTTTAAAATGCTACCGATCATTCTGTTCTCCGTTTTGCGAAAAAATTAATTCAGTTTTTTATATTATCATTTTCATAAGGGAATTCAAGAAAAATAATGTAGTTGAATGGTTCGTCTCATGCAAGAACAGCCTTCTCAAAGAGGACTGTTGCATGAGTTCGCACGCTTGAGAAGACACATAAAAAATAAAACCCCGAAAAACAGCATTCGGGGTTTTCCATGTAAGATATAATAGACTTATAAAGCCTTCTGAACATTCGATGCCTGCGGTCCTTTTTCTCCCTGAATTATCTCGAACTCAACGGTCTGGCCTTCTGACAGTGTTTTGTATCCATCGCCCTGAATTGCCGAAAAGTGGACGAATACATCACGTCCGCCGCCATCAGGTTCGATAAATCCATATCCTTTTGATTCATTGAACCATTTCACTTTTCCCATAGACATCCTGGTTTCCTCCTTGGTTTTCACCAGAGACAGCCGAGTATATGGAAAAACAAATTCGGTTTTATAAGGAAAGAGATCGGGAAAATCCGATATCTGTTAGTGATTCAACAATTTGGCCTTAATTCATATAACGAACTGGATTTACGGCAAGACCATTAATTCGAACTTCATAATGAAGATGAGGCCCCGTGCTTGAACCGGAATCGCCGACATACGAAATGACATCTCCCCGCTTAACTCGCTGACCTTCTTTTACATTGATCCGGGAATTATGCGCATAGATGGTTTTAATACCGTAGCCATGGCTGATTTCAACGAGATTTCCATACCCACTGCTGAATCCAGCCTTCACAACGAGGCCGTCAGCCGGAGACATGACCGGAGTTCCTGTTTGTGCGGCGATATCAATCCCTTCATGAAATTTAAGGATTCCACTGAATGGAGATGTTCTGCTCCCGAACGGAGAAGTGACCCATCCTCGAACAGGCCAAACAGACGGTGTAGACGCATACAATGACCGTTTATCTTCAAAGTATTCAATCAACATCTGAAGACTTGTTTCCTGTTTTGACGCCGCTCCTTTTAGCTGCGTTAATTCATAGTGCATTTCTTTCAGGACTTCTTCCTGTTTTTTCTCTCCCAAGGTTGTCACGTTTCTGAGACCCAATTCATCCGGACCTCCGATGCCGAGGACCTGCTGAGCTTTATCTCGGGGCCCAAGGCTTACTGCACGTCGAAGTTTCGTGTCGAGGTCGCGAAGCAAAAACATTTGGCGTTTGTAATCCAAAAGGTTCAACGCGAAACTCTGAACCTGTGCTTTTTGTTGCATAAGTTCTTCTCGAACGGTCTGTAACTCCCAGACTTTGTCTTTGACATCATTATATTCATAAAGCAGATAGGAAGAGAAGAGGACAACACCAATACAGCAAAGAAATGCAGTTTTCAACGCGGATTTTGAAATGCTGAGTGTTCGAACCCTTTTATTGGGGCCTGGAAGAAACATAAACGTAAAATATTCTTTTTTCTTAATTCTTTTGGGTTTCCGCATTCAGAATCCTCCAGAGAAAGCACAGCACAGTAACGTTAGCATAAAAGAAGAGTCACTGTCAAGCTTTTCTTTCTTTTTTTGACCAGAATGTCTTTTCTTTCAATAGGTTACTTCCTTTCCTAAAAAAGAGAAAAAACCAGCATAAATTTATTATATCTTTTAGAAAAGAAGACGTTGGCGAAACACCGATTACTTTCAGATATCAGAAACCGACTGACGAAGCCAGGCAAGGTATTCCTTTGAGCCGCCAATAATAGGAAGGGCTATAATTTCAGGCACGGAATAGGAATGAAGTTCTTTTACACGTGTTTCGCATCTTTCCAGACAGGAAAGTCTGCTTTTTGCAATGAGCAGCACTTCCGAGGATTCCTGTGTCTTTCCTTCCCAGAAAAAAAGCGAGTGAACAGCAGGTATCATGGTAACGCATGCGGCCAGATGCTCATTCACAAGGGTTCTGCTTATTACCTCCGCTTCCTCCATAGTGGATGCAGTTATCAATATGATAATTTCATTCTGCATGATTTCCTCGATTGTTATTTGCCGAAACCGCCCAGACCCTTAAGATCGAACATTGCTGTAATGCGTGATTCACCCTGATTATGCGTAAACGCTGCTTTGATCCCCCAGCATTGAGCTTTATAGAATACGGAAAATTCCTGTTGCGTTGAACTCTTCTTAAAAAGATCATACCATGTCTGAGCACTGAATTCCCACTTGCCTACCTTGATGGTTCCTCCGCCAATCACGTATTCAGAAGGAGACTCAGAATCACGTGCAGACTGATACGTAAGGTTTAAAAGCAAGGATTTTGAATCAAAACCTGCAGTCACCGATCGGGAAGAAAGGTACCCGGTATCAGGATTATAGGTTCCGTTTGCGGTGAGAGAAAAGTGCTCGGGCGCTTGAAGAGATAAATCTGCCTGAACATTCGAATAATGGTTTGCCATAGTAGGACTGGTTGTTTCAACTCCGGTAAGGTTATACCCCTGTGAAAGTTTAAATACGACCATATCAAATGTTTTCTGAGGAGACTCTTTTGATGCTTTGTAATGCGCACTGAACCGATTGATAATTGAAACGGTCACGGTGTTCAATGAAATAACCGAGTCTACCAGATCCACCTGCGGAATCTTTGATCTCCCAAAATGAGATAAATAGCTGTAAGATATCGTGGGTTCAATTGAATGTCTTGTTTTCCCGATTCCCTCATCCTGATCAGTACCGTATATCCGGGAAATTCTGGCATTCAGATCAGCTCCGGCGTAAACGTACGTACGGTTGACCGGTTCTGAAACGGATGCATCAGGACCGCTTCGATCGTAAAATGTCCCCCGCACTCCTGCACGAGGAGCAAAATTCAAACCATTCGTTCCAAATGAGCTTGAAATTTGCGGATTGAGATCGACCCGACGCCATCCATCTCCTTTTTGCCGGAGAAAGTTTACCGCAGAACCGTCGAAATTTACGTAGATGGGACCGAGCAGCTGATCGTGATACAGCGTATATTTGATTTCAGGAAGTTTCTGAATGGTATTTGAGTTTGATCGGGTAAGGTCTGTCGTATAGTTTCCCAGGACATATAATGCGGCGGTGTTCCATCGTTCCACGTAAAAAGCATTGGAATCAAGATAGGGTTTTGACTTCGTTTCAAGCTGCTTGTCCAAGTCAAAATAGTAGTTCTCATCACTTACAAGATTGATGTCAACACGCCCTGAAAGATCTTCAGCAAACTCTTCCTTATGTTGGATTTGCAGCTCCCACCGAGATTCGCTTGTTTCATGCGCAAAACGGCTCTGACGAACTTCCTTGGTCCTGAACATGTTCCAGAATTTTCCGAATACCTTGCCTGAAGATTCATTCGAATTATTATAGCGATACTCAAGTCCTGTTCCATGGCCTGTTTTTGCGCGGAAATCCGAATAAACCGTCATGTCCCGATAGTCTGAAATTGCCCAGAAAAATGCACTATGAACACTCGGCCCGTCAAGGCTGCTGTTTCCGATCTCGGGAATCAAAAATCCGGTCTGCCGTTTGACCGGAAAAAGAAAATAGGGGGTATAGAATACAGGAACATCTAAAATATTAAAGGATACCCCTTTGGCAGTTGCATACCGGTCCAGGTCGACATTCAATTCCCGCGCTTCTATAAACCACTCATCCTCATCACAGGTTGTGAGAATGCCCTGCTCAACGTGATAATTTGTTTCTGAACGACGTTCGATAAGATCGCCTTTTACATGCAAATTGTCTTTTTTTAGAAAAATGTCGCCATGGTAAATAACACCTGCACGCGTGGCAATATTAATCTTCAAGCGGTCTGCGCGCGTCACGTCTCCCTTGTCCTGAAGAATGACATTTCCTTCCGCAACTGCATCACCAGTCTGATTGTTTAAAACAACAGAATCCGCTTCCAGCTGAATACCTTGCTGCTCGATCCGAACGTTGCCTGATGCAACATAGATCTCGGTTGCTCGATCATAATCAAGCCGGTCGGCAGTAATCTTGACAGGAGTGTTTTTTGGAATGGGGATTGTTTCTGCAAATGTATTGCAAGCCAATCCAAAAATTCCAAAAAAAATAATCATAACAACCGTAGGCATCTTAAGTCTCATTTCAATGACTGCCTTTCCCTATCCGAGAGAAATCATCCTGTTCGTTCATTGCAAATGTACTTCAGCTCCGATTGTACTGTCTACAAATAGTGCCCGGGCATTGCCGACTCCGTAGAGCGAACCCGTAATTAAGATCATATCACGCGAATCAGAAAGCATCCTTACACGTTCAAGAGCGTCTTCCACCGTTGCTGTTGCTTCCACTGAAGCATGCACTGTTCTGATTGCGGTTTTCAGAACCTCTACATCGAGCGCACGGGTGTTCTGCAGTTGAGTCGCGATTACATGATCAACCAGAGGCAGAAGTTCCGATATGATTCCTTGATAATCCTTGTCCTTGAGCACTCCGATGATTAAAAAAATTCGTTGATAGGATGATTTTAAATCTCGAAGCGTTTCCGCAAGTCGTTTTGCTCCCGCGGGATTATGCGCACCATCGAGATATATGTCCGGTGTCTGGCTGACACGTTCCATGCGGCCTTCCCACAGAGTCCGCTCAAGCCCCTGCCTGACGGCTTTTTCATGAACCACAATTCCTGCCTGCTGCATGCATTCCAAAGCTGCAAGCGCAAGACACGCGTTTTCCACTTGATGCCTGCCAAGCATGGTTACACGGAGCATTGGATAGGTACAGGAACGTCCGTTATAAGTAAAAAGCTGTCTGTTTTCTGGACAAGGAAAAAGCGGTTGCACAGCGTCATACAGCCGCACTACAGGCGCGTTTCGTGCTGCTGCTTCCTGTTCCAGGACTTTTGCAGCCTCCGGCGGGACTGCCCCGATGACCACAGGGATTCCAGATTTAATGATCCCAGCCTTTTCACGCGCTATTTTTTTCAGCGTCTCGCCCAAAAACTCCTGATGCTCCAGAGCAATCGTAGTTATGATTGACACAAGCGGCGTGATTACATTGGTTGCATCCAGCCGACCGCCCATTCCAACTTCCACAACAGCGATATCAACCTGTTTTTCTGCGAAGTACGTGAATGCAAGAGCAGTCGTGACTTCGAAAAAAGTAGGCTGAAAAGATTCAGAACCAGATGATGATTCCGAAGAGCAACTATCCTGAATTTGACCAACCAGCCTGATCAGAGTTGCTTCATCAATGGGAATCCCATTAATTCTGATTCTTTCCGTAAAACTGATTAAATGAGGAGACGTATATAATCCAACTCGATATCCCTCCTCGTGAAGTATCTGTGCCAGAAATGCTGCCGTGGAACCTTTACCATTCGTACCGGCAATGTGGATTGATCGGAATTTTAAATGCGGATTCCCAAGGCAATTCATCAGCCGGGTACTCGTCGACAAGGCAAGCTTTATCCCATGCTTCTGAAGGCCATACAAATAGTCGATGGTCTCCTGATACGACCTGGAAAGCGACATCAGAGAGGTTCCTTTCATCCAATCACATCGTGCATCACTGTTCCCCTAACGGTTACCGTGCTCCCGAAGAAGACGGAGCAGTTGCCGATGGAAGAGACGACGGCGCAACATCTTCTGAAGATTTCTTTGCAGGCTCAGGCTGCTGAACATCCGCCTTTTTCCCCGGAGGAGGAGCAACCACCTTGAGCGTTATTATAAAGGGAATCTGATATGCGCTCGAAAATGATTCTAATCGTTTTTTATCGTAATCGATTTTTGCAACAGCTTCTATTCTGTTGAAAAAAGTAACCAACTCTTTCGCCGTAAGATTTCCCGAAATTTCTCGCACCATATCGGTAAATTTGAATTTCCGAAGATGACCATGTCCTCGCATGACCTCATTAATACGACGGACGCCTGCTGACCCTTCGGTAATGATGGTAATCATGAGTGCATCTGTCTCAATTCTGGAAGGCTGGACAGCGACCGGTGCCGATGCCAAAGGGGGAGTGACCGTCTTGGTTCGAGGAGGCTCAGGAGAAGCCACCGGCTCTGCAACAGGAACGGCTTGTTGTGCGATTTTTTCCAGTTCAATGTCTAGCTCACGGGGTTGGACAAGAAAGTAGTAGCCAGCTGCAATCGCAATCAAAATGGCAAGTATCCAGAGTGGACGATACACTATTTTTTTTAGTTTACTGAGCGAGGTCACGCCTTCCTTAACCCGCTGGATAACGCTTTCCGGAGGCGTAATGTCCTTCAGAAATCTCCTGGTTTCATCAGCCCGCTTTAACGTTTCGTACTGGGAATGGCAAACAACACATGCCCGCAGATGCCGCTCGATCCTGAGCTGCTCCAGTTTGAAGAGGTGACCATGCAAATATTTAGGAAGCATTTTTCTGGTATGGGCGCATTCTTTTTTCAACGTATCACCTCATGAACACATGTTCTTACTTTCAGCAATGAGCTGCGGAAGATAAACGATATTCTGTTCTCCGGGGAGCCCCTCCGGCAGAAGCCGGGGATTCCATGTCGCGGGGATTAAGTTCCAATCGTTTTGATCTGTCATTGTGAGTGATGAATAAAATCCGGTCGCTTTCCAAATTTTTTTGTCAAATCGAGATGTCCTGCAAGCGTCTTGGACTCTTTGCCGTTTATAAGAAAAGACACCTGCTTGATATCCTCAAAATTCATGATGACGGTATTGACCAGGGCATATACCGCAGAAAGTTCCTCTCTCACTGATCCAATACAGTCTTTGTTTTGTACCGTGGCAATATCCAGATATGCTGTACCGGATACGTCAAGATACAATTCCTGCAGTCGGATATCCTTGAGAATCGCTGCCTGCGCAATTCGTTCATCAGCCAGAAAACCAAGGATGGTTTCACGTGCCTGACTTCTAGTGTCTGTTTGACGTTTTACGGTCAATGGTCCTGTAGCAAGCGTAGCGTCGTGAGGATACCATATAGTAACCGTGAGCGGTTCATCATGAGCAAGCAGAGGGCGTGAGCGGATATCCTGAGATTGGGATTCTCTAAAGGAAGAGGTGTCGTCCAGAGCAGAGGGAGTACTCATACGCCATCCAAGATAGCCTCCAGCTGCTACGGCAATCGTAATAATCACGATTCCAGCAGCCAGCATGAGCCGGTCATGAACCACCCTATCGAGTCTCTCTCGCATATCGTTCAATTCCTTGGGCAATGCCTTCGGCAATCGCCTGCACGTTTTTCGTGATAGCGCATTCAACCAGAACAGCGGGCGCATCAACAACCTTCAGGATACCAATCGGACCAGGCACCGGCTCGGTTGCACTGCCGCCCAGCTGATTTGCAACGCTTCGTCCTAATCGCATACTTTCTCGAATATGCGCCGCCTGCTGTTTTCCCCACAGCATCTGTTGTTGTTCTTTTCCGGATTCAAATTCCAGAAAATCGGTCTTTGCAGCCGGCACTGAGGGAGATGGGTCATCAGAGATGTCGAGCGCATAGACCTGCGGCATTCCGCTTCCTGCCCCGTGAATGCTTATCCAGAGAGAGCCTTTTGCCGCATTTCCTGCTGAGGCTCGTTCATCCCAGGAAAGAGTCTGGTCTTTTTCACGGGTGAGGATCACTTTAAAACCGCTTTTTTTCTGAAGTATTTTTTTTATCCGCAACCCCACGTCGAGTGTGAAGACCTTTTCGGTTCCTTGGCTGGTTGTTATCCCACCGTCTTTGCCGCCATGTCCGGAATCAAGGACTACCGTCAACACATCACGGAGAGAAGGCAACACATTTCCTGCTGACTTACGCATGATATCGATCACGATTCGGTCAGGCGAACGCAGAACAAAATCCTTCACTTCTCCTGCATCTGAATCAAGGGTGATAACGATGCTGTTTTTTCCCGCATCTTGATGCAATTCCACGCTGCCTACGACTCCATCCCGAACAACCGGAATCTTTTCAGGAACCACAAGAGGCATGTTATACGCCCCAAAGATGAGTTTTTTCCCGTCTGGCGTCTTGGTAATAACATAGGGAGCGGCTGCATGCATTTCGAATACAATGCGGGTAAACGATGCATACGAGAAAGAGCGTATTCCTTTGATAGTCATTCCTTTTTCATCGGGAAATACAGGCGTATTTCCGAGGAAAAAAGCGAGAAAAACAAACGAGAGAAAGCACCGCATAATGGCTGCAATACTAACATAAGAAAAACATTAGTGCAAGAAAAAGGGGCAAAAAACCAGAAAAAACAGGATTCTCGATGTTCAATTTGCTTTCTCGTCAAGCGCATGGTAATCTACCGCCTCATATGAATATTCGTGATTATTTCAGTGATGCAGGCCCTCTGAGCAAAAGCATGGAAACGTACGAACATCGGGGTGAGCAGAACACCATGGCTGAAGCCGTTTATCATGCGCTGACAACACAAACACATCTTCTCGTGGAAGCAGGTACCGGCATCGGAAAAAGCCTTGCTTACCTTCTTCCGGGAATCCTCTGGGCTCGGGATAGCAATGCGCGAATTGTCGTCGCAACCTATACCAAGGCACTGCAGCAGCAGCTAGTCGAAAAGGAACTCCCCTTCCTGAAACAGGTACTGGGCGATTTTCGTTTTGCTTTGTGCATGGGAGGAGAAAATTATCTTTGCCTCCGGAGATTCGATCAAGTCAGAATAGCGGATTTGTATGAACAGTCAGAACGAGAAGGATTGCAGCGCTTGTTTGTTTGGTCAACGCGTACAAAAACAGGTCTCAGAAATGATCTCGATTTTGAGCCTTCGTCAGGGCTTTGGATCAAGAGCTGCCGACAACAGGACTTGTGCTTTGGCAAAGAATGCGCATTTAACAAAGATTGTTGGTATCAGAAAGCACGGGCAGCCGAACACCAGGCGCATATTCTCATTGCCAATCATCATCTTTTTTTTGCACATCTGGCAACGGGGGGGAATATTCTTCCCAGTTATCAGGCAGTAATTTTCGATGAAGCACACAGAATCGAAGACGTTGCAACAAATCATCTTGGCATTGAGATAAGTAATACTTCGTTTCGCTTTTTTCTCGATGCGCTCGTAAACCAGCGAACACGAAAAGGCCTGCTCACACGCCTCGCGCTTCAAGACAGTGACATTCTGTACATACGCGGGATGATCGACAACCTGAGAATTGCAGGGGAGAATTTCTTTTTTTCTTTACAGTCTCTTCTGAAGGAAGAGTCTGCCATTCGGATAAGAAAGCGTGCAATAACTCCGGATTGTTTAAGTGAGCCGCTGCTTGAACTGAGCGATGCCTTACAGGCGCTTGAGGTAGACACGCCTGAAGAAGACTTTGAAGTAAAAGCTTTTTCTCTCCGGGCGAAAGCGCTCGCTGCAGCCGTTCGGGTAAATCTTGAACAAAGCGCGGAAGACGTCGTGTATTGGGCGGAGCGAGAAAACTCGCGCTGCAGACTGGTTGCATCGCCTATTGAGGTTGCACAGCTCCTCCGTGAAAATGTATTCACGAAAACGGATACCGTCGTATTAACATCAGCGACTCTTTCGTCAGGAGGGACCTTTGCCTTTATGAAAAAAAGGATTGGCCTGGACGAATCTGACGAACTGTTGCTTGACTCCCCGTATAATTATAAGAAACAAGCGCTGCTGTATATTGCTCGTGAGCTTGATGAATTGAAATCCGAAGGATATCAGGAAAAATTTGATAAAGAATTGAAATCAGTTTTATCTATTACCCGGGGAAGAACGCTTGTGCTGTTCACCAGTTACGGCCAATTGCGAAAAAGTTCTGAAACTCTAAGAAAGGAACTGAGCGATCTTGTCTTTTTGTGTCAGGGAGAAATGCCGGCTTATCGTTTGGTCGAGCAGTTTAAATGCGTGTCTCATGCGATACTGATGGGAACAGCTTCTTTCTGGCAGGGCATCGACATTCCGGGGGAAGCACTCCAGTGCGTTGTAATTGCTAAATTGCCGTTTGCGGCACCTGACGAGCCGGTCATTGAGGCACGGATGGAACGATTGAAAAATCCTTTTTTTGAATTTCAGGTTCCTCAGGCAACGTTGCTGTTTCGGCAGGGATTTGGAAGACTTATTCGATCAAAAAGTGATCGAGGAGCGGTTGTTGTTCTCGATTCCCGCATCATTACGAAAAGATATGGAGCGTGGTTTTTGAAGTCTCTCCCTTCCTGCGCGATTACCGATGAGCGGACATCGCTCAAAAATTTTTTCGAAAATTTGTAACCGTGCGACGGCGTTACGTGTTTGAGTGCTTTTGCAATCCGGGATCAGTGCAACCATGCCCAGGGGCAGGAAAGACAGTAAATCGGTGCTCCCGATGATCAGGACTTTTCCCGGTGGCAAGTAACTCGGTTATCATCAGGGCAAGGTCATCAAATCGAAAAGGTTTCTGAATACTATAAATCCGATTCATTTTTTCCGTGATTGCTGGCAGATCCCGCATCAGTGAGCCGATCATGATAATCACCGGAACAGTTGGATATTTCTTTTTTGCGGAGAGAATAAATGAACCTTCCGTTACTTGCGGCATATCAATGTCTACAAGAATGAGATTCATCTGATAGGTTTCAAGCATCCGAATCGCCTGCTGTTCATCTTCTGCAGCCACAATTGAATACTCTCGAAATCGAAATCCCAGAAATGAAGAAAGCGCATCCAGAATCGTCCGACTATTGCCTACAATGAGAATATGGTTCATAACATCCTTTCTTTCCACTCATTTCCTCATTATTATCGTTAAGTATCATTTCATTCATCAACGTTATCACGTCCTCTATTCTTCCCGCGTCTCAGCAACATTAAGAGAGACTGCCGCCTTATGACACCTGAAACGTAATAGTTCCACCTTCGTTATTTAGCCGGTTTTATTGTGACTGCTTTTATTACCATACAATAATATTAAAGTAAATCACCCTATATGGGTATTTTATGGGTATGCAATTAATTGCAGAAAATGCATTATTTTGTTTTTTTATATTATTATTCAATGATTTGGAGAAATTATTAAAAAAGTGTTCCCTAGAAAAAAATTTGCGGCAAACCAGTTCTTATGATATAAATTTGTTTATGCAAATAATACCTGTCAAACGAAATGGCACTTTTGGAACTGGCTTTTGTTATCGCATAGGCTTTCTAATGCAGGCTTCAGGCATGGCACTTCTTGCAATCTTATATCCCATGCAAAATCCTTTTTTTTCAGTTGGAATAATGCTATTCGAAACAGGGGTGCTTTTTTCAGCAATCTGCCTGAATGCTTCAGTACCATCAAAGGTTATTATTCTCTTTATGGTTGTATCAGGAATATTGCTCCAACTTTCAGGATTTTTTATATATGAGGAATATGCAGGATTTGTCATTCTTACAGGAATCGGTATTCTTTGTCTGGGAGCGTCTGGATTGATCGGAAGAGAAGCCTTTCGAACTCATCGAATGGAGAGCTGGTTCCTCGCCACTGGTTTGTCTCTTATTGCTTTTGCAAATATCTTCTTGAAGATAAATTTTATTTTTAATGTTATGAGTTTTTCCGTTCTTTTTCTTCTGCTTCTTTTTTTTACAGGCCAAATTTTCAAGTCCTCTGATTACGCGCATCCGCAACACTGCACTTAAGAGTCCGTTGTCATCACTATCTGTTTCTACTGAGCCCGTTACATTCTTACTTTCATTTTTTCCCTGCATCTTCCTTCGCGCCTGCAGGCATACAGTACGAAACGGGCTTTAGCTGTCCTTGTTGTATCAGTCGCCTTGCAGATTCAGCAATACGAGGATCAAACTGTTTTCCTGCCTCTCGCTCGAGTTCCTGCAACACCTCCTGATTGGAAATCGTTTCATGGTACGGTCGCCGGGAGATCATGGCATCAATGGCATCTGCAATATTCAGAATACGGGCACCCAATGATATTTCTTCACCGGCGAGACCATAGGGATAGCCCTTTCCATCATACCGTTCATGGTGCTGATGAATTGCCTGCAGGATTTCCGGCGGAAAACCAATCGGATCCAGTATTCTGATGCCATGCTCCGAATGATCTTTCATGACATTAAACTCTTCGTAACTGAGCCGTTCCGGCTTCGAAATAATTACATCGCTGACCCCAATTTTCCCGATATCATGAAGCATTGCCGCGATTCTTATTTCTTCGAGTTGTGACTTATTCAGCCCTATATCGCGGCCAATTTCAACTGCATAGGTTGCCACATTTATTGAATGCAGGCAAGTATAGGGGTCTTTTGCTTCAACTGCAGCAACAAGCGCCTGCACAGTCCGGACATAATGATCCTGGAGGTGACGAAAGAGAGTGGCATTTTCAAGAGCAGCTGCTACCTGTGTTGCAAGAATGGAAGCTACCTGCAGATCGCTGGTGGTAAAGGCCCTTCCTGAAATTCTGGTGATATTCAGCACGCCGAAGACGCTGTTTTTTCCGCTCAAAGGAACGGACATGCTTGAGCGGGCCGGATCATTTTTATTCAAGCGAGCGGTTATTTCAGTATCCTGGATGTTTTCAGGGGAAATGAGAACAGGCGTTCGGTGGAGAAACACGAATTCTGAGATGCCCTCTCCTGGCTTTTTTGCTAGAGGAACGTCAGGGGAGGAAAATCCATGGGAAGCGCGAATTTCAAGAATTCCAGTTGTTTCATTCAGCAGCATAAGCGAAACTCTATCTGCAGAAAACTCTTGAACGACAATGTTCGTAATCATGGTAAAAATCGCGCCAAGATCAAGCTCGGGGACCAGCAGTTTGCTGATTTCAAAAAGCGGTATAAGCGCCTTGAGCCTGATATTTTCTTTTTCCATCCTGCTTCGTTTGATTGCCCGTTCCACCGACGTAATCAGTTGTTTTTCAGTAAACGGTTTGAGAACAAAACCATCCACGCCCCGCATCAAGGATTCAACAGCAGTATCAATCGTGCCGTAACCGGTAATAAATATGACAACACTGTCATGACCTTCTGCCCGAACCCTTTCAAGCAAATCCAATCCGTCCATTCCCGGCATTTTTATGTCCGTAACGATCAAATCGACAGGCGATTTACGGAGTTCTTCAAGTGCTGTAATTCCGTTCGAGGCAGTATGCACCTCATATCCTCTGTCAGAAAGGATCTGGGCGCACAGCGTTCTGATCATGTCTTCATCATCGACAATTAAAATTTTTTCATCCGTCATAGGTGTTCCTTCTCAGACGTATTTGGTCATCGTACAAAAAAATACAGGAGACTCATTTTCGTCTTAATGTAATTCTATCACAAGCGATCAGTATGATGTGATGAGAATGAGAAGAACTATAAAAAGGCAGGTTTAAAAAATGGAGAATGACTTGCTGATACCAATAAAAAAGGCAGGGATGCTCTCCTGCCTTTTCTCAAACAGAATGCCTGATGTTTTTTTATTCTGAGGTTTTTTTCTCAGGTTTGCTTTTTTCTTCTTTTTTGGGCTCAGATGCTTTTTTTTGGCGTTCAACCAGTTCAATGACTGCCATGGGTGCCGCATCTCCCGGGCGGTTTCGAGTAGGTACAATGCGGGTGTATCCTCCCATGCGGGATGCAAAACGAGGCCCTATGTCTGAAAATAAACTCGCCACCACGGTTTCATCATGCATAAAACTCAGTGCTTGCCGTCGTGCATGTAAATCACCGCGTTTTGCAAGCGTAATCATTTTTTCCGCAAGCGACCTGATCTCTTTTGCCTTGGCCGTCGTCGTTTCAATTTTTTCATTTTTAATCAGTGCGCATACCAGCATCCTGAGCAATGCTTTTCGATGCCCTGAATCTCGGCCGAATTGTCTTCCTGCACAACCATGTCTCATTTTAAATTCCTTGCCTTTGAATTATTGTTTAAGATTCGCTTGGTCTTTCCGCCAACAGCCGCCGTGCTTCTCCCACGATCTTGTCATCAACCTTCATGCCAAGGCTGAGACCCATTTCTGAAAGAATTTCCTTGATTTCATTCAAAGACTTTCTTCCAAAATTTTTTGTCTTCAGCATCTCGCTTTCTGTCTTTTGAACCATTTCAGCGATGGTTTCAATTCCCGCATTTTTGAGGCAGTTCGCCGCGCGTACGGAAAGCTCAAGCTCATTGACACTGCGGAGCAGATTTTCGTTGAAAATTGGTGTTTTTTTCGTTTCTTCTTCAGCTGCAGGCAGTTCTTCCTCTTCTTCTGGCAAATGAATGAAGATGGAAAGATGATCCTTCAAGAGTTTTGCAGCATGCGCAATGGCATCATCAGGACGAATACTGCCGTCGGTCCAGACTTCGAGAACAAGCTTGTCGAATTCCGTTTCCTGTCCTACCCGGGCATTTTCAACCTTAAAATTGACCTTCCGAATGGGTGAAAAAATGGAATCGATCGGAATAACCCCGATACTCTGGCCTGATTCCTTGTTTTTTTCGGACGAGACGTAGCCGCGACCGCGACGTGCACGCATTTCTATTTCAAGCTTTCCGTTCTTGTCAATGGTTCCAAGGTGCAGGTCCGGATTTAAAATCTCCACTTCAGCATCAGCCTCAATATCTCTTGCAGTTACTTCTCCTGGGCCTTTTGCCTTCAAGGTAAGCGTTTTTGGTTTATCCGTATGCAGTTTAAGCCGAATCTCTTTCAAATTCAAAATGAGGTCCGTCGTATCCTCAACAACGCCTGGAATACTTGAAAATTCGTGCTGCACTCCAATAATTTTTATCGAAGTAATTGCCGATCCTTCCAGGGAAGACAGCAGTACTCTTCGCAATGAATTGCCAAGCGTGGTGCCAAACCCTCGTTCCAATGGTTCTGCGGTAAATTTCCCGTAGCTATCGGATATTTTTTTCGGATCATATTGAAGCTTTTTAGGCATTTGAAAATCTTTAATTTTTTTCAGCATGGTGCCTCCGTAGCGGAGTGAATAGCAGTAATCTCACAACCAACAAAATTATGATGCCGACCTGCATCCAGGTACAGATATACTTGCTTATTTTGAGTAAAGTTCAACGACAAGCTGTTCTTGTACTGTCGGCAAGGTACATTCATCGCGAGTCGGCAAGGCGAGCACTTTCCCGCGAAACTGTGTCTTGTCAATTTCCAGCCAGGTTGGAAATCCGCGTTTTTCCACGGACGCAAGTGACTGCTGGATATGGGCAATCGATCTGCTTTTTTCACGCAGTTCAATCACATCTCCTGCCTTCAAGATGAAGGATGGGATATTGACTTTTTTCCCATTGACCAGAAAGTGGCCATGACGAATAAGCTGACGCGCCTCTTTTTTTGATCCGCCAAAACCCATGCGCTGAACTGCATTATCAAGCCGTCGTTCCAAAAGTTGCAGCAGATTATCGCCGGTAATGCCTTTCATGCGCTCGGCTTTCTCAAAATAGCCGCGGAACTGGCTTTCCAGGACACCATATACTCGCCGAATTTTCTGCTTTTCCCGAAGCTGCAAACTGTATTCAGATTGTTTAATCCGGGCCTGGCCGTGCTGTCCCGGGGGATAGGTCCTGCGGCTAACGGCGCACTTGTCCGTATAGCAACGATCAGCTTTTAAAAAAAGCTTCATTCCCTCTCTTCTGCAGAGCTTACAGACTGATCCAATATACCGTGCCAATGATTCCTCCTACGTGTGACTTTGTACTGTCTTTTAAAAAATCTCATTGCATATATGAAGCATACGGCTATGCGGTACCCACATTACACCCGTCTTCGTTTCGGTGGCCTGCATCCATTGTGAGGAATAGGGGTGACATCCTTGATCGCAACAATTTCCAGACCCGCTGCCTGGATCGATCTGATCGCGGATTCTCTTCCGGTTCCCGGCCCTTTGACAAACACTTCAACTTGCCTCATGCCGTGTTCCATCGCTTTTTTGGCTGCTGCCTCTGCGGCAAGCTGTGAGGCAAACGGCGTGCTCTTTCTCGATCCTTTAAATCCCTTGTTCCCTGAGCTTGACCAGCTAAGAACATTTCCGGCTGTATCCGTAATCGTCACAATGGTATTATTGAACGAGGCATGAATATGCGCAACACCGTTTGCTATGTTTTTTCTTTCTTTACCCTTTTTTGCCATTGTATCTCCCGTGCATGCGGTCCGGCTTCACTTCTGCCGGGACATTCGTTCCTACTTTTTCGCAAGTCCCTTCTTTTTACCACGCCCTGACATTGCTGATTTTTTAGGCCCTTTTCTTGTCCGGGCATTTGTTTTAGTCCGTTGACCACGCGCCGGCAAGCCTCTCCGGTGTCTTAACCCCCGGTAGCTGCCGGTATCCATCAATCGTTTAATATGCATCGTAATATCGCGGCGTAGATCACCCTCCACCGTATATTCACGATCGAGAATGGTACGAATTTTCACAATGTCAGATTCGGTAAGATTCCCGCTTTTCGTTTTAGGATCAATATCCGCTTCCGCAAGGATTTTTTTGGCCGATGCAGGACCGATTCCGAAAATATACGTAAGCGCAGTTTCAATTTTTTTATCTTTAGGTAAGTCTACTCCGGCAATCCGTGCCACAGGTCCTCCTCATATAAAAGCAAATCCAAAATTCCGCACATGATGCTTTACGCTAAAAAAATACTCTTAGCCTTGACGCTGTTTATGTCGGGCGTTTTTGCAGATTACGCGAACAATGCCCTTTCTCCTGATTACGGAGCATTTAGGACAAATTTTACGAACTGATGAGCGTACTTTCATGGTTATAACTTCCATTCTTTCCAATTTTTTTCACAATGCAGTTTCGCAACTGCATTTCTCATTTGAACCGATACGTTATTCTGCCGCGGGTCAGATCATACGGCGTAAGTTCAACCGTCACCTTGTCGCCAGGCAGAATTTTAATAAAATGCATCCGCATCTTTCCTGATATATGGGCCAGTATTTTATGACCGTTTTCCATTTCCACCCGAAACATGGCATTAGGAAGTGTTTCCAGCACGGTACCTTGAACTTCTATGCAATCTTCTTTAGCCATGATATCGTTTCAGCTCGTTTTCGAATTTACCAACTTACTTTTTGGTAAGTATCCAAGGACCGTCATTCAGGATGGCAACCGTATGCTCGAAATGGGCAGATAAGCTTCCATCGGCAGTGACCGCTGTCCATAAATCAGATTTTAAAAGCGTTTCGCATCCGCCAGCGTTTACCATCGGCTCAATTGCCAGCACCATGCCGGGTTTCAAAAGGAACCCTTTTCCGGGTTCACCGAAATTGGGGAGTTGAGGATCTTCATGAAGATTTCTCCCGATTCCGTGACCGACATATTCCCGCACAATTGAGTAACCGTTTATTTCCACATGCTGCTGAACTGCATGCGAAATGTCATATAAATGATTGCCGGGCTTCGCCTGCTCTATTGCTTTATATAACGATTCTTCTGTTACCTGAATCAACCGTTCTGCAGCATCGGTAATAGTACCAACAGGCACTGTAATCGCCGCATCTCCGTAAAAGCCATCGACAACAGCGCCCACATCAATGCTCAGAATATCACCCTGTTTGAGAACAACATGCTTCGATGGTATCCCGTGAATCACCTCATTGTTGAGTGAGGTACATAACGTCTTGGGGTAACCCCGGTATCCTTTGAACGCTGGTTTCGCCCCTGCATTCCGAATACACTGTTCGGCAAATGCATCGAGATATTCTGTGCTTATTCCTTCTCGGACCATGCTGCGGATACTGTTCAAAACATCCGCAATAACAAGACCTGCTTTTCGGATCTTCTCGATTTCCTGACGGGACTTGAGAATGATCATGGCACGTCCCGTTTATCGTCTCCCTTTGATGGAAACGCCTTTCAGAAAACCTCCATAGTGTCTCTGAATCAAATGCGATTCAATCTGGGATACCGTATCAAGCGCCACGCCGATAACGATCAAAAGCGAGGTGCCGCCAAAATAAAAGGGAACATTAAAAAATCGGTAAAAAAAATCAGGCAATACGCATACTGCCGAAAGATATAATGCCCCGCCCAGAGTGATACGGGTCAGAACACGGTACAAATAATCGGATGTTTTCTTCCCAGGGCGAATTCCGGGAATAAATCCGCCATATTTTTTTAAATTGTCAGCAATATCTACCGGATTGAACACGATTGCCGTATAAAAATAGGCAAAAAAGACAATCATCCCCACATATACTGTGGTGTAGAGCATTTGCCCGGGAGCCAGCTGCTGAGCAATCATGTTAATCCACTCTACCTGTGCAAATCCTGCGATGGTAGCCGGGAACAACAGAATGGAAGATGCAAAAATCGGCGGAATAACTCCTGCTGAATTAACCTTAAGCGGAAGATGGGTGCTCTGCCCTTTGTAAATCTTTCTTCCAACCATCCGCTGCGCATATTGAATCGCGATTTTTCGTTGGCCGCGCTCCATGATAATAATGGCGGCAACAACCAAAACGACCAGAATAATGATGACAAAAACCATGAAATACGCAATTTCCCCGGATTTCATCAATTCATAGGTGTTCACAACCGCGCTGGGGAAACCGGCGACAATGCCAGCAAAAATGATGAGTGATATCCCGTTGCCAATTCCTCGTTCGGTAATCTGTTCGCCAAGCCACATGATAAACGTGGTGCCAGCGGTAAGTGTGAGCATGGTAAGGATGCGGAACGACCATCCGGTTGCCTCTACAAAGGCGCCATCACCCATTTTCTCAATTCCAACAGCCATCCAGAATGATTGAAATCCCGCGATGAGCACGGTACCGTACCGGGTGTATTCCGTAATTTTTTTCCGACCGGCTTCGCCTTCTTTGGCAAGCGCCTGCAATCGGGGGATCACAACCGTCAAAAGCTGAAGTACAATCGAAGCAGTAATATACGGCATAATCCCGAGAGCAAAAATGGTAACCCGGGAAAGTGCGCCGCCAGAAAACATATCAAAGAAGCCCATCAGCCCGCCTGCAGCCTGGTGCAGATACTGGCTGAGCGCTTCACCTTTTATCCCAGGTGTCGGAATATGAGCCCCGATCCGGTAGACTGCCAGCATCAAAAGGGCAAACACAATTCTCTTTCTGAGCTCGGGAATATTTAATATGTTTTTGAATCCGGTAAACACGAGTTAGATCACCTCGGCCTTCCCGCCAGCAGTCTGAATTTTTTCGAGAGCACTTTTACTGAATTTATGCGCGTGAATGGTTATTTTTGTCTTTACTTCTCCCATTCCCAGCACTTTAATTCCAGCCTTCATATCCTTGACCAATCCCTGTTCTTTAAGTGTTTCAGGGGTTATGGGTTCGCTACCGGAGAGTGCTGCCAGGTCCTGAAGATTTACAATGGCATATTCCTTTCGAAAAATATTACTGAATCCTCGCTTGGGAATTCTTCGCTGAAGCGGCATCTGGCCGCCTTCAAAACCAGGCCCCTTGACACCGCCTGCACGTGCTTTCTGACCCTTATGCCCTTTGCCAGCGGTTTTGCCGGAGCCTGAACCGACTCCTCTTCCCACGCGTTTTGCTTTTTTCTTCGCCCCTGGGGACGGCTTTAAATCTTCTAATTTCATAATATGCTCTCAACCATTCTTCGGATTTAATATCTGAACATTACGATTCTTCAACCCGGACCAAATGGGCGACTTTATTGATCATGCCGCGCATTTGAGGCGAATCATCCCGGATCACCGAATGATGCAACTTGGCAAGTCCCAATCCCTTTAAAACGGCTTTATGTGTACCTGGCCGTGCAATGCCGCTTTTTATCAACGTGATTTTTAATTTTTTCTTGCTCGTCTTTGCCATTGCTTATGCAAGCTCCTCTACGGATTTTCCTCGAAGCGCTGCCATCTGTTCCGCACTCCGTAATCTGACTAAACCGTTAATCGTGGCACTGACCACATTGTGAGGATTGCTTGATCCGAGCGATTTGCACAGAACGTTCCTGACTCCGACCACTTCGAGCACATATCTGCTTGCTCCGCCCGCAATCAAACCAGTACCTTCAGAGGCCGGTTTCAAAAGCACCTTGCCTGCACCGTACCGGCCGAGAACTTCATGAGGAATGGTATCTCCTTTTAAAGAGACAAGGATCATGCTTTTCTTGGCCCGTTCGACCGCTTTTTTTATGGCAACCGGAGCCTCCGCTGCTTTCCCTTTCCCTACACCGATCTTTCCATTGCCATCGCCGACAACGACCAGCGCGCTGAAATTAAACCGCTTGCCTCCTTTAACCACTTTTGCAACCCGGTTTAAGTAAACCAGCTTATCTTTTAGGCCGTCGCTTTCCTCTGCTTCCTTGTTATATCGCTCTGCCAATGCCGCCTCCACAATGAATATCTGATCCTAAAACTGCAAACCCTTTTCCCGCGCGGCATTTGCCAGCGCCTGGATACAACCATGATACCGATAGCCGCCCCGATCAAACACCACCTTTGTGATATTCTTTTCTAAAGCACGTTCGGCAATGTTAGTTCCGATTTTTTTTGCGGCTTCTTTGTTTCCACCGTGCTTCAAGCCGTTCATTGCGCCTTTTTCCGTTGTCGAAGCGGTAAGAAGCGTTTTGCCGGTTGTATCATCAATAAGCTGAGCATAAATATGGCTCAGGCTTTTAAACACACTCAATCTGGGTTTTTCCGTTGTTCCATACACTTTTTTTCGTACCCGAGTATGCCGTCGTTGTCGTGCTTTTAATTTACTGTGACCCACATTCGTTCTCCATCAATGAATTCGTTCATCGCCGATATTGTTTTTCCCGGCGAACATGGACTACTTCCCGCCTTTTCCTGCCTTGCCTTCCTTGCGATGAATAACTTCGTTGCTATATTTGATCCCTTTGCCTTTATATGGCTCAGGTTTTTTCAGACTTCGTAAGTTTGCCGCAATCTGTCCAATCAATTGTTTGTCAATCCCTTTTAACGTGATCTGAGTCTGTTTGGGATCAACCGTTGCCTTGATTCCCTTGGGAAGCGGATAGACAATCGGATGCGAAAACCCGAGGCTAAGCATTACATTTTCACCTTGTGCCGCTGCCTTGAATCCTACACCGGATATTTCAAGTGTCCTCTCATATCCTTTGCTGACACCCGCTACCATATTGGCAAGCAGATTTCTCGTCAACCCATGCAGTTCACGATACATCTTTTGATTAGAAGGGCGTTCTACCACAAGTTTGTTGTCTTCCAATTTAATGGCCAGTTTTGGATTTACAATCTGACTGATTGTTCCCAATGGTCCCTGAATCGTAACCTTCCCCGTCTCAACCTTTGCCTGAACTCCGGACGGCATTTCAATCGGTTTTTTGCCAACCCTCGACATAAACTGCTCCTTAATGTTTGCTGACCACAAATTCAATGCTTACCATACGTGGCAAAGAACCTCACCACCAACATTATTCTTTTTTGCCTGTTTCCCGGTTTGAATTCCCATGGGTGTGGACAGAATAGCAGTACCAAGACCTGCCATGACCTTCGGGATGGAAGCGCTTCCAGCATACGTTCGCCTACCAGGCTTGCTGATCCGTTTCAGACCCTGAATAACGGGGATATCATCGTCCGTATATTTCAGATAGATACGGATCTGACCCTGCCGTCGGTCCTTTACCAGTTTTACATTTTTTACATATCCTTCATCTTTTAGAATTTTTGCAATTTCAATTTTTAATTTCGAAGAAGGAATATCTACTTTTTCTTGTTTTGCCTTACTGGCATTGCGGATGCGTGTCAGCATGTCCGCTATTGGATCGGTCATCATTGATTCAAACCCCTTTTGGTTACCAGCTTGCTTTGATAACGCCCGGAATCTCTCCCTTGAGCGCCCTGTTTCTGAAACAGATTCTGCACATATCAAATTTTCTGAGATACCCTCGCGGTCTGCCGCATAGCGGGCATCGATTGTATTTTCGAGTCTTGAACTTCGGGGGTCGCGTTGCCTTCGCTATCAAAGACTTCTTTGCCATTACTCCTCCATCATCTCCGGTATCAGGATGCTTTTCGGTACGGCATGCCCAAATGTCCGAGCAATGCGCGGCCTTCTTCATCCGTCCGTGCAGTTGTTACAATAACAATATCAAGCCCATGAATGGAATCCACTTTATCTATTTCAATCTCAGGGAAAATCACCTGCTCACGGATGCCAACGGTATAGTTGCCGCGCCCATCAAAAGATTTCGATGACACTCCTTTAAAATCGCGAATGCGCGGCAGCGCCGCACTAATAAAACGATCAAGAAATTCGTACATCCGCTCTCGGCGAAGCGTTACCATACAGCCAATCGGCATTCCTTCTCTGAGTTTGAATGTTGCGATTGATTTTTTTGCACGGGTGATAACCGGCCGTTGTCCGGTGATTTTCCCCAGTTCATCTGCAGCATGATCAAGCGCTTTGGCATTCGTAATTGCTTCACCCATGCCAACATTAACCACGATCTTTACCAGTTTTGGCGCCTGCATTTTATTTTTATACTGAAACTCCTTCATAAGCGCCGGAATGGCCATGTCATGGTACCGCTGTTTCAGCCGGGGAACTGGCATTTTCTCGGGAGCTTTCTTTTCTTTTTTTCCGCTCTCACCTGATCCAGGTGCATACGTAGCCACTTTGGAAGCCTCTTTGCCTTTTGGCTTGACTGCAGCTTTCGGTGTTTTTGCAGGAGCCTTTTTTGAGTCTCCCGTCTTCGTTCCCTTGGGTTTGTCTTTCTTGTCCGCCATAATAGTATCTTCCTATTTCATCGCCTGAACTTGGCTTCCTTAATCAATCGTTGCTTTACAGATTTTGCATACCCGTGCACGCGTACCATCGCCTTGTTCCATCCGAACAACAGCTGTCGGCTTGTCACACTTCGGGCAAATTAATTTTGTGTTCGAAACTGCAAGTGGACTTTCCTTTTCCACAATTCCGCCTTGCTTGAGCTGCTGATTCGGCCGGGTATGGCGTTTAATCATATTG
>JBAZLV010000028.1:0-27037 GCA_041650055.1 Nitrospirota bacterium | reverse complement strand
GAATTACCTCCGCAACGCCAGGCAAATCACTGGCATTGCTCCGGGCTGCCATTCATCCCCAGTCTTAAAAGACTGGGGTTTTCTGGCAGTTTTTATAAATTTGATCGCCTTTAGGGCTAGAGTTTTGGTCGAAATTCAGTTCGCTTCAAGTGTCACGTAAGCCCTGCTTCGATTAGTTCAAAATGAGATCATTGCTTATCGCAAATATAATTCTACTTTCTTGCTTACTGCAAGTTCAGCAAGAGACATGCCTAGGAGCTGAAATTTTACCAAAGAAATTTGGTATAAAAGCGAAAATTATTTATCTTGATCCATGGTACGATGAAAAAGAAAAAGGGCCTTTGTTTGGACAGAAATATGGCAAGGACATTACACTTGAAATCGCCCAAAGAATTAAAAATTTTTTAGAAATGGATGGGTTCAAAGTTTTTCTTTCTCGCACGGGGGATCAATGGGTATCTCTTGATAAAAGATTGTTTCAGGCAAAATCTCAAGGGGCTGATATGCATGTTTCTATCAAAGTAAGTAAAGCAAAAAAAGACTGCATAAAAATCCTTTTACCTCGATTGTTTATTAAAGAGGTTGAATTCCCTTCTACCAAAAAAATTGAAGATCTGGGAGCTGAAGTCAACGAAATGCTGGATAGTCTTGAGGCAGCTTCAATAAACGTGGAAAGCATTTTTCTTGGAAAGACTATTTCTGAAAGAATGAGTAAAACCGTTTTTTCGAAAAATATTGAATTGAGAAGAGGGACGAATTTTATTCTCAAAAATGCGCAAGTGCCTACTGTGATGGTAGATTTTCAACTTTCATCTCGCAATAATCATATGTTTGATAGCGCTTCTCTCGAGCAAATAGTACAACAGCTCGCTGATGCGATAAAAGAATATTCAGAAGGACGTAATTCAAAACAAATAACAAACGAGAATAAAAATGTTTTGCCCTAAATGTAAAACTGAATATAGAAAATGTTTTTATGTTTGTGCTGACTGTCATGTTTCTCTGGTAGATCAGTTGCCGCCTGAATCAGAATTGTCATCAGACGTAGAGAATTTGGAAGCTGATTCAAACAGCAATGAAGATAATTCTTTGGATGTTATTGATTCAGAGGATATTCCTGATAATGCTGTTCTGCTTAAAACAGCTAAAAGCATGGAAGATTTTTTTGAAATCGTTGAGTTGCTAAAGGCACATAGCATTCAACACTATACGGTTGAGGAAGAAGATGCCAGTTTAAAGAAATATGATGATGTTGTTTTTCTGTATAAAATTTATGTTGAAGACAGTTCGTATCATAAAGCAATTGATGTCATTAAATCTCTTAAGGAAGATTTAAATCATGAGTGGGATGGTTATAAACAGAAAATTGATAAATCAGGAAAACTTTTGAATCGCGTATTAGGTTTCATTTCTGCAGCCTTCTTCTATGCCCTTTCTTTTTTGCCTTTAAAAGAAGGTCAAGAAACTTTTAAATATTTTTTCTATGGTGCATCAATATTTTTTTTAGTAATTGTCTTACTTTCTTTTTTCCCAAGAAAAAAGGTTAAGCACTGATTGCCATTATAATGAAAACACTTTGACTTTTTAAGCCGATCCATGCTATAAGTCATTCACATAAAAACGATCATATCCAGGTGAAGGGAATCCCGTGAGAATCGGGAGCGGACCCGCCGCTGTGATCCCGGCCCTGCTTTAGCAGGGTCACATTTCTGTCGAATATGCCACTGGCGTTATGCTGGGAAGGCAGGCAGAAAAGGGAGAGTCAGAAAACCTGCTTGGATATTCTCGCACAGTCTTCGGCGATAAGATATTGTGTGGGTTAATAACGCTTATTAATCCCTGGTCTTAAAAGAAGGCCAGGGATTTTTTTTGACCCTTAACCACGGGAGCTTTGCTCACACGGATGAACACTGTATTGAAATGAAGAAATGTCTTGTAATTATATGCTTCATTATAGGAATAGCTATTCCAGCATTCGGTGAACCTGCAAAGCGCATTGTTTCTCTTGCCCCGAATATTACTGAAATTTTGTATGCACTGAATGTGGAAGACCGCATTGTTGGTGTTACGAATTTTTGTGATTTTCCGGAAGCTGCTAAAACCAAGCCTCGGATCGGCGGAATGTCGAATCCCTCGCTCGAGGCAGTGTTGTCCCTTAAACCGGATTTGGTTATGGTAACGACTGATGGTAATGCACGTCAGTTCGAAGAACGACTTCGGTCGCTCAAGATGAAAACCTACGTATTTCGTGCAAGGCATATTGCTGATTTTCCATCTGAGCTGAGAAGCATGGGCTCGCTATTAGGAGTATCGAAAAAAGCGGAAATACTTGCAAGAGAACTAGAAACAGCATTAGCAAAGAGAAAATCGGAATTGTCTCGGGAGCAGTCTATGATTCAGAAAAAAATTCTCTTTGTCATCTGGCCTGATCCGCTGATTGTTGCCGGATCAAATACGGTTATCAATGATGCCATAACTATGCTCGGTTATGAAAATAGCGCTCATCGTGCAACGAGCGCGTATCCTAAATATTCTCTGGAAGCAGTGCTTCAGGAACCGCCTGATATGATTGTGATCGGGAAAGGACATCCTGATATGAAGAAACTATCCGAAGGGATTTTACAAAGGCTGTCTTTTGTTCCTGCAGCAAAGAACGGAGCAGTCTGTTACGTGAGCGACAATCTGTATCGACTCGGACCTCGGGTTATAAACGGTATTGAGGAGTTGGAAGCATGTTTCAAATAAAGATTCTTTTTCTCATATTTTTTTCAATTGCAGCTTTTTTATGTGCGCTTTTCTTCGGGCCGAAAATAATTCTTCCTTGGACATTGGGCGATATTGAGAAAGAGATATTGCTGTCCATCCGTCTTCCAAGGGTCATTGTCGCATTTCTTATGGGTACTGCACTGGGTGTCTCCGGTGCTGTCTTGCAAGGGATCTTGAGAAATCCGCTTGCTGATCCCTATGTACTCGGAATTTCGAGCGGGGCTTCGCTTGTTGCTGCTCTGGGAATTCTGGGAGGCGTCACTTTCCTTGGAAACAGTACTATACCGGTACTTGCATTTCTTGGTGCAATGATGAGCGGCGGTCTCGTTGGCATGATGGGAATGAGAAAAGGTGGATTGTGGCCTGAGCGATTGCTGCTTGCAGGCGTGGGATTGAGTTTTCTTTTTTCAGCGCTTCTTATGCTGCTTTTGAGCATATCGAATGATGAAGGATTGCGCCGGGCTCTTCTCTGGATTTTCGGTGATCTCTCCATGTCTGATTGGGATCGGATTCCGTACGGATTAATATTTATTCTTTCCGGATTGGCGCTTGCCATGAGCAGGGCAAAGGCATTGAATGTGCTTATCCTTGGGGATGAACTTGCTCACAGCCTTGGATTTTCTCCAAAGCGTGAACGGTTACTTCTTTTCATCTCAGTGGGACTCATGACTGCTGCGGCAGTATCGCTCGGCGGGATGATCGGGTTCATCGGTCTTTTGATGCCGCATATTATGCGTTTCTTTTTCGGTGCTGACAGCCGACTATTGATCCCGGCGTCCGCATTAGGAGGCGGATCGCTTCTTTGTATTGCTGATTTACTCAGCCGGTCTGTTCTGCTGCCCCAGGAGATTCCGGCAGGCGTTGTTACGGCAATTATCGGCGCTCCGTATTTTTTGTATGTGCTTAGGAGAAAAGATGTCCTCAGCATGTAAACAGCATATTCTGGAACTGAACAAGGTTTGTTTCTCCTATGAAAACAGTCAGCGATTTATTCATGACCTGACCTTTTCCATTGACGAAGGTGATTGCATCGGGCTTCTCGGTGCGAATGGATC
Source organism: Nitrospirota bacterium (assembly GCA_041650055.1). Lineage (GTDB taxonomy): Bacteria > Nitrospirota > UBA9217 > UBA9217 > UBA9217 > JBAZLV01. The sequence goes on along the minus strand of JBAZLV010000028.1, from coordinate 23,216 downwards.
TGGGAAATCCACGATCCTGAAACTTGCGAGTGGCATTCTCAAACCAACATCAGGCAATCTCCTGTTGTGGGAGCAAGACCTTTGTGCCGTGAATAATAAAAACCGGGCAAAGCTGATCAGCTATCTTCCTCAGATGCTCGATTTTACCATTCCCTTTACGGTGCGGGAAGTGGTGGGCATGGGACGTTATCCGTACGAAATCCTTCCTGCAATGACTGTTGAGGATGCCTTGAATAGGGTTGGTCTTCTTGACAAAGCTTCAGCACGACTTTCTGATTTGAGCGGGGGAGAACGGCGCAGGACATTTATTGCCATGACACTGCTTCAGGGAGCTGGTCTGCTTTTGCTGGATGAACCTCTTGCCAATCTTGATATCAAATATCAGATTGACCTCATAAATCTTCTCAAACATCTTAAAATAACCGCTGGTATTTCGGTGGTGATGGCGCTTCATGATATCAACATGGCACTTCAGTTTGAAAAAGTTATGCTGATCAGAGAGGGAAAGATTATTGGTATCGGGAAGCCGGAAGATGTTTTGACTGAAGCCATGTTGAAACAGGCTTTTGATGTGGAGATTAATGTTCAAAAGAATCAGAACAGAATTTATTTCAGTTACGAAGATACAGTTTGATTCGACATAACTAAAGGAAATGATGTAGCGGAAAGGGGTGCGATTCCCCTGCTGTCTCGCAACTGTGATGGAAACGAAAGCCGAGCATGCCACTGGTGAGTCCGCTTAAACGGTTCGGACGGTTTAAACTGTTTAAACGGTCATGCTGGGAAGGCCGGCAAGTAGGAAGTCCTGAGCCAGGAGACCTCTCATTTCCAAAACCTCGATGAAAGGAGAAAGAGTATGAACATGTTTTTGGCAGTTATGAGAGGGTTGGGAGTATTTGCGCTTTTAGTCAGTACAGTTTTGGCAGAGGAACCAAGTATCCAGATGAAAGAGGTCGTAGTCACGGCAACAAGAACAGAAAAGGACCTTCAGGATGTTACTCAATCGGTTACCGTGATCACCGCAGAGGAAATAAAAAAGTCCGGGGCAACAACCGCCGCAGCTGTTATTGAACGGACAGTGAGCGCTGATCTTCGCGATAATGGCACGCCTGGATCAAAAACCGAAGTCAGCCTGCGAGGTTCCACCACATCTCAGGTTCTACTACTTCTTGACGGGAAGAGACTCAATTCTTCACAATTAGGCGGTTTTGATTTTTCGATTCTTCCGGTGAGGGTGGACGATATTGAGAGGATTGAGATTGTTCGAGGTCCATCTTCTGCATTATATGGAGCTGATGCTCTCGGCGGTGTGATCAACATCATTACCAAAAAGCCGGCAGCATGGGAATCTTCCGTTACGAGCGCCGGAGGGAGTCACGGATACTGGACACTGGGAGCAAGCAATGCAGGCAGGATAGGAAACGGATATTACCGGCTGTCCGTAAACAAAGAGCGTTCTGGTGGTTACAGGGCAAACAGCGATTATGATAAAACATCAGCAGGCGGAAAAGTCGGATACGATTTTGCAAAGGATTCTTCACTCGAATTGGCGGTCAATTATCTGGAAAAGGAAATCGGTGTTCCCGGCACGATTCAGTATCCAAGCGGGTTAGCCAGGCAATGGGATCGAAATACGGATGCGGGGTTAACGTATAAAGGCAGTTTCGGAAAACAGTTGGATTTCCGGACAGCAGTGAATGCATACAGGAACAAGATGGTATATAAAAATCCTGATCCTTTCTATTCAGAAGACAGCAGACACATTACGAGCGGCATAAATACAGATCTGCAAACAAATTGGTATACAACGCCACTTTCATTTATAACGAATATTTTAACCATCGGAGGGGAAGTACGTGCGGACCATTTAAATAGTCGTGATGCAGGAGAGCACTCGACTTCCCTGAATGCGGTCTACCTCCAGGATGAAATTTCAATTGATGAATCATTCATTCTTGTTCTTGGTGGACGATATGATAACCATTCTGTCTATGGAGAAAAATTTAGTCCAAAGGCGAGCGCACGGTACCGGATTGCTTCTTCAGGGACACTATTCAGAGCTTCAGTGGGAGAGTCATTCAGAGCGCCTACGTTCAATGATTTATATTGGCCGACGTCAATGTGGGCAGCAGGGAATCCGAACCTGAAACCCGAAAAATCTGTCGAGTATGAAGGCGGGATCGAGCAGTCGCTCGGAAAAGGGCACTCAATTAAGTTTACCGCCTTCGAACGCCATGCAAGAGACCTTATTGTATGGATGCCTGATTCCTCTTTTGTTTACAGACCAACCAATTTCAACAGCGCTCGAATCACCGGATTTGAAACCGAAGCAAAGATAACATTGTTTGATATGCTTGTCTGGGGACTGAGTTATACGGCATTGAATACCTGGGACCAGGATAATGGCGACCATATTCTCGGCGCTCCTGCAGAACAAATAAAAAGTTATCTCACTATCACGCTTCCAAAAGTGAAGACGACTGTTTATCTTGAAGGAAGATACGTTAGAAATTATTGGATTCAATCCGTAGGGGCATCTAATCCTTCAAAACATTACGGCGTAGCGGATATAAAAATTCTTCAGCCGCTCGACTTCGGATACTCGATAAAGACGGAACTCTTTGCAGGGATCAAGAATATTACCAATCGCCGCTATGAAGTTTCCGGCGGTTATCCTATGCCGCCGACCGAACTATATGCAGGATTGACAGCGCGATTCTGAGGAACTATGCTAGCGTGTAAGACATTCAAGATATGAATTTTCGACGAGCTCTTTACATTTCTTTTGCGACCCATATAATCGTATTCGGAGTTGCCTCTGTATTTTCCGAATGCGGAGTTCACGTTCACGCAAAGTCGCTTATGGTATCTCTTGTTGGATCAGAAGGAAGCGTATCAATACCGGCACATCGAAAGAATGAAGCCGTAAAAAAAACAGTTTTCCCATCTCAAATTACTGATGTGAGCCGAGGACAAATGACAAATGCTGATCCCTCGAGCATAAGCGATTCCTTGCGTGAAAAAAATATTTTTCCTGGAGCTGTACAAGGACATGTGAAAGCACATTCCGGCATACGAGCAGCGAATCAATCGGAACTTCTCCAGGCTGCGCTTGATCGAGTGAAACAGTATCCCCGCATTGCCCGTGAACGCGGTATTGAAGGAGTAACGTATGTCCGATTTGAGGTGCTGCCGGGCGGCACTATAAAGCATATTGAAATAATCAGGAGCTCCGGGCATGATATCCTTGACTCGGCTTCAATAAAGACAATCAATCGGTTAGGTTCTGTTCCTTTTGTAAGTGGATGGGTTGAAGTACCGATTGTGTACGTGCTGCATTAACGGTCATACCATGAAAAAAACAAAGAAAGATATATGCCGGATCTGCAAAAAGGAGTTAAAGCCTGGTAATCCATTCAAGCCGTTTTGTTCCGAACGATGCAGGTTGATCGATCTGGGATCATGGATACAGGGGAATTACCGGATTCCGGGAGAGAAAATCGAAGATCAAAACGATGGAGAAAAGAAAAAAACTGAAGATGGATAATTTTTTAAAAATATATTACAATACAGTCCATAATGCAAGACAGCCAGAAAACCGGGTTCAAATATATTCTGCAAGAGAGCATGTGTTAGCCGAATTGATTTTCTCGGGAGTCTTCTAGGATGGAAGTCCGATGCAAAAAATGCAATAAGCCTTTCCGGGTTCCGGATGAAAAAATCTCCGGAAAAGGGATCAAGTTCGCCTGCACCCGCTGCCATGAGTACGTTATTGTTACGAAGGATGAATTTGAGCGTTCTGCTCCTTCTTCGGACATCCAGCAAAAGCAGTCCCCACTATCACCCGCACCGCAACTGGCATTCGCCCAAAAACCCGCGAAAAAGGAGCAACAGAAATTCGGCACTTCGCAGATTCGGATTTCTGAAAATGGGTTCATTGAAGTTCGATGTAAAAACTGCAGCAAGCTTTTCCGGATTCCGGATGAAAAAATTTCCGGAAAAGGAATCAAGTTTGCCTGCACCCGTTGTAAAGAATATGTCCGGATAACAAGGGATGAGTATGATCAATTTACCACTGCCGGAAAAGCCGCTGCTCATAAAACTTATGAAGAGCTAACATTTCAACCGACGTCCTTGTCCAAACCGGAGCCACCGAAATCGGAGTCCTCATCTTTTTCAGGAGCTGATAGAGGAACCACTCCGATATTTCATGCTTCTTCAGAAACGATACCTATTTCTCAAACGCATGAAACTGAACCGCCACCTCAACCTGAAAGTATCTCCATAGAAAAAACGGCTGTTCATGCAGATGAAAAACAGAAGGTATCTCCGGAATTTGATCATCCATTAGAGAGCCTTGTACATGAAGAAAAATCAAAACAATCAGTGAAACCAGACTCCCCCCAGGAAGTCGATCAGGCAGAGAAAGAAGATGAATCAATAACAGCGTTCATTAAGGAGCTGGCGTCTGAACCCCAACCTTCCTTATCCGATGAGACACCGGAACATGACAACAAACCGGTTGTGTACCCATTGCCCCGTGAATCAAATCGCTCAAGGCCACTGGATGCCAGGCAAAGTAAGATCGGGATCATTATTCTTGCTGTCATCGTTCTTATAGGAATTGTGGGATATGGCATATTCGCCTTCATGAAGACTTCAAATCTGCACTCTTTAAACACTGAGGTGTCCTCCGTAGTAGGTTTGCAGCTCACTCAGGTAGCAACATCTGTTGATGAAGAATATGGCGATCTTATTATCAAAGGATTGGTTGAAAATTCCACCGAGATGACGCAAACAGGATGGTATATTGTTGTAAAAGTATATAATGCCCCCGGCGAAGTGATCAATGAATTAAAGCTTCTCAACGGGATTCAATTGTATACAAAAAACGATTACGAGATTCTTGCAAAACGTGGCGTGAATATACACGAAATAAAAGCGAAAAATCCTTTAGAGCAGGGAGTCGCCATTCTTCCAAAACAAACAGCCTCATTCGAGATTCGTTATCTTCTGCCGCCCGCCAATATTGCCGGCACTCATCCGACCATCCAGCCATATGATCATAACCGTATTGCAAAAGAGATCGAAGAGCACACCAAATAGTGCAGCACGGTGAAAATGGAAGCTCAGGTTAAAAAATACATTGAAAAGTTGCAGTCATTCATGTATTGTAAACGCCGTATTCCAGCCAGGGAATACGGCAGGATCAGGCATTTTCCGCTTGACAAAAAAGATAGCTGTGCTATAAAACAAAACTTTCGCATAAAAAACCGGGAGGAGACACGAATGAGCAGTGTGAATAAGAATTATCTCTTTACCTCAGAGTCAGTTACCGAAGGGCATCCTGACAAGATCGCCGATCAGATATCGGATGCGGTTTTGGATGCTCTTATCAAACAGGACCCCATGAGCAGGGTTGCCTGCGAAACGCTTCTTACGACGGGTCTTGCCATGGTCGCGGGTGAAATAACGACCAAGGGATACGTCGAGATTCCGGATGTTGTTCGTGAAACGATCAGGGAGATCGGCTATACCCGTGCAAAATTTGGATTTGATTGTGAAACCTGCGCAGTGATAACGTCCATTCATTCCCAATCCCCGGACATTGCAATGGGTGTTGACACCGGAGGCGCCGGCGACCAGGGGCTCATGTTTGGATATGCCTGTGACGAGACGCCGGAGCTTATGCCGATGACCATCATGCTTGCCCATAAGCTGACTCGTCAGCTTTCGATAGTTCGCAGAAATGGAATTCTTCCTTACCTCAGACCGGACGGCAAGTCCCAGGTGACGATTGAGTACCGCGAAGGAAAACCGTATAAGCTGCACACCATCGTGGTTTCCAGCCAACACAGTCCGAAGATTGATCTCAAGGATCTCCGAAAAGACATTATTGAAAAAGTGATCTTACCGGTTGTTCCAAAAAACCTGCTCGATGAAAAAACGATTATTTATCATATCAATCCGACCGGAAGATTTGTCACCGGCGGCCCCATGGGCGATACCGGGCTTACCGGCCGCAAAATCATTGTTGATACGTATGGCGGCGTAGGCAGTCATGGCGGTGGATGTTTTTCCGGTAAGGACCCGACGAAGGTTGACCGTTCGGCTTCCTATATGGCGCGTTATGTTGCCAAGAACATTGTTGCTGCAGGCATTGCGACTGAAGTGGAAGTGCAGTTTGCGTATGCTATTGGAGTTCCTGAACCGGTCTCGATCCATGTTGATGATTTTGGAACAGGCAAGGTTCATCATGACAAACTCGTTCAGATTATCAGGAATAATTTTGACATGACCCCGAAAGGGATTGTAAAAACGCTTGATCTGCGGCGGCCTATTTACAAGCTGACGGCATCCTTCGGTCATTTTGGGAGGACAGAGCCTGAATTTACCTGGGAAAAAACCGATAAGGCGGAAGCCCTGAAGAAGGAAGCGGGATTGTAGGATTTTGTTTCTTCAGTTTCAATATGCTGTTTCAAGGAGAATGAATGAAATACGACATTAAGAACATCAAACTGGCTGACAAAGGGAAGCTTCGCATTGAATGGGCCAACCAGAGCATGCCGGTGCTGAACCTCATCAAGAAGCGTTTTCAGAAAGAAAAGCCGCTCAAAGGAGTTCGTCTGACCGCCTGTCTGCATGTGACGACCGAAACCGCGTCGCTTATGCAGACGCTGAAAGCGGGCGGTGCTGAAGTAGTGCTGTGTGCTTCAAATCCGCTTTCAACCCAGGACGATGTTGCGGCCTCACTGGTTCAGCATGACAAGATATCGACGTTCGCAATCAAAGGCGAAGACGGGAAAACCTATTACAAGCATATCATGGCATCGCTTGATCATAAACCCATGATGACTATGGATGACGGTGCCGACGTTGTGTCCGTTCTTCATACCAAACGGAAGGATTTACTGCCGGGTGTTATCGGTGGAACCGAAGAAACCACGACCGGAGTCATTCGTTTGCGCAGCATGGCGAATTCCGGCGTTTTAAAATACCCGATCATTGCGGTGAATGATGCTCAGACAAAGCACTTCTTTGATAACCGGTATGGCACCGGCCAATCGACTATCGACGGCATTTTACGTGCGACAAACCGGCTGCTGGCAGGATCTCTTTTTGTGGTTGCCGGATATGGCTGGTGCGGGCGAGGGCTTGCCTCGCGGGCAAAAGGCATGGGTGCCAATGTCATCATCACGGAAATCGATCCATTAAAGGCGCTTGAGGCGGTGATGGACGGGTTCCAGGTTATGCCGATGGGCGACGCCGCAAAAATCGGAGATATTTTTGTTACCGTGACCGGGGATATTAATGTTATCCGGAAAGAGCATTTCCTCTCGATGAAAGACGGCGCCATTGTTTGCAATACCGGCCATTTCAATGTGGAGATCGATCTTGATACTCTTCAAAAAATCAAAAAGAAGAAAAGAAAGATTCGCGACTTTGTCGAGGAATTCACGCTGCCCAATAATCGCAGGATCAATATTCTGGGGGAAGGCCGTTTGATTAACCTGGCTTCTGCTGAAGGTCATCCGTCCAGCGTCATGGATATGAGTTTTGCAAATCAGGCTCTTGCAGCCGAATATATGCTTAAAAACAGTATTTCCTTAAAGAAAAATGTCTACACGGTGCCTGAGGAAATCGATAAAGAGATTGCGCGGCTGAAATTGAACGCCATGGGCATCCGAATTGATAAACTCACTCCTGAGCAAAAAGAATATCTTGCTTCCTGGGAGCTTGGAACGTAAGCAGTTACTCATAGCACTAACTATAAACGGAATGCGGATTGTAAAAAAATACACTCTGCATTCCGTTTTTTATTTTATTCATCGGAATGTTGAATTATACTCATCCTTATGCAGGCTTATCTTAAAATCGTCATTGCCATGATTATCTGGAGCACCTGGGGAGTCATGATCCGCTGGATTGATCTTCCTCCTACGGTTGTTCTTTTTTATACGTCTTTATTCGCGGGATGCATTGTTCCCTGTGTGTTGGCTTATCGTGGCGATTTTCCTCATGATATGTACAGTTTCAAATGTGCGCACCTTTTCATCTTCATTGCACTTGCATCCATAGCAAACAACATCACCTACTTTTATGCATTCGAGTTTACCTCAGTGTCCAACACTGTTTTTACCCATTATACGGCGCCAATTCTCGTTGCTGTTCTTGCCCCAATCCTGCTTGCAGAACAGCTCGAGCGGATAACCTTCGTTTCCCTTTTTCTTGCAATGATAGGAATGGCCCTCATTGTTTATTCGAGCGGCGGGCTGGATTTTTCGAGTGCTCATTTGCCTGGGATTCTTTTCGGGACTGCTTCGGGCGTGGCCTATGCATTCGTGATCATATTGACCCGGCGCTTGAGCGGACTTAATCTACATTATAAGGCGATTATGCTGCTTCTCTGGTTTACCGTTATCTCAACCAGCCCTGTTATAGCAGGTACGGATTATGACCTTGATGAAAAAAAAATTATCCTGCTTTTAATCACCGGTTTTTTGCATTCATCCGCAGCACCGCTGTTATACTTCAATGCCCTTCGTTTCGTCCCTGCGCAGCATGCTGCAATTCTCGGTTATATTGAACCGCTCGCGGCGATACCGCTTGCATATCTGTTTTTGTCAGAAACACCGGGACATATTGCAGTCTTGGGCGGACTCTTTATTCTTGTATCAGGATATTTGGTAATCCATTTTCGTTTGAAATCAAATACGCAGGCTTAATGTCCTCTCTCATTCATAAACCTTTAAAAAATATCATTTGACGAAGCTTCTTGGCGCGTGATATAGTGCATACCATTCACGATAGATCTTCTCGATTCTACCTACAAACGTTCGTTTATTATACTTTTTTACGCAAGGAGGAACTCTTATGCAACTTGCCAAACGTATGGATGACATTGCAGAATCCATTACTCTTGCAGTGACTGCAAAGGCAAATGCCCTGAAAAAAGCAGGGGTTGATGTGGTTTCATTCGGAGCCGGAGAACCGGATTTTGATACTCCGGTATTCATCAAGGACGCAGCAATCAAGGCACTCCAGGCTGGTATGACAAAGTATGCGCCGACGCCGGGGACGCCTGAAGCTCGTAAGGCTATTGCAGACAAACTCCAGAGAGAGAATGGCCTCGCTTATGCGCCTGAACAGATCATTGTATCCGTCGGGGGAAAGCATGCGTTATATGTCGCATTCATGGCTACGATCAGCCCTGGCGATGAAGTGATCATCCCGGCGCCGTACTGGGTCAGCTATCCTGAAATGGTAAAACTCGCCGGAGGCAAACCGGTGTTTGTTACCGGATCGCCGGATAATAATTTTAAAATTACGCCTGCACAGCTTGAGAAGGCAATCACTTCAAAAACGAAGATGGTGATTATAAATTCTCCGAGCAACCCTGGAGGTCATACCTACGCCCCTGAAGAGTTGGCAGCTCTTGCGAAGGTTATTGAACCGCACAAGGACATTTGGGTATGTTCAGATGAAATTTATGAACATCTTGTCTTCGACGGACAGAAGACCTGCTCCTGGGCAGCGCTAAATCCGGAAGTGTGGATGGAGCGAACCATTACCTGTAACTGCCTGTCAAAGACATTTGCCATGACCGGATGGCGTATTGGTTTTACAGCCGGTCCAAAATCGCTTATTTCTGCGATGAGCAAGCTACAATCCCAGATGACGAGCAATATCACCAGCTTCTGTATGCCGGCAATTGTTGAAGCTTATACGAATCCAAACTCGAAGACAGAAGTTGAAAAAATGCGCCAGGCATTTGAAAAACGTGGCGAACACATCTGGAAACGGCTGAATGCAATTCCCGGCGTCAAATGTGTGAAACCAACCGGTGCATTTTATGTATTCCCATCCATAAAAGCTTTCTTAAACAAACCTGTTGGTCCGAAACGGACCGTTGCAAGCGAAGCAGTTGCATTCTCGACCGCAGTGCTCGAAGAAGCACATATCGCGATCGTTCCCGGCAATGATTTCGGCTTCCCGGATCATGTTCGTCTTTCCTTTGCAACAAGCATGGAAAATATCAACAAGGGAATCGATCGGTTTGAGAAGTTCCTCACAGCGTAAAAGAGTAATATGTTGACGAAGCCGGTTTCTTTGTTCTAAGAAGAAACCGGCTTCTTTTTATCTTCACTGATATGAAAACATTCCAAAAAAATATTATTCTCTTTATTGCACAAGGAGCGTATTCGGGCAGATTTCCTGTCGCGCCAGGGACAGCAGGCTCAGTCATCGGGGTGTTGCTGTACCTGGGAATAAAGGATTTTCCTCCTGCTTTCTATCTTATCTTTTTAGGAATGCTCTGTCTGACAGGAGCCTTGGTTTCTACTGAGGCAGAAAAAATTCTTGGCTCGAAAGATAACTGTTCAATTGTGATCGATGAGATTGCAGGGTTTCTTGTTGCGATGTTTTTGGTTCCCTACGGTTGGGGTTTCTTAATTGCTGGTTTTCTTCTTTTCCGTTTCTTCGATATTATGAAACCATGGCCCATTCGGAAAGTTGAACGGTTTTCCGGCGGATGGGGAGTCATGCTGGATGATATCGGGGCTGGAATCTATACAAATGTCGTGCTCCAAATCTTTGCTGCATTTCTTGCCTGATGACACAGATCACTGAAGACACATTCGAAGGCATTCTTAAATCGTTTATTAGATCCGAACAGATTGATCTGCAATCTGTTTCTTTTATTGACCCCTACGGCATGCTCGGACTCCTCGAGATCGGGGAATTGTGCATGCTGGAAGATATAAAAAAAGAGATTATTCTTCCACGCTCTTCTGAAGTGCTCGCGTATCTTGACCGGATGAATTTTTTCGATCATGCCTCCCGCTATTTTTCTTTTGAACAGCCTTCAGTAATTGGTAAGAATCAAAAATCTCAAGATACCGATGTGTTGCTTGAGATCACTCCAATCGAAAGAGCAAATGACATTCATGGCATTGTAGGAAAGGTAAGCGACCGGGCGGAGTCTATTCTCGCCGCACACCTTCATTATGATGATCGTACGATCAATGGTTTTATTGTTGCGCTTTCTGAAATATGCCAGAATATTGTTGAGCACAGTGAGAATAAAGGTTTTGTCGGAATTCAAAAGTACCGGTTCTCAAGCTTGAATAAAAACATTGTAAAGATTGCGGTGATGGATGTCGGTATTGGATTCAGAAAATCACTGTCTGGCAGATTTAAGTTGCGAAGCGATCTCGAAGCTATAGACAAGGCACTGCTCCAGGGTGCCTCCCGTTATGAAGATGAGGGTAGGGGACACGGGCTTGCAGCGGTGCGGCGGTTCATAACACAGTGGAATGGAAGACTCTCCATACGATCGGGTACAGCTCGTCGTGCTCTCATTCTACAATGGGCAAGAGGCAAGGAGCAAGAGCTGAATCTCATTTCTTTTCCTGGTGCACAGATCAATATTCTGTTGCCGGAAGTGTAAATACAGCAGATAAACCAACCAGTTTGTCATTGCGAGGAGCAAATTGCGACGTGGCAATCCATTATCGTTTTTATTGATTTGAGATTGCTTCGCTATGCTCGCAATGACGTCATAAAAACTTCACTAGTAGCGGCCTACAGTCATTCCCGATCGGTTCTATCGGAAATCCAAAACTTTTTCTTCTTAAAATTTTCCTTGACAATCTTGCTCAAATATGGTTCAATTGATTCAATTGAATACGCTTTAAGGTCGCAAATTGTGACCTTAAAGAAGAAGGCATTATTATGAAAGAAATCGCTGTTTCTGAAATGATAGAAAGTAAAATCTATTTGATTCGCCGACAGAAGGTAATGCTCGATAGTGATTTGTCAGCCTTGTATGGTGTATCGACAAAGGTTCTGATGCAAGCGGTTAAAAGAAATATAAAACGGTTCCCAAAGGATTTCATGTTTCAGCTTAAGAATCAAGAGCTTATAAACTTGAGGTCACAAATTGTGACCTCAAGTTTCAAGCATGGTGGTCGTAGATACTTGCCCTATGCATTTACCGAGCATGGTGCTCTCATGATTGCAAGTGTGCTCAATACTCCGCAGGCTATCGAAGCCAGTCTTTATGTCGTGCGTGCTTTTATTAAACTTCGTGAAATGGTTAAAACACATAAAAACCTTGCAAAGAAACTTGAAGAACTCGAGAAAAGATATGATGGTCAGTTTCAGGTTGTTTTTGAAGCCATCTATCAACTTATGGAAATAGAGCAAAAACCGAAACGGAAGATAGGATTTTTGGCGAAGAGAGATATAGGTTGAAGCATAGTTGGGTCTAGAAAACAGATTTAATTGATACAAGCGAAATATATATTGCAAACTGTTTGCAATATATATGATTTTTAGAACTTTGGAGAAATAATGTCAAATTTGCTAAATCTTATTGGACTCATTACCAGTATTATTGGGACTGTAATTCTTATACAAGGAACTTTAAAGACTGCTTCGGCAATAATTAAAAAACGATGGGCAGATGTCATTAAAGATTGGGAAAATACAAAGCCTTCTTATGTGTATAAACGTATTTGTTGTTTCGCAAAAAAAATAGGATCTGATGATCCACTAGATACTGAAGACTGTACGATTCATATTTTTGTAATGAATATTTTGACTTTTGGTTTATTATTTTTTGGCTTTCTTCTTCAAATTATTTCAGTAATTATTTCTATTGCAAATAAATAAATCTAAATCTTTGTATATGATTAAATAATTTTTATCATGACCACTTACGACCTTCATACTTTCTTAAAAGAAGAAATCAAAAACAGTTCCAAAGACCTTGTTACCCGACCTTCCGGTCAGGCTATTCGCGAACGGATTGAGAAGGAGATGGAACAGGAACTTGATGGCGCGGTGATTGCTCTTGATTTTTCGAAAATCGGGATCATTGATTATTCCTGTGCGGATGAAATTATTGCAAAGCTTGTGTCTCGGCTGCTCTCGAATGAATATGGAAACAAGTATCTTTTTTTAATCGGTTTGAACGAAAATCAAAAAGAGAACATTGAGGTTGCGCTTGAGCGGAAAGACCTCGCCATCATGGCTGCACTGAAGAATGGGAAACGGATCGTTCTTGGTAATTTGAACAATTATCTCAAAGACACGCTGGAGTTTATTTTTCAAAAGAAAAAAGCAACATCCAAAGACCTTGCGAATGCCCGAAAGCTCGAAGCGAATACGAGCGGGACGCGACTTTTGAATCTTTCGAAGAAACGGCTTGTAAAACGAGTTGAAGAAGTGCGGAGCGATGGGAAAATATGGGTATATGAGATGTTATAAAGCCGCTGAACCGGCTTTTCGATTGACGGCAATTATGGTGCAATGATACAATTGAAATCATTTTATTTAAAAGGTGAATAATGCGTGCAGAAATTATAGCAACGGGTACCGAACTTTTATGCGGAGGGGTGCTTGATACCAATTCTCTTTCCCTTTCTGACGATCTTCTTCTTATGGGAATTGAACTTGTTTTTAAGACCGTAGTCGGCGACAATGAAAAAGATATGGAAGATGCTGTTAGAACTGCTCTCAACCGGACGAATATAGTGATTGTCATGGGCGGGCTTGGTACAACCGAGGATGATATTACCCGGAAGGTCGTTGCAAAGATCATAAAGAAGCGTTTAGTTCTTCACGAAGAAGCTTTGAAAGTTATCCAGGACCGGTTGTCGAGCCGAGGAATAAAGATAATCAACACCCATGACCGGCAGGCGCTCATCCCTTCAGGGGCTCGGCTTCTTTCGAATCCGGTTGGCATTGCTCCGGGATTTTACCTTGATGAAGAGGACAAGTTTATTGCGGTTCTGCCGGGAGTACCTCGAGAAATGCAAGCCATGTTTCAGGAAGAGCTGAAACCGGTCATGGAAGAGCGTTTTGGAAAAAGAGTATTTATCCGGAAAAGAATCCTTCACACCTGTGGAATACCCGAATCCATGCTTGATCAGTCTATTCAGGATATTATTCGTAAAGACCCATCAGCAATCGGTCTTACGGCAAAGGATGCAGGAGTTGATGTTCGTATTATCGCTCGTGGTACTACTCAGGAACAGGCGCAGACTGGCCTGGAAAAGATTGAAACGTCGATCCGTGAAAAATTGCGAGACGCTGTGTATGCAGAAGATGAACAGGAAATGGAAGAAGTGGTAGGAGCGCTCCTGAAACAGCGAAGACTGAGCCTGGCCGTTGCCGAATCCTGTACCGGCGGTTTGATTTGCAAACGGATTACGAATATTCCCGGGAGTTCCGAATATTTTGGACGCGGCGCTGTAGTGTATGATAATCAAGCAAAGACCGACATGCTTGGTGTTCCTGCAGCAGTGATCGAACAGCATGGGGCTGTAAGCCCTGAAACAGCTGCGGCCATGGCAAAAGGAATCCGGGAAATGGCGCATGCGGACCTCGGACTCTCAGTTACGGGAATTGCGGGTCCGGGTGGCGGAACTGATAAAAAACCCGTAGGACTTGTGTATATGGGACTGGCATCCGCACAAGGCGTAAAAACTCACGAATACCGTTTTTTGGGAGGCCGGGAACAGATACGAGTGCGAGCGTCACAGATGGCTTTGGATATGGTAAGAAGGCACTTAATCGAGTGAGAATATGCGTTTATTTATTGCTTTAGATATTCCCGCTGATATCAAAACAGGCATTGCTCGAGCCCAGACTATTCTGAAAAATTCCAGAGTGAGCGCAAGCTGGCCAAAGGCTGACGGCATTCATCTGACCTTGAAGTTTTTAGGTAAAGTTCCGAAAATAGAAATACCGAAGATCAAAACGGCTCTTGAATCCGCCGCTTTAAGTGTTGGGAGTTTTCAACTGAATGTATGCGGTGCAGGAGCATTTCCAAATGAAAAAAATGCGCGTGTTGCCTGGATTGGTATTTCTGGTGAAGTTGAGAAATTGAAGTTACTTCAAATTGCGGTTGAAAATGCAATGGCATCAGTTGGATTTAAACCCGAAGACAGGCCTTTTGTCCCTCATCTTACCATCGGGAGAATTAAACATATACCGTCCTTACCGGAATGGACAAAAGGACTTAATGAAATAAAGAAAATTGCATTTTCACCGTTTACAGCACATTCCGTATGCTTGGTCAAAAGCGATCTTTGCCAATCAGGAGCGGTTTATACGGAATTGGCCAGCATACCGTTGAAATCATAGTTAAAGAAATGCGCGGGGTGGACGAAAGGAGATACAGATGGCAGACAAGGATAAATTAAAGGCACTGGAACTTGCAGTAGGACAGATTGAAAAGCAATTCGGCAAGGGAGCAATTATGCGTCTTGGCAAGGACGAAGCTCCTGCCGGTGTTTCTGCAATTTCGACCGGTTCTCTTGGTCTTGATATTGCGCTCGGTATTGGAGGTGTTCCTCGCGGCAGAATTATTGAAATATTCGGCCCTGAATCATCAGGAAAAACCACGCTTGCCCTGCATATTATCGCGGAAGCTCAAAAAGCAGGAGGACAGGCAGCATTTATTGATGCTGAACATGCACTTGATGTTTCGTATGCACGCAAGCTTGGGGTACGTACGGACGATCTGCTTATTTCCCAGCCGGATACCGGGGAACAGGCGCTTGAGATTACGGAAACCCTGGTACGAAGCGGGGCGATTGATGTGATCATTGTTGATTCTGTGGCTGCGCTTACTCCCCGGGCTGAGATCGAAGGCGAAATGGGTGATGCGCATATGGGTCTCCAGGCCCGTCTCATGAGCCAGGCACTTCGAAAACTGACTGGTGCGATCAGCAAATCAAATACGACGCTTATTTTTATCAATCAGATCCGGATGAAGATCGGCGTCATGTTCGGAAATCCGGAAACAACCACGGGTGGAAATGCCCTTAAATTTTATGCATCTGTCCGGCTTGATATCCGCAAGATATCTGCCATTAAGGAAGGCGATGAGGTGACTGGCGGCAGAGTGAAGGTCAAAGTGGTAAAAAACAAGATTGCACCGCCATTCCGTTTCTCAGAATTTGATATTATGTTCAATGAAGGGATTTCGAAGCTTGGGGAAATCATTGATATGGGTGTTGAAAAGAACATCATTGAAAAGAGCGGGGCATGGTTTTCCTATGAAGGTACCCGGATTGGGCAGGGAAGGGAAAACGTCAAACAGTTTCTGAATGAGCATAAGGATATGACAATAGAAATTGAATCAAAGGTGCGCAAAGCAGCCGGTCTGATTGTTGCAGAATCATCAACTCAAGAAAAGCAGAATAATGCCGAAAAAGAGGTTTCATCCGGAGAACGATCTTCAAGCATACAGGCAGGAAAGGTGACACGAGGTCAGAAGGCAGAAAAAACTGTGGAGGCAAAATGAATCTCAATGAATTGCTTAAAATAACGTTTGAGAAAAAGGCTTCGGATCTTCATGTCAAAGTTGGCGTGCCGCCGATTTTACGGATCGATGGCAGATTGCAACCGCTTGATTCTGAAAAACGCACAACGCAGGAGGAAGCCCTTACCGTGGCGCTCGGCATCATGAGTCCTGCGCAAAAAACCAAATTCAAGGAAAAAAACGAGCTTGATATGGCCTACGCTGTCCCGGGACTTGGCCGTTTCCGCGTGAACGTATTTCAACAGCGCGGAAGCGTGGGCATGGTTTTTCGTATGGTGCCGGCGAGGATCCTTGGGTTCGACGATCTGGTGCTGCCTTCCGTGCTTCAAAAGGTGGCAAGTGAACAGCGGGGACTGATCCTGGTTACCGGTACGACCGGGAGCGGTAAATCAACAACACTGGCTGCCATGATTGACCATATCAATACTTCCAGAACCGCTAACATTGTTACGATAGAAGACCCGATCGAATTTCTCCATCGAGATAAAAAAAGCATCGTAAATCAGCGTGAAATCGGTTCCGATACATTCGGGTTTAGCGACGCGTTGCGAAGCGCTCTTCGTCAGGATCCGGACGTGATTCTGGTCGGCGAAATGCGTGATTTTGAGACTATTTCTACGGCCCTGACGGCTGCAGAAACAGGCCATCTGGTTCTTTCAACGCTTCATACACTGGATGCAGCAGAAACAGTTAACCGTATTATCACAGTCTTTCCTCCGTATCAGCAGAAACAAGTACGAATGCAACTCGCATCAGTGATCAAAGGCATTATTTCTCAGCGGCTTGTTGCCCGAGCTGATGGAACCGGTCGCGTACCTGCAGTTGAGGTTATGCTCGGAACGTTGTCCATTCGTGAAGCGATTATTGATGATGCAAAAACCCGCCAGATACCGACCATAGTTGCCGAAGGACGCCTGCATTACGGAATGCAGACGTTCGATCAGTCGCTTTTGGGCTTATACAAAAAAGGAATAATCACGTATGATGAAGCTCCTGTCAGCCAGCAACCCAGATGATTTTGCTTTGAAGGTAAAAGGCATTCAATCTACCAGCGATCTTACCATGGAAGAAGATGAGCGGAAAAAGGCCGTCTCACGGGAAACAACCAGCAAGCCAAAACCTGGCGTAGCACGTGAGTATAAAAGTACATCAGAAGCACGGGAATACACGGGTCCTACAGGCGATTCAGATTTTAAAATTGATCGTTTTGGCGACAAATAAGTTAAAGATTTGCAAGTAGCCAGAAATAAAGCCGAAATATATATGGAATATCCAGACAAGGCGATTGTCCGTGCCAGGAATACCGCATACCGCCTTCTTACGTTCAGGCCAAGAAGTAACTATGAACTTGAACAAAAACTTCGTGAAAAGACCTTCCCTGAACCTGTGATCCAGACAGTAATGCAACATCTCCAAAGGTTGGGTTATATCGATGATAGGAAATTTGCCGCTCAATGGGCGGCAAGCAGGGCAAGGCTCAGAGGATACGGCAGGCGAAGGATCGAACAGGAATTAAGGCTGAAGGGCGTTGATCAACAAACGATTCATGAAGCGCTTACCGAAGTAATTCCACCTGAAAACGAACGCGAGATCGCATGCAAGATCGTAGAGAATAAACTACGGACAATAAAGAACTCGGAACCCAGGGTGCAGCAACGGCGGCTTGCAGGATTCCTGGAGCGTAAGGGGTTTTCCCATGAGATCATTTGGGATATACTTCGTGCCATGCGTACATGAGCAACTATATGCGACAAAAAATGAATACCTGATTCATTGAAACAGATGAGAAAGGAGAGCTTACATATGGCAAATGAAAAGGAAGTTATTGTCGAACCGAAAGAGTATCAATGCTACTGTACAAAATGCGGAAGTTCCTGGACCAGTTCAGGCAAACCCAGCAAGTGCCCGGATTGTGGTTCAAAAGCCGTTACCTATACGGATCTTAAAAAGGAATAATACGTCATGCAAGGGAGCGCAGGGGTGAACTTTAAGATTTTTCACCCCTCCAGAATTTCTGCATTCTCTATCCCCCATTCAATAAATTCCTATTCGAATAACGTTATCTCAGTGTTATAATCAAAACAATATGAAGCACAGAAAAATTAAAAAAGGAGTTGCGCTGGTACTCATTATCATTGGAATTTTTATCTGCATGGGATATGTTGCTCTCCTTTTTTTACTGAAATCGCCTGCTGTGCTGAATTTTCTCGCTTCCAAATCAGGATATGATATATCTGCCCGTGATGTTTCATTATCTCCGGGTTTGTCAGGACACATCGATGACCTTGTTATAAAAGATACAAACACCGGGCTTACTATTGTCTGTTCTGATGTGTCGATAAAGAATTCTCTTCTTAAACTAATGACCGGTAAAATGGATACTCTTGTCTTTAAGAATCCAAAGCTTATATTCCAATCCAGTTCTCGCAAATTAGATTTTTCCTTTTTAGAGAAATTACCCGATGTAAAATTACTCGATATTCAGAATGCTGAAGTTGAATATTCTGCAGGGCATAATCAAAAGCTGAAGTTAACCCATTGTGATCTTACCGTGAGAGATTTTTCAGTCAAAAAAGGGGCTGATATTTCCGTTCAGTCAAATTTTAGTTTCCGTAGAGATGAAAACAAATTATCAGCAAAGGGTACCATTGCAGCCAAGGTTCGTCTTGAAACGCTTTATACAAATAAATTGGAATCATTGAAAGGAAAAATCGACTCATCTTTTAAAGATGTCAGATAGATTCACCTGCAACGGCATTTACCACACAGGGAAATAGCGGCTCAACTACGCTTGCGGTGAATTATGCAATACCTGAACAAAAAGTCGCGTTCAATATCGTTTCTATTCAGCAGCCGGGCGAACTGCTCTGGAAGGATTATTACAATAATTTCAAAGGACAGAAAACCTCAATCAAGGCAGACGGCATGTTATCCTTGTCCGGTGATGCATCTTTTTCTCTTCATGCAAACCTTGATATTTTTCAGACTGGTGATTATTCCTTTATGATGAAAGGCAATAAAAACGATTGGTCCCTTAAAGCAGTGGCGGCCAAGGTTTCACACAAAAACATTATTGAAAAAATATTCAAGGAATACCTGAGCAACACTTCATCTGGACTGAAAGGATTTTCCGCAACTGGCTATTCTTCTCTGAATACCATCATTTGGCGAAAAAACGGCACGACCTACGTTACAGGCCAATATACAATGACGGATACTGCCATCCATGCGCCGGATATGCAGTTTTCCATTGGCAGTATTTCGGCGATCTTGCCATTAGATTTTGTACATCCGTCTTCAGCCAGGCAGGATTCAACCGCTGGTCTACTAGGAAATATTCGCTTCCAAAATATTCAACGCAAACGGCTTGCCATAGATACTGTGCGCATTCCGGTCATGATTGCCCAGAATAGGCTTGCAGTGCCAGAGCCTGTTATAATTCCATTTTTTCTAGGCAAAATTCATATTTATAATATAGTGGCAGATGATCTTCTCTCTCCGGATATGCAGCTGAAATTCGGTCTTACGATAGAAAATATAAACCTTGGACGGATGACAAAGAAATTTCTTGACGTTGAATTACCCGGGGCCGTGAACGCAGATTTTGGAATGATGAAATATCAACAGAACCGGCTTCTATCAGAAGGAACAGCGAAGATCAATGTCTTTGATGGCGAAATCATTGCTAAGAATTTCTTTGCTGAAGATATTACGAAACCGTCAAGAAAAATAGGCGGCGATATATTTTTCCAGAACATTAATCTTGAAAAAATGACCAGGAAGATACCTGTCGGTTCAATGAGCGGAATTATACAGGGGTCATTGCAAGCTTTTGTGATGGAATATGGACAGCCTGCCAGTTTTGTTCTTGAGATTGAATCAGTCAAAAAATCAGGTATTGAACAGGAAATAAGTGCAGATGCCATTGAAAATATCTCGGTGCTCGGCACAGGCGCAGGAAGTGTATTAAGCAGGGGAGTCACCAAATATTTTAAGAATTTTCCATATAGCAAAATAGGCATTCGATGCGTTCTGCGCAATGATCAATTCAGAATTAATGGTACTCTTATGGAAGACGGGACAGAATATCTCATCCGACGAGGCTTTTTCCGAGGTGTCGATGTCGTGAATCAAAATCCGGAGAATGCAATCAGTTTTCGAGACATGGTTGAGCGTTTGAACCGCATGTCCAAGCCGGTGAACTCTGAGGAAATACAAATACAATAAACAAGGCAACTTGCATCTAAAAGTGGTAAAATCTGTATCATTAAAACGATATTCAGCAACGATATAAAACATTTCATTCTGTGGAGGAGATTATGAAGAAAAAATTGCATTTGATTATTCCGCTGTTTGTATTCGTGCTTGTTTCTTGTGTCACGGTCAATATTTATTTCCCTGCAACGGCTATACAAAAAGCAGCTGATCAAATCGTGGATGATGTGCGAGCACAGGAACAAAACGGCGAGCAGAAGAAGTCTGAACCGAAAAAAGATGAATCCAGCTGGTTGAAAAACCTGCCTCTTATTAGTTTTGGAGCGTCAGAGGCATATGCAGCTGTTGATATTGAAGTTTCGACTCCGGCAATACGCGGGTTAAAAGATTCCATGAAAAACCGTTTTCTGGCATTACAGCCATTTTATGGTAAAGGCGCCTTGGGGGAAAATAACAAGGGTCTTGTAGAAGTAAGAAATGCCGATTCTCTTTCGCTTAAGGAAAGAGCTGATCTTAACAGGCTCTCGCAACAGGAAAACAGCGACCGAAATGCTCTTTATTCTGAGATACTTCGTGCAAATAAGCTGAATCCCGATATGATGGGCCAAGTTCAGAAGTTGTTTGCAAACAGCTGGCGCGGGAAGTCACGGCAAGGATGGTGGATTCAGCAGGATAACGGTCAGTGGATGAAGAAATAATTAAAGGTATTTTATGAAGCCGGGCAGGTTTTACGTGCCCGGCTTCATATTTTCTAGTACGTTCATTCTCATTCCTTTTTTATCCTTCCCATGAGTAACTGCTTGAATTATTCGACTATTTCTGTTATTTTCCTTCATACATACAAGTGAAATACATTTTTATAAGGAGCATCTTTTGAAGGCAAACGAGCTACGAAAACTTTTCCTGGATTATTTTGAAACAAAAGGACATAAAATTGTGCCGAGTTCTTCTCTGGTGCCTCGAAACGATCCTACTCTGCTTTTTACCAATGCGGGCATGGTTCAATTCAAAGGTGTGTTTCTTGGTGAAGAAGTGCGTGATTATAAACGTGCCACGACAAGTCAGAAATGCGTCCGTGCTGGTGGAAAACACAATGATCTGGAAAATGTCGGCCACACGGCACGACACCACACCTTTTTCGAGATGCTCGGGAATTTTTCGTTCGGAGATTATTTTAAGAAAGAAGCTATTGCGTATGCCTGGGAATTTCTTACGACGGTGGTCAAGCTTCCCAAGGAAAAACTGTGGGTAACGATTTACCAGGATGATGATGAAGCATTTCAGCTCTGGCAGGAAGTAGCCGGTGTTTCCCCTGATCGGATTGTGCGTCTTGGAGAGAAAGATAATTTCTGGCAGATGGGTGATACCGGACCCTGCGGTCCTTGTTCTGAAATCCTTATCGACCAGGGGTCGGAAGTCGGATGCGGAAAACCGGATTGCCGGGTCGGATGCGATTGTGATCGGTATCTCGAAATCTGGAATCTCGTATTCATGCAATTTAACCGCGATCAATCAGGCGAGTTGTCGCCGCTTCCCAAACCAAGCATTGACACTGGTATGGGACTGGAACGGCTTGCGGCAATTGTTCAGAATGTTAAAAGCAATTTTTCAACTGACCTATTCCAGCCGCTTATTAAAGAGATTGCATCGCTTGCCGGAGTGCCTTATCACAAGGATGAACAGACCGATATATCCTACCAGGTGATCGCAGACCATTTGCGATCCATGACCTTTTTAATATCTGATGGGGTATTGCCCTCGAATGAAGGCAGGGGATATGTGCTTCGCAGAATTATTCGCAGGGCGATTCGATACGGAAAACTTATTGGAATAAACACCTCATTCCTTTATAAACTGACCGGATCAGTGATCGATGAAATGCGGGCAGCGTATCCTGAACTGGTTGATCACAGAGACCATATTGCAAAAATTGTATTGATCGAAGAAGAACGTTTCGCTGCGACGCTCGATTCAGGCATTGCACTTCTCAATGAGACGGTCAGAGAACTTATCAGCGCCGGGAAAAATAGCATTCCTGGAGACGTTCTCTTCAAGCTATACGATACTTTCGGTTTTCCGCTTGATCTGGTAGCAGATATGGCCAGAGACATGCACTTGAAGCTGGACGAAGAAGGATATCATAAAGCCATGCAGGAGCAGCGGACAAAAGCGCGAGCCGCGTGGTCAGGAACCGGAGAAGAAAAAATCAAACCGATTTACAAAGAGCTCGGTTCTCGAATGAAAACGGTTTTCACCGGATATGAACAACTCGAAACGACTGCCGTTATCAATGCACTGCTTAAGAACGACAAGCTTGTTTCTGATGCTGGTGAAGGCGATACTCTTGAAATAATGCTTGATCAGACGCCGTTCTATGCCGAGTCGGGAGGACAGACTGGCGATATTGGAGAAATACTCGGGGAAGCCGCAAAAATAACAATTACCAATACTATCAAACCAATCGAAGGTCTTGTGATTCATCAGGGAATCGTTAAAAAGGGCAGTTTCAAAACCGGCGATGCGGTGCTCGCAAAAGTTAATCCGGAAACTCGCGGAGGCATTGTCCGGCATCATACGGCCACTCACATACTTCATGCAGTTCTGCGCTCGGTTCTCGGCGAGCATGTGAAACAGGCGGGATCTCTTGTCACACCTGACCGGTTGC
>JBAZLV010000027.1:0-30322 GCA_041650055.1 Nitrospirota bacterium | reverse complement strand
AAGATCATGTCCGGATTGAACATTGCCGAAAAACGGCTGCCTCAGGACGGCGGCATGCGGATCAAGATTGCAGGTAAGGATGTTGACATTCGCGTCTCAATCGTTCCCACAGCATTCGGTGAACGGATCGTGCTCCGGCTTTTGTACCGGGAAAGCGCATTGCTTCCGCTGGACCAAATCGGTTTCAGAGGCGAGACTTTGAGCCGTTTTAATGAAATGATCGAACGGCCACACGGCATTATTCTCGTGACCGGACCTACGGGCAGCGGAAAAACGACAACATTGTACGCGGCACTCTCGAAAATCAATTCGCCGGACAAAAACATCATTACCATCGAAGACCCGATTGAATACCAGATGAAAGGCATCGGGCAAATCCAGGTAAATCCGAAGATTCAGCTTACCTTTGCAGCTGGCTTGCGGTCAGTTCTTCGCCAGGACCCGGATGTGATCCTGGTTGGAGAAATCCGTGATTCGGAAACAGCTGAAATCGCGATTCAGGCCGCGCTCACCGGACATCTGGTGTTTTCAACGCTCCATACCAATGATGCTTCAGGAGCAATAACTCGGTTGATCGATATGAAGGTCGAGCCGTTTCTTATTTCCTCATCAGTCATGGCGATTCTCGCCCAAAGACTGGTGCGGGTCTTGTGCAACGAATGCAAGGAACCCTATTTGATTTCTGAAGAAGAGGTTGCTGAACTCGAGATCAAACGAATTGGCAAAGGGACAACGGTGTATCGGGCCAAAGGGTGTGAAGCCTGTTTCCGCACCGGCTATCTTGGCCGTACAGCAATTTATGAACTGCTCATTATTGATGATGAAGTACGGCAACTCATCATGAAAAATAGTGATGCAACCATGATCAAGGCTCTTGCTATGTCCAAGGGAATGTCAACCCTCCGCCAGGACGGCGCGGATAAAATTCTGCACGGAATTACCTCAGTAGAAGAAGTCGTGCGGGTAACCCAGAAGGAAGCATAGGAGAATCAGTTCATAGTTCAGAGTTCAGAAAGCAGTTTTTCCTTTGAACTTTGAACTGGGAACTTTGAACCCTTTGAACGAATCATGCCAGTTTTTCATTATAAAGGCGTTACCAGCCTCGGGAAAAAAGTGTCCGGCGTGCAGGATGGCGATAGCCTGAAGGCCGTCAAGGGCAAACTGAAAAAAGAAGGGATCATAGTCCTCGAGATCCAGGAAGGGACATCTCGCCAGGCGATCAGGCATGATGTGATGTCATTTAGCTTCGGACACCGGGTAAAGCTTGTTGATCTTGCAAATGCAACACGCCAGCTTGCGACCCTTCTTTCTTCCGGTTTGCCGCTGATGGAAGCACTTTCCGTTCTTGTCGAGCAGGAAGAGGTAGTTGCATTAAAAGGAGCACTGGCTTCGGTGCGGGATGCTGTTCGAGAAGGGTCTTCATTGGCAGATGCACTCAAAGCAAATTCGAAAGTTTTTTCTTCCTTATATGTGAATATGGTTTCTGCAGGTGAGGCGAGCGGCATGCTCGATATTACACTTGAACGTCTTGCGGATTTTCTTGATGAGCAAGTACGGTTTCGGGGACGAATACTGGCTGCATTGGCCTATCCCGCATTCATGACCATTGTCGGTGTTGGGATGCTTTTTTTCATTTTCAGTTTTGTGATGCCGCGCGTTGTAGGAATGTTTGCAGACATGAAACAACAGCTTCCGTTCATTACGGTTATCCTTCTTAACGCCGTACGATTTTTTTCATCTTTCTGGTGGGCAATTTTACTCGCCCTTGGCGGAGCGGCTTATTATATTCGAAATTACATTCATACCCCGGCAGGAAAGGAAGCACTCGATATCCGCTTGCTTCGTTTGCCGGTTTTTGGTTCGCTCATCCGGATGATCGCAGTCTCCCGATTTACCCGAACGCTGGGAACTCTGCTTCAAAGCGGCGTTCCCACGCTTACTGCTCTTGATATTGTAAAGAGTGTTGTGGGGAATTCAGTCCTTGCTCGGGCAATTCAAAATGCACGAGAGAATGTGCGCGAAGGGGAACCGATTGCCGATCCGCTCAGAAGAAGCGGTCTGTTTCCGCCGGTTATGGTACAGATGGTTGCTGTGGGAGAGAAAAGCGGGGAGCTCGAAAAAATGCTGCTCAAAATATCGGATTCCTTTGACCGGACTGTTGAAACACGCATCACCGGTTTAATGGCGCTCATGGAGCCAGTTATCATTCTGGCGATGGGTCTAATCATTGGATTTGTAGTTATTGCAATTATGCTCCCGATGCTTGAAATGAGTTCGGGAGTGAGATGAAACTTGTTTTAATCAGGGATGGACACGGTTAAACATCCACGGAAAGATTTTTTTACGAAAGTTTTCAAGAGGAGGTTGGAATGAATCGGCAAAAAGGTTTTACTCTTATCGAAATCATGGTTGTTATCATTATCCTTGGATTGCTTGCTGGACTGGTGCTTCCAAAGTTCATGGGACAAGAGGAAAAGGCAAAAATTGAAGTGGCAAAAACTCAGATTCGCTCGCTTGAGAATGCCCTGCATGCATTCAAGCTCGACAATGGTTTTTATCCAACCACTGATCAAGGCTTGCAAGCGTTGATTATAAAACCGGAAATAGGCCGCATTCCTTCCAAATGGAGAGACGGAGGTTATTTATCTCCGGCGCGGATACCAAAAGACCCCTGGGACAAGGAATATGTGTATCTGTCGCCTGGAAGTGAAAACCGAGAGTACGAGATTGTTTCCTATGGACCTGATGGTGAACAGGGTGGAGAAGGTAAAAACACGGATATTGTAAGTTGGAAACTGGATTAATTTGTACTGCGGAATGCGGATTGCGAATACAATGCGGTATTGACATGAAATATTTTGACCAAAATCCGAAATCCAAAATCCGAATGAGGTTCTCAAACGGTTTTACCCTGGTTGAACTTGTTATTGTTCTTGTCATATTGGGAGCAATTATAGCTTTCGTTGCTCCCAAGCTTGGAGAAATAGGCGATGCCAACCTGAAAAGGAGTGCACGCCACTTAACCGGCATGATCCGTTTTTTGCGGGATGATGCCCAGGCAAAAAAAAATGTATACCGGCTTCGTTTCGATATTCAGGGAGGGCATTATTGGCCTGAAGTTCTGACTCCGGTAAGTGACACGGTTGTTGAATTCAAACGGTTTCACTCTGTTATGGCCACGGAAGGCAGTCTTTGGGGACAGACAACGTTCAAAGATATACGGGTTCCCAGTCATCCGGATGATCCGTATATCCAGTTTACCCCCGATGGGTGGGTGGAAAGCAGTTTCATCCATTTGAAAAGTGGCGGAGAGCATGATTTTACTCTGATCGTTCATCCGCTTACCGGAAACACAGAGCTTGTTGAAGGATATGTTGAAGAGCGATAATCGAATTTTCACTCAGAACTTCGAACTCAGAACTTTGAACTCACAAGGTTTTACCCTGCTGGAAGTCATGGTTGCCGTGGTTATCATGGCAACGGTGCTGGTGACCCTTTTAGGATTAAAGAATCGCAGCATGCAGGATGTTCTTTTGGCCGAGCATATTACAACAGCGACAATGCTGGCCGATCGCATGATGGCAACAAATAAAAGTTTTAGTCCCAGTGAAGAAGAGGGTGACTTCTCTGAAGATGAAGAGTTAAAGAACAAAGATAAGTACAAGGAATACACCTGGAAAAAAACAATCTCGAAAGTTCCTCTTCCGGATTTTAAAACGATAACGGAAGTGCGCGTGGCAGTTTTATGGAAAGAAGGATCACGGCAGGAGATGGTGGAGTTACTCAGCTATGAAGCACAATGAGCATGGTTTCACGCTCCTTGAAATTATTCTCGCTCTGTCCATTTTAGCCGTACTGATAACTACGGTGTATATGAGTTTTTCCACAGCCGGTAAAAATGTGGAAGAAGCTGAAGCCATACGGGACAATACGGATATGGCTCGAACCCTGATTGCAAAGATTTCTGCTGATATTCAAAACGCCTATTGCGGCAACCTGGCTTCAGGCAAGACGGTGTTTTACGGGAAAAAACGTGAGGTGCAAAAAGAGGGGGAAACCCGCAGACTTGACAGCCTGTATATGACAACACTCACGAATTGGAGGAAACCTGATTCAAAGGAAACGGAATTAAATGAGGTTGGATATTTTTTTAAAGAAAAATTAAACGACGATCGTTTTACGCTTATGCGGCATGAAAAAAGAGAATTAAAGAATGAAGTTCCTCCACTTGAAGGAGGAAATGAGTATGAGTTAACCGGACAGGTTCGGGAACTTCGATTTCGCTATTTGCAACGGACAATGATGGTTGATGAAATTGGCAGCAGCAGCCCCTGCACTAAATTAATGGCTAAAGCTGTGGAAATATCTCTCACACTTGAAAACGGTGAGCATTATACTACGCTCGTTGAAGTAGGGAATGCGCCAAGACAATAAATATGCTTGAACGTGTGAAACAAAAAAAAGGGATAGCGCTCATAACCGTACTTTTGATTACAGCGCTGCTTCTTGCTCTTATTGTTGAGTTTGCGTATGGTACTCGAATTAGTCTCCAATCTGCGGTAAATTATCGTGATAGCCGGCGGGCGTATTATCTTGCAAAATCCGGCATTGCTTATTTCTCTCAAAATTTTGAGACTATAAAAAAATATATTCCGCAAGGCGAGTGGCGGATTGTTCCGATGATTAGCGGAGGCGATACCGAAGTTAAACTTCAATGGGAAGACGAGGCTGGGAAAATTTACATAAAAGACATTGGAACAAATCCCGATAGAAGGCAGATACTTGACAATCTCTTGGATATTTTGTCAGTAGATACCGAAATGATACGACGTATTATGGACAATTCTGAATTTATATCAAAAATAAGTTTTTTATCGGAACTGCATGCGGTTATAAATGATGAGACGTACAAGAAGATATATCGTTTTATTACAGTAGGCAATGTCAATAAAATTGATATCAATACTGCTTCTGCGGAAGTACTTCAAAGCCTTGGTATAACTTCAGATGGAGCAAAACACATAATTGAGGAAAGACGCAAAAATAATATTAATGCGGGAAGCATACCGAGTCTTTACGGGATTGCAGGAACTATGGTACCTGGTTTAAACAAGCCTGCAACGACTTTTTTAACTGATACTAGCAGCTTTATAACCG
Organism: Nitrospirota bacterium; assembly: GCA_041650055.1. Lineage (GTDB taxonomy): Bacteria > Nitrospirota > UBA9217 > UBA9217 > UBA9217 > JBAZLV01. The sequence continues at coordinate 25,165 of JBAZLV010000027.1, read as the reverse complement.
TCATTGCATATACTACCGTAGGAACATATTCTAAGCGAATTGAAGCAGTCATTCTCCCTGGTACTACTACTATTTCTTACTGGAAAGCATTATGAAAATTGTTGGTCTTAACATAGACAAGGGACGAATCGGCGTCTCCATCATTGAAAAAGGACTTCGCAAGCGCGATCTGATCGATTCGTGGGTCAGGACTTTTGCCACGGACACTGAGCTGACGGATATTCTTGCTGATCAGGTGAAGCGCTGGTCCGGTGCTCATATTGTTTCATCCATTCCCGGGCGTTTTTTCAGCCAGCGTATGGTCCAATTTCCATTTGCAGACCGAAAACGAATTGAAAAAGCATTGCCGTTCGAGATTGAAGACAATATCCCGTTTGCTCTTGAAGAGGTAGTCATTGACCATCTGGTTCTTGACAAGCCGGGAAAGAATGCTGATGAGAAACAGCTGACTTCCGTGCTTGCGGTGATGCTTCCAAAAACGCTTTTGCAGCAGCATCTAGATCTTCTTGCATCAGCCGGGATTGACCCCCAAGTCATTGTTCCCTCCTATGTTGGAATGTATGAAGTTTCCCGGATGATGCCCTCAGAAGGGAATGCTGTTTTCATTGAAGGAAACGATCTTTGTTTAAAGGCAGGAAACAGCATACGCTCCTGCCGAAGTTTTTCCGGAACGGAAGCTACCAGCATTAGACATACCTTTAAATCGCTGGAAACCATGCATGGCATTCAGTTAGAGAAGGCGTATTTACTCCAGAATAACGAGGAAATTAAAAACAATCTCAGCGAATTCGGTATTTCAATTGAGGTTATTACTCCTGAATACGGTGGAAAAACAGCCGAAGATCCGATCAGTCTTGGACTTGCCTTAAATGAAGAGACGAATCTTCGGAAGGGAGATTTTGCGTATCGTTTGGCAGATGCCGGGTTGCGGAGGCAGAGAAAGACGCTTATTATTGCCGGTTCTGCAGCGGCCTTTTTCCTTGTCATGAATATCGGTGTGAAAACGTATTTGACGCAGTCGACTTACGGAAAGCTTGATGGTGAAATTAAGGAAATATTCCGTCAAACATTACCGGATGCCCGGCTTGTCGGTGATCCCGTAGAGCAGTTAAGAAAAAGACTGGATGAAACAAAAAGAAATCTTGGTGTTATGGGAAGCGGAGCATCCGTGCTCGATGTTATGAAAACGGTTACCGAAGGGATTCCCAAGGAAGTCAGAGTGAATTTTAATGAATTTTTACTTGAAGGCGATCGCTTGAAACTCCAGGGAGAAGCATCATCGTTTGAATCAGTTGATAAGGTAAAAGCAGAACTTCTAAAAGCGCCTACATTCTCGGATGTTGCCGTCCAGGACACGAGGATGGGTGTGGACAACAGAGTGAAGTTCCGGTTTGATATTAAATTAAAGCAGGCAATATGATTTGAAACCACAGATAAACACGAGATGAGCACAGATGAAACCTGAGAATATCTTAGAAAATGAATTTCTATATAAGGATTTGACGAAGGATATTATTGATTCAGCTTTTAAAGTTCACAATGCGCTGGGATGTGGTTTACTTGAAAAAGTATATAGCAAGGCCTTGATTTATGATTTAGAAACAAAAACGAAAAAAATCTCAGAGGAACGAGAATACAAAGTATTTTATCTAGAAAAAGAAGTGGGTCTGTATTATGCCGATATTGTGGTCGACGACAAGGTAATTGTAGAAGTGAAGTCTGTTATTAAACTTGATGATATTCATCGTGCTCAATTATTAAATTATCTACGGATATCTGGTATTCGAGTTGGTTTGTTGATGAATTTTTCAAAGCCAAAATTAGAATTTGAACGACTTATTGTTTAACCGTGTTTATCCGTGTCTATCAGTGGTTCCAGGAGTGAATTTTGAAACTAGAATCTCGAGATAAAAAAACGCTTATTATCGGCGGAGCAGTGGTTGTCATTATTCTCCTGTACGTCTATGTCCTGTCTCCGTTTATCTCCGATCTTGCCCGGAAGCGTGGAGCAATCCCGAAAAAAGAACGGGATGTCAAAGAAATGCGTTTGATGAAAGAAGAATACCTTCAGATGCAGCAGCGGTTGCAGCAGGCCCAAACTGCTGCAGCTCGACGCGGGCCGCTTTTGACTGAGATTGAAAATATTTCCCGGCGCGCAAACCTGAGCGGCAGAATTGTATCCTTGAAACCTCAAGCAGGTGTCCAGACCGGAGGATTTAAGGAGAGTATCGTCGAGATCCGGCTTGAGAATGTAGCGCTGTATGATATTGTCCACTATGTCTTTTTACTTGAAAAAGGCTCGCTCCGAATCAGAAAACTGTATTTTAAGCCGCGATTCGATAATCCGAAACTCTTAAACTCCACAATTCTTGTTTCGAGTGCAGGATAGTCCATGCTCTTCAAACATCGTTATATAAAACCGCTGCTTTTTGCCGGCTATTTTGTTCTCGCATTCATCGTCTTTCTCTTCCTGCTTTTCCCCGTGAATCGCATCAAGGCAAAAATCGAATCAGAGGTTCGGCAGCGTACGCCCTTTGAACTAAGCATTTCACATATTACTCCGCGTTTTTTGAACCGTATTGTTCTTCACGATGTTGTGTTGTCCGATCGGAACGGCAGGGTGTTGTTTGAAAGTCCTTCCATAAAAACCACGATATCCTTATGGGGATTGCTTCGAGGTGTTCCTGCTGTTGATTTGAAGGCAGAAGCATACGGCGGAGAGCTTCTGGTAAAGGCACAGGAAGGTTCAAACAAACGATACTTATTTTTCGATGCAAATGGACTGGATATTAGTTTGATTTCTCTGCTCAAGAATGCGGGTCTTCAGGTGGCCGGCAAGTTTGGCGGGAATTTCGAAATGACCGGAGATACGGGGAAAGGCAAGTTATGGTTAAAAGGCCTTGCCCTCCGTCAGTTAAAGATCAAAGGGTTTGCACTTCCGGACATGGATTTTGATCAATGCTGGCTTGATGCTGACTTCAAGGGCGATCGGATGCTAATAAAAAAATTCGAGCTTGACGGCAAGGATCTTAAAGTCCGGTGTGTCGGTGATATGGTATTGCATGAGCGGGGTTCATTGAATCTTATGATTAAATTCAAGCCTTCTGAACGGATTGCACGTGAACAAGCTATGCTTATGACATTTCTCAAGAACAAGGATTCAGACGGATTTTATCAAATAAGTCTTGGTGGAACGCTCGATGCTCCCATCCCCCGGTTCTAACAATTCAAAATGCAACGCCTATTTTAATACCGTACATATCAGCATCCGATTTTGGCTGGAGATAACCGATACTGCCGGAATAAACGACATCAGATTTTGAAAATCGCATGCTGTCATAGTAAAGGCTGGCCTTAACAAGTTTGTACTTCATACCTATTTCGGCAAATAGTGACGGCCTATTTCCCGGCTTGAGGGTGACATCCGACCCCAAACCTGCATCGCTCAAATAGGCGGTGTTTTCGTTATAGAATGGGAATTTTCCTCCTACCTCGGCAAATAGTCTGGCCTTCTCACCCACGGCAATATCTCCTCTCAAGCCGGCACGGAGGTACACCGTTATCCATTCTTCCGTGTATCCGATTGCCTGTGTCCCGTTTGACGCAGTAGCGTTTTGGATATCCCTCAGCCACGCTCGGAATCCTAGTCCGGCAAAGGGTTCAAGGGATGTGCTTTGTAATGATCCGAATCTCCATCCGAGGTCTGCCTCGAGCTTTCCGCCGAAGTAGGTCGTGTCGGTTTTTACAGGCACGCCTGCCTGGGTCTGACCATCATAATCTACTTCTCCGCCGAATATTTCTACTTTCGGTTTCAGAATGAGATGCTGTTTGAGAAACTCAAAGGTATAGCTAAACCCTAGGCCGTAACGGGGGCCAGTCTCTTTCAGGAGTTGAGTGCCGTTGTTAAACTCCTTCCATTCAAACCACTCAAGTGCAAGGTATGCGTTAGCCTCTCCGGCATGGCTGGGAGCAGGCATCATGATGCCAAAGCAAGATACAAGGGCGAGAGCAATGATTAGATACCGTCGAACAGTGATCAAATCGCGCATGATAATCCCTCTCTGTTGTGTTTTTTATTACCATAGCATGCCTCCGGAATTTTATCAATGCCTGGCGCAATTAAATTGGGAGCTCTTTTCTTCGGCTGCGGTTTATTATCTCTCACGACGTGAATCCATGATACAATATTCCTGCCATGACACTTGAAGAAAAACTATTGAACCTGCCTGATGCGCCGGGCGTTTACCTGATGAAGGATGCAAAGGGCAGGGTGATTTATATTGGCAAGGCTCTCTCCCTCAGGAACCGTGTGCGCTCCTATTTTCAAAAAGGAGCCAAGGGCGAAAAGACAGAGATCATGGTCAAGCAGATCACCGATCTTGAGACCATAGTGACGCATAACGAGCTTGAAGCATTCGCACTGGAATCGAATCTCATCAAAAAACATCATCCCCGGTACAATATTATTCTCCGCGATGACAAGCACTACCCGTATATCCGATTCGATGTCCGGTCTTTGTATCCGCGGCTGGAAGTAGTCCGAAGATTAAAAAAAGACGGGGCTTATTACTACGGGCCGTATGTGCCGGCAGGAGGGATGTGGGAGACTCTTGCGCTTATCCGCAGAACGTTTCCGATCGCGCCCTGTAAGAGAAAGTTTAATTTTGACCGGCCGGGAAGGCCCTGTATCCAGTTCCAGATCGGACGGTGCCTGGGACCCTGCACGGGTGATATCGATCAAGCGCGATACAGTGAAATGGTCAACCAGGTAAGACTGTTTCTTGAAGGCAAAAAGAAAGATCTCATTGATAGATTAAAAAGACAGATGCAGAAGGCTTCGGAGCGGATGGAATATGAGCGGGCAGCTGAACTTCGCGACCAGATTGGCAAGATCGAAGGTGCACTTCAGAAACAAAAAATCATTTCATCCGGGTTTGAAAATCAGGATGTAATCGGTCTTGCCTCTGAAACACATCATGCCGATATTCAGGTGCTTTTTGTCAGAAACGGAATGCTTCTCGGGCGGAAGAATTTTTATTTCGACGACGTGCGAGGGATGAAGGAAGAGGATGTGCTGGATGATTTTCTGCGCCAGTTTTATGCAAAAGAAATGATCCTGCCGGATGAGGTTCTCCTGCCCCGTGAAATCGGGGATCGTGATATATTTGAAACATGGCTTCGTGAAAAAAAAGAAGGAAGCCTACATATTCATGTGCCACAGCGAGGAAGAAAACGGGAACTTGTTCAGATGGCTTCTGATAATGCTGCTCAGGCGCTGCACGAGCAGATGCTTTCACACAGGAGTAAGGAGCGGATTCTGCTCAGGCTTCAGCATGAGCTTGGGCTGAAACATATCCCCTATCGGGTCGAAGCATTTGATGTTTCCACAATGCAAGGATCGGAATCAGTGGCAAGCATGGTCATCTTTGAAGAGAGCATGCCTGCGAAACGCGACTACAAGCGTTTCAGGATAAAAGGAGTGCAGGGACAGGACGATTTCGGAAGCATGGCAGAAGTGATACGACGAAGGTATGTAAAGTCCGATGAAGAAATCCGGCTGCCTGATCTGATTATGATCGACGGCGGCAAGGGTCAGCTTTCAGCAGCGCTGGGCGTTCTTAGGGAATTGAAGATTGATTATCCTGATGTGATTGCGCTCGCCAAAGCACGGAGCGGAGATCAGGGAGCAGAGCGTGAATTCGAGCGAGTCTTCCTGCCGGGCGCGGATGATCCCATTCTTCTCGAACCATCGAGCCCGGTTACGCACTTTCTTGCGCGTGTTCGTGATGAGTCGCATCGGTTTGCGATCACTTATCATCGCGTCTTACGGGCAAAACGCACAGTATGGTCAGAGCTTGACGATATCCCTGAAATCGGCGCGATGAGAAAGCTTGCGCTTCTCCGGCATTTTGGAAGCGTTGAAAAAATACAGCAGGCAACGCAACAGGAGTTAGCAGCCGTGAAAGGGATGTCGAAACAGGCAGTACAGGAGGTTTTTTCGTATTTTGAAAGAAAGAAGAACACACTTTCTCCCGGGGGAGGAGACGTTTCATGACTCCTGAACACTGGCTTCGCGTTTTTCGGATAATCGGGAAAAATATGAAGGACGGTCTATCGGCTTTTCTTCAACAGGAGGGAAATGATATCCCGCTTGCCCGAGGTGCCGGAGGAGATAAGACATTCCCGATTGACCAGTGGGCGGAAAACATTGTTCTTGCATCTCTTGAAAAGATTCATGCGAGCGGCGAATCATTTACCCTGATATCTGAGGAATTGGGGATCAGACGTTTTGGTTCTGACACCCCGATTATCCTTGTTGATCCGATTGATGGGAGCAATAATGCAAAAAGCGGAATTCCATTCTTTTCATTAGCGGTTGCCTTTTTTGAGGGAAACAGCATGTCTGATCTGTCCGTGGGATATATTGCCCATCTTGCCGCAGACGATGAATTTTGGACAATCAGGGGAACCGGAGCATATCAAAACGGAAAGCGAATGAAAACATCGCGAGCGGAAAAACCTCATATCCTGGCGTATGAAGCGTCAGCACCGGCAACGGATATTCCCTGCATTATGCCGTTGATCAAACAGTCGAGACGTGCTCGTTGTTTTGGATCTACAGCGCTTGATCTTGCCTATCTTGCATCTGGCGCCATCGACGTGTTTGTGACCGCAAGCCGATCGAGACCGTTCGATTATGCCGCAGGATTGCTCATGGTACAGGAAGCAGGGGGCATCATGACGGATTTTACAGGCGCTTCGCTGCATGATGTTCCCATTGGTCTTGACCGTTCTGTTCCGCTCCTGGCAAGCAGCAATGAACGTCTGCATGCAGTCGTGCTCGATCTTCTTGCGCATCATTGTTAAACAGCCTGTTGCAGTATTGACAGGATTTTGTTTTTGTGCAATGATGGGCCATGGCACTCGTCAATCATACAACGCGCGAGATCAACGCAAAAATTGTTTACTATGGTCCTGGTTTATGCGGGAAGACGACCAATATTCATCTGATCTATCACCGGATTTCTCCTGACATGCGCGGCAAGCTCGTATCGCTTGCTACCGAGACCGATCGGACGCTGTTCTTCGATTTTTTGCCGGTTGAACTCGGCACACTCATGAATTACCGGGTTCGTTTCCATTTATACACGGTACCCGGTCAGGTTTTTTATAATGCAACGCGCAAACTGGTGTTGAAAGGCGCCGACGGTATTATCTTTGTGGCTGATTCTCAGCGGGCCATGCTTGATGCTAATCTCGAGAGCTTGACCAATCTGCGCGACAACATGCAGGAGCAGGGAATCAATCTGAACGAATTTCCCCTGGTGATCCAATACAACAAACGTGATCTGCCGGACGTTCTCTCTATTGAGGAATTGAATGTGAGCATGAATCCCCGCAGTCTTCCCTGGTATGAGGCGGTTGCAAAAGACGGGCGGGGGGTGCTCAAAACATTTACCGCGGTCTCAAAACTCGTGCTGCAGGACATGAAAAAGAATCCCGAACAGCATAACTTCACATTGCTTGATATTGCGAACAAGGGAGCACAATCACTTTCGCCGGACCCGAAGCCTTCGCCCCTGCCTGTGGAAGCGCCATTGGTATCAGACGATTCTGTTGTTCCGGCAGAATCCGCTTCCCCGGTAGTTGTATCAACAAATGGAGAGATGAAGGTCGATCTGGGAAAGCCATTCATGGAAAATGGACAGATCGTTCTGCCGTTCAATCTTGCCGCGAATGGACACGAAGATCAGTTTCGGCTTCATGTTGCGATTGATGCGGAAGCGCCGTTGTCAAAACGATTCCGGGTCATGGTAAAAAATTACAAAAAACAGTGATCCGGTCTTTCATTCCGGTTCCTTCTCGAGGATGTTATGCCGACAGTAACCGTACTTATTCCAGCAGCAGGCATGGGAAAACGTATGGGCAAAACCATTGCCAAACAGTTTCTCCAGCTGGGGGACAAACCCCTGCTTGCGCATACGCTCCTGGCGTTTCAGCGTGCTTCGGAAATCGACGAAATTATTCCGATCCTCCCCCAGGAAGACATGGAAACGTGCCTGCATGATGTGATCGAACACTATCATATTACCAAGGTGAAAACGCTTGTAGTCGGGGGCAAGGAGCGACAGGATTCCGTTGCCAACGGGCTTCAGAAACTGAAAAAAGGCAACTCTCTGGTCATGGTTCACGACGGGGTTCGGCCATTCGTGACTCTGGACATGATTCGCGAATCCATTGAGCTTGCAAAAAAAGGTGCAAATGTGGTGGTAGGAGTCCCGATCAAGGATACAATTAAAGAAGTGGACACGAGCGGGATTATACGCCGCACGCTTGAACGAAGCAGGCTCTGGGCAATCCAGACTCCCCAGACATTTCCGGTGAATGTTCTGAAAGAGGCATACGAGAAATCACATCAGCAGAAGTTTTATGCTACGGATGACGCGGCGCTGGTTGAGCGGGCCGGCGGCACAGTCCGGGTAATCATGGGAAGCTACGACAATATCAAGATCACGACACCGGAGGATCTTCTGCTGGCAGAAGAAATTCTGAGGAAATGCGCATGATACGGATTGGGAACGGATATGACGTGCACCGGCTGGTCGAGGGACGAAAATTAATCATCGGAGGCGTTGATATTCCGTATGAAAAAGGGCTTCTGGGACATTCCGACGCGGATGTTTTGCTGCACGCAATTTGCGACGCGCTTCTCGGAGCCGCAGGATTGGGAGATATTGGGAAACATTTTCCGGATACATCAGCCGCCTATAAGGGCATTTCGAGCATTTCTCTGCTCAAAGAAGTCCATCGGCTGCTTTCGGAAAACGGTTTTTCCGTAAACAACATCGATGCCACCATCGTGGCAGAACGTCCAAAGATGGCACCGCATATTCCTGCTATGGTGAATCAGGTTGCAGCGGCAGTTCAGGTCGATCCTTCGGCAATCAATATCAAAGCAACAACGACCGAAGGCCTGGGTTTTACCGGCAGAGGAGAAGGTATAGCAGCCTATGCAGTGGGGACGCTTCGAGCAAAGGAGTAGCCATGCGTTATCTCTTTCTTGGTATGATGATGCTCTTGTTCGTGGGAAGTGCTGACATCGCAATCAGCCAGACACAACCAACGGAAAGCAAGGAGCCGGAAAAACGATATTTATATAAATGGGTTGACAGCAAGGGGGTCATGCATCTTACCGACAATCTCGGCGAAGTCCCTGAAAAATATCGTAAGAAAATCCAGATAGAAGAGCAAGCTGCTTCCTCAGAAGAATCAAAAACAGAGCCGAGACGTGAATCCCGGTCACTTCAGGAAAGTGATCAAAGCCTGCATGAAGAGGAAAGGAAAGCTGATTGGCAACAACGCATCCAGTCAGCTCGTCAGCGGCTTGCGGATGCAGAACGACGGTATCGCGAACTGGATGAGAAGCGCACTGCGTTGCTTGGGTCATGGGGCGGTGTTGCGTCAGGACATCTCGAGGGACGGATGAAAGCCCAGGAAATTGAACAGCAGATGAAAGGCGTTCAGGATGAGATACAAAGCGCCCGCCATGAACTCGAGGTTACTATTCCTGACGACGCGCGCAAGCAGGGCATTCCTCCGGGCTGGCTCAGGGAGTAATACCAATTATGAGTGAAACATTGAGCAGAATAAAAAAAGATTTTCAAGCTGCACTGGCCATGGACCCTGCTGCAACCAGCAAGGTAGAGGTTGCCCTGACCTATGCCGGTTTCCATGCGCTTCTTGCCTACCGCCTGGCACACTGGCTGCTTAAAAAAAGAATTCCGTTTATTCCTCGTGCCTTATCCCAAATTGCACGATTTTTTACCGGCATTGAGATCCATCCCGGCGCGCAAATCGGTTCCGGTATGTTTATCGATCATGGCATGGGCGTTGTGATCGGAGAGACTACGGAAATCGGTGATAATGTTACGTTGTTTCAGGGAGTAACGCTTGGCGGAACCGGGAAACACCGCGGAAAGCGGCATCCGACCCTGGGAAGCAACATCGTTGTCGGAGCAGGAGCAAAGGTTCTTGGTCCCATTACGATTGGAGATTATGTCAAGATCGGTGCAAATTCAGTCGTGCTTGCAGATGTTCCTGATCATTCAACGGTTGTGGGTATTCCTGGCGAGATCGTGAAGATCAAGGGAAAACGGGTCACGGATGAATCGCTCATGAATCATACGGATATTCCTGATCCATTGGCAGATCGGTTCAATGAACTGCAGCACCAGATTGATGCGTTGAAGCGGGAAATAACAAAACTGAAAAAGAAATAAAGGCAGGAATTATACCTGCCTGTGGTGATCACCGGGTTTTCTTTTTGGTTGTGGTCTTTGTTGTTTTTGTCTTCTTCTTTACCGCGGGTTTTGCCTTGGGTTTTGCCCGAAGCTGCTGAATCTTTTTCTTTAACTCATCATTCTCCTGGGTTCTGTCCTTCAGCCATTGTTCCAGTTTTGCATTCTCCTGTTTGAGAACTTCCATTTCCTGGCGGACTGCATCCCGTTCTGATTTGGCTTTGTTCGCTGAGGTAAAACTCCAGATAAGCAGGATCGTTACCAGCACTGCAAGCGTAAGAAAAATCAGCTTTGCCTTTTGCGTGTCGTCCTTTATGCCTCTGTCCGTTCTTTCCATCTCCCAACTCTCCTCTTTCTCATATAGTCTTTTTCGTGTACATGTTTTCCATAAGGTACGTATTCGATTATTGATATCGCTGTACTTCAAACCTTGACAATTCAACAAATGAACCTGGTTTTATCCCTGCTTTTTGCATTGCGATGTTTACCTGATAGTCCACCGTATCCACGCCCTCAATATCCGGGAGCAGTAACCCTCGTTTATTGCCGGCCTGCACAATGATGCCATATCGTTTCGGGTCGAGTTCCGAGATTGCAGCGACCTTCTCCGGCGTGGTCAGAATATCCACGGTATATTCGATATCAGGAAGTTCCTCTTGACGAACACACGTGAACCGCATATCACAGCTGGCTGCATTGATTGCATTGCAAATCGTTTCATGCGCTATTGTTTGCTGCTGAGGCTGAAAAGTTCCAATACAGCCCCGAAGTATGCCCTTGGTCTTTAAGCAGACAAATACACCTGCCTGCCTCCTGAATTCATCCGGAATCTCTTCGTGGTTCAAGGAATACCGGGTTCCTTCAATTACATATAACTCAATCGTCTTTTTTGCCAATGCAGGAAGAAAATGCATTACCTCTCCCGGTTCACAACATAATCCGCAAGCGCAATCAGCGCTTGCCGGGCCGTTGAATTCGGAAAAACGCTGAGTGCTTCTTTTGCCTCTTCGCAAATCGTTTGTGCCTGCTGTCGCACCGTTGAAACGGAATCATATTTACGCATCAGTCCGAGCGTATAGGTTAGATCCTGGTCAGTGATTGAGTCGGCAAGAAGAATCTGCTTCACCTGCTCATGCTCCTCCGGTTCCGTTTTGCTGATCAGATGAATGAGCGGGAGAGTGACCTTTCCTTCTGCCAGGTCTTTTCCGAGAACCTTGCCCAGCTGGCCGGGATCAGCATCATAATCAAGCGTGTCATCCGTAATCTGGAATGCTAGGCCGAGTTTCTTTCCGTAGGCAGTGAGCGCGTCTTCCTGGGATACCGGAGCTTTGCCGATAATAGCCCCTAATCTGCATGAGGCTGTAATGAGGGCTCCGGTTTTGCATTCGACCATCCTGAAATAATCAGCTGCCGTCATGTCCGGATTCTGAATATGCGTTAATTGCAGCACTTCACCTTCGGCCATGATCGTGGTTGTCTCGGAAAGAACATCCATGACGCGCTGGTTCTGAAGCCGGACCGCATTATACAGCGCCCGGGAATACAGATAATCTCCAACGAGGATGCTCGCCTGATTTCCCCAAAGAGAATTGACGGATGTTTTGCCTCTGCGGATGGGAGCTTCATCCACGACATCGTCATGAAGAAGCGATGCTGTATGTATATATTCCACGACGCCGCCCAAAACGTATTCAGCATCATGATCCCGGCAGCCGCACAAGCGAGCCGAGAGTACATGGAGCATCGGGCGAAAACGCTTCCCGCCTGAACCGAGGATATATTTGCTTACCTGCTGGATAAGCGGAACAGTGGTTCCCAGGCTTTCGTATATCCGGTGTTCCATGCGCTCCATATCGGACTGATATTCGCGCAGGACGTCGTGAAGGGTTGTAATCATCAGTGTTTTAAATGCCTGTGATGAATATAGGCGAGGCGCAGTATCTTGTCAAGTATGAAGCAATTTACAGCTTCATTGCTTCGTTCACTTCAGCCAGAACCTCTGCTGCCTTACCTTGTGCACGGCGGGAACCTTCGTGGATAATTTCGCGTATTTTTTCGGGATGGGCAGCAAGTTCTTTGCGCCGGTCTTGAAGCGGTTTCAAATACGCGAGAAGATGTTTGAGCAGTTCTTTCTTGTCATCAACACAGCCGATTCCTGCTCGCCTGCATTCCACATTCACCTGATCGCACCATTCATGGGGTGCAAAAATCTTGTCCAGGGTATAGAGCGGACAGACATCAGGGTTTCCGGGATCTTGTCTTCGGACGCGGGCAGGATCAGTTACCATCTGCATAACTTTCCGCGTGATTTCCTCAGGACTGTCGGAGAGATAGAGGCAGTTATTGTACGTTTTGCTCATTTTGCGGCCGTCTGTTCCAGGCAGTTTTGGATATTCGGTCATGAGCGCCTGGGGTTCAGGAAATACTTCTCCGTAAAATCCATTGAATCGGCGACAGATCTCTCGAGTGAGTTCAAGATGCGGAAGTTGATCGATCCCGACCGGCACGTAATTCGCCTTGTAGATGAGAATATCTGCTGCCTGCAATACCGGATAGCCAAGAAAACCATAGGTATGCATGTCCCTATCAGCGACCTGCTCAAGCTTTTCTTTGTAGGTAGGAACCCGTTCAAGCCATGGCAGAGGTGTGGACATTGATAAAAGAAGATGCAAGACAGCGTGCTCAGGCACGAGCGATTGCTGAAAAAGCACTGATTTTTCCGGATCGAGTCCGGCTGCAAGCCAATCAATTACCATTTCATGAGCATACGTTCTCAATTCAGAAGTATCAGCATAATTCGATGTAAGAGCATGCCAATCAGCGATAAAGTAATAGCATTCATATTCATCCTGGAGCTTTTGCCAGTTATCCAATGCTCCAATCAGATTTCCAAGATGGAGCAGTCCGCTTGGCTGCATTCCGCTTAATACCCGTTGTTTGGCCATACTATCAATCCTTATTTGAAAAATAATAGAGTGAGATTGTTATACATGAAATTCGCCGCTTATGAGAAACAGGAGAATCGGTTCAATAATCGGTCCGATGATTTTGCCGAGCACACCGAGTGCCAGAAGCGCCAGAATAATAATAAAGCCGAATGGCTCGAGACGGTAATATGCGGATGCAAGCTTGTCCGGAAGGATCCAGTACATGACTCTGCTTCCGTCGAGCGGTGGAATCGGAATCAGGTTCAATACAGCAAGCACAATGTTAATGAGAATGCCGTATGTAAACATGAGACCCATGGGCATTGCTATCCATTCCCACACATCTTGAGGAACAATTGCCTGGATTCCCGGAAGCAAGACTCGTAGGAGAAGCGTAAATCCTAAAGCCATCGCAATATTGATCCCCGGCCCTGCAAGGGAAGAAAGAGCCATGTCTTTTTTCGGGTTTTTAAAGTTCAGGGGATTAATGGGGACTGGCTTGGCATACCCGAACACGAACTTCCCGTTTGTCAGAAGCAAGAGCGCGATTGGCATAATGATCGTTCCGATAAGATCGATGTGGGGAAGGGGATTGAGCGTAAGCCTGCCGAGGTCGCGGGCAGTCTGGTCTCCGAGTTTGCTCGCGACCCATCCATGCGCGACTTCATGCAGCACAATCGCGAAAATGAGCGGCAATGCCATGACCATGACGAGTTGTACGATATTCAAGGTTCCCATAATTTTTTACGATTTTGTTTCAGAATGTCTCTATCGGGTTTCGGTATTCGAAACAAACTTTCCGTTCTGTATTCTGATAAAAAACAATTTTTTCTGCGCTTCACCGCTTCCCGAAAACGTGGTCAGACCTGAGATTCCCGGATAGTCCTTCGTCGCAAGCAAACCGTCCCGGATTGCCTGCGGAGTTTCCTTCTGCTGTTTGAGCAGGGAGAGGATCATCATGGTTGCATCATACGACTGTGCTGCAAGAATATCAGGAGTTTCCTGGTATGCCGAACGATATGCATCGACCATGGATTTAATTGCCGGATCAGTGCTTTCAGGAAAGAACCCATCGGTAAATAGAGCGCCTTCGGCATGCCGCTCAGCCCGGTCGATCAAGTCTTGTGAATGCCAGTCGTTCGATCCGATCATCACGATATCTTTGATATTGTAGTAGGCTAACTGGGGAATGAGCAAACCAATCTTTTCTGCATGTCCTGGAAGGTAGATGGCATGGAAGCTCGGAGTAAAATTCTGAAACAGTTTTTTCCGTTCTTGTGCATCCTCGGGAATGGCTATCCGCTGTGAACGAAGATCTATCTCGATGATCCTCCGGATATAGGGCCCGAAATCTTTTACATCGGAAGGATACGAGATCGAAGCAAGAATTTCACCTCTGCGTTCAAGTTGCTTAGTAAAAAGACGAGCGAGATCTTTTCCGTAGGCGTCTTCCTGGTACAGAATGACGAATTTTCTCAAACGTTGTTCCACGGCATATTGAACAGCAGCAGCAGCCTGGCTTGAAGTGGTCAGCGCATTTCTGAATAGCCACGGACTGAGCTTGCCAATTCCTTCACCCGAAGCCGCTGGTGTAATAACCGGTATTTTTACTTTCTCCAAAAGGGGAGCAATTGCCTCTGCTTCCTTCGTGAGCAGGGGGCCAACCGCTGCAATAACCGATTGAGTTCCCAATTCGGTCAAAGCCTGAACTGCTTTCTCGGGAATCCCCTGAGTATCTTTTACAATAAGTTCAACTCGGGCTTCCGGCTCCTTTTGATTATAGGTGTGCACCGCAAGCTGGATGCCTTTCAAAACCGGATCACCGAACAAAGCAATATTTCCGGAGCGCGGAACGAGCGCGCCAATGGCAAACTTCGGGCTTTGCAGGCGCACAGTTGCTTCGTTGATGATCATTTCCACTTTGGTTCTTTCCGGATGATTCGGAAAACGGGACAAGAAGTTCTTTGCAACCGAAATGGAATCACGATATTTTCGTTGTTCAAACAAAAGAGCCGCAAGCCGCAGCTGGGCAATATCAGCCGGATACTCTGTTTCCCGTTCGTATGCTGCGAGCTCCTGCTCAGTCAGATTTTTTTCAACGATTTCCCTGATCCGATCCTTATATCCTGTCCGCTGATGTTCGTTTTGTGCTTGAGCGGAAAGATACAGAAGTTCCTTTATAGCGAGTGGATATTTTTTTTGGATACCATAAGAAACAGACAGGATATCTGAAATGCGTTTCAACCGGGCAGAATCCGTTATTTTGCTCCGGTCCTGGAGATTCGCAACAGCAAGCTCGTATTCCTTTAACTCATAATAACAAACACCGAGTTTATATTTTGCATCGGCAATATACGCTGAGGAGGGAAATTCCTGGATGATCTGTTTGAAATAACCAAGCCCCTGCCGGTAATCCCGCTGCATCAACTTAATATCACCGAGCAGATAAAAAGCACGATCCCGATGTCTGCTTTGCGGATACTTTGCAAAAAAGGTATTAACGGTTTTAACAGCCTGATCGTAGTTTCTCAGCGAATAGTAAGACTCGGCCTGATTCAGAAGCGAGTTCGCATCCATTTCCCATTGAGGTTCAGGCGGCATTTTAGACACGCAACCAGGGACCAGCATGGTCATGAATATGATAAGAACAATGAACAGGGAACAACGGGAAGATAGGAACGGCATATTATTTTCCTTTTTTAGCGGCTGCTTCTGCTTTCGCGGTTTTACGACGGGTTTTCAACGTCTCTTCTTTTCGCTTACGTCTGCGTTTGATTTCCTTCTGTCTCTCACGCATGCTTTCTGATCCTCCTCATGTAATTTTTTGCAGCAAGTCTCGACACTATAGCCGAGATATGCTGAATTGTCAATAACTTCGGGCATGAGAAAAGTCCACATGCATGCGATTCAAGCGATGTTTGAAGGAAGAAACTGCCTGTTTTTTCGCTTGATTTATTCCATGTGATAGATTAGATTATACCCGCCTTTCAATCATCATGGGGGCGAGTAGCTCAGCTGGGAGAGCACCGCGTTCGCAATGCGGGGGTCGAGGGTTCGAATCCCTTCTCGTCCACCAATACTTCATCCAACTAAGCTTCACAACGTGCAAAAGCCGCTTGAAAAGAGCGGCTTTTCGCATTCTGCTTGCCTTTCCTCGTCCGATGTGATATGCATAAATCCAGGTGCTATGGGTATACGATTTCGCGTCGCGTATACCCAAAACAAAGTGCGTATACCCAAAAGGAGAGGAGCCTATGCCGAAGCGTATTGTTCCCCTGACTGATCCGAAAATCAAGAAAGCAAAACCTCAGAAGAAGCAAGTCACTCTTTTTGACGGCGGAGGCTTGTTTCTCCTTGTGACGCCGACGGGAGGCAAGCTCTGGCGCTTCAAATATCGTTTCGCCAATAAGCCAAAGTTGTTGTCCTTCGGCTCCTATCCTGAAATTTCCATTGCCGCTGCGAGAAGGAAGCGCGAAGAAGCGAGGACGCTCATTGCGAACGGCAGCGACCCCGGCGAAGTCCGCAAGGCGCAGAAGGCAGCAGGCATCGCGGCCACGGAAAACAGCTTCGAGGTCGTAGCGCGGGAATGGCATGAGAAGTTTTACGACCGGTGGACGCCGGGCCATGCTGATACATTAATGAAGCGTCTTGAGCGGGAGGTATTCCCCTGGATAGGAACCCGGCCCATAGGTGAAATCAAAGCGCCTGAGCTGCTAAGCGTTCTGCGGCGCGTGGAGTCGAGGGGCACGCTCGATACTGCACACCGGATCAAGATTCTTGCAGGGCAGGTCTTTCGCTATGCTATCGCGACCGGCAGGGCCGAGCGCGATCCGTCTGCGGACCTGAAAGGGGCTCTCCCTCCGAAAAGACAGACTCACCTTGCGGCAGTCACGGAGCCGAAAGAAGCCGCAACCCTTCTCCGAGCCATCGAAGGCTATAACGGTTCGTTCATTGTGAAATGCGCGTTGCAGCTTGGTGCGCTGTTCTTTGTGCGTCCAGGAGAACTGCGTCACGCCGAATGGTCTGAAATTGATCTTGACGCATGTATCTGGGCAATCCCTGCCGCTAAGATGAAGATGAAGCAGCCGCACATTGTCCCGCTTTCGCGTCAGGCTAAAGAAATTCTGGAATCGTTGAAGCCGCTCACAGGCAGCGGGCGGTATGTTTTTCCGAGTCACCGCTCGACTTTGCGAGCGATGAGCAACAACGCGATCCTCGCTGCGCTTCGCCGCATGGGATACACCAAGGACGAAATGACCGGCCACGGATTCAGAGCAATGGCGCGCACGATCCTCGATGAAGTGCTCCATGTCCGGCCTGAATATATCGAGCATCAGTTGGCGCATGCGGTGAAAGACCCGAACGGCAGAGCATACAACCGAACTGCTCATCTCGATGAGCGGAAAAAGATGATGCAGCAGTGGAGCGATTATCTGGATGGCATCAAGGCCGGGGCGAAGATACTGCCGTTTGCGAAAATGGCTGGGTGAAAAGTTCACAAGGCTTATGTAATAAGTTTGGTCAATCATTGACCTTGTAAGTGTTGCTGTTTTATGATATAAAAACGCAACAATAAGAGGAGAATCGAGATGTCCTTGATAAGGGCTCTGAAAAAAGCGCAGCAAGGATTACCTCTCATTGAAGCCCCTGAATTGTCCACGGCCGTTCATTGGACCCCCTCAGAAAATCTTCCTATCCATAGATGGTTTCGTTATCGGGAAGGATTCTCGCCATATTTACTAGAACACTTCCCGGATTCTAAATACCGCCTAGATCCATTTTGTGGATGTGGCACAACGCTTCTTGAATCATCAATGAGAAACATTCGCTCTTATGGCATTGATTTGAATCCGCTTGCCACTTTCATAACGCGCACTAAAACAAAACGGTACGCCAAAAAAGATCGAGACCTCTTCGTTAAATTAAGTGGCGATGCAATCTCGAGTTACCGTTCATTAAGACCAGCGCCCAGACCCCACTATGATTTGTTAGATAAATTGTTTTTACGTGAAAGCCTTAATATATTGCTCAAAATAAAATCATTCATTGATTCTACTGAGTCATCGAATAAGGTACGGGACCTACTCTTGTTATCATGGCTGAGCATACTTGAAGATGCCGCCAATGTTTTTAAAGAGGGGAATGGCCTCAAATATCGCAACAAAAGAAGAAAGCCGGGGAAATATATTACCCTTACTGACGAAGAATGGATTCCCCGTTATTTCGGCAAGAGCATTCGTTTATTTGTGGAAAATTTATGGAAGCAAAAAAGTGCACAGATTGCAGAGGATATGGCTAAGTTTAGAATATCGCCAGGTTGCACACCACAAGTTCGCACCGGTTCTTGTCTAGATTTAGATAACATCGATTTCGACCGTCCTATAGATTTAGCAATATTTAGTCCTCCGTATGCCAATAGGTTTGACTATTTTGAGGCATTTAAAGTTGAGCTGTGGCTGGGTGGCTTTGTGACGAATTCGAAAGAAATGGCCGCCCTTAGAAATAATAGTATGCGAAATAATTTATCCGCGAGAAAATATTTGTCAGAATTCACCTGGCCACATCTGTCACCTTTTCTTGATAACATGGATGACTCGGCAAGCAGCGTAAGAATGGGAATAAAAACTGCTCTTCAGGGCTATTTTCACGACACCCGAACGCTTCTCGCAAATTTGAAGCAAGTCTTGGCGAAACGCGGTAAAATTGTTATTGTTGTCGGAAACTCTGCATATGCTAAATCTATCATTCCCACTGATGTTTTAGTTGCACGTGTTGGGCAAGAAGAAGGATACAATGTTAAAGCCATCAAAGTTGCCCGAAATCTTCATGTAAGTTCTCAACAGCGTCAAGAGCTTAGCCATCTGTCGTCGTATATGCGTGAAAGCGTTGTGATACTGGAGAAGAATTGATGGATCAGCTCGTATTGTTTTCTTCTAAGCAAAGCTCAAAAAACCTGCAAACATTTATTTCTCGCCTCGCTGATAGCACACTGAGTATCCCGGAAGGACTCCATACAATTCCCTGTACACATGGCTTGCATCGTTTTGCGGGGAAATTTATTCCTAATATCCCTCGGTTCATTTTGCGCACAGTTATCCCGTCTAAAGGTGGTCGGGTGATTCTTGATCCGTTTTGTGGATCAGGGACTACTTTGGTGGAAGCCGCTCTTGATGGAAAAGAATTCATCGGAATGGATATAGATCCATTATCAGTCGCGATATCAACTGCCAAGACACAAGCCCTTTCTGAAGCGGACATTAGCAACCTTGAAAAGTTCTGGGCTAGTCACGACTATCACACAGGATGTCCGCAATTCATCCCATCTGTCCCAAACATAAATCACTGGTTTACAGACACGGCTTTGATTCAATTATCATCCATAAAAGCTCGATGTATGACATTGCCAAAAAAACTTCAGTTGTTTAGTTTAATTGTTTTCTCGTCCATTATAAGGCGCGTTTCAAATGCGGATGATCAAACTCAAAAAACATATGTTTCTCATACGTTGCCTAAAACACCTCCTTTGGCTAGCACTCTATTCCCCATATTTCTTCAACGTGCAATAGCAGGTATGCGCGAGTACGTTAGCCTTTTACCGCGAGAGCCAAAAGGAAAGATTATTCTCGGTGATGCCCGGTTTGATTTGAATGGTATTGTTTTTCATGATGTTATAACTTCCCCGCCCTATATCGACTCAATTGATTATATTTACAATCAAATGCTTGAATATTATTGGTTGTTAGATGAGGTTGGAATAGGCTCGCATGATAAATATCGCGAATTGCGTAAGCAACCAATGGGATTTAAAACCTATGATGATTCCATGCTTCATGCATTCCCGAAGGAATATATACCGGACATATCTTCAAAATTCGAGGAGATATGTTCTCTTGTTGGCGCGGTTAGCCCAAAAGAAGAACTTGTGGTTCGTTCTTTCTTCTTAGACTATGCGAAACATGTGCAAGCAATATACTTAAAGCAACAAAAAGGGAATTTCTATGTATGCGTGATTGGAAATAGTTTTATCCGTGGCACGACAATTCCATCAGCAGAAATTATTGAGAGTATACACAGAAACGTTGGCTATAAGTTTAATGATAAGTTGACTTATGAAATCCGCAGGCATTATATGAAATTCCCACGCCGCAGCAACAGCGGAAAAATTAAGCAGGACTATATTCTAATCTTTGAGGTGCCCTAGTGAGCTTTTGTTGGTTTACAAGCTATATAGGCTATCCAAATTTCTTTAAGAAAAGTGGTCATCCATACGAATTAGCACAGTCATTTCTCAAACTGGCAAAGGCTGCACAGGCAGAAAAATCCTATGCCGAGGCGAAGGATCTATTCCCAGATTTAGATCATGCACAAGTTGAAACAAAGAAAGCTGCATTTCAGGAATTCGGTCTCCTGTATGTCGTTCCACGATCGAATATCATTACATTAAGTCCAGTAGGCAAACAGATATATGAAGCATGCATAAGTAGTGATTTGAAAGAAAAAAATAGACGCTTTATACTGTTTGCTCTTAGTCGTGCACTTGCACACTACCAGTTTAACAATCCTCTTCCGGTCGGTGGCAATCGTGGAATAGAAAGAGCTCAATCCACAGATGTGCTGCCATATTTAGCATGTTACTATTTACTCCTCAACCTAAATGGGTTGATCACGGTCAGTGAGATTCGTGGCGCCATTTTTGGACTCCAACAGATGTCCGATATTCCCAAGCTGTTGTCCTCTATCGTCGCTAAACGAAAATCAAAAACAGAATTTAAGGACTTGCCCGGTCTTCCCGCTGTCAAAGGTACTGCCGATAACCTGAAGATATATTTTATGTCACATTTAAGTCTGGATGGTGAAATTTTAAAAAATACGACGGCGAATTATTACGGGAGCGAAGAACAAGCATTTGAACTGACAGAATTGGGCCATGAAATCATAGGTTCAATTCTTGATGAGTTATGGCCGAGGTGGCGAAGCCGCTCGGCATCTATTCCGCGAGCAAAAAAATACAGCGACATTCATGACTACTTTTCAAACGGCGTTGGGCAACTCTGTACAAAAGATGTAATCAAGGCCGATCTACAAAAAGAGCAAGTTGCTGCTCAAAAAATTTCGCAGGGGATATTAGATCAATATGATGTCGAAAATTTAAAGGAATTGCCCATCCGGAATTTTAAAGAAGGACAGCATCGACTTGTGCAGCATTCACGCCTTGAAAAAATAAGAAATACTGCGCTAGTGCGCGAAGCCAAGCGGTTATATAAGAAGAGTCGTGGTAGGCTATTCTGCGAAATCTGTACCTTTGATTTTGAGCATAAATATGGCCTGCGGGGGAAAGACTATATTGAGGCACATCACAAAACTCCGATCTCTGAACTAAAAGACATGGTTACTTTGACTGTCAGTGATCTTGCGATGGTATGTTCTAACTGTCATCGCATGCTACATCGTCCACCTTGGATTACGATAGAAGATTTACGTGCTACTCTAACGAAAAAATAACGGCATTAAATAAACAACCTTTGTTCCAGTATATCTATGTATAAGAGTGGTAAAATATTACTAGGAATTTGTGAGATTTTGAAATGAGTGCTAATAATAAAAATAAGGTGCTGAGCTTAATAAAGGCGATCTGTACAAAGATTAAAGAGGATGGCGGTTATCTTAATAAAACCAAGCTGATCAAGTACTTGTATCTAATAGATATAGAGCATTATCAAAAATTTAATGAAACATTTACCGGTTTCGAGTGGATTTTTAAGGATTACGGACCGTGGGCTTTCGAATATAATGACATTTTTTCAGAAATGGAAAGAACGTCAGATTTCAAGATTACGGAAGGCTCCAGGCCCGATCTCGATACTAAGTTTATAGCAATTAATAGAGACAGCGAACTTGAGTTAGATAAGATAATCACTGATCTCGATCTCGAATTAAAAATCCGGCGAGTTATTGAGAGGTGGTCTAACGAAAATCTTGCACCTTTATTGAATTATGTATACTTCAACACTGCGCCTATGGTTGATGCGGAAAGAGGGAAACCGCTAGATTTTAATAAAATAAAAAGCGTAACGACTCCTCCTAAATTTAAACTTACCCATAGTGAATTCGATTGTAAACGGCTGAAGGCGATTAAAGAAAAGATTCTTGGGCAGAGAGAAGGAAATAAACAGGTAAGTAAGGTAAAATTTACACCCGCAAGATTCGACGAGGTATATGAGCAAGGGATAGGTATCCTCGAAAAGGAAGAAGTTTAGGAATTCCGATGCCTGAAATATTCATTGACGATATCCTCACTCCGTTCGTTTCCAAGGTTGATGGTAATCACAAGACCTCTTTCCTTCGTGGTCAAATTTATTGGTCCCCCTGTTATTATGCACATGAAAATTTAGAGTTTTGGCGGCCAACTAATTATGATGAAGAAACCAAAACCTATGCGAGCAATTTCTTAATTACGTCTTCCACAGCGGATGCCTTTAAAAGAAAAGCACCGTTATATGCTCCAAAATTAGAAGTGGATGAGGAATTCATTGTAACACGAGCAAAAAAAAGACCGGTAATTCTACTCACGCACCCTCCAGAATCAATCAGCATAACCCCTGTCAGGAGTAAAGATAAACTTCATCGAAATTTATGTCTTGCCGCGCCGCTATATAGTGTTGCTACGGCAGATGGAACAGCTAAGTACCCGGCAGAATTTATTGATAGGGTCCGGAAACTAGAATATCCAAATTTGTTTTTTATTCCGTGTTATCCAGGACACTTACGTCACAGTATCTGCCGCTTAGAATCTATGCAAACGGTATTTCCTCCGTATCTTGAACCAACAGATATACGCCTATCAGAGGATGTGTTAAATGTTTTCCTCGGCCAAGTGAATTATTTCCTGACAGGAACTTACCAGGGGGATTATTGGACTTATCGTGAATGCTTATTGTCAGGGTAGGAGGAATCTTAGGGGAAAGGTCGCTTCTATACCCTTGGGGTGATATCCTAAGGATGTCTACTTATACCTCTTCTTTTTCTCCATCACCACCCCGACAATTCGGTACCCGAGATCCTTTTTCAAGACGATGTCGGGATATTTCGGATTCAGCGGATGCAGAACTTTGGCGTTGTCGAATTTCTTGTACTGCTTGAACGTCGCCTCGTTCTCGCCATTCTTTGCAATGACATAATCGCCTGATGCTGCTCTCGAATTGGGGTTCACGATGATAATGTCGCCTTCGTTGAACTCCGGCTCCATGGAATCGCCTTTTACGCGCAGTGCAAACACATGGGTTCCCTGAGTGTCGGTCTCTATCCATTCTTCCGCATCGCCAGGCTGGAACGCATCGCTGGCTTCCGTCCACTTCCCAGCCATCACCCAGGAGACGACAGGAATTTTTCGGTTGGCACCCGCATGCGCAGGTTCTACGTTCTGTGTCAGAAACCCCGTATCGCGCATGAACTCCTGAATATCGGCATGATACGCCCGCAGCATCTGCATGACCTTGTCGAAGGTTGGCGATTTCTTTCCGTCCTCGATTTCCATGATGTGCGTGTGAGAAACGCTTGCCAGCTTTGAAGCTTCACGCAAAGAGAGGTCTGCTCCTTCACGCTTTTTCTTGAGATATTTGCCGACCTTGTTCATAATGTTCATTATAGCTTACATGAAGCTTGACATGCAAGAACTTTTATTGTAAGTTATAGCTGACAATTCGGGGAGTCAATTACACTGGTTCACTGATATAAAGCGGTTTATTTCACCGCATAGTCGCCTTCTCGCTGATCTGGGAAGGCCATTTTATTACTGTAAACGTACGCCATAGCTTACAATAGGAGGGAACAGTATGATCGTGAAGCAGATTGTGAATCTCAGGAAAGTGGTGGTGGATTCAGACCTCAAGGTTTCGCTCACTCTGGAGTTCATCGCAGCGGACAGAGCGGGCAAGGAGCGGGTGTTCGAGCTTATCAAGATGCAGGGCGAGGTGCTCGAAGCATCGTTTGAGCAGGCACAGGTCTCCATGCCGTTTCCTACAGAGGATCGCATGAGCGGTGAACTTGAACTTTCGCGCGCGTAATTCCGGGGAGCGTTATGGCATCACCGCAGAAGGAGCACGGATACACGCCGATTGCGAACGAACTGCTTGACGCATTCATGAAGCTGAATCTTTCCGAACACGCATGGCGCGTCGTGGTATGCATTATCCGATACTCCTACGGCTGGCATCGGAAAACAGTGCATCTCACCTGTTCGCAGATCGCGCGGGCGACCGGGCTGGATGTCCGGCTCATCCCGAGAACGGTCAAAAGACTTTGCGAAAAGAAGGTCATCGTCAGGATCACGAATACCTACGAGCTTCAGAAGGACTATTCGCAGTGGAGGGTTTCATCACCAGAGATGTCATCACCAGGGATGAAACCTTCATCAGCAGGGATGTCATCAGTAGAGATGAAAACCTTCATCCGTAGTGATGAAGAAGCTTCATCAGTAGAGATGAAAGCAACAGCACAAATCACGAACAATGACAAAGAGTTACCGGCTCCTAAAGAAAGAAAAGAAATCATCAAAGAAATCTCTCTCTCAAAAGCAGGCTTTGGCTTGCCCGAGAGAGAGGATATTTGTAAGGATTTGAAGCGGTTCTTTCCGACGCTCATTGTGCCGGACGTGGTTCCTACGGAACGGGCGTATCTGTTTCTCGCAAAGCTTCGTTTCGGCGAGATCGCAAAGCACGAGATACGCAGTCCTCCGGCGTTCCTGATCGCCATGCGCGACGAAGACGTCACTCCGTATCTGGAGCGTGAGGCGCAGATCCGGGAACGGCAGCGGCGTATGCAGGAAGCGAGGCCGCAGGGTTCTGATTCCCCGGCTGACAGGGAAACGGCGCTCAGGTTTCTTCGTTCCTTTCGTGAAAAGGAGGCATCAATTTGAATCTTGGCACCATGCGCAGCACCGAG
>JBAZLV010000026.1:0-31073 GCA_041650055.1 Nitrospirota bacterium | reverse complement strand
ATGTAACCTATGAGTGGGATATTGACGGAATTCTCACTCCCAAAGGCGATGCCATGATCTTTGATTACTGGCAAAAGAAAAGCGACACGATCAGCAAGACAGACAGCCACGGCCACACGTGTGATTCAGAACATGTAACAGGGCATGGGATTAAATCCATAACCTACAATTACCACGATTCAGCAACCCCCAATAATCGGGCTTTTGTAATAACGTTTGCGATAGAGCCAACAGGCGCAAATCCGATCTATGGAGATTGGCAAATTTGCGGCTACTATCCCCCTACGTATCCCGATAGCTGCTCCATGTGGTTGTCTTCAGTGCATAATTACACCCGCTACTCTTACATTACCACGTCAATCTATAACAGCAGCGACTGGAGCGTTATCCAGGATTTGAGCCAGATCCAGTTGCATTATGATATGACCTCGCCGCTTTCGACAGGTGATGCCAGCGCCGCCATGAAACTGAACTCCTATGAAACCGTTGTCATATCAGAATTCGGCTACGAGCATACACCGCTTACCAGCTTCACCTACGATGCAGGCGGCAAATTAACCCAGGTATACAGTGAGGCAACCGGCGGGACAAAGCAATTAGGCTACGAATCGTATACCCTGAACAGCAAAACGAGATATCGGGTGACGTCCTCTACGAATAGTGACGGCATGGGAAATTCCTATACGACAAACTATTCCTATAGCGGCGCGTTGTGGGACAGCGGCACCAGCGAATTCCGCGGGCATAATTTTGTTACTGTTACTGATGCCATAGGAACCTATGCCACGACCTCATACTTCCAGGATGCCATCAAAAAAGGCTTGGTGTCCGAGGTTCAGGTAAAAGATGCATCGAACAACCTCTTTTCAAAAGTGCAGAATACGTACAGCTATACCACTCCCTATACCGGAGTCAATTTTATCTATCTTTCCCAAACGGATAATTTCCTGTATGACGGCGATGCAAGCTACAAGCAGACCCGGACAACCTACACCTACGACACCACCTACGGGAACCTGACCAAGGTAAGCAGCATGGGAGATGTTTCGGTAAACGGTGATGAACTGTATTCCTACACAGAATACATCAATGACACCACCAACTGGATCCTTGGAGTTCCGAAGCACAGCTACACCAACAAAAGCGATGACTCAACCAAGGTGGCCGAGAACTGGAACTACTACTCGAATACCTACAATGGCACGCCTGATTACGATTCCTCCACAAAATACTTAAGAAAAGTGGAGACCGCAGCGGTTTTTGGTTCTCGTGAAAATGCAGCCAATCCTACCGTCACTACGGCGTATGATCAGTATGGTAACGTTACGTCAGTAACCGACGCCTTAAATCATACCACGACGACGGCATACGACAGCACATACTATACATTCCCCATCAGCGCGACGAATGCATTAAACAAGACAGCATATACGTACTATTATGGAGTGAATGCAAGCGGTGACAGCGGATTTACCGGGAGCGGGTTATTTGGCCAGGTAAAGAGCGTCAAGGACGTCAATAATCATTATGTACGGAGCAAATACGACACCTTGGGAAGATCCACTGCCACGTGGGATGAGGACTTCAGTGAGGCGTTGCCGCAGACAAGCATGACATACTCATTCTGGTCCAGCTCCACCAGCCCCAACACGGTCGTAGCAAAAGTCCGCAAAGCTGCAGGCAGTAACAATACCTTTGATTCATATGCCTACATGGACGGCCTTGGACGCACCCTCCAGACCCAGTCACCCTCGGAAGAATCCGGGAAGATGGTGGTAAGCGGTCCGGTGGAATACAATGCCCTGGGACAGGTTTATAAAACATATATCGGTTACAAAACAACCAGTGATGGGACGTTTATACCCTGGGCCAGCGTATCCAAAGAAAAGGCCACGACATTTACGTATGATGCTGTGGGCCGTTTGACTCGCACGGACAGGCCTGACGGAACTTATACGCGCACGTTCTTCAACGACTACGTCACCACAGCCGTGGATGCAAACAACAAGCAGACCAGGAACACAGTGGATGCATACGGACGGGTTTGGAAAATCGAGAAGTTCACCGGCACGTATGGCAGCGCAACGCTGTATTCCACTACCACGAATTCATACGACGCCTTAGGCAGGGTCATTAGGACCACCGATAACCTAGGAAACTATAACACCGTGACCTATGACAATCTGGGCAGAAAGACCGCCATGACCGACATGGACATGGGAAGCTGGTCGTATGGGTATGATATTGGAGGACGACTCACCAGCGAGACGGACGCCAAGAACCAGACCGTCACCCTAACCTATGACAATGTAAACAGGTTAACCCAAAAGACATTCCCGGATAATACCTACATCCAGTATGACTACGATACGTTCAGCGGCTACACAGGAACGAACAGCGTAGGCAAACTGGTACGGGAATACAGCAATGCAACCGGCGGCCAGCCCGTAACCAATGTGTATTATTACGATGCATTAGGACGTGTGACCAGAACGGACAAGACGATTGATGGCACGACGTATACGACCCAAAATGCGTATGACACCTTAAGCCGGGTCACGCAGGCAACGTACCCGGATAGCAGCAATGTCTACAACACGTACGATGATACGACCAACGGGTCTCTCAGCAAAATCGGCTCGTCCTCCGGCGGCGAACAATACCTTAAGAGTTCTAAATATGATCAATATGGCCGGTTGGAAACCAGGGTGTTAGGCAACGGACTTGTCCAAACCTACAGCTATGATTCCAATAATTTCAGGCTAAAGCATGTGGATGCGGCAAAGATTTCCAGCCTCTATACCGCAGTGTCGACCACTGCCATGTCGCAAATTTCCGTGGGCAGTGACGGAGCCGCGTTTGCAACAGACTCGAGTAACAATGTGTACCAGTGGACCGGGAGCGTCTGGTCGGCTATCGGAGGCCAGTTAAAATCCCTTTCTGTCAGAAGCTCCAGTGAAATATGGGGGCTCGGCAACACCACCGGCAAGTTATACAGGTGGAACGGCAGTTACACCAAGCTTGACGACACGGCTATGTATCAGGTTTCCGTGGGCAGTGATGGTTCCGTGTTCGGAACAGACTCGAGTTACAATGTGTACCAATGGACCGGGAGCGCCTGGTCAAGCATCACCGGCCAGTTAAAATCCCTTGCGGTCAGAAGCTCCAGCGAACTATGGGGCATCGGTGTGAACAGCAATAAGGTATACAAGTGGAATGGCAGTAGTTTCACCTGCGTATCCGACAAGATTTTGGCTGCGGTATCCGTAGGCAGCGATGGATCTGTCTTTGCCACAGATGCCGATAATATTGTGTACTACTGGAACGGCAACGGCTGGACATATATTGGTGGACAGCTCAGGGATATATCCGTAAAAAACAGTGGTGAGGTATGGGGGCTCGGCAACACCAGTTTAAAACCCTATAAATGGACAGGCAGTGTAGCAGCGGCGTTGGATATGAATTACACGTATGACAATGGCGGCATAGTTACGGGTATTGTCGACAACAAAAACAGCGCTAACTGGCAGTACACGTATGACGACGGTTATCGGTTGACCAACGCCAGAAGAGGCACGGGCACGACGATCGGCAGCGGCACGCAAATCTACAGCAAGGCCTATGCTTACAACACCATCGGCAATATCACCAGCTTTGAAACCAACAGCTACACGTATGGCAACTCAGCCCACAAACATGCAGTCACCGCAGCAGGAGCCAGGAGCTACACCTATGACGACAACGGCAACATGCTGACCGGCGATGGCAGAACCTTAACCTGGAACTACGACAACAAGCCGCTCTCTATTCTGAAATCAGGGGCGACCACAACCTTTACTTATGGTCCCAGCGGAGAACGGGTAAAGAAGCAGACCGGCAGTTTCACGAAGGTGTATGTCGGGAGTATTTATGAAAAAGACCAGTCAGGGAACCAGACGGTATACATTCACGCAGCAGGCACAACGATTAAGAAGAAACCTGATGGCAGCCTGTACTTCATGCTGAAAGACCACCTGGGTGGGACCAATGTTGTCACGAATTCCACCGGCTCTGTGGTGAACCAGCAGTTCTATCAGCCGTATGGCAGTGATGATGCCACGGGTTCATTCGAAAATGAGGTCGAAGATCACAAGTTCACGGGCCAGGAAATGGATACCGAGACTGGCTTGTACAACTATAATGCGCGGTTATACGATCCGACACTCGGAAGGTTTATCAGCGCGGATCCGATTGAAGGTCTGAATCGGTATGCGTACGCATGGAATGATCCGGTGAACGTAACAGATCCGAGCGGATACGAAGCAAAGGGGAGTCTTGACGGGAGTCTTGATCGATTTGGTAATCCAGCGGATCACTCTAAGACCTCATTTGAAGACAACCCTGTAAATCAGGAAAATAATGTATACGCAAATCATTATGACAGTTCTGCTACATCGGATGGGGGTGGTGGTTGGTCTTGGGAAAACAGTAATGAGGGTTCGCAGAAGAGATCTGATTACATTAGCACCATGGTAAACGATCCAGTTGGTTGTGTTAGCAGATTTTATGAATGGTCTGTTAATGGCGTGAGTTATTGGTATGACCAATCGGTAGAATACCGGTCGGTCGCCTATGCGTCAGAAGAAGACGTTAGAACAGCGGATCAGGTTGCTTTGCTACCTGTTTATATAATAGCGGATATCGTACCAATTGCAAACTCTGTAAAGTATGCAAAAATAGCATTGAGCGGAGGAAAACTAAGCGTATCACAAAAGCTCGCGGCAGTAGCTAATGCATGGGATGTGATGGTCTCCATATATGGCCCCTCTGCCGTCAAGCTCATGCAGGGTAAAATTACACCAGAAGAAGCACAACAGTTAGAAGCAACGAATTGGGTAGCTACTGACATTAGAAAAGGGGGCAGTATGAAATTTAGTGGAGTTGCTTCTAAACAGCTCTATCAGCAGGGAACGAATGTTGTTAAGGATGTAACGATCCTTGATATAGAGCGGGATGCTTCTCTTCAATCTCGAGGCACTTCACTTATGGAGGGCTATTCTATTTCTAAGGCGCTAACGCTTGTTTCAAAAGGAAAAGTGTCGCCTGCAGAGGCAGATGCTATGACAATGGGTTTCGCTATTGATTCTAAATGGCTTGAATCTTTGGCTCATGATGGTGTACCGTTTGAGGCAAGATATTTGAACCAAGCATCCTCAAAAAAATCCACCTCAAAAAAATCCACAGGAACCGGGAATATGCAAAATAGAACCGGTGTTTTTGATCCAAACTGGAAGCCAGGAAAGAAATAGAAGATAGTTTCGTAGGCTGGGCTGAACGGTTCTGGTGAAGCCCAGAAAAGAAATCAGATGTTTAGATGATTGGAAGTTTAGAGGATTAGCAAAACAAAGATCGGGCCGCTCGGGAAAATGGGCGGCCTCTTTTTTATCATTAAGCACAAACCATTTGCAAATAGGAATGATCTGATATAGAATCCCTTCGGTTTTAAATGATCTTCCTCACGTTACATGCTGCACCATTACTGTATAATCACGCTTACCCCAATAAGTTAAGTAAGGAAATAGGATGATACTCGTAACGAATGATGACGGAGTTTTTTCTCCTGGCATCCAGATGCTTGCGAAACGATTACGCGATCTTGATACTGTTATCATTGTTGCTCCGGATCGCGAGCGGAGTGCAGCAGGGCATTCCATGACTCTCCATCGGCCGCTCTTGATCGAGGAAATCAAGGAATCGGTTTACAGCGTGAACGGAACACCGACCGACTGCGTAAATATTGCAGTGAAAGGCATGTTGGAACAGGAACCAAGACTTGTGGTTTCCGGTATTAACAAGGGGCCGAATCTTGGTGATGATGTGACGTATTCCGGTACGGTTGCGGGTGCTATCGAAGCAACCCTTCTGGGTATTCCAGCAATAGCTATTTCCCTGGTTGCTCGTGAAGATTTTCTGTTTGCCGAAGCAGCAGAAGTTGCCTGTCAGGCAGCAGCACGGGTTTTGGATCATGGGCTTTCGAAAGGAACGCTTCTGAACATCAATGTTCCGAATATGCCTCTTCAGAATATTCAGGGAACCAAGATTACTCGTTTGGGAAAACGGGTGTACCGGCACTTGACCGTTGAACGAGTCGATCCTCGTGGCAAAAAATATTATTGGATCGGCGGTGGTGAACCCGATTGGGAACGTGAAGAGGGTACAGACTTTGATGCCATAGGTAAAAATTGTATTTCCATAACTCCGCTCCATCTTGATCTTACTGATTACTCTTCTCTTGAAACTCTCAAGTCACTTGAATCCATGTCATTCATATCTCCGAAATCCAAACGGAGTTCCGAGTGATCAATTACGACAAAGAACGCAGCAAGATGCTCGATGAGCAGATCATTGCACGCGGAGTAAGGGACGAGCGTGTGCTGAATGCGATGCGCACGGTTCCCCGCCACGAATTTCTTCCTGAAGCTATCCGGGGAATGGCATATGAAGATAATGCGCTTCCTCTTGGGGAAGGCCAGACTATTTCGCAACCCTACATGGTTGCCCGAATGACCGAACTTCTCGAATTAACCGGATGCGAACGAGTGCTTGAAATTGGAACTGGTTCTGGTTATCAGGCGGCTGTTCTGGCTAAATTGTGTGAAAAAGTGTATACGGTGGAACGGATCAAATTGCTCGCTGAGAGAGCCCGGGCAACGCTTGATCGGCTTGGTTACCGAACGGTTGCTATTAAAGTGTACGATGGAACGTATGGCTGGAAAGAGATGGCGCCCTTTGATGCGATTATGGTTACTGCAGGTGCACCCGATATTCCGGTCTCTTTAGTCGATCAGTTAAAAGACGGCGGCAGGATGGTGATACCGGTGGGAGAACGATATGGTCAGAACCTTGTAACGGTCCTAAAAAAAGGAGACAGTTTTACTACAGAGAAGCATATTCCCTGCATGTTTGTTCCTTTGATCGGGAATCACGGATGGAAGGACTAGTTCTGGAAGTATAGTTAACCGTGATATCTTTTACGTTTTTTTCTGCTCAAGAAAATATCGTAGGGGATTGAAAGTCCCAGTCCGATGCCAGCTCCCAAGAATGCTCCAGCAAGCACATCCGTGGGATAATGAAGTCCCAGATAAAGACGCGAGAAGGAAATTACTGCAGCAAGCAATAACGGGTACAAACGCCAGGTGAACGAAAGGTATCTCCGGGTGAGAAAAAAAAGCGGGAGAGCGCAGGCAAAAGAAGTTATCGCATGTCCTGATGGAAGTGAAAATGATTTCGGGCAGGGGAGAATAAGCCGTATTCCTTCGATCGTTCTGCAGGGACGCGGACGAGCCACGGCGATTTTTATCATGTCTTCGATCCATTCCGCCACAAAAAAGGCACATACCGAAATGAGTATTGCTCCGAGCGCAGCCACAGCATAGTTCTTCCCATGCGGTTTTTTTGTCCTGAATGCCAGGAGTATCATGGATACCAGGAAGGGAATGACGAGAAGGTAACCATATCTCGTAAGAAAAGGCATGATGATATCGAAGACAGTATTCGTCATGCCGTTATTGATCAAAAGCAGAAATTGTTCTTCAATGGTTTGCAGGTTCATCGAGGCAACAGGGTATCAGAGATTACTTTTCTTGACAATGAAAATATCATCAAATGGCTCATCCTTCCTCGCTTAAGTCGTTTCCCACTGTTTTCACCGCGGCCTGCTTCGTCAGAAGATGCTTCGGCAAAAAGGCAATTCCCGCGATCAACGTAGGAATGACAGCGCTTGCAATGACCGCTGCTACCAGGAAAGAATATTGCGATTGAGTAACAATGTTGTTCGAAAAACCATATAAAGCAGAAATGGTTCCGAACGTTAGGCCAGTGGACATTAAAAGCGTATAGTACCATCGCTCTTTCGGGTCTCGTCGAAATAAACCGATAAATGGATACAAGCCGAATATTTTTGACACTACTTTGCCTGCCAATAAGAGGATGAAAACAAAAGGCGCTGCAATCAGGGCGGTCACTGAAACGAGCATTCCTGCGCGAAGGAAGTAAAACGGCGTAAGAAATCCAACCGTGAGCGTTCTTAACCTCCGAATCCAGAATGTATCCCGACCAGCGCTTTCCGCGAGTATCATGCCAGTGATGTAGGCCGGAAGAACTGCTTCACTGCCCGACCAGAATGCCAAAGCTCCCAAGCCGAAAAGAACGAGCATAATCCATTTGGTTCGTATGGCAGCGGTTCTGTTTCCGTAACGATCGGTCATAAAACCGGTGATACGGGGAAGAAGGAAAAAGACGGTTATACAGGTTATTATAAAAATAATCGTTTTCAAGGTAAACGGTGCAAACAAAAGACCGAGGGCAATGACGGTTCCCAGGTCATTGATAAAGCAGGCCCCAAGAATTCCTTTGCCGAACTCGGTTTTATTAAGACCCGTTTCCAGCATGACCGCATATACAACAGCCATGGAGGTTGTTGAAAGCGCTATGCCACAGAGACAGCTTGCCTGGAAATTCCATTCGAGTACATAATAGGCAAGCGCTGTACATCCGACGAACGGTGCAAAAAATCCGATCAATCCGACGACAGTAATTTCCTTCATTTTTTTTCTTACGACAACAGGGTCCAATTCAGCACCTGCCAGAAACGTAAGTAAAATCGCTCCCGAGGCAGCAAGAAATCTGAGCCATTCAGAATCGGAACCTAATGCTTCCCTCAGGCCAAACAAGGTTGCTATCGCGCCTGCGATTACTCCCACACAAATTTCAACGAGTGCGATAGAAATTCGGAGATGATAAGCGACGATAGCGGCAAAAACAGCCAGACCAAGCCAAAGTGAAGCGATAATAAAAAGCTGTTCCATACATACTCCTTTGTCACCTCATTGCATCAAGGCAAAAAAAAACCTGCATAGCAGCAGGTTGTTGTTCGTAAACGGAACGACTCCTCACTGAAAAAGCTGATAGTAGGAGTCATTAGCCTCTATTTAAAGGCGGTTTTTTGGCGAACTCCATCGCCTTATTTTTTCGTACAGTATCAAAACGAGAGGATGCTGTCAATACCCTAAATATTTTTTGTGATAAAATTTTTGTGCATAAGAAAAAAAATGTGTATAATAACAAAGATAGCAGTACATTCATGCATGATATTATAAGGAGAATGATTTTATGAAAGAAGCTGTAGAACAGGCGCTTGACAAAGTAAGACCGGCACTCCAGCGAGATGGAGGCGATGTAGAACTGGTGAGTGTGGATGAGAAGGGAAAAGTAACCGTACGATTGAAAGGCGCGTGCGGGTGCTGCCCCATGTCCACGATGACATTAAAAATGGCTATCGAAAAGCAATTAAAACAGGAAGTTCCAGGGATTACGGAAGTCGTTCAGGTTCCCTAATCAAATGTGTATCCCCGTACAGGAAATCCTGCCGCTCTTATAGGGCAGGATTTTTCTATCCAGACGCTATAATGAAACCAATATTTCATAAACAGCATAAGAAATCCCCGGTGATAGGGACGGTAAAGAAGCAATCACTTGCTCGAAAGGAATTGCTGGTTCCCATTGCATGGATTATCAGTGGTGCGCTATTTCCGACAGTTGTTATGGCAGTTTATTATTTTGGTCAGGCTGCCGCGGTTATCATTGCAATCAGCATTGGAACTGCACTTCTTTCCGAAATTGCGATCCAATGGCTCCTTAAAAAGCCATTGACTATATCAGACGGGAATGCGTTTCTTATCGGGTTGCTTTTTCCCTTGTTGATTCCTGCATCAGTGCCAGCAGGAATTCCGGCGCTTGGATCGTTTTCAGCAATTTTGATAAGCAGATTGCTTTTTAACCGGTTGGATTTTATGCTGTTCAATCCTGTTCTCATCGGAAGCACGCTTGTTTTGTTCGCTTTCCCTTCACTGCTTACAACATTTGTAGAACCAGGAATTCGAGCTCTTGATTCTTCTGATGTTGTTACCTCAACTCCTTTAATGATCTTAAAGGAACACGGCATGTCAGGGCTTCTCGAAATCTATCATACCAAAGCATCGCTCTATATCGAGCTTTTTTTAGGAAATCGTGCAGGCGGGCTCGGCGAGACTTCCGTGGCAGCATTGCTTCTCGGTGCTGGGTTTTTGATGTACAAAAAATATATTACCTGGCACTTACCAGTTGCCTATATTGCAAGCGTTGGTTTATTTGCCTGGATTTTCGGAGGAAATGAAGGGTTTTTTACCGGGGATCCGTTTTTCCATATGCTCTCAGGCAGTCTGATCCTCTGTGCACTTTTCATAACAACTCCAGTACTCACGGGTCCGTATGTGCCGGTAGCGCGGATAGCCTTTGGGATTGGGTGTGGTGCTCTTACCGTAATTATTCGATTAAAAGGAACATATTCTGAAGGTGCGCCATTTGCCATTCTTATTATGAACTGTTTTTCTCCGCTGCTGGATCGACTTGCTCAGTCCAGTCTCTTCGAAAAATTCCGATTTGGATTAATCGGACAAAAATAATATCATCATCAGCCGATAGTTCATTTCACGAGCAGAGAAAAAATTTCTTGACAAAATTTTGTGCATAGGCTACAAACAAAGCCATTCTCATCTATACTTACTCTCAATATAATTTCTAACTTTTCAGTGACGATGTGTGGAGGTTTTTTATGAATCCTGATGACATCAAATATCATCGAGAACATACCTGGGTGCGAGCGGAAGGAAAACGAGCGACCATCGGCCTGACCGACTATGCACAACAGCAGTTAGGCGATATTGTATTTGTGGAAATGCCGGAGATTGATATGGAAATCGACGGCGATTCTGAATTGACCGAGATTGAATCAACCAAAGCAACGGCCCCGGTGGTCAGCCCGGTGACCGGCACGGTCGTTGAAGTCAATGAGGATATTGCCGATACACCGGAGATTATCAATGAAGATCCGTATGGCAACGGATGGCTTGTTGTTCTTGAAATGAGTGATCCGTCTGAGTTAAATGATTTGATGAGCAAGGCCGAATATGAAAAGTTTTTACGCGAGGAAGAAGACAAATAAGACGCTAGATAACGAAAAATAATTAACCTCGATAATGGGGGAGAGCTGACATGCTCTCCCTTTTTGATTTACGAGAGCGTGATATGACGCCTGTTTTTCCATGCATAATCAGATAAAAAAATATACCCACAAACTTATCCGTGACCGGATTGCAGTTCCAGAAAGCATCCATTTTTACAACATCATTGATGCCGAAAAGTCAAGTAATCAGGATGAATGGCATTCCCTATTCACGGAAATATTGCACAAAGTGAATCTCTCAACTCTGCTCTTTGCCAAACCATCTTTGCCTTTTGCTGATCTTCTCATACAACGTTCTGATGAACAATCCTGCAGACTTGCTCCGAAAGACAGTGAAACAAAAGTTTTTTTGCATGATATTCCGTTTATACGGGAAGACGAATGGAGAGGAAAGTCAGAAAAAGAGTTTTATGATAAGATTCTTCATTTCCTTCATGATCGCAAGGCACTTCTTGTCCAAAATTTCGGCATTATTGCAACCGGAGAAGAGACTATCGAACAGGCGTTCATTGCTTTTTCTACGGTGTTTCATACCACATTTGTGAAGTATTTTCTTGATTTACTGACTGAAGGATTTAAGCTGCCGGATGAGCAACAGCATATTGAACGGTTTAAGACTGCATGGTTGAGGGTTCCCGATAGGACTGATCTTACATTTACCCAAGGCATGATGCATGACAAAGATGCAATTCGCAAAGAACTCTGCCGGGTAGGACGTTATACCGTTGAGAAAGGATATGTCGATTCATTCTTTGGAAATATCAGTTATTTTGACGGGGACATGATCCATATCAGCAAGACCAGCTCTTCACTTGATGAACTCGAGAATCAGATTGTATCTGTTCCATTTGATTATACTTCTCATGACAGTCTTTCCGCTTCATCTGAATTGCCTGCTCACAAAGGTATCTACGCCTGTTCAAACTATCATGCCGTACTGCATGGTCATCCAAAATTCAGCGTTATTCTGTCCATGTTTTGTGAAGAGCGGGGATGCATGATCAATGATTGTACCCGGTTCTGCGACCGGAAACGTTCTTTGTCTGATGTTCCCGTGATTGCAGGCGAAACCGGAGTGAATGGTCTGGCCAAATCCGTTCCTCCAGCCATTCAGGGCGCTGGTGTGTGTATTGCCCTTGGCCATGGAATTTTTTCCGCAGGTGCGACCGGTTTTGAAGAGGCATTTCAGAAAATGGCAAGGACAGAAGATTGGTGCAGAAAAGAATATTTCAGGCTGTTGAATGAACGTTGCAAGAAGACGCCTGCGCAAGAATTGTCTTGATGCAGGCGTTTTGAACAAACGCATTGCTTGCTGTATTCAGCAGACTCCTGGCCTCGGATGAAACCCTTCCCTGTTTTGCGACTGCATCTCCCAGAGATATACCCAATACTACTATGATTCCAAGTATTGCATGTATTTTTTTGTATGCCGATTCTCATAAGGAGTTGATTGGATTATAGGCGGCTGACAAGCTGGAGTCTGGATGAATCAAGGAAAAGAAGATACCCCTCAACATGACTGATGCCGAAAATACTTTTTATTGCTTCCGTATAAAGCTGGATTTGCGGTCGATACTGATTGATGAAGGCAGACAAGGCTTCATCATGCTCTATACGAATCGCCTTATAATCGATCACAAATGCAGTATTGTCCCGGATGAGGACCCGATCAATGATACCGCTGATGAGGGTATTTCCTTTTTTGTACAAAATAGGAAGCTCAGAATAGGCGCTCTCCTGCTGTTTGAATATCCAGGACAAGTCGTTATTCTCAATCAGAGATTTGATGATTGATTCAACATCATGCTTGAAGGCTTGCTGTGCTGTTTTTTCGAGAGCCGTGTATTCAGGCACGCTTTTCAGTATCTCTGCAAGATTATACCTGCTGGTGGCAGTCATACTCTCCAGGCAACGATGCAATACAGTTCCCCTTATCAGTGGTGATATGCTTTCTGTTTTTTCCGGGATAGATGAACCTCTATGCAATTGATTCTGCTTCTGCTCGATGAAATCTGTCGCATTTTTCCAGGCCGGTGCTGATGAATAAGGAAGGGAAGAGAGGTTATCAACAAGGTGATTGATATCAATGTGCTGTTTGCCGGGCTTTTCCTGGAGTGGCTGTTTTTCGCCTTGTTTTTTTGCCAGTGGGCGTTCTTTCCAATCCGGACAGGAGTATACGCTTCCTGTTTTACTCATGGTATTCGGATCCGTGGAAAGCGGAATTGTTTGATGCACGAAGTCAAGCCAGGTATTTTTTTTGATCGGATATTTTCCATACGCATGCGTTCCAATCATAACCAGATGATCGCGAGCGCGGGTCATTGCAACATACAGAAGCCGCTGGTGTTCCCGCTTCAACTCGTCCTGTTCTCCATTCTCTTCGCTCCATAACTCCTGACTGAGAGGGTTCTCTGTCCGATTGATTGCCATCCGTTTCCTGCCGTCTGCTTCAGCAAGAAGTACTTCTGGTCCATGCGAGAGCGACCAGGCGGCCTGATTCATACCGGGGAGGAACACAATGGGATATTCCAATCCTTTTGCCTTGTGAACGGTCATGATACTAACCGACCGCTGAAAACCAGGCAGATTCATGTCCGCGGTTGCCTCCCGCTGCTCGGTTTCACGAATGTTTTTTACCCATTCGACAAAGTCCTGAAGCGTTGTGTATCCCCGGCGATCGAATTCATGAGCAGTATCGATCAGTTTGTCGATATTAAAGATTGCCTGGGGATTTTTTTTGCCGAACAGGATGTAAGCGCCCGTGTCCAGAACAATGCGGCGAATAAGCGAGGCAAGCGGTACGAGCCCGGCGAGACCGCTCCATCGTTGGAACATATTTGCACTTTCAGGGTTCATCGTGAAAAGCGAAGAAACAAGATCATCTGAATTCCAGGCAAGACCCGATAGATCGTTATCCGTAAATCCGAACAATACGGATTTTAAAGCACCCGCAAGCGCAAAATGATCGTCCTTGTTCCAAAGATAAAACAGAATGTTCATGAGAGCAAGGATTTCATCCTCTTCATAAAAACCGATTCCTCCCACAACCCGATAGGGTATTCCGCGGGACTGAAGCGACGTTTCATATTCCTTGAGCCGTGCACGAGTCGGAATCAGGATGGCACAATCCCCGTAATCAGCAGACCGTTCCTTCCAGACATATTCTGTATCCGATTTTGAAGAGTCCGGGTTGTTTTGTTCTCGTTCATACACCTTGATTCCTTCACGGATCATGCTTTGAACCTGTTCAGCAAGCACATTCGGCTCGGCACAGGATTCATTTCCGTTCATTGCATCGCCGGTAGTTTGTGCACGCACGTTGGGAAGTTCAATAAGGCGGACACTTCCTTGCTGCCTGGTTCGTTCGCATTCCGAAGGTTTATAATCATCCCAAAGTCGTGAAAAGACGGTGTTCACGGTTTCTATGATTTCGGACGTTGAACGGTAATTCGTATCCAACGTGAGAATTTCCCGTGTTTCCGGGAGCATATGGTTCTCCATCATGTCCCTGATCGTATCGATCAAGCGGTAATTTGCTTCACGAAAACGGTAGATGGATTGTTTCTGATCTCCTACCACAAAAAGCGTCGGATTCATGGGTTTGTCCGAGCCCGCGCCTGAAAAAATCTCCTCGGTAAGCTTTGTTATGATAGCCCACTGAATATCGCTGGTATCCTGAAATTCATCTACGAGAAAATGAAGTATTTTTCGATCAAGCCAGTAGAGGATATCGGACGATTCGGTTTTCCTGAGCAGCTGATACGTGTAAATTTCCAGATCGTCAAAGTCGAGCAGGCCTTCTCGTAATTTGGATGCAGTGTATCGTTTTTCCGCAGAAAAATAGAGTGTGAGCAGGCTCGCGGTTTCTCGGCCTGCTTTGGTACGAGCATACAGGTTCCTGAACTCTGCAAGCATATCCTGAATGCTGAAAAACAGCGTGTCATACTCCAGGAATATTTTTTTTTCAGGAAAGGCTTTGGCTGCTATTCGGGAAGCTTTACGCGGCAGTCCGGCCTGTGTGAAATAGTATGCATAGAGAGATTGTGCAATCCTCGAGACAGCGTCAGGGTCCTGTTCTTTTGCAAGGTGCAGATGATTGTCTTTTTTTTCAGCATTGTCCGTTGTTTCAGCAAAATCAAGCATGCGGCCCATGTCTTCAAACGACTGTTGCCATTCATGGCTTGCCAGCAGTTCTCTGATACGCATCTCATTATTCTTAAAATCCAATCCCTGCAGCATGGAATGGATCAGCCTGTCCTGTCCGCCGGCATCAATTTCCATGCGTTTTAATCTGCTCCGGATCGATAAGAGAAAGGTGAGGAGAGAGATGATTTTGTTCAGGGAAAGATGTTCGAGACATTGCATGGTTTCGGGATCATTGCCGGATTCTTCAAGAGCAGATTCAATGGCTTGCTGGATTTTATATGCCTGGTCGCGTGCATCGAGAATCCCGAAATCCGGCGGCAGCCCTGCTTCGAGCGGATATCGTTTTAAAAGGTTCATGCAAAAGGAATGAATGGTCGAAATCCGGATGTCCTGTGACCCCCGGATAATTTTCTTGAGCAAGGGCTCAGGAAGATCACGGTAGACCCGTTCCTTGATCTCTGCTGCTGCCTTATCCGTGAATGTGATTGCCACAGCCTGATCGCTGTTCAGACCTTTTGTGTCAAGCTGTTCGAGAAGCGCAAGATAACGATTTTTGAGCGCGCGGGTCTTTCCCGATCCGGCAGAGGCTGATAAGTGCACTGATTTTGTCGTATCAGCAGCACGTTCCATGATGCGATTTTTATCGTTATTCGGCATCATGCCTCCCGCATAGAATAGCATTCGCGCAATATTGACAGATGTCATCATCCAGAGGCTCCGGTTCAAAATTACCGTCAAGAATTCCTTCAGCAGCCTGCCGGGCCTTGTTCATGCTTTGTTCCAGGATAAAAAGAAATTCAGCTGAACTCTTTGGACTTGTTCTGGGTTTCAAAGAAGGTTGTTGGTCTGTGTTGTCGGCATCATACAGAACGACGTCCCGTGCAGGAGAACCATATTTCCCAGCAAGATCATAATACGCGAGGCCGATCGGTTTCTGCAGGAAAGGCTGCGTGGTTTCCGCTGATGATGCCATTGCAGCGGCCATTACCGCATACACAGGAAGCTGGAATATTTCCTGTTCAGTTCCCATTATGGGCTGGGGGTACTTGCCGGTTTTATAATCAATCACAAAGAAATTTCCCGTTTGATCGATATCGATCCGGTCAATAATTGCGGAGAGTGTGACGGTGCTTCCATCATTTAGTTTTAGCGGGAAAGAATCGATTCTGTGTTCAAGGAATGCCGGACGCATGTTTTGTTTCCAGAACGCTTCTTCAGCATCGAGAAAACGTTCAATCATGATGGTTTGAAACGCGGTCTTCTCACGGCGATTTCTGACCGTATCTGCAATCCTGCCAAAAGCGGAATTGGCGAGTGCAATTAAAAGACTTTGTGCTTCATGTCTGTTTTCTCTGGTTATCGGTGTATTCCAGGTAAGATAAAAATTTCGCAAAAGAGCGTGAATTTTGCTTCCCCGGGTGAGCGGAGATATATCTTCCGTAAGTTCCTCAAGAGGAGCAATTCGGAGAATATGTCTGACATAATAATCATACGGGCATCGGATATAATCGTCCAGTTCCGTGACTCTGAATTCCCGTTTTTTGCAGAGGCCGGTTGCTGCCTGTGCGTGTGTATTCTGTCGGTTTCTCTCTGCTTCGAGTCTTGGTTTGAGTGCTGCGATTTCCGGAATCCCTGCTTCAAAAATTTGATGCATTGTTTTCTGGTCCTGAACGCGACTCACTGCTTTGGCAAGTTCAGGGATGCTGAAACTGTCTTCTATTGCAAGACTGAACTGGATGCCGGAAGGAGCGCTTATGCTCTGGTTCAGAAAACCGTTTTTTTCGAGCATTGAAAGCTCTTTGAGGAAGGGAGAAGGCACTACCGGTCGGTCTCCCTCATTTTCCGGCCAGGTGAGCGTGATGTTTTCCGCGGAAAGGAGAAGCCGGTAAAAATGATACGAAGCAAGAAGCCGCTCGTATTGTGAGGCATGCACTTTGATTTTTTCCAGAAAAGGCTCCGGCAAAAAAATAGTATGAGTCAGATGACGGGGGAATGTTCCTTCAATCATGCCTCCGCAAAAAATGTGATCCCACGGAAGTCCCATGCTTTCCTGAATACCCAGGACCTGAACCCCGGTCTCATCTTCAGGGGGAACCTGAAACCGTGTTTGCATAAAGGTTTTTTTTATCAGGAACAACCATTCATGGAATGTATAGGAAAATTCAGGCAATTGCCTTCCTGCCTGTGCGAGTAGTTCGAGTGTTTCCTGCAATTTGCGATATGCCTGGAGATTAATATTCAGCGGGCCATGAACAGCTGTTACGCGTGCTTCAAGACCCGACCATGCAATAAGCCGGTTTAAACGGCTCATCCAGGTAACGAGAGAAGCGCTGTTCGATGCAGTGAAGAGTTCCAGTGTTGTAAACAGATCACGCAGAGACAATACGAATATATCCGGCTCCTGCCCCTGTTCTGACACGGGCAAAGCAGCCAGAATCTTTTTTTCCCCATTGATAAGACTGTTCTCCCTTAAAAATCGGTCACAGGCGGGTGCAAGCATTGGATGTTCTGCAAATTTGAGAAAGGGTGAACTGAAAATTCTGAGGAGTGAACCGGCACGGTAATCATCCTGGACTGTCTGAAGAAGGGCAATGAGCGATGTTGTAACCGGAGATGTGCTGAGCTGCCTTCCCAGAGAGCGGTTATACGGTATCCCATAGTCGGTAAACACTTCTTCAACAAGCGGGGCATATTCGTCCAGGGAAGGAAAGGCAACGAGGATGGATTCAGTCTGCGCCCCTTTCATGATCAGTTTTTTTACCATCCGCGCAATGAATGAGATTTCCTCACGTTTGTTGATTGCCGACAGTATGTTAATTTTTTTTGCAAACAATGAAGCGGGCGGGGCTGTTTTTAACAGTTCTTCATGCGATATGTCGGAAAACAATGCAGATGCAAGGAAGAGATCATCTTGTTTTGGAGAAATGCTTTGATCAGGCAGGCTTAGTCCAAGCGATAGAATGAATTCTTTTATGAGCCATGCAGGATGGTGTTCATTCGCCTGTTTCAGCACCGCTGGGGAGGTGTTCTCTACCATGCATCTGCCTTCTGCGGATGCTGCAATTTTTCGGAGAAGGGCTGCTTCGAGTTGTCCGATTTCCTGAATTCCGTCGATGATAATCTGTTTATATGAAGCAATCCATGCCGGATCGAAGTGCTCAAGGAGTGCAGTCTGCATTCCCGAAGGATCAATCAGATTTTTGTTGTTCAGCGAACTCCGGTATTCAGAATACGTATGCATGAGCAGTTGGACTTGCGGCTTTTCACGATATTCTGTGTTCTGGAGAAGCGTTTCCAGATATTGAGGACTAATGCCTGCGCTGGAAAGTTTTTTTATCATATCTTCAAGCGATGAAGAAAGAGACGGGGCGAGTATGTCAGGACTTTGGAAAAAAGGATTTTGTTTTTTTAAGCGTTCTTTGACGATTCCTTCGATCAGGACCTTGTTCGTTATTGCATCAATCAC
Source organism: Nitrospirota bacterium (assembly GCA_041650055.1). GTDB lineage: Bacteria > Nitrospirota > UBA9217 > UBA9217 > UBA9217 > JBAZLV01. The sequence continues at coordinate 12,420 of JBAZLV010000026.1, read as the reverse complement.
CGGAGGAAGACCGCGGGCGGCATAGAGTTTTTCAAAAAACTGGTGCAGAGTCATTACGGAAGGCATGACCAGCGCTGATGCTCCGTGCAATCGGTTTACAACATCTAAAAAAAGTCTGCCATATGCTCGTTTCATGCGTGCATGAGAGACGAGAATCAGAACATCATCGTACACAAACGGCGGACAGGAACGTGATCCGACGATCTGTTCTGCCATGGTTATTTTTTCTTTCCATCCATCGCTGCCGAACGGCCTGGCAATGCATTTCATCATGATCTGATTATGCCACAAGTGAAAAGTATTGACAATGAGAAGTCCATCGACTATACTTTTTTCACTGAATTATGCATGAAAATGTGAGGAGGATGAGATGGCAGAAGCAGTGACAAGCGCAACATGGGAACAGGAAGTACTCAAGGCAACGGAACTGGTTCTTGTCGATTTTTGGGCTGTATGGTGTGGCCCCTGCCGGATGGTTGCTCCCATTGTTGATGAAATATCGAAAGAATATGAAGGAAAATTGAAGGTCAGGAAACTCAACACCGATGAAAATCCTGACATTGCAGGAAAATACAAGATCATGGGCATCCCGACGCTTATGTTTTTTAAAAACGGTCAGATTGTCGATCAGGTGGTTGGTGCAGTACCAAAGACGCAGATCAAGGCCAAGGTGGATGTGCTTCTCTCCAAATAAGAGATCCGTTTAATAGCATGATGTACACATCTGCACTGCCCGCTTTTACGCGGGCAGTTCTGGTTTCTATCCGTAGTGATACCAAGAGAGAGAATTTGTATGATGATCGTAGCCAGAATAGCGGTACTTTTTATTGTCCTCCTGTTCACACAGAGTTGTACAGTAAAAAGCGATTCGCAGGAAAACACAGCGTTTAATTTTACCTTGCAGGATATAAAAAGAAATACGGTAACCCTTTCTGATTATCGGGGGAAGGTCGTTCTTGTTGATTTTTGGGCGACCTGGTGTCCTCCCTGCCGTGCAGCTATGCCCGCTCTTGAGAACTTGCATCGAACGTATAAAGAGAAGGGTCTCGTCATCCTGGCCATATCCCTTGATGACGGCGAATGGGATACGGTCAGGCTTTTTATGAAAGATTACGGAATTACGTATACGGTTCTCAAAGGAAATAGTGACGTTATGGAAAAATATCGAATACGCACTATTCCGGCTGTGGTTCTAATTAATAAAGAAGGAAAAATCGCTTCAAAACCGATTCCCGGATTCGGGCATGAAGAAGTTATTGAAAAAAAAATCAAGGCACTTTTATAGCCTCCTGGTTACTTGTCGCAGTGTTTTTCATTGACAACATTTTGACCGGTCGTTATAATAATTTCACTTAAAAGCGGGCGTAGCTCAGCTGGTAGAGTACAAGCTTCCCAAGCTTGGAGTCGCGGGTTCGAACCCCGTCGCCCGCTCCAATTATTTGACCATGGATACTGTTTATAAACAGACCCCACCTGAAAACAGGCGGGGTTTTTTGCATGGAAAGGCTGAGGAGACAAATATGCCGAAAAATTTCATGAATGCGGTCCAATCTCTTACCATTGTTTCAATGAATAAAAAGCAGAGGACCGAGACCGATTTTGAGAAATCCATGGTCTATTTTCCTGTGATCGGTTTTCTAATCGGGCTTATTCTTATTTATGTTGACCAGGCATTTAGACTGCTTGCTTTTCCGGAACACATCGGCAATTTTCTTCTTATTACTTTTTTTGTGATCCTCACCCGTGCTCTTCCTATTGAAGGACTGGCAAATACTTTTGAAGGAATAGCAAGAAAAACAAGGCAAATCAGACCTGCAAATGTGAAAGAGGGGAGCCTTGGTTCCTTTGGAGTTCTTGCAATCGTAATTGCACTTTTGCTTAAATACCTTTGCCTGAATAGTCTCGTAAACAGTGAGAAAATTGCAGCGTTACTCATCGTGCCCATGCTTTCCCGATGGTCCCAGACAATTGTAGCGTATCAGGGCATTCATGGCCGTGAGGAGGAAATAGGACGGGTTTTTGTTGGACATTTAAGGGCAAGCAGGCTTGTCTATTCGTCTTTGATAGCAATCAGTCTTACCGCCTTTGTTATCTGGCGCGAGGAGCCGCGGGCGCTGTTCCTCATTTTTGGCTTAATTGGCGGAGTCATTCTTTTTACGCTGATGAGCAGGTTTTGCCTTGTGAAAAAACTCGGCATGGTTACTCACGATGGAATGGGCGCAATCAGCGAAGCGAATGAAGTGTTGATTTTTTTATTATTCATTATTTTAGCGCCAGGACATTAATATATGCCTACCAGAGTTTATTTGATGCGCCACGGAGAAGTCATCAATGGCGGTGAAAAGCGCTACAATGGACATATCGATATTGATATAACCCAGAACGGTGTGGCGCAGATGCACCGGCTTGCTGATCTCCTGGCAGAAAAAAACATTTCTGCTGTTTACTCGAGCGATTTGATCCGTTCTTTGAAAGGAGCTGAGATTATTTCAAACCGGATCGGAATTACCTTCAAGCCGCTTCGTGAATTGAGGGAACGAAGCGTGGGCGCCTGGGAAGGGCTCACAGCCGAAGAAATCAATGAACGATTCCCGACGGATTATACGGCATGGCGTTCTGATCTGCTCAACTACCGGCCGCCAGGTGGAGAATGTTTGCTCGATGTGGCAAATCGTATCCTTCCTGCCTTTGAAAAACTTGTCACGTCTCATCCAGACCAGGAAATAGCAATGCTTCTGCACGGCGGGGTAAATCGCGTTATCCTTGCGGACGCACTCGGGATGGATTTGCTGAGGCTCTTCACCATTGACCAGTCATTTGGCGCTTTGAACATTATTGATTATTTTGATGATGGCAAGGTTTTGGTAAAGCTGATGAATGGGTAGATTGAACTCTGTTTCGCGCAAAGTCGCCAAGGACGCAAAGAAAATTAAAGTCTTTTTTCCCTTCTTAAGACGAGGAATTTAAAAAGCTTTCCACGCTCCGCGCAAACATGGTTTTCATTTAAATTGCCTTGAGTATTTGCCTTATATCTGATAGTCTAATTTAATGAAATCTGTAATGGACATAGCAAAAGAAGAAGAACGGAAAGAGTTTCTTAAGCGCTCACCACTCGATCGTATGGAAACCATGCATGATTATTTGTTCCAAATCATTGCTATAAAAGCACGAGGAGAAAAGCTATCTGAATATGAGATCTATACGAGATACCTTAGAGACAATCCGAGACATTACGAACGCACTTCCCGTTAAGGTCACTATTGTTCTTACCGGCGGATATGCCGTAATCGCGCACGGTGTTGAACGAACCACTCTTGATCTTGATTTTTGTGTTTATTCCGATATTATTGAAACCACCAATACTGCCGCATTTTTCGATATCCTGAAAAAAAATCTTTCTAAAAGGTATGAAGCAGAGCTGAGGCAAGGCAGCAAAATCCCTGACGATCCTTTCAAACATGACCTTATCCGTATCATCGACAACCAAAAAGAGTTCTTGAGAATCGATCTGTTGATAGCCCGCTATAAATGGGAGCTGGAGGGCATGGAGCAGGCTGTGCATCTTGATGACGTTCCCTTGCCCGTGCTGAGCAAGCCATACCTTGTTGCTATGAAATTGCAAGCTACAGCGTATAAAGACTATCAGGATGTCGTGAGTCTATTTGAACTTATGACGGAAGAAGAAAGAGAAAAAACCAGAGAACTTGCAAAGCGAACTCATAGAGATAAAAAGCTCGCCCGAATTCTTTCACCACCGCCTGAGGAAGAAGTGAAGGAAATGACGGAGGAGTATTTGTAGATTTGTTTCCAAGAGAATGTAAAGAGTTAATCGATATTGACATAAATATCATTCAAGGATAACATGATTATTAAAAAGATAAATAGAAGAGGTGAAACTAGTTATGACAACGACAGCACAGGAACTTCTTAAGCAAGCATTGAACCTAGATCCTGTCGAACGTGCAGAGCTGATAGAAAAACTTTTCCATAGCTTTGATAAAGCATACGATAAAAAAATTGATGCACATTGGGCAGAGGAGTCTGAATCTCGTATCGATGCATATGACTCTGGAAAAATTTGCGCTGATTCTGCAAAAACGGTGTTTGAACGGATTAGCAAAAGATGAATATCCGTTTCATTTCTTGTGCGGAGCAGGAATTTTCAGAGGCCATCGATTATTATAATAAACAACTTCCTGGTCTCGGTTATGAATTTGCAGTAGAAATAAAAAACACACTCGCTCGAATTTCTTCATTTCCGAACGCGTGGCCCATTTTTTCAAAACGATCAAGACGCTGTATATCGAATAGATTTCCTTATGGCGTTTTATATCAGATACGACAAGATGAAATTCTCATTACGGCCATTCAGCATTTGAAATGTGATCCACTTAAATGGCAAGAACGAGTAGCTAAGACTTAACATTGACTGTTCCCTTAAAAAACCATTGACTTTATTGATGCTCCTGCTGTATTGTACATATCATACAAACATAGCTGGGGGAGCCGAGAGGCTGAGAGTCTTGATTGAAAAGACGACCCTTGGAACCTGATCCGGGTAGTTCCGGCGGAGGGAAGGCGATACAGTTAAAAGAGAACCTTTCAAGCCACGCTGCCCAGCGTGGTTTTTTATTTTGGAAAAAACTTTTGCCACGAATTGGCTCGCATAAGCATGGATAGAAAAAGCATGAATATCACGTTAAATGGCGAGAAAAAACAGATCCCAAACGGATTGACAGTCCTCGGCCTCCTGGAGTTTCTGAATATACAACACCAGCGTGTGGCTGTTGAGCGCAATCTTGATATTGTGAAGAAAGATCGGTATGGGACTACCATGATTCAAGAGGGAGATGTCCTTGAGGTTGTGAGTTTTATGTCAGGAGGATAAGTTAAGTTCTGAGTTCAAAGTTCTCAGTTCGAAGTGAAATGCAAAGAGGAGAAAAACAATGAATGACAAACTGGTTATTTCAGGTATTGAATTTAATTCACGGCTGTGGGTTGGCACCGGCAAATATAAGGATTTTGCTCAGACCAAGCAGGCGATCGAAGTGTCAGGAACTGATGTTGTTACGGTGGCTGTCCGGCGAGTGAATATTATCGACAAGACCAAAGAGAACCTGCTTGATTACATTGATCCCAAGAAATATAAAATTCTTCCGAATACCGCGGGTTGCTATACGGCAAAGGATGCAATCAGAACTGCAATGCTTGCTGCTGAAGCAGGGATTACCAAGCTTGTTAAACTGGAAGTAATTGGTGATGAGAAAACACTGTTTCCTGATAATGAAGCAACGCTCGAAGCTGCAAAGGTTTTGCTTAAAGAAGGCTTGATTGTGCTTCCGTATACCAGCGACGATCCAATCATGGCAAAAAAGCTGGTTGAGCTCGGTTGTCCGGCGGTCATGCCGCTTGCAGCGCCGATCGGTTCCGGTCTTGGTATCCGCAATCCGTATAATATTAAAATTATTCTCGAAACAGTAAAAGTCCCGGTTATTGTGGATGCAGGTGTTGGTACAGCATCCGATGTTGCCCTGGCAATGGAGCTTGGATGTGATGCGGTTCTTTTAAATACAGCGATTGCAGGAGCAAAGGATCCGATTGCAATGGCTGAAGCGATGAAATATGGGGTGCTTGCAGGACGGCTGGCATATAAATCAGGAAGAATTCCGAAAAAGCTTTACGCAACAGCAAGCAGCCCGATCGAAGGAATGATTGGAAGCTGAATAAAATAAGTACAAATTTCAAAGATCAAATGACAAATAAATTACAAAGAACCAATTGTCAAACGGTGAAATCATCGTGTCAGTTGACTGTAAGCTTTATTTGATCACGGATAGAAAGCAAACACAGATTCCGCTTTCTGAAGCTGTGTTACTTGCTTTGCAAGGCGGGGTGAAGGCAATACAGCTTCGTGAAAAGGATTTGCCGATTAGAGAACTGCTTTCACTTGCTCAGGAGCTTAGAGAAATTACAAAAGAATTTAATGCTGAACTTTTTATCAATGATCGTGTTGATGTGGCAATAGCAGTCGAAGCGGATGGTGTTCATCTTGGTCATCAAAGCATGCCAATATCAGCTGTTCGCAGAATCGTAAGGCACGATATGCTGATTGGTGTTTCGACGCACACGATCTATGAAGCACAGGATGCGGAAGCAGGTGGAGCTGACTTTATAACGTTCGGTCCTATTTTTCCAACACCATCAAAAATGCACTATGGCGATCCGGTTGGAATTGAAATGCTTCAAAGAGTAAAACAGTATGTGAACATTCCCGTGTTCGCCTTGGGCGGAATAAAGCTGGATGTGATTCCTGAAGTTTTGAGAGCTGGAGCAAATGGCATAGCAATGATTTCAGCGATCTTTGCATCTGAGAATATACAGGCTGCAGCTCAAACTATCGAGGGAAGCCTTCTACAAATCCATGGCAAGAAATTATGCGAATGAATGTATCCGTGTTCATTTGTGATTAAGAAAGAGGTTCTTATGACACAGATTCTTGAAGCACGAAAAGGCAATATTACTCCTGAGATGAAGGCGGTTGCCGCTGCCGAAGACGTGAGTGTCGAGCATGTTTTGAACGGCATAGCACAGGGGACCATTGTTATTACCCGCAATGCTCTGCATCAATCTATTGCTCCGCTTGGTATTGGTAAAGGTCTCCGGACAAAAATTAATGCAAATATCGGAACGTCAAAAGACCGGATGTCCATCGCTGATGAGATTGAGAAGTTGAAAGTTGCAGTTTCAGCCGGTGCAGACGCAGTCATGGATCTTTCAACCGGAGGACCGATCATTGAAATTAGAAGAGAGATATTAAAGCATTCAACTGTTGCAATCGGAACGGTTCCGATCTATCAGGCAGCAGTGGAAACGGTTTCTCAGGGACGCTCCATTGTCCAGATGGACCCAGAACTTTTGTTCAAGGTTATTGAAGGACAAGCAGAGGAAGGCGTTGATTTCATAACCGTGCATTGCGGAATTACCCGGTCAAGCGTGGAACGGTTGCAGCGGCAGGGAAGGATTATGGATGTCGTGAGCCGAGGGGGCGCGTTCCATCTTGAATGGATTTTGTATAATGATGCCGAGAATCCTCTCTATACGCAGTATGACCGTTTGATTGAAATTTGTAAAAAATATGATGTGACGCTCTCTCTTGGCGATGGCATGCGTCCGGGAAGCCTTGCGGATGCTACGGATCGCGCCCAGATAGAAGAACTGATCATTCTCGGAGAACTGCGAGACAGGGCACATGAAGCCGGTGTTCAGGTTATGATTGAAGGACCGGGACATGTTCCGATCAATCAAATCGAAATGAACATTAAAATTCAAAAAGAGCTTTGTAAGGGCGCACCGTTTTATGTTCTGGGCCCGCTTGTCACGGATGTTGCACCGGGATATGACCATATCACTTCAGCTATCGGCGGTGCAATCTCGGGTGCTGCAGGTGCGGATTTTCTGTGTTATGTAACTCCATCTGAACATCTGAGGCTTCCGGATCTTGCTGATGTCCGGGAAGGCGTGATTGCTTCTCGCATTGCTGCCCATGCCGCGGATATTGCCAAAGGGGTAAAGGGCGCTCTTGAGTGGGATAAGGAAATGTCCCGCCGCCGAAAAGCGCTTGACTGGAAAGGTCAGATTGAGATTTCGCTTGATCCGGAAAAAGCCCGAAGATTGCGCGAGTCGAGTCTTCCGAAAGAGTCGGATGTATGTTCGATGTGCGGTGAGTTTTGTTCTATGAAAGGCGTATCACAATATTTACAAAAAGGAGCTGGTTCATCTATCAGTAACCACTAGTTTGGGTATCATTATGCAAAACAAATCTTGTATCACCATACTATTGCTTCTTTTTTTCTGTATTCCTTTTTATGCTTTTGCAGAAGCAGGAAAACAAGCGGTTATTACCGTTGAGCCGAAAACAATCGGTCCTGGCGATATCGCCATTATCACAATCAGGAATGCCGGAGGCCCGATAACCGGAACCTTAAATGGGAAAAAACTTCACTTTAACAATTTAAAAGCATCCTCGTTTGCTGTATGGGGAATTGATCTTTACACAGAACCAGGTGATTATAAACTGGTGGTTTCTGTCAATGGCAGAATTGAGAGCAAGGTAATCACTGTTTCAAAAAAAGAGTATCCGATACAGCGATTGACGTTGCCAAAAGATAAAGTTGAGCTATCTCCGGAGAATGAGGCTCGGGCAGATCGCGAGCAAAAGAAAGTCTCGGCTCTCTGGCCAAACGAAAACACGCGTTTCTGGTCAGGCAATTTCATAAACCCAAGACCGGGTGATATCGGAACGCCGTTTGGTGTCAGGAGAATCATCAACAAGATTCCCAAAAATTCCCATACCGGCATTGATGTTACCGTTGATGAAGGCGAACAAGTTAAAGCGCCGAATATCGGAGTAGTTGTTCTTGCTGAAGAACATTTTTTTGGGGGGAAGTCTGTTATCCTTGATCATGGACAGGGCATTTACACCATGTTTTTTCATCTCTCAAAGATGCTTGTTGATCCGGGTCAAGCAGTTAAAAAAGGTGATGTAATAGGTCTTGTGGGTTTTACGGGTCGCGCAACCGGTGCTCACCTCCATTGGGGAGCGCGGATTCAAGGTGCGCGGGTTGATCCGATGCAATTGATTCGCCTGAAGCTTGATTAATGAAAAAAGTTCTCTCCATAGCAGGATCTGATCCGTCTGGCGGTGCCGGGATCCAGATGGATATTAAGACATTTCAAGCGCTCGGTGCATTCGGCATGACGATTCCTGCTGCTCTTACTGCGCAAAATTCAAAGGGTGTAACGGATACCTGTCCTGTATCTCCCGAATTTTTTAACCGCCAGCTTGAAACGCTGCTTACCGATATCAAGCCAGATGCTGTCAAAACCGGGATGTTGCTTCATCAATCAATTGTCGAGAGTATTGCCAAGGCAGTTCGTTCTTATCGGATCAAGAATCTGATTATCGATCCGGTTATCACATCAAGCTCAGGGAAAATGCTTCTTCAACCAAGTGCTGTTAAAGTCCTTAAACAGCGGCTTTTCCCTTTGGCATTGGTTATCACGCCAAATATTCCTGAAGCAGAAGCGTTGACCGGGATGTCTATTAAAACCGAGCAGGATATGGATTTTGCTGCTGGTAAGTTGCTTGATATGGGGCCTTCCTATGTTCTGATTAAAGGCGGCCATAAAAAGGGATCACCAACGGACACGCTATACGGGGGTAAGACCGTCCTGAGTTTTTCCACAACCAGAAAAAAAGGTGAATTCCATGGGACCGGATGTGTTCTTTCTGCAGCCATAAGTGTTTTTATTACAAGAGGATTTCCTGTGGAAAAGGCTGTTGAAAAGGCAAAACAGTTTGTGGATAACCTGTTGAAAAAGGCAAAACCGGTGGGGAAGGGCAGGACGAAGTATTTTCAGTTCTGAGATGGTGGACTATTCGCAGTTCATGTGCTCTGCTGTACGATAACCAATTCCTCTCGCGAAGTGACGTATACATTCATATCTCTCAATAGGCCATCGGCAAGATTGTATATCCACCCATGCACGGCAATTCGTTGTCCACCAAACCATGCGACTGACCTTCCATCGCGGCCTTTATTCCGCCACACCCGTAGTGTCCGCAAAGAATCACATGCTTGACCTTGAGCATATCCACGGCATATTGGAGAACGGAGAGACAGTTCCTGTCCTGCCGTGGGTAAATACTTTCTGCTCTCTCACAATGAATTACTTGAGGAATTTTCTGAACTTCAAACACAGGATATTGCAGGGTGGTTTCAAACAGAGATAGCGAGCAGGCATTTTCCCTTCCGCATTCAAATGCATTGAGCTCCGGCAAGGTGTATGCCTGCCACGCCAAGACTTGTTCCTACAATCAACGGGTTACTCTTTTCTATTGACTTCGATAGTGTTCAACTCTTGAGCCCCGCCGGCATTGAAGGTCAACCTACCCTCTTTTTTGTATGAGCATTCAATCACCCACCGGTCATCCCCAAAATAAAACGGGATGTGTGCTTTGCCTGTTGGACGCTCCCATTGGGCACTGGGTCTACCTATCTTGGCAAATACTTCCTTCATGGTCATGCCGAGTTTCAGCTTGGCAAATTTGCTGCCGCGCGCAGGAGTACCGATCAAGCCAGTTTTTTCGTCTTTTTTTTCTGCTTTTTTGTCTATTTTTTTCGATTTCTCTTGTTTCTGAGGCGCAGTAGTATCATCCTGGGACTTACGCGCGCAGCCTGTAAGTACCGCAAGCACAGTAAGCGCACACAGCACAATAATAAAACTCTTCTTCATATCCATGTTCATAGCAATCCCCCTGTTTTTCATGATAACTATTTCATTGATTCTTTATAACAATTTGTAAAATTTAAGTCAATGTATTTATTGCTACCTCGCAGACGTCAATACGTTGAAATTGACCATATACCAAGGTAGTGAACGATGTCCTGAACGTTGTCAGTTAGGTATTAGTTTTGCTGTGGGAAAATTAAGTCTTCCGTTTTAAAGCCTCGCATTTTCGACATTTCAACGAACTTCTCAATAATATCCGGTCTTACAGAAGGTGTTCTGGCCAGAAGCCACAAATACTTCGTAGTCGCGCCGCACACAAATGCGTATTGATAATTTTCGTGATCTAATTCGAAAACAACATAAGAACCGTAAAACGGTCCGAAGAAGGAAACTTTTAAGTAGCCTTCCGATTTGTCGCTCATAAAATAGGCTTTACCTTTGGCTTCTTTCCATTTGTTCTCTGATTGAGAAAAACCTCGGTTGATTACCAGGACACCGCCATCGTCTCTTAATGCGTATTCGGCAGTAACGTGGCTCAAACCTCTTTCAAACGAATGATCTAATCGCGCAATTTCGTACCATTTGCCCAAGTACCTATTCAGTTCAAAATCAGTAACCGGCCGTACTGATTGTGGCATGCCCAAGCAACCACTAAGAATTGACGCACCGATTATTAAAAGTAGTCTTCTCAACATGCCCTCCTTATACCTAACGCTCAAGCTCAGCCGCCGCAGAATGCGGTCGGCTGTAACGCATTGTTATATGCTTTATTGATTTATCCAATAGGAGTACATATTTCTACAATAGTTCCAAAGGAATCCTGAACATACGCAACGGTCTGTCCCCACGGCTTGGTTTCAGGTTTTTTAATTTCTTTTGCTCCATTGGAAATTGCTTTTTTAAATGCTTCCTGGACATCATTTGTTGAAAAAGCGATTTCAAAACAGTTTTTTATTCCCTTTAAAGGTTCGATTCCTGTGTTCATTTTTAGCATTTCATTATTTGCAAAGGCTAAAGTTGTCTCGCCGCTTTGCATTTCGGCATACATATTTGACTCATGAATAAATTTAGTCTTAAGACCAAAGGCTTTTGTATAGAACTCTGTTGCTTTAACAGCATCATCGACATAAACGATAACATAATTCAATTTCATTTTGTTGCTCCTTGAATTTTATTTGCATAATCGCGCGCCTGACGCGCCGCCTTCTGGCGCGTCGCCGTCGAGGCGCTTGTTAAGTCCTTACCTATTCAAAGCGATAGAAGCTGGTTCAAAATTGTTTGCCATTCCGATTTTTCCAACGCCCCTAGGCCGCCCCAAGCACTATAAGACCTGAGCTAGTCGCTCAGCAAGGGGCTTCTTATTTAGAATTGCCGAATTCAATATTAGAAGCTTTCCCGTTAGCATCAAAGGAGAGGAATGCGTTTGAACTTCCCAAATTTTTTTTAACCATAGTTACAATTTTTCCTTGGTACATCCAAGCCCAAACGGTACTAGCGTTCTCACACCTTTTTTTATAATCATCTAGGGTCGATGGACAATTTGCCTTACCATGTGGCTCACCAAAAATATTTACTGTGTCAGCATGAGTTGAAACACCAATTTTTACTTGATCTATTTTGCCTTCGTTAAAAAGAGTTCTGTCTTCATCAAAACTGCTATTAGAAATGTAAGAATTCAGTACACCGTTTTTAAACTCCAAAATCAACACCCTTCCTCTCGCTGTCCCTATATCAGCAAATGCATATTCAAAACGATAAATATCAATATTACCCACCTTTGATGATTTTTTTTCAGTCTTAAATGGTTTCCCAAAAACGGTATCAACGTCCTCAATCTTAAACTCGTTAATTTTTAACTTAGGTATGTTCTGATATTGATAATTTATGCCAGCACTTGCACACCCTGATAGAACAGCTAAAATAACACTTGCAAGGACTCCGAGTGCTCTTTTCATACTTCCTCCCTTTGTTAATATAATCCTTCTGTCATTATGGCCTAACGTTGGCGATGACCCGCCGCCGGCCGGCAGTATCGCCCACCTCAGCTACATACTATCATGGCCGGAGATCGAGTCCATCGCGATGTTATTCCGCGGTCTGCTGACGCCCGAGGACATCACTGATGCA
>JBAZLV010000025.1:0-33253 GCA_041650055.1 Nitrospirota bacterium | reverse complement strand
AACATTCAGGTCAAGGTTGCGATTTTAAACAACCGGTATCTTGGTATGGTCCGGCAATGGCAGGAGATGTTTTTTGGCGAACGGTATTCCGTCAGCGATCTCGGGACTACACCTGATTTTGTTAAGGTCGCTGATGCGTATGGTGCTATTGGTTTGCGTGCGGAGCGGCCTTCGGATGTTCTTCCGGTGCTGAAAGAGGCTTGCAAGGTAAAACGTCCTGTTGTTATAGATTTTGTCATTGACCGGTATGAAAAAGTTTTTCCTATGGTGCCTTCCGGTGCGGCAATTCATGAAATGATTTTTGGAGATGAGCAAAAGAAAGAGGATAAAAAACTTAAGGCAGTCAAATAACACCTTCAGTTACCATTCTCAGGCAGTGTTTTAGATGCCTATGAGGCGACTATGAAACATATAATATCCATACTGGTTGAAAATAAATTCGGCGTATTGTCCCGTGTATCCGGACTGTTCAGCGGACGGGGATTCAATATCGAAACCATATCCATTGGGCCGACGCTTGACCCCTCGGTTTCACAAATGACGATCGTTACCATCGGTGACGACCGCATTCTGGAACAGATTATCAAACAGCTGAACAAGCTCATTGACGTCATCAAAGTAACGGATCTGATTGACAAGGAATTTGTGGAACGGGAAATGTGCCTCGTTAAGGTGAGTGCGCCGATGGAACATCGTGCGGAAGCGCTCAGAATCGGAGACATTTTTCGAGCACGGGTTGTGGATTCATCCCAAAAAAGCTATACCTTTCAGCTGACCGGAGATGAAAAAAAGATCGAGGCATTTATCGATCTTCTGCGGCCGATCGGGATCAAGGAAGTTGTGCGTACGGGTAAGGTTGCGATCACCCGGGAATAATAACCATGAGAGTTTATCACCATTCACAGAAAAGGAGGCTAGCATGAAACGGTCATTCATCACGATTGTTCTTACAATCATGCTGGGAGTATTTTCCCTGACCGGGTGCGCCGAGAAAGGACCAATTGTTCTTGATATTACTTATCAACCAGCAATAAAAAAATCAGAAAGCACAAAAAAAACTATTGTCAATGTGGGCAGGTTTATAGATGCACGAACAAAGAGGGGATCAACGCTGGGCGAACGGGTAGTTCCTGATGGCATGAAAAATGATTTTATTGCCAAAGGAACCGTATCAGATGTCGTAACCGATGCAATGAAAGAATGTCTGCGGACACGGGGATTTATCGTTCAAGATTCTTCGTGGGATGGAACTGAAAAAAATATTCCTCAGGAAAAAGCAAGCCTGGTACTCAGTGGCGAAGTTAAGGAGTTATGGATAGCGTCAGTTGCGCGTACGTTCAATACCAATATGAAGGTCGTAGTTAACCTTAAGATTCTTGCTGCTGATCCGCGTGAAAAGAAAATAATCAGAACACTGGATGTACAGAGTGCTCTTGAACAGGATATTTTTTATTCCCGCGAGAAGCTTCAGCAAGCTCTCTCTGAAGCGCTTTCCTCGGCACTTGATCGTATTTTTGCTGATGAAGCCTTAAAGAAAAAACTTCATTAATGTATTCCAAGGAACAGAAGTACTTGTTCCTAAGATAGAAAGAAATGATTTCGCAAAAATGAAAGGGGAGGAACAATGATAAAGATGTACTATGACAAGGATGCGAATCTGAGCGTGCTCAAAGGAAAAAAGATCGCGATTATGGGCTACGGAAGCCAGGGACATGCCCATGCGAATAATCTGAAAGAAAGCGGAATGGATGTGCTGGTTGGTGAAACAAAGGGACCCAATTGGGATAAGGCGGTTGCAGCAGGATTTTCGGTTATGAGCGCTGCTGAAGCCGCAAAAAAAGCGGACATCATCATGATTCTGCTTCCGGATGAAATTCAGGCTGAAGTCTATAAAAATGAGATAGCGCCAAACATGAAACAAGGCGTATTGATTGCTTTTGCGCATGGATTCAATATTCATTTCGGACAGATTGTTCCTCCGGCAGATGCGAGCGTATTCATGGTTGCCCCCAAAGGCCCGGGTCACCTGGTTCGGTCAGAGTATACAAAAGGAAGCGGTGTGCCCTGCCTGATTGCAGTGTATCAGGATGCTGCCAAAAATACCAAAGACATAGCACTTGCCTATGCATCAGCTATCGGCGGAGGACGGGCAGGCATCATTGAGACAACATTCAAGGAAGAAACTGAAACCGACCTGTTTGGCGAGCAGGTGGTGTTATGTGGTGGTTTGACGGCTTTGATCCAGGCAGGATATGAGACGCTTGTCGAAGCAGGATATTCGCCGGAAATGGCATACTTCGAGTGTCTGCATGAAGTAAAGCTGATTGTCGACCTGATTTACGAAGGCGGGATTTCGAACATGCGATATTCAATCAGCAACACCGCCCAATACGGCGATCTGACCCGCGGACCCCGGATCGTGACGGATGAAACCAAAAAGGAAATGAAAAAAATCCTGGCAGAAATCCAGGACGGTGTGTTTGCGCGCGAATGGATGCTTGAATGCAGGGCAAACAAACCTGTTTTCAATGCTCTGACAAACAAAGGCAAGGCGCATTCCATTGAAGAAGTGGGCGCAAAATTACGCGCAATGATGCCCTGGCTGAAAAAAGGTAAGCTGGTAGATCAGAACAAGAATTGAATTCAAGCTCAAAGTTCAAAAAGCAAGGATTCAAATAAAAAATCAAACACCAATTTCAACGTGAGCTTTGAACCTGGTGTTTGATTGGAACTTTGCGCTTTGTTATTTGAACTTTAAATGGAGCACTATGAAAAACTATGGAATACCGATCGCCGCGGAAGGATGGCCGTTTATTCTCCCGCTAGCGATCATTACTGTTTTCCTGTTTGTCTTTGGATGGAGAAATGTCGGCATTGGAGCGCTTGTTATATGTCTCTTCGTGCTTTTTTTCTTTCGGGATCCCGAGCGGGCAATCCCGGAAGGGAAGGATATTGTTGTTTCGCCGGCAGATGGACGAATCGTTGTTCTTAAGAACGTGTACGAGCCTCATTATCTCAAACAGGAAGTAATTCAGGTCAGCATTTTTCTCTCAGTATTCAACGTCCATGTCAATCGATCGCCAATCGGCGGGATTATAAAACAGGTACAATACCATCCCGGAAAATTTCATGTTGCATCAGTCGAAAAGGCCTCGCTCGAGAATGAACAGACAGCAATGGTTATTGCAAATGGAAATCGAACGATACTGGTAAAACAGATTGCTGGGCTCATTGCCCGGCGCATCGTCTGCTACGCAAAGCCTGGCGATGCAATCACCTCAGGGGAACGGTATGGCCTCATCCGCTTTGGATCACGGGTCGATCTCTTTCTTCCGAAGGATACAGCACTTCAGGTTGTTCTCGGGGACAGAGTCAAAGGCGGACGTGATATTATCGGAGTGCTGAAATGAGAAAAGGAATTTACATCCTCCCAAATCTGATAACGCTGCTCAGCATGTTTGCGGGTTTTTATTCGATTGTAGCATCGCTGAATTCGGATTATGAGCGTGCGGCATGGGCTATCATGGTGGCATCGATTTTTGACGTTTTAGACGGATGGGTTGCCCGAATAACCCACACGGCAACCCGCTTCGGAATCGAAATCGACTCACTTTCCGATGCCATATCGTTCGGGGTTGCGCCTGCTGTGCTCGTGTATACGTGGACGCTGTCTTCTTTTGGACGGATTGGGTGGCTGGGTTCATTTTTTCTTGTTGCCTGCGGAGCGCTCCGGCTGGCACGGTTTAACGTTCAGATGGGAAGTACCGAGAAAAAACATTTCACGGGTCTGCCTATCCCTGCTTCAGCCATCGTTATAGCTACAACGGTGCTTGCATATGAGGAAATCATAGGATTTTTGGAACACCTCAGGCTGGTTCAGATGGCCGATGTTGTAGGAAAAGACTACTGGGTTCTGGCCATGACGTTTCTTCTTGCAGGATTGATGGTAAGCAATATTAGCTACCACAGCTTGAAAGAAGCCAATTTGAAAGAACGCCGTCCGTTCGGGATCCTGGTTGTGATTGCGGCTTTTCTTGCAATCGTTGCATCGCATCCCGCGCTTGTTTTATTTCTCGTTTCCATTCTCTATGTTGGAAGCGGGATCGTTGAGTCACTGTATCGATTGATAAAGCGGCAGAAAACTGCCATACATTAGAGCGCTTGCAACTCGTTGAACGTTAAAACAATTAAAGAAACCCGGATTCTGGCCTTCCCTGGTTTCTCTTCATTTTTTTATGCCATAACGATATTCTACATTCATCATGGATGCAGGAACAGGTTTGGTGGAGGATCTCATGAGCAGGATAATACAAATATTCGATACAACGCTTCGAGACGGCGAGCAATCTCCAGGTGCAAGCATGAATACTGGAGAAAAACTTGAAATTGCACGTCAGCTTGTTCGTCTTGGCGTGGATATTATCGAGGCGGGATTCCCGATTTCGAGCCCTGGTGATTTCGAAAGTGTCAGAAAAATCGGTGAAGAAGTTGGTGATGCGGTGGTGGTGTGCGGCCTTACCCGGGCGGTTGCAAAAGATATTGAAGTAGCTGCCGATGCACTCAAGACAGCAAAACGGCCACGCATTCATACGGGAATCGGCGCGTCGGATAATCATATCAAATATAAATTTCGTATCAGCCGGGACGAGGCGCTGGAACGAGCAGCAAGCGCTGTCAAGCTTGCCCGGTCGTTCGTCGATGATGTGGAATTTTATGCCGAAGATGCAGGACGAGCTGATCCGGAATTTTTATGCCGCATGATCGAAGCGGTTATCAAGGCCGGAGCAACCGTTGTGAATATTCCCGATACAACGGGGTACACGTATCCGGAAGAATTTGGGGCCCTGATACGCGGACTGCGAGAGCAAGTTCGCGGCATCGATACGGTAACCATAGCTGTTCATTGCCATAATGATCTGGGAATGGCTACTGCAAATGCGCTTGCCGGGGTAAAGAACGGGGCAGGCCAGATCGAATGCACGGTGAACGGTATTGGTGAACGCGCGGGAAACTGTTCCATGGAAGAGGTAGTGATGGCGCTGCGGCAGCGTTCCCGGTATTTCGATGCTGATACCCGGATCAATACCAAGGAAATCATCCGGACATCGCGGCTTGTTTCCTCGATCACCGGAATAAATATTCAGCCAAATAAGGCAATCGTCGGAGCAAATGCTTTTGCTCACTCGTCCGGGATTCATCAGGACGGCGTGTTAAAAGAACGTTCAACGTATGAAATTATAGATCCTGTAGATGTCGGTGCGGGCGGTTCTTCGCTTGTGCTCACGGCTCGTTCAGGAAGGCACGCGCTGAGACACCGGATATCGGAACTCGGGTATCAGCTTCCTGATGCGGAATTTCAAAAGGTTTATGAGGAATTTTTGAACATTGCGGATAAAAAAAAGGAAGTGTATGATGAAGATCTTGATGCAATTATTTCTGACCGGTCAAAGCATACAGCCGAAATCTATGTTCTGAAACAGTTACGTGCGGAAAGCGGTACCGGTATTACGCCGATTGCTACTGTTGAACTCGAGGTTGACGGCACGTTGATAAGAGAGTCCGGACTGGGCGACGGACCGGTGGACGCTGTTTACCGTACCATTGCCGCCATCACCAGGACGCAAAGCAAGCTCGAAGCGTATCTTGTAAAAGGGATCACCGGTGGCACGGATGCTCTTGGCGAAGTGACAGTGAAAGTCGAAGAAGAAGGGAAAAAAGTCGCCGGTCATGGAGCTGATACCGATATTATCGTCGCAAGCGCAAAGGCATATATCAATGCATTAAACAAGCTGGAATACTGGAAAAAAGGCAAGGAAAAGAGCAGCTAATCTCATTGAGAATTCTCTCCAGTCAAAGGCCCGTTGCAGGGCCTTTCTGTTTTCTCCCTGTGACTGTCCTTCAAAGAAACCCATCCCCGAGTGAAAAAAACAGTTGCAACAACGTGGGAATTTATAGTATAAATACTCGATTATGATGACAATTACTGAAAAAATACTTGCCGCTCATTGCGGGAAAAAAGAGGTTGCCCCCGGAGAATTGATCAATGCGAAGCTGGACCTGATTCTTGCCAACGATATTACGGCGCCGATCGCGATCAAGGAATTTCGGGCAGCCGGAGGACACCAGGTTTTTGATCCGGAACGGGTTGCCCTGGTTCCTGATCATTTCACGCCAAACAAAGATATTGCGTCAGCCGAGCAATGCAATCTGCTCAGGCAATTCTCGCGCGAACAGAATCTTTCCCTTTATTTTGAAATCGGGAAAATGGGAGTTGAGCACGCACTGCTGCCGGAACAGGGTCTTGTTCTGCCGGGCGATGTAATAATCGGAGCGGACAGTCATACCTGCACGTATGGCGGGTTGGGTGCTTTTTCCACGGGTGTCGGAAGCACGGATGTGGCTGCTGCGATGATTACCGGAGAATGCTGGTTCAAGGTTCCGGAAAGTATGAAATTTATTTACAAGGGACGACTTGGCAAGTGGGTCAGCGGGAAGGATATCATTCTTCATACCATCGGCAATATTGGCGTTGATGGAGCCCTGTATCGGGCAATGGAGTTTACCGGCGAACCGATTAAAAAACTTTCCATGGCAGGCCGTCTCACGATCTGTAATATGGCGATAGAAGCTGGCGCAAAGAACGGGATTATTGAGCCTGACGATAGTACGGAAAAATTTGTTGCCCGGCGCGCGAAACGAAAATACAAATTTTATAAAAGCGATAAAAAAGCGAACTATGTTGATATTCGGGAATATGATCTCACCGGGATGGAGCCGCAGATTGCCTGTCCGCATTTACCCGAGAATGTCAAACCGGTCAGCGACCTTGGCTCAGTCAATATCGATCAATCGGTTATCGGATCCTGTACGAATGGAAGGATCGAAGATATCCGGGAGGCCGCGAAGGTTCTGAAAGGCCATAAGGTGCATCCGTATGTCCGTTTAATCGTTATTCCCGCAACCCAGGCGGTCTATAAACAATCAATCAAAGAGGGATTAGTGGATGTTTTTCTTGATGCAGGCGCGGCCTTCAGTACCCCCACGTGCGGTCCCTGCCTTGGCGGACACATGGGTATTCTTGCAGCAGGTGAGCGCGCGATCAGTACATCGAATCGAAATTTTGTCGGACGAATGGGTTCTCCGAAGAGTGAAGTCTATCTTTCAAATCCTGCAATTGCAGCAGCATCCGCGGTCCTGGGAAGAATCGGGAGACCGGAAGAGCTGCTATAAGACTTCCCGTAATCGCTTTTTTGTTTTCGCCGGAAGTGGAGAGAGTACATGAAATTCAATGGTCATGCATGGAAATTTGGGAATGATGTCGATACCGATGCCATTATTCCCGCTCGGTATTTAAATACATCCGATCCGAAGGAATTGGCAACACACTGTATGGAAGATTCGACGACTCCCGACTTTGCCAAGAAAGCAAAGCCGGGCGATATCATCGTTGCCGGCAAGAATTTCGGATGCGGATCATCGCGGGAGCATGCGCCGATTGCGATCAAGGCTGCAGGCATCGGATGCGTTATTGCAAAAAGTTTTGCCAGAATTTTTTACCGGAATTCCTTCAATATGGGCCTTCCGATTTTTGAAAGTCCGGAAGCATCGGAGGGCATTCAGGAAGGCGATGCAATAGAAGTGGATGCCGATCAAGGCATCATCCGAAATATAACCACGCAAAAAGAATTCGCTGTCTCGCCGGTACCTGCATTTATGCAGGAATTGATTGCGGCCGGCGGACTCATGGCATATACAAAGAAAAAGGCAGGACTCAGTTGACAGCATGCCGGGAATCAATGCATATTTTTCCTTACCGATAAGACCAAGCCATTCTTCTCGTACGCCGGATGTATTCTTCTGCCAGCCTGTTTTTTTTGACCGAAATATTCCCATTGCATACTCATCAATCCTTGCGAACAGCACGGGTTGATGCTCGTATTGTTTCCACATAGCAAAAAATGAACGAATGAAATAAATCCGGTTTTAAACCGGTAAAAGGGGGAAGGCATGGCAAAAGGGATTTACATAGCAAGTGCGGAACCATCCAGTGATTCGCCGATTGTTGTTCTTGGCATGATGGAACTTCTTTCGAACCAGGCACGGAAGGTTGGTTTCTTCAAGCCTATTATGCAGACCGATCAAAATCATGATCAGACGATTAACTTGATAACGAACCGGTATAAACTCAAATGTTCCCGTGAAGAAATGGCGGGAGTTACCGATCAAACAGCTCGTGAACTGATTGCGTCGAACCAGTATGATGAACTCTTGAAACGGATTATGGAACAATACCGCACCATGGAGCAAAAGCATGATATCGTCCTATGCGCGGGCACTGATTTCAAGGGAAGTTCTCTCCCCATGGAATTTGATCTCAATGTCGACATTGCGAATAATCTTGGCTGTCTTATGATTCCGGTCATGCAGGGGCAGGGAAGATCGCTTGTGGAAATGAGCGAAGCACTCGCTTCTTTGGTTGACGGTCTGGAAAAAAGGAAGGCACATCTTCTTGCGGTGGTCGTCAACCGGGTGGCTTCCGGTCTGGTGATGGATGCTCCAATCCGGCTTAAAAATATTGTTCCCAAGGATGTTCCGATCTATGCGATAGCCGACAACCCGCTTATTGCAAAGCCTACCATTTGTGAGATTGCGCAAGCGCTGAAAGCCTCGTTTATTCGAGGCGAAAAGGATTGCATCAACCGGGAAGTAACGGATTATAAGGTGGCAGCCATGGAACTGCCGAATTTTCTATCTTATGTCAAGGAAGGGACGCTAGTCATTACTCCAGGCGACCGTTCTGATATTGTGCTCGGAAGCCTGGTTGCCGATGCGGCACACACGTATCCGCGCCTGGGAGGCATTCTTCTGACCGGCGGATTGAAACCAGTGCCGAAGGTTCAGCAGTTGATCGATGGATTTGACAAAACCACAGTGCCGATTCTTTCTGTTGAAGCAGATACATTTACCACTGCGGTACAGGTGAACAAAATAGAGGGGTCGCTTGATGCAAGCAGTAAACGCAAAATCGAGACTGCGCTCGGCATGTTCGAGGCAGGAGTAAAAGTTCAGGAACTGAAAGAGCGGCTTTCCGTAACGAAATCTGACCGCATCACCCCGCTTATGTTCGAATATGATCTGGTTCAGCGCGCAAAATCAAATAAACAGCATATTGTTCTTCCCGAAGGGGATGAGCCGCGTATTTTACAGGCAGCAGAGCTTCTCTTGCTTCGCCAGGTGGTTGATGTCACGCTTTTGGGCAATCAGGAAAAGATCAAACAGAAAATAGCCGAACTTGGTTTGAGCCTCAAAGGTGCAAATATCATTGATCCCACGACATCTGACATGAGGAAAGAATTTGCTGAAGCGTATTATGAACTCCGAAAGCAAAAAGGCGTCACCAAGGAATCAGCGTATGACACTATGGCAGATGCAAGCTATTTCGGCACCATGATGGTGTATAAAGGAAAAGCAGATGGCATGGTTTCTGGTTCGATCAACACAACCCAGCATACGATCCGGCCATCCTTGGAATTTGTAAAAACAAAACCCGGCTGTTCACTGGTTTCGAGCGTCTTTTTCATGTGTCTTGCAGACCGCGTGCTGGTATTCGGAGATTGTGCCGTGAATCCGAATCCGGATGAGAAGCAGCTTGCCGATATCGCGATCAGTTCTGCTGAAACAGCTGCTGCATTCGGGATTGAACCCCGGATTGCCATGCTTTCCTACTCCACCGGGGAATCCGGGAAAGGGAAAGAAGTTGATAAGGTGAAGGAAGCGACCCGCCTTGCAAAAGAAGCACGGCCTGATTTGAAAATCGAAGGTCCGCTTCAATTTGATGCTGCGGTTGATCCTGAAGTCGCCAAGATAAAACTTCCCAAAAGCGAGGTTGCGGGAAAAGCCACGGTGTTTATTTTCCCTGATTTGAATACCGGGAATAATACCTATAAAGCAGTTCAGCGCTCTGCAAATGCAGTTGCAGTCGGACCGGTGCTTCAAGGGTTGAACAAGCCGGTGAACGATCTGAGCAGAGGCTGTACTGTTGCTGATATTCTGAATACAGTTGCGATTACTGCCATCCAGGCTCAATCGGATGGGGGAAAAAAGAAAGGGAAATAATCATGAAGGTATTGGTTCTCAATTCAGGAAGTTCATCAATAAAGTACCAGCTTTTTAATATGGACAACAACGTTGTCCTGACCTCGGGTCTGGTTGAGCAGATCAGCGAGCCATCAGGCCGCCTCAAGTATAAGTGGCTTGATGCCAACGGCGATCTCAAGGAAGGTGTTGAAGAAGGCCATTTTGCCACTCATAGTGAAGGCCTTAAACTCGTTTTTGACATTACGTTAAAACTCGGGATCATTCACGATTTGAAGGAATTGTATGGAATCGGCCACCGCGTTCTGCATGGAGGCGAAGCCTTCTGGAAGCCGACCCTGATCAATGACAAGGTTGTTGAAGTGATCAGGGAGATGATTCCCTTGGGTCCCCTGCATAATCCGCCGAATTTGATGGGCATTGAATTCATGTTGAAGATGGTTCCCGCCATTCCGCAGGTGGCTATTTTTGATACGGCATTCGGTCAGACCATGCCTCCGCATGCCTATCACTACGCACTTCCCTCAAACATGTACAAAGAGCACCGCATCCGACGGTATGGTTTCCATGGGACATCGCATCAGTATGTCACGAAGCAGGCAGCAGTGTTCCTTGGAAAACCCCTGGATACGGTCAATGTCATCACGCTTCACCTCGGAAACGGATCAAGCACGTCAGCGATCCGCAATGGAAAATGTGTTGATACCTCGATGGGTCTTACCCCCCTGGAAGGTCTTGTCATGGGAACCCGATGCGGGGATATTGACCCGGCTATTGTGCCGTTTCTGGGTAAAAAATTAGGGTTAACGTATGATCAACTTGACAAGATGATGAATAAGGAAAGCGGACTCAAGGGAATCTGCGGTACCAATGATATGCGTGAGGTGGAACGGCTTGCAGCAAGCGGCAATCTGAATGCCCAGCTCGCCATCGACATGTTCTGCTATCGCATAAAAAAATATGTCGGTGCCTATAGCGCCGCTCTCGGACGAGTCGATGCAATCGTGTTTACTGGCGGGATCGGTGAAAACGGGGTAGAAGCCAGAAAACAGATTTGTTCTGACCTTGAAAATATCGGCATTCTTGTTGACGATGCACGGAATGAAGCAAAATCACGGCAGGCACGGGCGATTTCTTCGGATGCTTCCAGGGTCAAGGTTCTGGTGATCCCGACGAACGAAGAGCTTGAGATCGCACAACAGACAGTTGAATGTATCAAAGCATCCGGTAAAAAATAAGGCAGCAACCTTCTTTCAACTCTTCAAACCGCGAGCGTCATACGACGTTTCGCGGTTTTTTTTGCACTGAAGCTCTTGCACAGGGGAAAAAATCTTGCAAAGGTTGGGAGGATATTGTATATTCCCAATAACCATTGGATGTGCAGAAAAAAGATGTAGTCCGGCCTGAGAAGCTTGTAAGACATATTGCAGGAGGTGCTATGATGCGTGTCGGTTTTATTGGATGGCGTGGCATGGTTGGTTCGGTACTCATGGACCGTATGCTCGAGGAGAACGATTTTAAACGTATTGATCCTGTTTTTTTTACAACCTCGAATGTAGGCGGAAAAGGACCGAGCGTCGGCAAGGAGGTTCCTGCATTAAAAGATGCCTCGGGAATCAATGATTTAAAAGCCATGGATATTCTTGTTTCCTGTCAGGGCGGCGATTATACAACGCAGATATACCCCAAACTGCGATCGGAAGGATGGAAAGGCTTTTGGATTGACGCAGCATCAACCCTCCGAATGGAAAAAGACGCTTTGATAATCCTCGATCCGATCAACGATCAGGTGATCAAAAACGGACTGGCAAAAGGAATTAAAAATTATATCGGCGGGAATTGTACCGTGTCCTTGATGCTCATGGCCATGGGAGGCCTATTTAAACAGAACCTGGTTGAATGGATGAGCACGATGACCTACCAGGCGGCATCCGGTGCAGGCGCCAATAACATGCGTGAACTGCTCCAGCAGATGGGTGAGGTTTATGGAGTGGCAAAAGACCTGCTTGCCGACCCGAATTCTGCAATTCTCGAAATCGACCGGAAGGTGAGTTCCCTGCTTCGATCCGAGACATTCCCCAAGACGGTGTTTGGGGTTCCGCTTGCCGGGTCCCTTATTCCCTGGATCGATAAGCAGTTAGAAAATGGCCAGAGCCGGGAAGAATGGAAAGGCCAGGCAGAAACAAATAAGATTCTGGGTCGGGAAGACAAGCCGATTCCGATTGATGGGATCTGTGTGCGTGTCGGTGCAATGCGCTGCCATAGTCAGGCGCTTACCATAAAGCTTGCGAAAGATGTTCCGGTACAGGAACTGACCGATATGATTGCAACCCACAATGCATGGGTAAAAGTTATACCCAATCAGCGGGAAGCATCGATGAAGGAGCTTACTCCTGCTGCTGTGTCCGGCATGTTGACCGTTCCGGTGGGCCGTTTGCGAAAAATGAATATGGGACCGCAGTATCTTGCCGCATTTACCTGCGGGGATCAGCTCCTGTGGGGTGCAGCGGAACCTCTGCGACGCATGCTCCGTATTTTGATCGAACGATAATATACAGTAAGCCACGGATGCCTTGAATGGTTTTCCTTCATGGGACAGCCCATGAGTTCATTGTTGATCCGTGGCTTTTTTGCGAGGCGAGTATGTCATTCAGGAAAAAAGATCGATATATCGTTGCTGTAGCGGATGCAACAGATGCGGTTATGAAAGAACTGCTGGAGATACTTGAAGAACGCCGGTTCCCGGTAGAGGAACTTCTGTTGTTTGGTGAAGAACAATCAGCAGGAGAAAAAATCGATTTTCAGGGTAAAAAACGGGTCGTTTCCCGGCTATCCAAAGAGTCATTTCTCGGGGCGGATATAGCGTTTCTCTCTCTCTCTTCCCAACCGGGAAAAGACTATGCCCGTATTGCTGTTGCATCGGGCTGCAAAGTGATTGATGTTTCCGGTAGTTTTCGAGGAGATCAGGATGCTTCGCTGGTCGTACCTGAAATACATGCCGCAGCCTTTTCTGACCGCAGCGGAATTATATGCAATCCGAGCGTATCTGCAATCGCTCTCTGTCTTGCACTGAAACCGATCCAGGATGCGGTCGGAGTTACACGAATCGTTGCAACAACGTTTCAGTCCGTGTCAGGCATGGGCAGGAAGGGAATCGATGAACTGGCCGGGCAGACCGTTGCATTATTGAATTTTAAGGATATCGAACCGAAACTTTATTCTCATCAGATTGCATTCAATTGCATTCCCCATGTGAGCGAATTTCATGATTTCGGTTCAACAAGAGAAGAGACGGAGATCATACATGAGGTAAGAAACATCTTATCTGATGACTCAATACAGATTAATCTTACAGCGGTCAGGATTCCCGTGTTTCGCTGCGATTCTTATTCCGTATATGTAGAAACACGGAAAGCAGTATCAGCAAACGAGGTTCGTGCTGTTCTTTCGGAAGCACCGGGTATCATGGTGTACGATGATCCACAAAAAAATCTTTATCCCACACCGATTGAAGTAGCGGGCAAGGATGAATTGTATATTGGGAGAATCCGCCAGGATGAATCAGTCCCAAATGGCGTTAACTTATGGATGGTTCTGGATAATCTTCGGAAAGGCTCGGCATTGAATGCCGTGCAGATTGCTGAGAAACTTATTTGCTAATTGTCCAAATTCTCATGAGCCAACAAGAACGGTTGTGTTTGATGATGGAGTCTACCGTATGTTGTTGGTGAAGAGTGTTTCAGGCTTGATCTTGTAAATCCTGCATAACGTCAGCAGTTTCATCAGGCTTGGGTTTGTTTCCTTGCCTGATTCCAATCGTGAAATATAACCCTGTGTAATTTTTCCCCGTTTATCGGATGACTCTTCCGACAGCCGTGCAACCTCACTCATCGATAATTTGCGCTGATGTCTTAGTTTTTTGAGTGTTTTTGCCAATTTCATGCGAGTATATAACGCTGTTTGCCCCTCTTGTCAACATAAAGATGCCATTTTTTTTTATTTTTCTCCCCAAGTCAAACAAAGTTATGCTATATTTAGACGCAAGTGTTCCGGCAATTATTTCAATCCTGATTTGTAAGCGCAATGAAATTATTTGGAGGGGGAAAATGGTGTATAAGATTGAAATTCTTGAAAAAAAACGTCTTGAACGGGGTTTAAGCTACACCGAAATTGCTGATCAATTGGGAATGCATAAGGTGACGGTTTCAAGAACGCTTAAAGGAGTGACCCTGAAACCGCGTACCGTAAAATTACTGGCTGATTACCTTGGTGTTGAAATGGAACGAATTATTCAATAAAAACAGTCCTTATCTCATGAGAAAGGGCGGGCGAATGCCTGCCTTTTTTATTTTTCTTAATCGATTACTCCCAACCGCCGAATGCCCGGATCGTTTATGGGCAGGGGTTCTCCCGGATCAAATATCTCATTTCCATATTGAATCCGAAACGTACGGCCAGGAATTTGTTTGCTGTAAGTAATGATAAGACGACCTACTGTCTGCTTGATGTCTGGACCGGGGGTTCCGCTTACGAGAGCTGCGGGACCCAGAAAATCATACGGAAGAAAAAGATGATGTGTGTCGGATGCAAGCGACATAAGCAGCTCGTTTTCTTCTTTATTGCGGCCAAGCACGATTTTGATGCCCCGCTCGATTCGATAATGGCGACCGATAACGAGCAGACGGATATCATTCGGCGTGACGGTTTTCTGGTCATCGAAGAGATCCATTAATTTCTCGGAGAAATTTTTGTCCGTGAGCAGGCACCCTCCGGCGGGAGTTGCATAGTCTCGAATACCATACCGTTCCGCAAGCTGCAACTGCACGGTTCGGGATCTTCCGTTGATGTTCAAAAGCTTTTCTCGATTCAGCACACCTTGCAGCTCGGGCTTGGTCGGAGGAAGCAAGCGCGCAGAAAGGGGTCGTACAATCAATCCTCGCATTTCCGTATCGCGATCAATGATCTGCAACACATCTCGGCGCTGAGACATCGGTCGTTGTCCCAATACTTCGCCGGTTACGATAAAGTCAGCTCCTTCCTCCTGCAGGAGTTCCTTTGCTTTTTTGAACATAAAAATTTTACAGTCAATGCACGGATTGACATTTTTCCCATATCCATGCACCGGATGCCGGACCAGATCGATATAGTCCTGTCCCATGTCGAAAATGCGAAGATCAATTCCAAGTGCCTGAGAAGTGCGTGCCGCATCTGTTTGCAATTCGTTTCCATAACTTTTAAAAAAAGGAGAAGAACAATACAGCCCGATTACATCGAAACCCTGTTCCATAATTACTTTTGCAGCAAGTATACTATCCAATCCGCCTGAGATAAGAGCAACTGTTTTCATGCTAGCCAGCCTTTCAAACCAAAAATCGGAAGTATTATAAATCCCCGTCACCTGTTTTTGCAAGCAAGAATACACATCGGTTTCGTTTCTGTTTATAATTATGAGTGCTCACTCAAAGGCTTATTTGACCTCTGATTGTTTCTGGGGTACTATTACCAACATGCCGACGTTTCATATTATTTCTGACTACACCCCGACCGGTGACCAACCGCAGGCAATTGACGATCTGACGGAGGGACTTCTCAAAGGTCTTAACCATCAAGTATTGCTTGGGGTTACGGGATCGGGAAAAACATTTACCATGGCGAATGTGATCGAGCGTATTCAGAAACCGACTCTCGTAATCGCACACAATAAGACGCTTGCTGCCCAATTGTATAATGAATTCAAGCAGTTGTTTCCCGAGAATGCGGTTGAATATTTTGTTTCTTACTATGATTATTACCAGCCGGAAGCATATCTCCCGACCACGGATACGTATATTGACAAAGATTCATCCATTAATGAACAGATTGATCGCATGCGGCATGCAGCAACCACTGCGTTGTTTGAGCGAAACGACGTAATTATTGTGGCCTCTGTTTCTTGCATTTACGGACTTGGATCACCTGAAGCATATCACGGCATGCTCCTTTTTCTTGAACAAGGCCAGCGAATAGAACGAAATGCTATTCTTCGAAAACTGGTTGATATTCAGTATTCCCGGAATGATTTCGATTTTCAGCGTGGAACATTCCGAGTTCGCGGCGATGTGGTTGAAATTTTCCCCGCATCCTATGAAACGACGGCAATCCGTATCGAGTTATTCGGTGATGAAATTGAGTCAATTTCCGAATTCGATCCCCTGCTTGGGACTTCGATTCGAAAGCTTCAAAAAATTGCGATTTATCCGGGCAGCCATTACGTGATTCCCGATTCGAGGATGAAGTCTGCCGTTGACGGGATTCATGATGAACTGCGCGAGCGGATCCAGTATTTTCGAAGAGCAAACAAGCTTATTGAAGCACAACGAATCGAGCAGCGTACCCTGTTCGATCTCGAAATGATCCAGGAAATGGGATACTGCCATGGGATTGAAAATTATTCACGGCATCTTTCCGGTCGTGCTCCGGGTGAACCACCGCCTACGCTTCTTGATTACTTTCCGAAGGAATATCTTCTTTTTATCGATGAATCGCATGCCACCGTTCCGCAGATCGGCGGCATGTACAACGGAGACCGGGCGAGAAAATCCACGCTTGTTGATTACGGATTCCGGCTTCCGTCCGCACTCGACAACCGTCCTTTGAATTTTCACGAATTTGAAGAACGAATCAATCAGACCGTGTATGTTTCCGCGACTCCTGCAGATTTTGAGATCGAGAAAAGCAAGGGCAGGGTTATCGAACAGGTGATCCGTCCGACCGGGCTGACGGATCCTACGATCAGTATCAGGCAGGTGAGCGGTCAGGTGGATGATTTGTTGAACGAGATCAGAAAGCATGCCGAAAAAAAAGAGCGTGTTCTGGTTACCACGTTAACCAAGCGGATGGCGGAGGATCTGACCGAGCATTATAAACAGCTAAATGTAAAAGTTGCTTATTTGCATTCAGATATCGACACGCTGGAGCGGGTGGATATTATCCGTGATCTCCGGTTGGGCAAGTATGATGTGCTTATCGGGATCAACCTGCTGAGAGAAGGGCTTGATATTCCCGAGGTTTCACTTGTTGCGATTCTGGATGCTGACAAGGAAGGCTTTCTGCGGTCAGCACGTTCCTTGATCCAGACCATGGGACGTGCCGCGCGGCATATCAACGGCGAGGTTATCTTATATGCCGATACAATGACGGAATCCATGCGGGCTGCGATTGCCGAAACAAACCGGCGGCGTACGGTGCAGGAAACGTACAATAAGGAATACAACATTACACCGCAATCCATCCAAAAAAGTATCCAGGCCACTCTTCGGACAGTGTATGAACAGGATTATTTCACCGTCCCGATTGCTGCAGAAGACGCCGGTGAATATATTTCAACGGTAAATATTCCGGCCTTAATCAGTTCACTTGAAAAACAGATGCGAGCCGCTGCAAAAGAACTGGATTTTGAAACCGCGGCACAACTTCGGGACAAGATTCGATCCCTTCAACAGAAGGAAATGGCGGTCGGCGTACGAGTCTGATAAAAAAAGGCCGATATTTTGAATATCGGCCTTTGAAATTACTGTATTGATCTACTATGATTCCAACCTCGATTCACACACATTCCATCGAATATTTTTGAAAAAGGATTCAATGTAATCCGCACGTTTCAATCCGTAATCGATCATGAACGCATGTTCAAAAACATCCATGATGAGAATCGGCCTGCAACCCGCAGGATGCGAAACATCATGTTCATTTATCCAAAAATTAATGCATCGTTTGCCAAGGGGATCCCAATACAGCACGGTCCAGCCAATGCCGCGCATTGCGCCGGTTGCACGAAAATCCTTTTCCCAGGCCTCGAAACTCCCGAACTGTTCTGAAAGCATTTTGGCAAGTCTGCCATTCTTGTCAAGGGTGCCGTTTCCACCCAGGTTTTCAAAATAGTATTCATGAAGCCGCATTCCGTTGAATTCCCACCCGATCCTCCGCTTTAACTCCGCAAATTCCGGGTTTGCTGATTTTCCATCCCTGGCCATTTGATCAAGAAGATCAAGCAGCTTGTTTGTGTTGGTTACATAACCCTGATAGAGAGTAAAATGATTTTTAAGCAGTGTCTCACTGAAACCGGTCATTCCAATCAATTGTGCGTATTCTTTTGAAGCGTATGGCATAGTTCCTCCCGTACTCGAATAATTTAATTTTTTATAGTATAGCAAAAAAAGTACGAAAGATGGGATGATTATGCCGTTTGAAAAATAGCGATACTGCTATTTTTGATTTTTTTGAACAAGAAGAATCCCAAGAAGAACCGCGATTCCGCCCGCCAGTTTCATCATGGTAATCTGTTCCCCGAGAAAAAGCACGGCAACGGCAACAGCGGCGCAGGGCATGACATAATGATACACAACGGTCCGAGCAACTCCGATCTGTTTGACGCCCTGGTACCAGAGGGTAAAAGCGACTCCTCCTGAAATAATGGATGCAAACAGGAGCGCGTACCATGAACAAGCGGAGATTGTTTGCCAGGCCTGCATGTTCATTTCAGAGAAGGCAAATGGCAGAAGCAGAACACTTCCAGCAGTCATGCTGTAGGCAGTAACCTTGATCGGGGAATATTTTTGGAGAAGCGGCACCGCCTGTACCGTATACAGCGCCCATGCAATTGAGGCAATGAGCGTGAGCATGTCTCCCCAGAATTCACGCGATGAATACTGAAATGCGCCAGAATGGCTTTTGATAATTAAGAGTACGCCTGCGAATGCGATGAGAAATCCGAGTAAACTTCGAAGGCTAAGCCGTTCACTACCGGATCTCCTTTGGATCAGCACAGCAAAGAGCGGGGAAAGCGCAATAATAAGCGCCGAATTTGATGCGGTCGTATAATTGAGCCCGTACATGAAGAAAAGATTGTAAACCGTGATTCCCACAAAGCCGAGTTTTAAAACAGCCGTCCGGTCTGCTGGAGCTATGAAGAATGATTCTCGTTGAAGGAGCATGACTGCAATAAGAAAGAGCGCAGCTAGGATAAATCGCACCAATGTGAAACTGAGTGGATAAAAATCTGCAAGTGCGAATTTGACCACAGGAAAGTTTATACCCCAGATGACTGCAACAAGAAAAAGGCGCGGATTCAGCATGATTCACGTATCCTTTACGAGGCAGGCTTCATTGCGGTGCCGAGACTATACCATAAATTATCTTGAATCATCAAATATATTATGCTATCAATCATGCATGAAAGCAGAATATGTTCACTTTCAGGACCTCACCCGGGACATCCTGGACGGTATTGTTGACGGTGTTGTTGTTCTGGATTTGGCTGGCCAGGTGCTGGTATGGAACAGGGCAATCGAGGAAATGACCGGCATTCCCGCACATGATGCAACCGGGAAAATGCTCCGCGATCTTTTTCCGGCGAATAGGGCTCTTCTGCAGCACATTGAAAAAACAGTTTCAACCGGAAGGTCCTATTCGGACGATGAAGCTCTCCTGACACTGAAAAACAGACCGTCAATTGCGGCTGGGATTACGACGAGTCTTGTTACAGATCATGAAGGAAAGCCGGCCAGTGTTATTCTTTCCATTCGCAACCAGGCATCCATGCAGGACCTCAAGGAACGGATTCGAAGATCAGACAGGCTGGCTGCCATAGGAATGATCGCAACAGGAATCGCTCATGAAATTAAAAACCCGCTTGTCGGTATCCGCGGAGCAGCCCAGCTCATGAAATCTGAGATTTATGCCGGCGTTTCTCCGCATAAAAATTTTGGAGAGTATCTTGATGTCATTGTGAAGGAGGCTGACCGGTTGAATGCCGTGCTTGAAGGGATGCTGGATTTCACGCGCATAAAACAGCACGAAATCCAGCCGTTGAATATCCATGGCATCCTTGATCGTGCATTGGTATTCCAGGAGGAATTGCTGCGAAAAAACAGGATCGTACTTTCTCGCCAGTATGATCCAAGCCTGCCTGAGGTCAATGGAAATTACGATCAGCTTGTTCAGGTGTTTTTAAATCTTATCATGAATGCCATCGATGCCATGCCTTCCGGCGGGAAACTGAGCATCGTAACCAGGATGTCCGATCTTTTTTCAAGCGTTCACACAAACAGCAAGAAACAGCGGTTGATGGTCGTCAAGGTCATTGATGAGGGAATGGGAATTGAAGAAAAAAATTTACAGAATATTTTTACACCGTTCTTTACGACCAAGGACCGTGGAGTCGGGCTTGGTCTGGCGCTTTCTTACCAGATCATTCAGGAGCATCTCGGCATAATAAACGTGGAAAGTTGTGAAAGAAAAGGGACAACATTCAGGGTTTATTTACCGCTTGCAGAGTAGTTGGTAACATGTACCAGCGATTCATGCGGGATCAAGCATATAAAAGAGAAAGAGATCAGCCATGCCCTATGAAAAAGTACTGATTGTCGACGATGACGAAAGCGTCCGCTGGGTGCTGCAGAAGGCTCTCGAGAAGGAATCAATCGAGCTGGCATTTGCAACGGATGCTGCTCAGGCGCTTGAACGAATCAAGGAAGGCGATATTGCAGTTGTCCTTATGGATATCAGGATGCCTGGTATGACCGGACTGGAGGCGCTCCGAGAAATAAAGAAGCAGGATAATTCTCCGGAAGTCATTATTATGACTGCCCAGGCAACCATGCAAAACGCCATTGAAGCTATGCGTCAGGGAGCATTTGAATATATCACCAAGCCGTTTGATCTCGATGAAGTGACCATTCTTGCCAGGAAGGCGCTCGATGTCCGGCGGCTTTCTATGGAAGTAACCACCTTGCGGTCGGAAGTTCGGGAGAAATATGAAGGAGAATTGATCGGAAACACACCGCTCATGCAGGAGCTCTACAAAACCATTGGAAAGGTTGCAGAAACTGATGCAACGGTTTTGATTCAAGGAGAAAGCGGCACTGGCAAGGAGCTTGTATCCCGTGCCATTCATTATCACAGCAAACGGTCAGGACATCCCTTCATTGCAGTGAATTCAGCCGCGATTCCTTCGGAGCTTTTGGAAAGCGAGCTTTTTGGGCATGAGAAAGGAGCATTTACCGGAGCGATAGCACGAAAGATCGGAAAATTTGAGGCAGCCGCAGGCGGCACCTTGTTTCTGGATGAGATCGGGGACATGAGTTCGCAGCTTCAGGCAAAACTTTTGCGAGTGCTGCAGGAGCATGAATTCGAACGCGTCGGAAGTGTCGAGCCGATTAAAACCGATGTCCGGGTTATTGCTGCAACGCATCAAAATCTGGAAAAGGCAGTGCGTGAAAAAAAATTTCGTGAGGATCTTTTCTATCGATTGAATGTGATTCAGATATCAGTACCGCCGCTCAGGAAGCGTAAGGACGACATTGTTCCGCTTGCCGAATATTTTATGCGCCGATATCAGTCCGGGCAGGGCAGGAATCATGAGCTTACGTTGGAAACCGAAAAAATTCTCAGGAGTTACGACTGGCCGGGGAATGTGCGGGAACTTGAAAACGCTATCCAGCGTGCAGTGATTCTTTCAGCAGGGCATACAATTTCTCCGGACACGCTTCCTCCGCAGATTTTTAAGCCGAAAGAGGGGATTCCCCTGTCATTTGAAAATTTTCTTGAAGAAAAGATCGCCGATCTGGTCGACCGGATGGGCGGTCTTGATTCCGGCGATATCTATTCCCTCGTGGTTCAGAAGGTAGAAAAACCGCTTCTTTCCCTTGTTTTAAAAAAAACAGAAGGTAACCAGGTTCGGGCGGCAAATCTTCTGGGAATCAATCGCAATACGCTCAGAAAAAAGATGAAGGAATTGAGAATACAATTTCCTTTGATAAAGAGAAAAGAGTAGCAAGACAACGGGATAGAGGAATGCAGATTAAATAATGTTTGGAAATACATTCCATTATGTTTTCTCTGCCTTATAAACCGTAGCGACTCCAAGGGTTATTGATCTTACCGTTATGTTGGAAAAACCGTTTGAAGAAATAATGTCCTTAAATGTCTCCGGCTGATAAAATTCCTGAATAGAGCGGGGAAGATATTGAAATGGCGCAGCCGTTTTCATTATCAGCCTGCTGATGAACGGCATGATTTTAAACACATACCAGCGGTAGATTTTCAGAAACCAGGGGTTTTCTGGCTGGGTAAGTTCAAGACACATAAATTTCCCGCCTGGTCTCAGCACCCGTTGTATTTCTTGAAGAGCAGAAAGTGTATTAGGAATATTTCTCATTCCAAAGGCAACGGTTACAGCATCAAAACTGTTGTCCGGGAAAGGGACATTTTTTGCATCACCGGATAAAAATGTTATATTTAAATATTCATCGCTTTTCTTCTTTTTTGCAAAGGTGATCATGTTATCGCAAAAATCTATTCCCGTCACCAATCCGGTTTTTCCTACCTGATCAGCAAGAATAAAAGCCAGTTCTCCGGTTCCCGAGCACAGATCCAGCACCCTGTCGCCTTCCTTGATTCCTGACAAGGAAACCGCTCTTTTCCTCCAATAATGATCAAGTCCCAGGCTGAAACTACGGGTAAAAAAATCAATATACGGAGCAACAATGGTAAACATATCATGTATGCGGCGTTCTCGTGTTTCTGTTGACATGAATTGCCTTTCATCGAGGATTATGCATCAGAGTGGCCATGATCTAAAAATGCGGTACACCAGGTACGATTTCAAGGTGCTATACTTTGATTATATAAAAACAACTACGAGAAGGAGTACCACCATGCTCGAAACATGGGTGCTGGTTTTTGCAATGACAGCCTTTTTCATTTCTTTTTTATTCCGGAGAATGGATGATTTTCAATTGAACAAGGTTGCTTCTTCATTAACAGCAATTGCCTGGAGTTGCCTCCTGTTCGGCCTCTATCTGACGAAAGGACTGATCAGATAAGGCTAGTCCTTTTTCCAGAGAAGAAAATAAAGTTCTCCCTCATGCTGGAGGTGTCCGGCGCTTAATTCTGCTTCCTGTCCCTGTCCCCAGAAAAGATCAACCCTGCCCGGCCCTTTGATTGCGCCGCCGGTATCCTGGTTCATCACGAAACGGGTAAATGGTTCCCATGATTTTATGCTGCCGTTTTCAATAACCGGTTTGTATGAAACCAAAAAACCGAGTGCTCCTTTGGGAAGCAGCCTGTTGTCCGTTGCAATGGATCTGCCGGGTGTCAAGGGAACGCTGAGCGAGCCGAGTGAAGGACCGTCATCAAGCCGGAAAAAAACATAACTTGGGTTCTTATTCAATACATCGATGAGTTTATCCGGATTGTTTTTGACATAGTCTCTGATTGCCTGAAGAGACATGGCTTCCTTTGGGATGATTCCTTCTTCAAGAAGATATTTCCCGATACTCCGGTATTGTCTGCCATTTTGGCCATTATACAGGACGCTTACGATTCTGCCGTCTCCGAGGTCCGCCTTGCCGGAGCCCTGTACCTGCAGCACATGAATATCCATAAGATCCGAACACCAGAGAATTTCGAGTTTCTTTTCAGCAAGCATCCTTTTTTGATCGATTTCTTCTCGTGAATAATAGGGAACTACTTTTTTATTCTCCATCCGCCCGAGAATTTTGTTTCTCGGGGCATCGATTCCAAAAAGAGACAGATCCACTTCAATGATATCATTCGGCCTTTTATACAATGGGTATTTGAATGTGGCATCCGGCATGTTTCTGCAGGATATGACGGGCTCGTAGTATCCGGTAACCAGCATTTTTCCCCGGCCATTCGATCCTGCGACCCGATATGCTGTAAAGCTTTTTTTTATGAGATCGATTTTTTGCTGATACGGAAGAGAATCGTTTTCTATAATCAAAAGAAAATTACGAAGCGTCATTATAAGATCAAAAGAGGAGATTTTTTCAGGGCCAAAGAAAAACACGGTTTCCGGCGGCAGGGTTTCATAATATTCAAGGCTTCTTCGTACTGCAGCAGCCATATCCTTGAATACGAGATCATCAGTTGGCTTTTCCGCCCTCCACCATGAAATACGGGAAAGCGCGTCAGCCGGTTTGGTAACAGGAAGGGTTTTTCCACAGGAAAATAGAAAAACAAGCATCATACAAACTGAACAAATTCTTATCATGCCTACCTCATTGTCTTCTTTATCACTGGATTACGAAGAATACTGTAAAGTTTTCTGAAATTTCTGTCAACAGTTATCAGTGTCTTCCCCGAATGATTTTATCAAGAAGATGGTGCTATTGCGACCTATATCTGCCTAATACATGCATTTAATATTGTGTCATTGCAAGGAGGTTAACGACGAAGCAATCCATTTTTAACAACGTGAACAGCGAGATTGCCACGCTCCCTGCGGTCGCTCGCAATGACAGTGTAACAAATTTTTGCGTTTATATTAATACGGAAATGATGCCTGTTTTTTCTGCATCGTTAATTCTGTTTCCGGGATATCTCCGCCAAGTGAATTCCAATCAGGGTTATGCCGCTGATGAACCGTCATTGCCTGCTTTTTGTCAATGGTGGCATAACAATAAACGCATCCCTGAGGACAGGTGTTGTATTCACCGATATCAATGCTTTTCGTGCAGGCACATTCTTTTCTCAGGGAAGCTGCTTGTTTCGAAAACGGAGTATGAAAGAGTTCTGAAAGAGAATGACCGTTTATACAGCTTGCCTTTCCAATCGTGTCAGAAACGAGAAAGTCATTACAGCAGGCATGCATCCTGATTCCATAGCGCTGAGCATGGGATGCTAGTTTCCGAGCAAAGTCTTTTTTTACCGTATCGGTTAATCGAGCCAATGCATGATTGGTATCCTGTTTGATATTCGTAATGACTTTTTTGTAGGGATGTACAAAGCTGACAAAACAGCGTGTGGCATGTCCTTTTAAGAGACGTGCGCAATTCAGGAAACGTTCTTCATGCAGTTCGAAGGAAAGTTTGTCCGTTATACAGATCGGATCAAACCTCCAGACCAGCTGCTTCGGAGAATACCGCTTTGAGATAAAGATAAAATCCTTTACTGCATCCGTGTAATCAGGTGCGTTGGATTCCAGCTCCGCATGCCCGGTAATGGTGAAATGAAAAAAGAAGTTTTTCGTTGTTTGTTCGATTAATTCAAGTCTGGGGAGCAACGGCGAATAATTTTTTGACCAGAGCACAATTGCGCCTACGGTTTCCGGTTGCAAAGAAACAGGAAAATATTTTTGCGAGAATGGCTGCTGGACCATGACAAAACCGGCTTTGAGCCTCCTGATGAGCCATTCAGAATAATATGCAGGAATATCGGTGCGCCTGCTTGCTGAAATAATCTGTTTCATTGTTATTGTTAATCGATGAATCTTAAGGAAGAAGAAAAGTTTCAAGATCTTTGGGCGTATTCAGAATCATGTCAGGCATCGCCTTCGTGATCTCTTCGAGGCTTCCATAACCATACGTGACAGCAGCAGTCATGAGGCCATTCTTTTTCCCGCCCACAATGTCATGTGATCGATCACCCACCATAAGAGCAGCTTTGCAGTTAATCTTTTCACAATCAAGAATATGGGCAATGAGTTCCTGTTTGTCAGTCAGATGGCCGTTCAGTTCGCTTCCATGGATTCCAGTGAAAAAACGGCTTATATGAAAGTGCTCAAGAATTTTTTTGGCATACATTCGAGGTTTCGATGTGGCCAGAAAAATATCGTATTCCGCACTTTGAATATTTTCAAGAATAGGAATAATATCCGGATACAGTTCGTTCTCATACATGCCGATTTCCGTGTATCGTCTGCGATATTCGAGCAAGGCCTGTTCGACCTTTTTTTCATCTATTGTGTTCAATAGGCGGGAAAACGATTCCCGAAGCGGTGGCCCGATACACCAGACCAGCTTGTCAGCTTCAGGGGGCTGAATGTCGAGCTGT
Source organism: Nitrospirota bacterium (assembly GCA_041650055.1). Taxonomy (GTDB): domain Bacteria; phylum Nitrospirota; class UBA9217; order UBA9217; family UBA9217; genus JBAZLV01. Next base: position 7,324 of record JBAZLV010000025.1, on the reverse strand, counting down.
GTCAAGGCAAACTGAATGCATTTCGTAATCCCTTCTTTGGGATTTGCCAGGGTTCCATCCAGATCAAAAAGAATTGCTGAAAATTTGGGCATGTGTGGTCCCTTATAGGTTTTTGAAGGCTCATTATACCTCATTAGTCCATAAAAAGCTTTTCGTTCTTGACAAGTCTCTATACGCGTAAGGTGCATTTGCAAATAAAATTCTGTTACAATACATTATAAGATTCTCAAATGTATTGAATCGCTTCATTTATCTTTCCATTTGACCTGCCATATATTTATCTCTATACTGCACGCATCTATACTCAGTCTCATGTGAATGGGGGGAGATATGAGAAAACAAACATTCCTTTTTGCCTTCTGTGCGATGGTATTTCTTTTTACTTCATCCCAGGCAACAGCTGCAGGGTTCGGGCTTGCAGAGCAAAGCGCTTCAGCCATGGGTATGGCAAGCGCATTTACGGCCCAGGCAGATGATGCCTCAGCGGTATGGTACAATCCAGCAGCTCTTACGCAACTGAATGGAACCCGATTTATGGGGGGAGTTGTTTTTCTTGCACCGTATTTTTCTCATGAAAACACCGATGGAACTACTGATGTTGCTTCCCGTGCTATTCATTCTCCTGCATATTTTTATGCTACGCATAAATTAAACGATCGCTTGTCTCTTGGTTTTGGAATCAATAATCCATTTGGTATGGCCACTGATTGGCATACCAATAACAAAACCCGTGAAGTCGCAATGCTTTCAAAAATTCTCACCACAGAATTTAATCCGGTCGTTGCCTATAATGTGAACAATAGATTCTCAGTTGCAGCAGGTGTTGCCTATGTTTACATGGCGGCTAAATTATCGAATATGTATCCAGCAACCGGAACATCGTTTGGTCTTGATGGATCCGGAGATGGATGGGGATGGAATGTGGCTGGTTTTTATAAAATATCTGATAAGCTAAGCACAGGAGTTTCTTACAGACGCAGCATGAAAGTGCATTTAAATGGTATGGCAAAGCTCTCTGGAGTTGCGGAAGCTTCTGCAACTACATCTATTACACTGCCCGATTTATTGCAATGGGGAGTTTCGTTAAAAGCAAGCGAGAAACTTACTTTGAATGCGGATATTGGTTACACATGGTGGTCTACCTATGACAAGCTTCTCGTAAAGTCAGGAAATGCAGCATTCAATAATATATTGATTGAAAAACAATGGAATGACGTTTGGAATGTCCGTGTTGGAGGCCAATATACATTAACGGATCGTTGGAAGCTGCGCGCAGGATTTCTTTATGATCAAAACCCTGTTTCAGATCATTATTTTGAGACCCGTGTTCCGGATTCAGATCGTTACGGTCTATCCCTGGGTACCGGTTATACCCTGGGGAATTTTACGATTGATGCTGCCTATCTCTATTTGATGTTTGCCACGAGAAACATACATGACAGTGGAGCGGATGTTGCAACAACGAATCCCAATTCTTTAAATGGCGCATATAAGTCATACGTGCATGCTGTTGCATTATCAATTGGTTATAAATTCTAATTCTGAAATCAGTTTTTTTGCTGAATTTTTGACAAAAAAGCTTGTTTTTAAGTAATAAAAAAGGCTTGACTTGATTATGCAACTTTGATATAGTCGCGTTACGCTTCCCCAAAAAAATTCCAAAAAGCAGCATATTTTTTTGTAGCAGTAGTGAAACCGTAGCTTGCAGTTTGCAACACTTGGGATTCAACAATAGAGCTTATGGGACCCACTATCAGATCTACATATTATGAATTATTGTTGCGTCCTACTCGAGTGCTTTCTTGCGCCACGAGTTCTTCTGTGCATTTCATTTCTACTCTTTTTTTATCATTTGTTTTTTTCCATTTTATAAATGAAAGGGGGGATGAGTTGGCATTTCTGTAAATCTTTGAGTATCTAAATTTGATTGCTTCATAAAAGAGTTACTTAGTGTTCCGGATTTTCGGAACAAAATCTATGCAAGGGAGGAAAAACGATGAAGAAGTTTCTGGTAGCAGCAATAGTAGTGGCAATGGTCTGCGTTAGTTCAGCAGCTTTTGCCGTCGATGTGACCATGGGCGGTCAGATCGACATCCGGTTCCGTGATTTTCAGAATAGTGGTTACGGTGGTGGATTAGGGACACTCTTCGACAAAAGCAGAGATGGCAGCCACAGAAGACTTACCCAGGAGAGAGTACAGCTTTTTGTCAATGTGAAGGGTGATGGCTTCAAGGGTAAAGTTGCAATCAAGAATGAATGGGATGACTTTGGACGTTTTGAAGCTAACCAGGGGAACTATACAAGCCAGTCAGGTTCATCGAACCAAATTGGTGGTAATTCAACAGATCAGCAGAACACTGGCCTTGCAATACGTGAAGCATGGGTTGATTTCCTGATTCCCGGAACACCGGTTGGAATGAAGCTTGGTCATCAGTTCCTGTCACTCAGCAATGGTTGGTTCCTTATGTCAACGTATGACGGTTCAGATGCATTGGTAGCGTATGTAAATGCAGGCCCTGCCACGATAACACTTTTCGATATCATGGCATTTGAAGGCAACAGAGGTAATGCAGGCACTGATATCAATATCTATGGTCTCGATGCCACGGTTAAGGCAACTGACAAGATTAAAGTAGGCGCCAACCTGTCTTACTTAAATGATCGTGGTGGTCTCATTATCGCGGGAAGGTCCGGATTGATAGATACGGCAAAAGTAACTCAGCTTGCCGGCACCAGTCTTGTTACCGGTACTGCCTCGCAATTCAAACTGGCTAACCTTGGCCTGTATATGAATGGAAAAATTGGCGCAGTAAATCTGAAAGTAGAAGCTGATATCCAGGATGGAAAAGCCCAAACAACGAATGGCGATGTCAATTTTGACGGCAATCTGGTTGTAGTACAGGCAAGCGTGCCAGTTGGCCCAGTCACTATTAATGCATTGGTGGGTCGCGGCAGTGGCGACAATGCAGGCAGCGGTTCAAGAAATAATACGTTTATTACCCTGTTAGAGCAGTCACAGTTTACAGCGTTGATTTATGATTACAAACTCCAGGGACCGACGAAGCAGCTTTATACCGGTCTTGCCGGTACAACAGCTTTGAATATTGGTGTAGCTTCCCAGGTTTCGAAGAGCATATTGGTAAAGGCTGATTTGTGGTATTTCCAGGCCACCAGAGCAACGAACGTTAATAACGGCCCAGGGAAATCAAAAGAACTTGGTCAGGAACTCGATCTGTATGGAAAATGGCAGATCTATCCCAATTTGTCATGGGACATCAAGCTTGGCTACATGATGCCGGGTAATGCTTACAAGACGGCAGCTGGCAAAGGTGTCAGCGATGCAACTGGTTTGCAGAGCGTGCTCAGCTTCAAGTTCTAAGCTAAAAGCACATTTGATGTGCTGATACAAAGTAGTGTAAAACCCCGGAGGAGCGATCTTCCGGGGTTTTTTTATGGTGGATTTTACCGCAGAGGATGAATGGAGAGGAAAGCTGAATTTCTGGTAAAAGGGAAAAACCCGAAGGACGTTTTACCGCTGGGGACGCGGAGGGGATAAAGAGAGGAAAGGCGAAGGATTGGTTGGGTGAAAAAAATAGCAGCAGAAGATTTTACGATGCTGATTAATACCCATTCACTATTCTTTTGATTCCATTTTTTAAATGCACTACATTAAAGTTAATCAAAAGCCCTACAGTTTTCCTGCTTAGTTTTAAATAGGAAAGAATTTGTGCTTCATGGATCGGCAATACTTTTTCAACTGCCTTTAATTCGACTATTATAGATTCTTCTATCAACAAATCGATTCTATAACCCGCGTCGATTTTCAAGCCATCATAAAAAACCGGCAGGGGAACCTGGGAAAGAGCCTTCAAATCGAGTTTCCGAAGTTCGTGCAATAAACAGGCTTCGTAAGCGCTTTCAAGCAACCCAGGTCCCAAAGTCGAATGGACATTCATAGCGGCTTTGATTATTTTACTGCTGAGCTGATTTATATCCATTTCTATCTTTTTTCTCTCCCCTTTGCGTACTCTGCGGTAAAAATTTTTATGCTTTAGCAGTGAAGGAATCTTTGTTCATCATCGCTGCCTTGACCACATGCTTGAGCAGTATTTTTGTAGTCACTACGCCAACTCCGCCGGGTACCGGCGTGATCGCTCCTGCAACGTCTTTTACCTGTTCAAAATTTACATCTCCGGTTAATGAATCTCCATCTACATTGATTCCCACGTCTATTACGGTTGCATTGTCTTTAATATAATCCTTGGTTACCATCTTACTTTTACCGATTGCAGCAACAAGAATATCGGCTCGTTTACATACGGCAGGAAGGGATTCAGTTTTTGAATGGCATATTGTAATGGTGGCATTTTCTTTCAGAAGAAGCATCGATAGGGGCTTACCTACAATCATAGATCGACCTATAACCACTGTTTCCCTGCCACTTATCGGAATATTATAAAAATGAAGTATTTCCATTACTGCCTCTGCTGTTGCCGGAGCAAATCCTGAAAGATCTCCTTCGAAAATTTTCCCTGCATTGATGGGATTAAAACAATCAATATCTTTTCCCGGATCAATAAGGTATTTTAGTGTTTCTTCTTTAATATGTGTTGGGAGTGGCCGCAGTACGATAATTCCGTGTATTTTTTTATTGCTGCTTTTCTCTTTAAGAATCGCAATGAATTCATTCTGACTTGTTGTATCTGGAAGAAATTCAATGGTACATGCTATGGAAAGTTTATCAGCAGCTTTTTTTATTCTGTTAGCATAGGTAATGGCGTCTGGTGCATTGCCAACACCTACAATGGTTAAGGAAGGGGTAACTCCTTTTTCCCCGAGCATGACGATGCTCTCTCGTATTTCCGATTCAATTTTTTGTGCTACTTCTTTTCCGGTTAAAAGGTTTGCAGACATAGCGACTCCATTAAATTACATTTTTTTATACGTTGTTTCCAGGACGTTCTTTTTTAACTCTTCAATTTGAACGAGGATTTTTTGTACACGTTCCTCGATCCTATTATTAAAATATTCATCCTGAATGTTTTTGAGATTGACCCGTACATTTAATGCAGCACTTTCAGCGCATGCATGAGCTATAAGAACCGCCGTCCCCGCGTCACTTACTACAGCCGTATTCCCGATATCGGCTGCCTGTTTTGAAAGTTTCGCAATATCAAGAGAGCGTTCACATACTTCAAAAGGGACCTGAGCTGCTTTTTTTAGCGCTTTTTGCATTGACTCTAATCGAGTTGTTTTCTCCTCGGGAGTGCTGTTTGGCATTTTATACACGGCGGATACTGCACTGAATGCTTCGGTATCTTTTTCTACAAGTTCCTGCATGATTTCTCGCAGTTTTTCCGACGCTGCCAGCAAGGACTCAATTTGCGCTTGAACATCCATATATTTTTTTTTACCCAGGGTAAGGTTCGCAACCATGCTGACAAGCGCAGCGCCAAGCGCTCCTGCAACTGCAGCAACGCTTCCCCCGCCTGGTTCCGGAGAACTACTCGCGAGTTTGTCCATAAAATGTCGAAAGGGCATATCTATATACATGATTCCTCCTGATTGTTTGTACGTTAATGAAATTATAAATTATTGTCAACGGAAAAGATGTTGATTGGATGAATAGTTTCCTAAAAATCTGTTCTTGACTATCGTCCCTGTGCTTTGTATCATGCCAAATAATGGAAGTGCTTGATCTGACAATTCCTACGGCTTTCTTTTCCATTTTTATGGGAATAGCGTCCTTTTTATCTCCCTGTATTCTTCCTCTTATTCCATCCTATCTTTCCTATATTACCGGAATAAGCTATGATCATCTGAAAGATTCGCAGTCCAGGAAACAAAACAGGAATATTGTAATTCTGCACTCTCTTTGTTTTATTGGCGGATTCTCTTTCATTTTTGTTCTTCTTGGAGCAACGGCAAGTACAGCAGGCAGTCTTTTATTTCAATATCTCGATGCGATCCGGATTGTGGGAGGGGTTCTTATTATTCTTATGGGAATCCTGGTTATGAATATTTTACCTCTTTCTTTTTTGCAAAAAGAAATGCGGTTGCATCTTCAGAAAAAACCCACAGGCTATTTGGGAACCATTATTATCGGTATTATTTTTGGCGCAGGATGGACTCCCTGCACAGGGCCTTTTTTGGGATCGGTGCTTGCCCTGGCAATGGAAACAGAGACTGTGGAAACAGGAATGGCGCTGCTGTCGTTCTATTCTCTTGGATTAGGGATTCCCTTTTTGATTTCGGGAATTATGATGAATCTCTTTCTTACATCATTCAAAACATTTAGTAAATATGCGAAGGCCATACGTTTAACGAGCGGCAGTATCATGATTTTTATGGGGATATTGCTTATTATGAATAAATTAACGGTTTTGATACCCTTTTAGTTGAAAACCGGATTCCCGATTGAATCTTCGGGAATGACTGACTTTACTTTGTCGTCCCCGAAATGTTCCATCGGGGATACAGGTTCCCATAGCCGTAGTCTATTGAAGAATTTTTTCGTTATCTCTCTTTATTTCAATAAGCGATTGCAACATCATCAGTTCATCCTGATCGAACCACGTGATTCCGCACATGCTGCACCGATCAATCTCAATTAAATAAACGCCACTGTAGAAACCGCGATACATTGGATTACCGCATTGGGGACAGAGAACAAGCAGAATGGAGTTTTTTACCGGTCTTGTCAGTTTTTGACGGGTTTGAGCAAGCTGGTTTTCATGCATTACTGTTTTTGCCAAAGAGTGCATGCGTGCCATGCATGGCTCATCAACAGTTGTTCTTGCAAGTATCCGGGGAATTTTATCGGTATCAACAAGAACTCCCGCACAAAAACGGCATTGCCTGATTTGAGTTCCTTTATATGATTCCTGCATAAGAGGCAAGTGGCAGGCAGGGCAGTTACATCCGGTTACGGTCTGTTTTTGCGAAAGTTTTGCGATGAAAATTTGATTAATGAATGGATTTTCCCATGCTCGCGCAATAGGTTGATCGCTATTCATTCTTACCCAGGTGAGCGGAGACAACCACGGCAATGCAGCAAGTTCCGAAAGAGCAAAAGGTCCCTGCCATTGATGCCGGGGATCAAGTGCATAACAAGCTGAAATTAAAGAGTCGGATTTCGAGCGCTCACTCTTTCGTGAACCGTTTAAAGTTGAAAAATCCGTGTGTGCCATGCAAAGCAATATTTCAATTCGTTTCCTGATCGGGGGATGAGTGGAAATCATATCCGCCCAGAAACCTTCCGTTTCGTCCAACAGAGTTGCTTCAGGGTTTACGATGCATAACATTTGATATCCGCTTCCGATAA
>JBAZLV010000024.1:0-34304 GCA_041650055.1 Nitrospirota bacterium | reverse complement strand
TGCAGCTGGATGGAGAGTGGACGATGAAGGAAGAAAATTTTTACGCATAAAAGGAGTCCGTTGGTTCACCAACCTCGACCACGGACGTCGCCATCAACCATTGCCGCTAATGACAATGAAAGAAAATTTGAAATACAGCAAACACAAAGAAGTTAAAGACAAAAGAAAGTATGTCAAATACGATAATTACGATGCCATAGATGTTCCGTTTACTGACGCCATCCCGAGCGACTATGACGGAGTTATGGGCGTGCCTATTAGTTTTTTGGATAAATATAATCCCGATCAGTTTGAGATTTTAGGAACAAGCGATAACGGGCTTGTTGATGATAAAGTCAAAAAAACTCCAGGTTTAACAAAAAAATTTGTTGATGATTATTATAAAGCGGGCGGCACAGGAGCATATAAAGAAGGGAATCCAACAGCCGGTATCTACGAAAATAACGTTGCAAAAATGACCTATAAAAGAATTTTTATAAGACATAAGAGGAAATAATATGAAGACAGATTTAAAAACCAACATAACTGTCAAAGATATTTGCGATGGGTTCGTCTATAACGAACTTGAGGGCAAAGGGCTATTCGGTTTATCTGGCCAACTCACTATTCAGCCGGAGTATCAGCGTAACTATATCTATGCTTCCGATGGCGGCAAAAAAGAAATGGCGGTCATCGAATCAGTCCTCAAAGGATACCCAATTGGGTTGATTTATTTTAACAAAGTGAGTGACAGCAGCCTTGAAGTTTTAGACGGACAACAGCGCATTACCAGTCTTGGGCGGTTTGTAACTGACAAATTTGCTATCAAAGACGAAAATGGTATGGAACAATATTTTAGCGGTATGGCAAAAGACAAAAAAACCAAGATCTTGGAAACTACACTTCTCATTTATGAATGCGAAGGAACGGAAAGCGAAATAAAAGAATGGTTTAAGACAATCAATATCGCCGGGGTTCCACTTAATGATCAGGAATTACTCAATGCCGTGTATTCTGGCCCGTTTGTGACGCTCAGCAAAGAGGAGTTCAGCAATAGCCAAAACGCCAACATCCAAAAATGGAGTGCATATATAAAAGGCAGTGCCAATCGACAGGAATTTTTGGAATGTGCGCTGGATTGGGTAAGCAAGGGTAATATCGGCGATTACATGAGCCGTCATCGCTTTGAAAAAAACATCAATGAATTAAAAAAATATTTCAACAGCGTGATCGACTGGGTTTCTAGTGTATTTATTGATGTTGAAAGCGAGATGCGCGGAATTGAGTGGGGAAGACTGTACGAAGAGTATCACACGAAGGCGTATAATCCAGCGGAGGTATCAGCCAAAGTGCAAAAGCTCTACGGTGATTCATATGTCAAAAACCGAAAGGGCATTTTTGAGTACATCCTCGGAGGTTCAACAGATACGAAATTATTGGATGTCCGCGTTTTTGATGAAGCAACAAAGAAATCCCTTCATTTATCTCAGACTAAAAAAGCTGAAGCGAAAGGTGAATCAAACTGTCCTCTTTGCGCCATTGGACATGATGCCAACAAGAGCAAGCTCTGGAAGTTAACTGAAATGGACGCTGACCATGTAACAGCATGGAGCAATGGTGGTGGGACAAATGTAAAAAATTGTCAGATGTTATGTAAGTCTCACAATCGTGCAAAAGGAAATCGGTGAAAGAATTTAAGAACCAACTCCTACAGGTGTGCCCTCCGGCGCGTCAGGTGCGGCGATTGCATGTTTTGATTACAGCGTTATCTTTTACTCTTCAGCCACAACCAATCAAAATCAGACTTTTCTGTCTTCTTTAAGCCATTCTGTTCGTATTCCTGATACCACTCAAGCCTGCCATTTCCATATTCAGCTTCGGTTTTCACCTGACCTGAAGGATAAAATTCTTTTTGTATGCCATGACGTATTCCTTCAGCATTAAACCGTTCTTCTGCAATCTTAATCTTTTTTGAGTTTAAAATTTCATAGGTTACGACTAACTTGGGCTGACTGTTGTGATGCCGCTCTGTGATGATTCTCTCAAAACGGGGAGTTACATCCATTTTATCTGCATATTCGTTTGTCTTTCTGAGAGATGACGGTGATTCCATTTTTGCAGCTTTCGACCGCACTGCGGCTCCTGATGCTGAAACTGCTTCGTCCTTCATCATGGTCTTGGCTTGCATTCGCGGTGCTGGGGTCTTGCTTTCCGGTATCATTTCTTTCTGTTCAGATTCAGCTGGTCTTGCTGCCTTTGCAGGAGCGGCAAATGATCGTATGTCTTGTGCATCTGATTGTAGTTTATCTTTTGCCGGCGACGATTGTTTTGCTTCTTCCTTGAGAATGACGGAAGCTGTGGGAGCCTCTTCTATTCTTTGACTTGGATGGATGCTCTGATACAAATAAAACGCTGTGACTACAAGAAACACTGCTGCAACTGCCTGGAGAGGAAGCTTTGTCGAAAGTGGAAAGAAGAGTTTTCTAAAAATACTTTTTTCCTTTTCGGCTTCGGTACGAACATTTGCCATAATCTTTTGCGTCATCCAGGCAGGCGGCTCGATCTTTTCAATGGCTTTGATTTGCTCAATGGTCTTTCGCAGCTCTTCGAGCGCTTTGCTGCAATCGGAACAGGTTTTGAGATGCTCGTCTATTTCTTGTTTCTCGTGTTCGGTCAGAGACCCATCGAGATATTCGGAAAGTTTATATCGGATATCATTGTGCTCCATCACAGTTCTCCCAGAGCGCTTTTGAGACAATTTTTTACCATTTCGCGTGCACGAAACAGACGGGATTTTACTGTTCCCTGCGGCATCTTAAGAAGAGAGCCGATCTCCTCATAGGAAATTTCCTGCATATCGCGAAGCACGATCACTTCGCGGAATTCCGGGCCCAGTTTTTTGATGCACTGCTGTACCTGGTTCCGTACATCTCGCTTTACAAGCTGATCGAGCACATTCGGTTCTTTTGAAGCCGGGTCCATCACCATTTGGCCGTTATCTGTTTTGATTGGATCATCAAGGGATACAGGCGTATGGCTTTGGCGCGACTTAAGTTGCTTGAGCCGGTTTCTCGAAAGATTCAGCGTAATCGAAGTCAGCCACGTTGAAAATTTCGCCTGACTTCGGAATGTTTTTATATGCTTATATGCTGAAACAAATGCATCCTGCGTTACTTCGCATGCATCATCATAATCGCCAATCAGCCGGCATGCAATATTCAGCATCTGCTTTTGATGCCGGGCAACGAGCGTTTCAAAAGCGCCAAGATCGCCGGTCTGCGCCTGGGCCACCAGAGCTCTGTCGGGATCAGCAGAAACCTTCTCCGGCTCTGCTGAATAAGACAATTCAATCGGCTGATTTGTTTCAGAATGCATGCGTAATTCTATAGCAAAAAAGTTGTTTTTGCACTCTCAAAATCAACGTGGTAGAATTAAAACCAGCCTCTCTATTCTCAAAAGGAGTAATCATTCCATGTCCGTGAAAAAGTATTTTCTTGATGAAAACAATGCCGTACTTCTTATCATCGATGTACAGGAACGGCTTGTTCCTGCAATGCCCAAAAAAGAACTGGTTATTAAGAATAGCCTGCACCTCATTGAACTTGCCACCATGATGAACATCCCAATCATTGTAACAGAGCAATATCCAAAGGGCCTGGGAAAAACTGTTTCCGAGATCCAATCCGCATTACCACAGTATCAGCCGATTGAAAAGAAGACATTTTGTTGTTGCCGTGAACCAGAATTTCAACATCGTTTACAAACATTATCAGGGAGAACACTCATTGTTGCCGGAATGGAAACGCATATTTGCGTGCTCCAGACGGTTCTTTCTTTGCTTGATCAAGGATTAGTAACGCACGTTGTTCAAGATGCGGCATGTTCGCGCTCTGAAGAGAATGAAAAGACCGGCATCGAATTCATGCGGGATGCCGGAGCAGTGATTACTTGCACAGAAACCGTTCTCTTTCAGTTTCTCAAGACAGCAGGGACAGAAGCATTCAAGAAAATTTCACAGCGGATAAAATAGCTATGGCGGAAAATATCATTCCTGATGATATGAGATCAGCTCTTCAGCAAACTTTTTTAAAGGAGCTGAAGAACGATGTGCTCATTGAAGTCTTTACCAAGCAAGGCATGCATGATGAATTCAATGACATTACCAAATCCTTTCTTGAAGCGTTGGGGAAACTTTCAGACAAGCTGAAAATAACCTTTCATGTCGTGGGTGATGAGAAATCAATCGCCAGCAATGTTGCCCGTTCACCAACGGTTCTGATTGCGCCGGACAAGTATCGTCTTCGATACACGGGCGCGCCGCTTGGCGAAGAAACACGCTCGTTTCTTGCCGGCATTCTCTTTGCCTCGCGAGGAAGCGCAATGTTGAGCGAACAGGCGGCACGTGCATTACAAGAACAACTTCACGAACCACGAGCCATACAAGTTTTTGTAAGTCCAACCTGTCCGTATTGTCCGCAGCAGGTTCTACTTGCGTTCTCTGCAGCGATTGTGCGTCCTGACTTGATATCTGCCGAGGTTGTCGAGATTTATGAGAACCAGGATCTTGCTGAAAATCTCGGTTCCCTTGCGGTTCCGCAAACGTTTATCAATAACACGTTCACCGGTGTTGGCCTCCAACCGGAGCCGTTGTTCATCGAATCACTTCTTTCGCTCAAGGAGCCGGTGATTGCTTCCACCCGGATTTCAGACGAACCCATTCACAAGGATATTATTGTTATCGGTGGGGGGCCGGCAGGGCTTACGGCAGCGATCTATGCGGTTCGGGCAGGCCTTTCGACAGTCGTGATAGAAAAAAGTAATCTCGGCGGTCAGGTAGCCATTACACCGGTAATTGAAAATTATCCGGGGTTTATGCGGATAGGCGGCAAAAGTCTTGTTGATCTTATCAGCCAGCAGGCGGCGCAATACGCTGAAATTCACATCGGTGAATTTGTGACTGAAGGTGACCGGAAAGAAGACGGAACGATTCATATCAAGACCAATCATGCGATGTATATCACGAAGGCTTTGCTGCTTGCTACCGGTGTCGGCAACCGGGCGCTTGAAGCTGCGGGTAGCCAGCGGTTTTATGGCCGAGGAATAAGTTACTGTGCGACGTGTGACGGTTATTTTTATAAGGACAAGAAGCCGGTCGTTGTTGTTGGAGGAGGAAACACAGCAGTCACGGACGCGCTGTATCTCAAAAATCTCGGTGCTGAAGTTACGTTGATTCATCGTGGAGAAACACTGCGATCAGAGGTACAGCTCCAGGAAACCCTGAAACAGAACGGAATTCCCGTGCTCTGGAACTCAATGGTGCGCGAAATCAAGGGCGATACTATTGTCCGGTCAATCACCATTGAAAATCTCAAGGCTGGCTCAAAATCCGAAATGACGGTAAACGGTGTGTTTGTGGCGATCGGATATGTGCCGAACAGTGAAATCGCTGTTCAGCTCGGAATTGAGCTGGATGAACAGGGATATATCAAAACTGATTTGCAAACCATGCGGACATCGAAACCGGGAATATATGCATGCGGTGACATTACCGGCGCTTCAAAACAAATCGCCGTAGCTGTCGCACAGGGATCAATTGCTGCCATGACCGCATTTGAAGATATTTCCAGAAGAATTTCGACAACAGGAGGGACAAAACCGGAAGAGATATTGAAAACAGGATGATCGGATGCAGCATGCCGGTTTGCACTGCATCCGATCAGTGAAAAATCAATTAAATTTTACTTTGGGCGTTTCTCGCTGTTCCTGGGGAACCTCATAATACAGAGCTTCATTCACGCCAGCCAGTGAAGCAAAGAAACGGCCGAATACGGTTCTGCGATACGTATTCAACTCTCTCACCGTATCATTATATCGTTTCCGTTCGACTGCAATCCGGTTTTCTGTTCCTTCCAAACTGTCCTGAAGTTTTAAAAACGATTCATTCGCTTTGAGCTGCGGGTATGCTTCCTTGAGGAGAAGAAGGCGAGATAAAAGTCCTTCAACCTGCTGGGCTGCCTGAATTTTTCCTTGAACGGTATCTGCCTGGAAGTATTTTGTCCTTGCCTGCGCAATGCTTTCAAACGTCCCTCGTTCATGACGCGCGTAGCCCTTGACTGTTTCAACAAGGTTCGGGATCAGATCGTAGCGCCGCTTCAGCTGGTTTTCTACTTGTGCCCATTGTGATTTCACTCTCTCATCCATGGTAATGACGTTATTGTACTGACCAATGCCCCACATAACCACGATTCCCAAAAGTAAAACAATGACCGCAACAGCAATTAATATTCCTTTCATACCATTGTTCATGTATTCCTCCTGTGCCTATGAAAAATTATCGTATGCAAATACCTGTTACCAGCTTCCGGAAGCGCCGCCTCCCCCAAAACTTCCACCGCCCCCGCCTCCAAATCCGCCGCTGAAACCGCCGGAGCCTCCGCCTCCATATCCGCCTCCCCACCATCCGGAGCGATGATATCGTCTTCCAGAACCCGAAACAGCACGAAAGAAGCCGAGAATAATAGGACCAAACACAATCAGTAAAATGAAAAGAGTGACTGGCGAAATTCTTTTTCCCGGGGCTTGCTCCCTGGGGTTCATTCCCTGCGTTGCCTGTAACTGCACTCCTTCATGACGTGCGATGACCTGCATGATCGCAAATGCCGCATTCGTAATCCCGGCGCTGTAATCGCCGCGCCGGAAATTCGGGATCAGGTGTTCTCTTCCAATCGATCCCACAAGGCTGTCCGGAAGGATCGGTTCCAGCCCATATCCGATTTCAAAGCGGTATTTCCTATCCTGCACGGCAACGACCATCAGAATGCCGTTGTCCTTCCCCTTTTTACCCAGTCTCCATGTTTCTGCAATTCTGAGAGAAAAACCGGCAATGTCCTCGTTGTCGAGCCTCTGGATCGTAAGCACCAGCATCTGCACGCTTGTTTTCTGCTCGAGTTCGCGCAGAGAAGCATTCAGCCGGGTCCTGGCATCGGTCCGTACGACTCCAGCAAGGTCCACAACATAATCCGTCGGCGTTACAGGAGGCTCGGGCGTGGATCCGAAAGCAGGGAACCCGGGGATCAGGAAAGCAAGAGCTACAACTGCACAGCGTATTCTAGACAGGGATGTCATCAATAATTTTTTCAAGAGACTCAAGTATGGCATAATAGCGTCCGAACAGGCTATGCAGTTCCTGTCCTGACGGGTTGAGGGTTTTGGCCTTTATCTCGAGAAGCTGTTGTAAAGGTTCTGGTTCAATTCCAATTGCAGCCTTCAGTGCATCAATGACGGCAACTCGCTGTTGGGGCGGTTTTCGGTGGACCAGATGCAAAATGCCTCGACACAGCGCGAATAATCCGGCAATGGATTGCACCAGAACGGCCTTCAGGTCTTCCTTTTTCCCGAGCGATGCAAGGTATCCCTGACGCAATCCGATAAGTTTTGTTTTTATATCCCGCTCGCATTGAAGCCGGAGGTGACAGCGTTCAATCGATACCGAACCAAGGATATCGTCACCATACAAGGTCGTGTGAATCAATTTGAAGTCCAGGAATTCGAGCGGAAACGCATCGACTGAGGCGCGGATGTATGCCGGGGTCATCACCAGGGGGACAGCGATTCTTTTTTTGCCATAGGTCTTTCCGAGCGGTGCCAGAAATGCGAGAAAATCAAGATTCATTGCGTGCAAGACAACAACGGAGTTAATGTCCGACCGATGTTCATTGTAATCCGGCATGACTGCGCTTCCCACAATATAAAGCGAGTGGATATCGCCGGAATGCGCAGCAAGGATTTCATTGATCATCGGGCTTATTTTTTTTGCAACTCCAGGTGCGAGCCCCGTCATATCCAGCGTTTTCATGGGTGCTATTATACCATAGCGCTGTTTGCTCAAGCAAGAACGATTGCTTTTTCAGGCGAAATCTATATACTCTTTTTTCGGAGGATAAAACCATGCAAATCTTTCTCAGCCGGCTTATGATGGTCGTAGGGGTGCTGTTTTTCACCATTCTGGGAAGCGGTTGCCTGTCTGCAAAAGGGTTGCACAATTTTACGAGCGACGGCTGCAGCCTGTTTCCTGATGGTACGGTTGAGGATCGTGGGTTGTGGTGCGATTGCTGTTTTGCCCATGATATTTCCTATTGGAAAGGCGGCACCGAAACAGAACGAAAGGAAGCAGACCGGCTGCTGAAGGAATGTATTCTTCTTAAAACCGGGAACAAAGTCCTTGCCCGGCTTATCTATAATGGTGTTCGTGTCGGCGGTCACCCCGCGTTCCCCGCATGGTATCGTTGGGGTTATGGATGGCAGTATGGAAGAGGATATGAACCGCTGACACTTCAGGAGCAAGAACAGGTTCAGAAAAAACTTGCCGAGTATCAGACAAAACATCCCTTTGGGTATTGCAAAAAAGGGGAAAAAGAGCGATGATAAAATGATCATAGATCCAAAAACAGAAAAAAATGTTATATTCGTATATGAATAAATGCAGAGAGAAGCTCCAGGCGCGGTCTTTTCTCATCTGAAATTATTTTGGCCTTGACTGATGCATTCCAAACATGTATGAGCTCAAAAAACCCGCATAAAATATGGTTAAACCGCACTTCCTTTCAATCAGCTCAAAATTCGGATTTTATTTGACAAGCACAATATGTTGTGGCTATAATTACGACATTCTACTAAATGAAGTGGCACGCCGATATTAAAATCATCAATTAAAATTCTGGTTCATTGATCATCCGGACGTCTGCAGGAGTTTTATAGCAGACCTCGGTATATTTTTATTCCGTAAAGGGGTTGTTATGAAAAGCGCATCTGTTTCTCCTTCCTTGTCGAACAAAAGCATCAGACTTTCCGAAAACTGCCTTACCGTACTGGAAAAACGCTACCTGAAACGGAATGAAGAAGGGGTTGTTATAGAAACAGCAGCCGATATGTTCAGCCGGGTCGCGAGAGCTATTGCTGACGCAGACCGGGCGTATGGCAGATCAGCCCTGGAAATCGAGAAGACTGCGGATGAATTTTTTCGGCTGATGACCGCACTTGAATTTTTGCCGAACAGCCCCACGTTGATGAATGCAGGCCGGGAGCTGGGACAGCTTTCAGCCTGTTTTGTCCTTCCGGTCGGAGACTCCATGGACGAGATTTTCGAGTCGGTCAAGCACGCCGCATTGATTCATAAATCCGGCGGAGGCACCGGCTTCTCTTTTTCACGCATCCGTCCGAAAAACGATGTAGTGAAATCGACCAAGGGAGTATCATCAGGACCGATCTCATTTATGACGGTATTCGATGCAGCGACCGAGACGGTGAAACAGGGAGGGACCCGTCGGGGCGCGAACATGGGCATCCTGAGAGTAGACCATCCTGACATTCTCGATTTTGTCACCTGCAAGCAGCAGAACGACCGGCTCAATAATTTCAATATTTCTGTTGCCATGACCGATCAGTTTATGAAGGCGATTGAAAAGAACGGCGAATATGAGCTGATCTCACCCCGCCATAATAAGGTTGTTAAAAAGCTGCAGGCCGCCAAAGTGTTTGATACGATTGTGAACATGGCCTGGAAGAACGGAGATCCGGGGATTATCTATATCGACCGGATCAATCAGCACAACCCCACGCCGCACATCGGGATGGTTGAATCCACCAATCCCTGTGGTGAGCAGCCGCTCCTTCCGTATGAATCCTGCAATCTGGGTTCCATTAATCTTGCAAAAATGCTTGCCCCGCACGGGAAGGACATCGACTACGACAAGCTCCGACATACGGTCCACCAGGGCGTGCATTTCCTGGACAACGTTATTGATGTGAACAAGTATCCACTCCAGAAAATATCCGACATGACCCGCGCCAACCGAAAAATAGGCCTTGGTATCATGGGTTTCGCAGATATGCTTCTTGAAATGGACATCCCCTATAACTCGGATGAAGCGGTCGATCTGGGTGAAACCATCATGAAATTCATCACCCATGAAGGCCGGAAAAAAAGCGAGGAGCTTGCTGCGGAACGGGGTGCATTCCCCAATTTCAAGGGGAGTATCTACGACAAGCCTGGTCAGCCGCCAGTCCGGAATGCCACGGTCACGACCATTGCGCCGACCGGAACGCTTTCTATTATTGCCGGATGTTCAAGCGGGATCGAACCGCTTTTCGCCCTTACGTTTGTCAGGAAAGTGCTGGACGGCGCTGAATTGCTTGAAGTGAATCCGGTGTTCGAGCGCGCGGCAAAAGAACGCGGTTTTCATTCTGATGCTCTTATGAAGGAAATTGCCGAGCACGGCGGATGCAGTCACAGCAACACTGTTCCGGAAGATATCAAAAGAGTATTTGTAACTGCTCATGACATTACTCCGGAATGGCATATCCGGATGCAGGGGGCATTCCAGAAATACACGGACAATGCCGTGTCAAAAACAGTTAATTTCCCACATGATGCCACCCTGGATGATGTCCGGAATGTCTATGTAATGGCTTACAAGCTCGGCTGTAAAGGAGTGACCATTTATCGTGACGGATCCCGGGATGAGCAGGTGCTTCACAGCGGGACCACGGAAAAAGCACGCAAGGCAGCAAATCATGCGATTACCGTGGCATCAGCCTCGCCGGAGCTGGCGGAAGAAAAGAAGCCCCGGCACCGTCCGTCGCTTACCCAGGGCGTGACCCAGAAAATTCCGACCGGTTGCGGCAACCTTTACATCACGATCAATGAAGATGAAGAAGGAATCTGCGAAGTGTTCTCGACCATGGGCAAATCAGGAGGATGCGCTGCAAGTCAGTCTGAGGCCGTAAGCCGGATGGTTTCTCTTGCGCTCAGGTCCGGGGTGTCCCTCGATTCCATCATTCGCCAGGTAAAAGGAATCCGCTGTCCCTCGCCGGCATGGGGAGAAGGCGGGTCGATCCTTTCCTGTCCGGATGCGATCGGCCGGGCACTTGAGCGCTATACCAAGGAAAGTATGGGTTCTCATCGCCATGACCATAAACAGAAACCAGCTGCTCAGCTCATGGACTATGCATCACAGCCTTCGGGTGAAAACAGAAACCACCTGGGACTTTGCCCGGAATGTCCTGATTGCGGGGGACTCCTGGAATTCGGAGAAGGCTGCGCGTTTTGTAGAGGTTGCGGTTTTTCAAAATGCAGCTAACGATACAGTGTTCCTGGTAGTTGCTCAAATAAAGTAAAACAATCAAAGGGCCGGAGAGAACATTTCCGGCTTTTTCTTTTACAAGCACTCTATCGTCTTCATTTTATTGAACATTCATTGCTTTCCGGAATAAACAAAATGCAAAAAAATGTTCCTCAAGAAAAATCTTTTCTATCGATGAAGTAAATTCACAAGAACAACGAATGGATTTGCTTTTTTTCTGTATAAAAATCCTTGACATTTTTTCGATATGATTCTACAGTAGCACACAAATCGTTTCATGCAGCACGGTTTCTTCAAGCTATTCACCATGGTGCTATACAGTTCTGCTGCCCGTGTCAGGACGGGTATTCAGCTTATCAAGGAGGGGAGCGCGTATGGGAATCGAGAAGGTAGTGCAGTATGAGTGCAGGGTGTGCGGAAGGAAAATAGATGTTACAAGAACCGGTGACATGTATGAGGAGCCGGTATATTGCTGCGGAATCGAATCGGCTGAAGTGAACGTGGTGGAACGGCCGGTCATACCGCCTGCAGCGCCTGTTGTGGCGAAAAAGCCTGCAAAGAAGAAGCCTGTGAAAAAAGCGGTGAAAAAAGCCAAAAAGAAAACCGCGAAAAAAGCCGCAAAGAAAAAACCGGGTAAAAAGGCTGCAAAAAAAGGAACCAAAAAGAAAGCCACAAAGAAAAAAGTCGCCAAGAAAAAAGTGACAAAGAAAAAAGCCGCTAAAAAGACTGCAAAAAAGAAGACTGCAAAAAAAAGAAGATAAGCATCACGATTAAAAAACGCAAAAACGGGCTTCGGGAACAATTTTCCAGGGCCCGTTTTTTTTCTTTGTCCTGTGTGGAATCTGCGCAGGATTTTTTATCGGGGAACTATCCCGCCTTCAATTATGCTCCAGCATAACATATTCCAAAAAAAACACCGGGCACAAAACATCCAGCGGTTAGTCGGTCAGGCTATTGGGGACTACGGTTTGATACGAAATCATGATCGTATTCTGGTTGCCTTGTCCGGCGGAAAAGACAGCTGGACTCTGCTTCATATTTTAGAACGGCTTCGGGAGCGGGCGCCAATCTCTTTTTCCCTCGTCGCGGTAACGATCCATCCGGGGTTTCCCGGTTTCGAGACCGGGCCGCTCGAAGCCTGTCTGACAGAGCGAAAATTTGAGCATCATATTGTCCATGAACCGATCAACCATGTTCTTCAAAAATTGAAGTTGGATGGAGTTCCTTGCTCTCTGTGTTCCCGGATCCGGCGTGGCGCGCTCTATACCCAGGCTCGACTTCTGGGCTGCACAAAAATAGCGCTTGGTCATCACCGTGAAGATTTTATCGAAACCCTCCTGCTGAATATGTTTTATAATGGAAGCATAAAGGCAATGTCTCCGCTGTTTGTTCCTGATGATGGAAAAACACCGGTTATCAGGCCTTTAGTATATGTGTCGGAAGATGTCATAGCGGGATATGCAGATTCTGCGGGATTTCCCCGCGTTATAAGCAGCTGTCCCGACAAGCGCGCGCAGGAAAGAAAACGGGTTCAGATCAAAAAAATGCTTCAGGATCTCGAACAGCAGCATCCGGGAATAAAGGCGAATCTGCTTGCCTCGCTTGGACGGGTTGACCGCCGTCATTTACTCGAAAAAAGGGAAAGGGAAAACATAGCGGAAACATTTCTTGAAAAATGACGCATACTGTTGCACCTGTTTTTTAACCATTTGACTTTTTTCAGATGAGCAGCATATAATCAATCAGTAGAAACGGTACACCCTTCCGGAGGGGCAATGGCTGAAGTCAAGAAACTGGGAGTCATATTAAAAGAAGCCGGTCTTATTGATGAATTCCAGCTCCAATCAGCCCTGGCTCATCAGCGCACGTGGGGTGGTAAACTGGGATCAATCCTCATTGAGATGGAAATGGTCATGGAAGAAGATATGCTTAAGGTCATGTCCAATCAATTGCGCATCCCGCATGTAAACCTGTTCGAGCCTGAAATTCCGGAATCAATTGTCAAGCTGATCAAGCCGGAGATCGCCAGGAAATACCAAATTATTCCGGTGAAAAAAGAAGGCGGCGCGCTGGTGCTCGCCATGTTCGACCCGCTCGACATCGAAGCGATGGATGAAATCCGATTCATCACCGGGATGAATATTCGTCCCTCACTTGCCCTGGAATCAGAAATCAAGGATGCCATTAGGAAATATTATGATGGTGTTCCGATTGATCGAAGCATCGATCAAAAATTTTTTCATCATCGCAATGATTACGTGGACAGCGAACTGGAGATTATGCGCGGAAATGATTTTCATCCTGTGCCCGTTCCCCTGCGTGAAGTTGAAACTCCGCATGTGTCCGATGATACGAACACACGGCTTGATGCGCTGATCAGCATCCTGCTCGAAAAAAAACTTATATCGTATGAAGAGCTTGTTGGCAGGATTCATCGAAAAAAAGGGCCGTAATACCGGCGAAAGCAGAAAGGATGGCATGAAAAAAATCTGCGGGTTTCTGATCTTTTTGGTATTTCTGGGAAGCGGGCTTCTTCTTGCCGAAGAAGCCAAAGAGCCGAAGATTTCCTTCAAGGAAATACGGCATGATTTCGGCACGGTTTTCCAGGGAACTACTGCACGCCATGTTTTCGAGGTGCGGAATACCGGAAGCCAGACACTGATCATCGACCGAATAGCACCCTCATGAGGATGCAGCGCTGCGGTGATTAGTTCTAATCGCCTGGACCCCGGTGCTGCGGGAAGCATCAGCACGAATGTTGATACGACCGGCAGGATCGGCTCGCTCGTGAAATATATCAGTGTTTACAGCAATGACCGGAGCAATCCGGTTGTAACGTTGACCGTACAGATGTATATCGTCAAACGGTAATCAGAACAGCACTATTTTGCTTGACAATTTTTGATGGCTTATGTTACTGTCATGGGGCTTTACGACAGGATAAAAGGACACGAGGCAGCAGTGCATCAGCGCAGAAATCCTCATTATCTCAGCGACATGCCCGCCCCGGACGAACACATAGCCCCGGCTCGCTTTACCTGATTTCGTCGCACGGACAATCAATTCCGAATATACATCATGGCTCTTTACACGTGATAGACGTTTCATCTCTTTAGAAAGAGTGGAGGATACATTCATGCAGAAAAAATATTTGTTGGCTCCGGGACCGACCCCGGTTCCGCCAGAAGCGCTTCTTGCTATGGCAATGCCGATCATGCATCATCGGGCCCCTGATTTTCTTCCGGTGCTTGATTCGGCGAAAAAGGGTCTTCAATGGCTCTACCAGACGAAAAACGATGTTCTCATCCTGTGCTCTACCGGGACCGGCGGCATGGTCGGTACGGTGAACAATTTTTTAAGCCCCGGTGATGAGGTCGTGGTCATCAACGGAGGAAAGTTCGGCGAGCGCTGGACCAAAATCTGCCAGGCATACGGGGTCAAGGTTGAGGAAATCGTCGTTGAATGGGGTTATACGGTAAAGCCGGAACAGGTTGAAGCTGCGCTGAAAAAGAACCCGAAAATCAAAGCAGTCTTTGTTCAGGCAAATGAAACATCGACCGGCGTGTATCATGACGTTCAGGCCATTGGAGCGGTCGTCCGGAAAACGGATGCTTTGTTCGTTGTTGACGCGATATCGGCCCTGGTTGCGCATGATATCAAGACTGACGAATGGGGAATCGACGTCATGGTTGGCGGCTCGCAAAAAGGAGTTATGCTTCCTCCGGGACTGGCATTTGTCTCCGTAAGCGATAAGGCCTGGAAGATGTCTGAAACGGCAAAGAGCCCTAAATTCTATTTCAATTTCAAAAAAGAACGCGAGAACCTTGCAAAGAACCAGACGAATTTTACCTCAGCAGTCACGCTGATTATCGGATTAAATAGCTGTATCAAGATGCTGGAAGAAGAAGGGCTCCAGAATGCGTTTGACCGGCATAAGAAGCTTGCTCTGGCCACTCGTGCCGGTGTGAATGCACTGGGCTTAAAACTCTTCCCCAAGGAAAGCCCGAGCTTTGCCTTAACGGCAATTGAAGCTCCTGCAGGAGTGGACGGCCAGGCGATTTACAAGAATCTGCGTGAAAAATACGGGATTACCGGTGCAGGCGGACAGGACAAGCTCAAAGGAAAGATTTTCCGGATCGCGCACTTGGGATATGCCAACACGTTTGACATTATTACCGCAATCGCTGGCATTGAAATGGTCCTCAAGGGTTTGGGACATCCGGTGACACTGGGTAAAGGCGTGGCAGCAGCAGAAGAAATCTTGATGAAATAATCACGCAAATATGTTTGCGAGGAGATATGTATGAAGGTTCTGATCAGTGATGACCTCTCTTTCGAAGGGGTGGAAATTCTCAAAAAAGCCGGCCTTGATGTGGATGCGCGGATCAAGACATCTGCTGAAGAAATCACGAAGATTATTGGCAATTATGATGCGCTTATCATTCGCTCGGCAACCAAGGTAACTGCAGAGCTTCTTGACAACGCAACCAATCTCAAGATTATCGGAAGAGCAGGAAGCGGTCTTGATAATGTAGATATTCCTGCTTCGACTAAAAAAGGCATTGTCGTGATGAATACTCCTGGCGGCAATACCGTGACCACCGCCGAACATACCATCGGGATGATTTTTGCATGTGCGCGGATGATTCCTCAGGCGTATGCTTCACTCAAGGCAGGCAAGTGGGAGAAAAAGAAATTTGAAGGGGTTGAACTGTATAATAAAACGCTCGGCGTTATCGGCCTTGGCGCAATTGGGAGTGTTGTTGGAAGCCGGTGTTCGGCATTGGGCATGAAGGTCATTGCCTACGATCCGTTCATTTCGGCTGAAAAGGCAAAGAGCCTCGGCATCGAGCTGGCTGATCTTCCCACGATCTACCAGCAATCGGATTTCATCACGATTCATACTCCGAAAACCAGGGAAACTGCAAATCTGATTAACAAAGATACCATTGCCAAAATGAAAGACGGTGTGCGAATTATTAATTGTGCGCGCGGCGGCATCATTGTTGAACAGGATCTCTACGAAGCGCTTAAGAGCGGAAAAGTAGCTGCAGCGGCATTCGACGTATTCGACAAGGAGCCGCCTGAAAATCACCCGCTTTTGACGCTCGACAACTTTATTGCAACGCCGCATTTGGGAGCCTCTACCCGTGAAGCACAGGAAAACGTTGCGGTCGCGATAGCCGAGCAGATTGTCGATTACCTCATTGCCGGAACCGTGCGAAATGCAGTCAATGTCCCTTCAGTTCCTGCTGATCAGTTTCCCGCGCTCAGCCCCTATATCAATTTGGCGGAACGGATGGGTTTGTTTCAGTCACAACTGTGTGAAGGCGGTCTTACACAGGTTATCCTGGAATATAGCGGCGAGGTTTCCAATCTTAAAATCGAGTCCATCACGCTTGCTGCGATGAAAGGGCTGCTTTCGCCGATGGTGCAGGACAATGTTAACTATGTGAATGCACCGCTTATTGCCAGGGATCGGGGAGTTGAAGTTAAGGTATCGCAAACGGAAGATGCCCAGGAATACACAAGCCTCATCGTGATCAAGGTCAAGGCTGGCGGAAAGAATATGTCTGTTGCCGGAACCTTGAACAGCAAAAAAGAACCGCGAATCGTCCAGGTGGATAATTTCCCCATGGAAACCGTTCCTGATGGCGCTATGCTCGTGCTGATGAATAACGACAAGCCAGGCGTAATCGGCTCTATCGGGACCCTGCTCGGCGAAAACGGGATCAACATTGCCCGAATGCAATTTGGTCGGGAAACCAAGGGAGGCCTGGCTATATCGGTGGTCAGTGTTGACATTCCGGTTCCTGACGAGATCATTGCAAAAGTGAAGAAGCTTCCGAATGTCTTGTCCGTGAAACAAGTAAAAATCTGATCTGTTTTGCCTGCCTGGATTGGTCGTAGAGGCTGAGGAGAGTGTATGCCAGTGCTTGTTATTGTTGGTGCCCAATGGGGCGATGAAGGCAAAGGAAAAATAATTGATCTTTTGACCGAACGTGCGGATATTGTTGCGCGGTATCAGGGTGGTCACAATGCGGGCCATACCGTGGTGATCGGGAAAGACAAATTTGTTCTCCATCTCGTACCGTCCGGGATTTTGCATTCAGGAAAAATCTGTATTATTGGCAATGGCGTGGTAATAGATCCTGCTGCCCTGCTGAGCGAGATGAACGAGCTTCAGAAACGGGGATTCCAGTTTCAGGGCAATCTTCTGATCAGCAAAAATGCGCATTTAATCATGCCCTATCACCAGGCGCTTGATGTGGCAAGCGAACAGCAGAAAGGCAAGAAAAAAATCGGCACGACCGGACGTGGTATTGGACCGGCCTATGCAGATAAAATCGGACGAAAAGGCATCCGGATGGCGGATCTGTTTGATCCTGAAAACTTCCGAGAAAAGCTCGCCTGCAATATCGAAGAAGCGAATTTCCTGCTGCAGCAGTTCTATCATGTCGAGCCGGTTCAACTAGAAAAGATATATCAAGACTATTTGTCCTACGGTGAACAGCTGAAAAAATATGTGAGAGATACCACGCTGTTCATGAATGAAGCGATTCGCAAGAAGAAAAAAATTCTTGCTGAAGGCGCCCAGGGAACCAATCTCGATGTGGACCACGGGACCTATCCGTTCGTGACCTCGTCGAGTGCAGCAGCAGGCGGAGCATGCACTGGACTCGGGATCGGGCCACAGGCAATTACCGAAGTGATGGGAATTGTAAAAGCATATACCACCCGGGTCGGGAGTGGGCCTTTCCCCACGGAACAGGGTAATGAAGTCGGGGAACTTCTCCGTACCCGTGGAAATGAGTACGGCGCAACAACTGGAAGACCACGGCGCTGCGGCTGGGCGGATACCCTGGTGATCCGGCACGCGGTTCGAGTAAACGGGATGGGAAGTGTTGCTATTACCAAGCTTGATGTGCTTGATGCGCTGGATGAAATTAAAATCTGTGTGGGCTACAAACATCAGGGGACACTCTACGAAGAAATGCCGAGCGAGCTATCGATTCTCGATTCCTGTACCCCGCAGTATATTACCCTGCCGGGATGGAAACAGAGCACCGTGGGAATCAACAAGTATGAAAAACTACCACGGAAGGCTCGTGCCTATGTTGAAAAATTATGTAAACTGAGTGGTGTGAAACCGGCGATCATTTCCACCGGCGCTCCCCGAAATGAAACTATTATTCTTCAAAAACCATTCATGAGGAAGTAACGTTTCAAACGAAGTGACATCTATTGACCGTTAAAGTTTCATTTGAGCTTGAACTCATAGAAAATATCCGTGTCAATCAGTGTCGCTTAGAAGCGCCTACTTTTGGTCATCCGTGGTTAATTGCTTCTGTCATTTCAAACAAAGTGAGAAATCTTACAAGGTTCCCCGATCGTTTTCGGAATGACCGACGTTGCCTGACATTGGATTTAAAGAATTTTGAAGGAAAATTTGTTGACAAATCTTAAGCGATTCTGATATCATACGCGTTCTTCGTCACGGTTTTTTGATGACGGGCCGGTAGCTCAGTTGGTAGAGCACCGCCCTTTTAAGGCGGGTGTCCTGGGTCCGAATCCCAGCCGGCTCACCAAAAAATACAGTTCAAAGTTCATAGTTCTGAGTACCTAGTTTTTGCTTCACTCTGTACTTTTGAACTGAGAACTCAGAACTTATTATCATACGTCCCCATCGTCTAGCCCGGCCCAGGACACCGCCCTTTCACGGCGATAACGCGGGTTCAAATCCCGCTGGGGACACCAATCATTTCACGGGGTTACGGCACATGCTGTAACTCCCTTTCTTTTGACTGTAGTAGAATTGTAGTAGTGCCGGTGCCATCAATCTTATCAACCACGCTTTGATTACCTGGGTCAAGATGAGCATAGCGCTGAGTTTGCCTCGGGTCGCTATGAGCCAGCTGGTGTTGTACCTGGTAGAGACTTGCCCCAGCGTTAATGAGACGTGTAGCAAAATCGTGGCGCAGGTCATGCAGTCTCAGATCTTTTATGCCTGCTGCTTTGCAAGCCCGTCCAAATGCGATTGATATCCGATTTGGTGAGTACACTTTTCCATTCTCATCGCTAAATAAATATTCGCTGTCGACGTTCGTTTTCCTCAAAATATTCTTGAGATGCTGTTTCAGGACGGATGTCATTTTTACCGGACGAACGTTCTTCTCTCTTGCTGAATTCTGGGAAGCATTAATCCAACCGGAATCGAGGTCGACTTGGGATTTGAGCAGCTTCGCGAGCTTGCCACGCCTATATCCTGTTTCGGCTGCGATAATTACAATGTTAAACAGCCATTCCGGCATATAACGGGCGAGATTGTTGGCTTCTTTCTGTGTAATGTAGCGGGTTCGCTCGTTGTCTTTCAGACCCTTGATGACTTTTTTGATCGGATTCACAAAGGTTTTAAAGTATCCACTCCATTCATCTTCCCACTCGTTAGCCGCGTGACTGAAAACTTGCCGGAGAAAACTCAGCTCTTTTTTGACGGTAGATTCGCTCGCTTTTCTGTTCTGATGAATGATTTCACCGGTCAGACGCTTTGCTTTGTAACTGGAAAGCAAAGATTTGGTGACATCAGACATAGAAAGATTTACGCCGAAAAAATCACACCAGTATTTGCAAATAGCTTCATTCCTGCTGTGTCCTTTTTGAAGTGGTGAAACTTGATTCATATAACGTTCCATCACTTCATGAAGTGTAGGTACTTGCTTTGGAGCGGCAAAATAGCTGCCATCTGTAATAGTCGGTAAAATCCCTGCATAGCGTTTTTCCGCTTCTCTTTTTATTTTTGTATAAAGAGACTGCTCTATGCGCCGACCCTTGTGTTGTTTAATAAACCAGTACACGTCGCCCTTCAAATAAATCCCCATATATTACTCACCTTCCTTTCCTGGGGACGGCAACGGCTTGAGCTGCATCTATTCTGCCACAAGTCGGGTGCCGTTTGCAAGCATCTAACCACCGCTGAATATCATGAAAGTCAAACCTAACGCTGCCATTAATCTTATAATGCGGTATTTTACCGAGCTCTGTCCATGAATAAAGAGTCTTTGGGTGAACATTAAGACGAAAGGCAAGTTCAGGGACAGTTAATAGCTTCGCTGGCTGCATCTTCGATTTAACTCCAGTCGATATGTATATTTATAATTTGTGCCACTTGCCAATTAATGTATTAAATCCATTTAAAGAGATTTATCAGAAATTGGCTTAATGATTTGGTTTCCGGCACAGGTTCAGGATGCCACTTTAGTTTTAAAGATGAGCAAGGGCAGTCCCAAAAAACATTCGATAGTCCATCACGCAAAAAATCGCTTAATAGCGCAAGACCTATTGATGCTGTCTGATAATTGGTCGACATATACTCACGAAGAAAATAGAGTCTTTTGCTGTCGTTAACTAGAATTAATACTATTTCGTTTTGGGTATCAATTTTTTTTAAAGTCGGTGGTCTATCTCCCTTATCGAGCATTATGTCGACAGTTAAGGCACATTGGGATGGTGGCAGTACGCGAATTTGTATATCAGGAAAATTCTTGTCAATGGCCTCTAGATTTTTGCACCCCTTGTATAGACTCTTAACTAGCATGTAACGAATTGTGTATTTTTCTGTATCAATCTCAGCATGTATCGATCTAACGACATCTGCGAGTATTAATTGTTTTCTGTAATAACGAAAAGCAGGGAAAACATTTTGCGCGAGATTAGGATTTATGTTTAATTCCCTGCAAATTTTTTTTATACCGCGAGGTGATATGGCATATATAGTTTCAAAGTTGTAATCCTCTTTTTTTATTAAACCTCTGTCTAATAATTTTTTTAACCGTTTAGGGCAGACTTGACTCTTCAATGATGTCTTATATTTTTTGACAAAAATGTCGTGCTTAATTCTTCTGCTAGTCGCGATCCCATAAAATAAATACATAAGAATATCAAAGTCGCGCTGGCGTTGAATTTTAAAACTATTTTTCGGGTTGTTCATTGATCCTCCGTATCCTGAGTATTGTTAAAGGCGCATAAGTGCATTTGTTTTTTTAGGCAACCAGAACCATACAGTATCACTGAACCCGCATCGGCAAAAATCCTTTGCCAAAGCAAAAGCCGTTTGTCGACCTAAATTTAATTTTTGAGTATATACTATGAGCTGCTCCAAACGTCGACGGTTGAGCGCAATCAAATATGTTGTCTCTTCCCAGCATTTAATTTTTTTGCACCAATAAGCCTGCCCTTTGTTGCCGCAATCTAACTCAATATTAAAGGTAAATTTTTCTTTTTTATGAGTTATTAAGCATCCGTGCAAGTCTGGATAGTAAACATTTTTTTGCGGTTTTTTAATTCGTTTCATTTGTTGATCGTCGTATATGTGGATAAGATCATATTTTTTTTGTTCTGCTTCACGCCAGACCGTTCGCACAATTTCCGAGAGCACTAGCTCGTGAATGAGCTTCGGTGGAGGAGGGAAGCCAGTACGGATATAATCTTGCTCTATAAAATTTTCGTTTGAAATTCGGCAAATCTCGTAAAGCCCACGAATGGCTAAGCAATAAACCGGAACGTTCTTGTTACTCTTGATGCTTTTATATCGCTGCATATCAATGTATTTATTTTTTAATAATGCATTTAATCGACGTTCAATAACCTGCCTTTTCGCGAGAACTCCATTTTCAAAAAAAATAGTATTATGCAAATGGCTTTTAGTTGCAATTCCAGCTGCAAGAAATTTTAAGATTGCGACATCGCGTTTAATTTGTGTTGTTTTGTTCTGCTTGTATGTTGTCATTGTGATCTCCTTTTTAGGGGCGATTTTTTTATTGTTTAGCGTATATATAATATTGGCCGCATAAATTTCCTAGACACTAAATGCCGAAAAATGTCTGATTTATTTTTTATTCCCAGTGTGCATAAAATAGTTTGCAAATATGCAAATATACCTATATGATTTGATTATGATAAAAAGAGATACGCGATCGCTATCATATACCGAACAACAAAATATCCGTCGTAAGGCTGTTAAAAATGTTCTTAATGGTGGGAAACAATCAGATGTCGCGCGGATGTATGGTGTTACTCGTTGTGCTGTAGGAATTTGGATAAAAACCTATCGGGAGGGGGGATTTAGAGCGCTAAAAGCAAAACCGAGAGGTCGGCCGAGAGGCGGAACTCTCAGCCAAGAGCAAGAGGAACATGTAATTAAAGTAATAAAGGATTACTTGCCTGATAATTTTTTTGATGGTGACGGCTTTAGCCTTTGGACAAAAAAAGCTGTGGCAAAATATATTCAATTAAAGTTTGGGATTGGACTTTCGAGCTGGACCATAGGCCGATATCTGAAGAAGTGGGGGTTCGATCCGTTAGGCCATGCTATGTATAAGTTGTGGCATAATGAGTTGAGAAGTAGACGGTCTGTTAGAAATAAATATAGTTGCTATTGGGGCGATACCATGCGACTTGAAACAATATTTTTAAAACCGAATACAGAAAAACGTCGTAACACCTCAAGTGGTTTTAAGGAAAACGAAGAGACATGTTGTCACATAGTTTATGCAATTACTCATCGTTTTCGCTACGCTTTTATGTGCTGCGACCAAATTAATTATCGAAGTTACTCGAGCTTCATGCGGCGTTTGACATCACAGACAAAGAAAATGATTTATTTTTGCATGTTTGATGTTCCTGCTACTCGTCAGGCTATAACGCACTTACGATTAATGAATCTTAGTAAAAATATGAACGTTTCTCTACTGCCAGACATAGGATCGCAGCAAGTGTACAATGATAAACGCCATAGTGGGTCGAACGACAAAGCTGAACTAATCTATTGCAATGGCTTTGCTTTTTGGATTAATCCGCCCACAGGATGGATTGCAGATATAGAAGCTGGAAAAGATAAAGATATCCCTGTTTTTTTACATCCTGAAATTTATTCAATTGAAGAAGCCCCTATACGTATGCATGTTGAGTATTATGATAAAAAGGAATATCCTACTGGGGATTTCATCGCACAAATTAAAACGCATTATGAAGAGAAGTATATAAAATTAGATCCACCGGTTCAAATTCTGGAGGGAAAGGCTATTAGAACAGCCGATAATAAAAGGGCCAGGATTTTAATAATGAACGGGGGGAGCGGAAATTTGTCTGAGACGAGGAGTAAGGCGGTTGCCTATATTGAAGAGAATGAATGCCATATTTTTCTTATATTAATTGCTACATCAAAAAAATTATTCACAAAATATTTCTCATTATTTGAAGATTTTGTTAAGTCATATTCGTTCTTTACAGATGATGTGAAAATGGGAAATTAGGAACGACTCTACTCGGCACACTCTTCACTCAAAAGTTCCGCCTGCAAAAGAACAGTTTGGGTCGCAACGGAAGCTCTGCTTTGGCAATTTTTTATACCTTTTTTTATATAGTTCAAATAGTTCAATATTCAAACCTAGCATCTACTCCTTGCCTTCGTTCTTGACTCCGTTCATGTTCTATTTCACGAACCAATGACTCATCCCTCGCCTTCGCCCACTCCACAACAATTGGATCAGGGTAAGACACGAGCACTTGGAGTAGTTGTCTGCATCTTTCAAATATCTCGGCGAGTGAACCACTCCAAGAACGTGGATAAAAATGGCGGCCAAACGCTCTTAGTACGCTTACCCGATCTGGAGCTAATTCTAGCAATTGCATGGATAGAGATGTCCATTCAAGGGAATCGCTTTCGTTTGCTTTCATAAATGGCTTGATAATAGCTGCAAGTTTCGGGAAATATTTACTTGGGCTAGTTTGTGCCCATGAAATTAACACGCCCTCTTCCACGCCTTCTAATGGATTATCGCGCTCGTATTGGAAGGCGCCTTCTAGTAACCGCTGCCCTTCATCAGGCTATTCATCGATGAAAACTGTAAGTACGCTCAAAGGTTGGAGACGTAACAGACTACCAAGGAGATCCTTATATTCGTACGGATAGGCTTTATAAGTCAGCAACGCTTTCTTAAGCTTATGGCAAATACTTGTTGCAGCACTTGAAGCTTCACAACCTATGAAGCATGAATTTATAATTTCGCCGAGGTGATAATCCAGCATGCGGCCCTGATCAGCATGATCAAAATTACATTGCAGTACTAATTCTCTTCCGCACTGCACTAACTCAGTAACAAGTGTCTCTCCTGCGCTTTTCGTATAATGCACACACATTCCAAATACGTGAACAGCAATTTCATAACCAAGAGATAATGTTGCAATCTTAAGAATGATTCGTCGCAATGAAACTGATGGAATTGTAATCATGACGCGACCATAAGATAAGTAATTGTAAACACGGCCTGGCGCTAAGCCAGCGCTGAGGGATTCTTCAAGTCTTTCCGATCCCCTTTGGTCAATGGTGACCGCTACTTGTAATGCGGGGAACCAATATCCTAAAACAGGATGCGCAATTGCAGCATCAAGAAGCGATGCAGTCTCGAGAGGATTCCTTGTAAACGCTGCATTCAGAAATCCTCGCAATACCTCTATATTTCTCTCTTTTTCTGGTACAGCTATAAGGGTGTCAACTAGCTACCTCCACATATTGCTTAGTGCCGTAGCTCCTAGAGCTAGACCTCTACCAAATTGGAAGCCTCGATAGGCATCCTTTCGTACAAGATGAGGCATAAGCGTCTTTAAGACATCGCTATTTTGTGCAGTTTCACGCCCTAAACTCTCTGCTACCTCTTCTGCTCGTATATGCGCAGTCCCTGCATCTTCCGTCACTTCTTCGATATCTCCATCTGCAATGTCAAGAGCACCTTGAGTCTTTGAAAATACATAGGAGCATACACGCTGTTGCAAATCAAGCGGCCGAAGTCTTTCTTCCAAAGCACGAAGTCTTATAGAGTACTCCAGCTTCATACAATCAGCATCGAAGCGGATAGTATTTCTCACTGCTATCCAGCCTTCCGACCAATACCTTTGAGAACTTAAAGCATTTGCCAGCGATTCAAGTTCATCTATGACAGCAGCTTTAGACCAGAGCCCCCTAAAGTTCTTAGCGAGAATAGATCGCACCTTTTCCGAAAAAGATAGGTCCGAAAGTGCTAACCGTTCTGC
Organism: Nitrospirota bacterium; assembly: GCA_041650055.1. Lineage (GTDB taxonomy): Bacteria > Nitrospirota > UBA9217 > UBA9217 > UBA9217 > JBAZLV01. Next base: position 9,096 of record JBAZLV010000024.1, on the reverse strand, counting down.
GTAAGTTATGACTGCTCTAAACCAAGCTATAACATCGTCATGAGTACTTGGATGCCATCCGTAATTACGCGATCTAGCTCCAAAATCGAAGCTATATGACGAGCTGAAATGCCATGCTTCTAACAATGCATCTAAAGCGTCGAGCCCTAAAGTAATACTTCGTTCATTTCCAGATGAAATGAGTGAATCCACTACGCGCAATCGCAGCTCTATATTCGCATGAGTCCCTGATAGGCAAAGTTGAAAGAGATTCAAAAAATGTCCTCGTGCACTGCTATTTTGATAATTCTGTGGTTCCACTAAAACAAATCGCGCCAACAAAGTAGCTGCACGTTGAAATTGAGAAGCATCATATGCGAGCAAGCGCAGCAAAGAGATATAAGCGTCTCGTCCACGACTTGCAACATCTAGGATAACATCACCATGTTCGCCAAGTATACTTCGCTCCATGGTATCTAAGACCGTTTCTGGCAAAACAGGGGCTATATTCCGGAACAGTGTAATGTCCTCATTAGTTAACGCATAAAGGTCAAAGAAGTCTCCTCCTGTAGATAGTAACTTCTTTACCATCTTCTGTGCGTTTTCGCTGTCATGCAGAAACCCAAGTCTCCGAGTAAAAGACTTTCTAAAACGGTCTAGCCCGCTTCTTTTAAAGACCTCATAGATTCGTTTTGGCGAGATTTTTTCTAGGGCTTGCTTGGCGAGGCGAATAGCAAGCGCTTGTGGCAAAATAGCCCGCCACTGACATCGTCGTTGGATCATTTGTCTACTTCGCAAATCAGACACACACCTGTATAACTGTTCAACACTCATTTCGGCCAATTCAGCCAAAATTGGAAGTTCAGAATTGTTACCCTCTAATGTTTCGCCGTCAAATGAATAAACGATCGAACAAACCTCTGCCGCCCGTAATAGGCTCACATCTGGTTCATTGCGCTGGTAAAAAAGGCGCTCGAACAATACCTTATCCGTAAGTGCTGCAATACTTTCTCCAAGTCTTACAGTATGAGCAAGAGCCAATGCTATACGCGCATTTCCATCAGATAATTCAGCAATACGTCGGCGATCTACCTGTGACACGTGGGGTACGTGATGTTCCAATAAGTGCTCTATAACTTCACTGGATGCAGGCTCAAGTCTAAATACTTCTGTTCCCTCAGGTTCGTCATCACCAACATCGTATTCTATCGTTATCAGGCTTAAAGCGCTGTCCAATTCATTGCAGATTCCTGCAAGTGCACGGTGAGTCCTTGGTGAACAGTTATCGACAAGAATAATGGCGCGTTGTCTGTTCTGAATTAGCCGTATCATCAGATCCGCGGGGACTGGATCAGACGATTCAGATACATCCGTGTATAACGCCAATGTCGGATCGAGGCTATCTACCCCGATACGGCCATCAAAGAGAGCTTGAGCTAAGCGCGTTTTTCCCATACCAGAGAGTCCGATGAGACGTACTACACTTTTTGGCAGAGATAAGGCTGTGCGAATCCGATTAATTCCGTCGGTAATTGAGAGAGACCCTTCTTCCGACGATGGTTTATCTAATAATCTGCTTTTGCCATCCAGTAAAAAAGGAGCATCGATGCTCTCCTCTATCGATGCCCAGCTAGCATATGGACGCCATCCCCTGAATGGTTGCCCAATTTTATCTCTAACCCATGCAATCATGCCGGGGTGATCGCGAACCCACGACGCTACTCTCTCTCGATCGTAGAAATCAAGTTCAAGGCGTTCCGCATGAGGTATTTCAGCGACTGTTTTTCGCATTGCTGTTCGTCTTCTCTGGAGCGAAGCATCTGCAGTAGATCCATTAGCACTTATAATAACGTATGAGCCGGATGCAGCAGCCAATTCTCGAATTACAGTGCGCACAGATCCAGAAGGGCTCATTTCGTTAATAATCGCCTGTGGCGGCATATCAGGTACTTTTACTTGGAACCCAGTTGAAGGTCTTGGGATAAATCCATTAATGGTTATGGTTGCTGGTAGCTCAACTCGGACATCTACACCACCATCCGGCGCATTTTGATCCCCTCCTGCTGTAACTACTGATACAGGAAAGCCTTTCCTTCGGAGTTCGGCTTGACACAACAAAGCAACAAGCGAGCGAAGATCAGTATCATTCAACTGCGATATATGTGAGCCTGAAATTTCGAACATATGGCTATTTGTCGTTCTTACGACTCTATCCTCACAAGTGATAAATTACCGCCACGACTTATTGCTTATTGCGCGAATTGTTTTCCTTTGCATATACGCCGAAGTATGCCATTCAGCAAAATTATTGAAATCTTCCGATGCCTTTCTTCTGGCGAAATGTCTTGCTTCCTCACTTTTTTTTCTTTGTTTTTATTAGCGTAATGAGATCATTCGGCTGGCAATCGAAATACAGCAGCAGCTTCTCCAGATCATTCCGACTGACGTTGTACTTATGGTTCGTGGCAATTCGTGAGAGAGTCAGTGCCTTGATCCCTGTTTCCTCTTCTATGACCCCGTAGGTTATCCGCTTTCCTTCTATTGCGCTTTTGCGCTCCATTAAAGCCTTTAAATTCACCATCAGCATGTAAGTATCCCCTGACTTCCTATAATGTCGGCATCTAATGCCGCGATTCTATCCCTTAAGGAATGAAAAATCAACACAAGACATTTAATAAGCATATTGCGACTTGACAATTGCGTCCTGACCAGATATATTATATCATTATATGATAATATATATCGTTTATGGATTATAATCTATCTTTTGAGGAGTCGAAATGTACATAAAAAAGCAGGATTTCGATTATGTTGAAAAGCTCTTGAAGGAGCTCGATGGAGAAAAGCAGCAAAAGTTCTTAGCCCTAATCCAGAAAGGAGGGAGCGAAAAAGCAGGATCGGATATCTCGCAGATCAAAGTGATTGATGATTCGAGAAGAGACACGCAAGTCATCGAGGCTACAGAGATGGTCACCCGGACCATGATCAAGAAAGCCTACAAAGCAATCAAGGAGGGAAACCCAGTATGAAAGGGAAGAAAACAAAAAATGGTGATGACAACCCATGGATCGACGCAAAGTTCACAAAAATCTCCCAGGCTGCCAATAAGTATCTCGGTCTTGTCGGCAGGATGACCTACCGGAGCAAGAGCATGGGAACGCCGGAATCAATGTTCAACATTAATGTCTTTAACTCAAAGGCAAAGAAGATATGGTTTGGCGATCTGGAACTGGCACGGTGGCATGACAGGGTCGGTCTCATCAGACTCTCGGAAGAAGAGGGGCCCATCTACGTTCTGTATGAGAGAGATGGGCGGTTCAGAGACAAGATGCCGACACTGAAATACGTAAAAGCCGTAGCCGCCATAACAGTCCAGAATGGGGTAATAACTTATAGTGAAGAGCAGAAAACACGGATTAAAGGACTTGAAGAGCGAATCAGGAGACAGACATCAGAAGATAAAACAAGGGATGAGGCTAATAATCTCATGTCTCTTCATGGAAGAACTTAGCCTGCGGACTAAATATTTCCCGATATCCAGTAGCGGACAAAAGACAATATCTTTCAGAAAAGGATTTACGGCAACATCATGGAAAGGAGATATATGGATAACAAAAAACAGAAAGGGCTAACGACCAGAAAGATGGTTACGCAATTCTATCTGGACATGACAAAATATCTTCTTCTGCTCTTAGCAGCCTATGGGCTGTTTGATCCGTCTACACAAGGCACGATTGCGAAACCGCTCCTTCTTATCGTGACTTTGATTTTCATCATCAGCGCAGCCCTTAGGGCACAATTAAACATGGACCGGATTGATGAGAGAGAGGAGAAAATAAGTCAGGAGGACATCAATAAGCATGAAGAATAAACCATATATAGGATCAGCAGAGTTCAAGCAGTGGGCGTTCTGCCCCAGGCACTGGTATTTTCTCAGGACCAGCGGCACGAGAGGTCATGGACCGGCTGTACGAAGGGGAAAAGAATTCCATGCAAGAAAGTCCAGGGAAGTAATATCTGTCAAAAAAACTCAGTCTGCCTTTGTAACGGCAGCCGTTCTGGGAGGGATCGTATGCCTAATCTGGTTTTTGTCATAGCTGTAGTCGCGATAGTTTTTGTGCTGTATGTGTTGCTTAAGCGCCAAAGAAAACAGGCCGGCATCAAGGGATGGGTCATCGATCAGGACCTTGACAACAGAGGAAAACGGATATATCGGAATGAGAAGAGCGGCATATCCTGCAAGCCCGACGTGGTAGAGCATAACAGAATCATAGAGGTAAAAAGCGCGAAGGTAAATGGAAAGGCCAGGTATGCGGATATCTTGCAGGTGGCAGCGCAGATAATCGCAACGGGCAAGGAAAAGGCAGAGCTCAGCTATGGAAACGGCAAAAGATTCAACTTCGAAAAAAACGACAAAGTCATGAAAAAAGCCATGAAGCACGTTGGCTGGATATCGCAACGCATGAGGTGGCACCTCCTGACCAGGATCGCCCCAAAAGGGACACCGCTAAAAAATAAATGCGCCTCCTGTATGTATAAAAGAGAATGCTCAGACGCTTCTTTTTTATAACAGCGACATCTGCCATTTCAACAAAAAGAATGCGCAGGCTTCAATAAAAATATAAGGAAGGCGACAAGAGGTGACCATGGAGGAAATTAGACAAAAACTGCGACATAGATTTCAGGCCGAGACCGACATTGAGATCGAGTCTGGTTTCAAGGACTGGAGCACGTACGCTGAATGGCTTGAAGTTCTGGCCGTGCAAGAAATAAACAAAGGATTGGTAAAAGAAAATGAAATGATGCGCGAAAAAATGCGGAAAGCCATGGATCTTCTCGCACAAGGCATTTCCGGAATTTATACGAAGGCCATATAGGCATTGTGAAACGATAATGCAAGGATGAATTTAAGAGAATCACAATATGAACCAAAAAAATAAACAGGGGCAGTCAACATATGAATCAAATACCGGTGCTGCCTGTCCCTTTATCACACTTCAGCCTGCTTGAAAAAGGCCACTTAAAAAAAGGAGGTTTTTTAATGTGTAGAAAAAACCAGAACAAGGTAGTCGAGGTTGAGCCTGTCGATAAATCGCCACGCGGCCTGGAGGAGCTAAAATTTATCCTTGAGGCTGTGTTTGCCGAGTTGAATCTTTTCAAGACAAAAAAGGAGCTCAAAGAATATCTGAAGAAAGAGCTGGCAAAGCCGGAGGAAGATCTCAATCGTGAAACGAAGGCCGCGATCGAAGACGCACAGAGACGGTTCCGGGAGAAAGAAGGATTTTTGAAAATGTAACTATTTTTTTTAAAATTATTTACCTGACATTATCAAACAGGCAAAATCGTTGGCGGGCAGCAAGCCAATACACATTCCAAGTGCCGCCCGCCTCCTCTTTAATCATTTTTAATACGTGGAAATTATATATTAAGACTTTTAAAAATATGTTTCTAATCAATGCATTATGAGAGGTGCTTGCAGCAATGTGTGCAACAATGTTTGCAACTATCTTTGCAACTATGTCTGCAACAACGGGGTTGGCGTACGGTGTTTGCGAAGTTGTTTTCAGGTTGTCTTCAGGTTGTTTCCAAGATATCTTGAAAATATTTTCAAATGAAAATCGGGATAGTTGATGTTGATCCTAAAACCGCAGAGCGAATGTTTGGATAACCAGGCTTTGAGCCGGCGCCTGGAGTAATACTAGGGGAAAGCTTCTCTTCTGGAGACAGGATCTCACGGCGCTATGAAAACAGACTTATGAAATATGACCAGGATATCTTTGAGAAATTACGTTCTATCTGGCTATTGTACGCAGCAATCTTACGGCAGTCCTGAGTTTTTCTTCATCCTCGATCTCGGTTACAAGTTTTTTGAGCAGTTCTCTCAAGGTTTTTGAATTCGCTTCATGCTGAAAATCAAAAAGCTCCCACAGTTCCACTTCCAGGGCGTCGGAGATTTTTATCAGCATATCGAGAGTAGGGTTTTCCGTGCCGCGTTCCATGCGGCTCCAATAGTTCGGGCTCGTATCAGCTCTCTCTGCGGCCTGGTCCTGCCCGAGGCCTTTGCGTTTTCGCAACTCTTTGATCCGAAGTCCCATGAATGCCTTTTTATTCATTTTCATCTCCGCTGCCTCCCGTTGCCCTATATTGACTGTTTGGAGATAAAAATGAATATTCTAATGGGAACAAAAAACTTGACAAAAAGTTCTTGTCGGGTATAAATTTGTACCTGCTGATGATATTAACAATCAGAAAATAGACCTAATAACCACTGCGACCTGATTTGAGCTGTCCCAAAAATGAGGACATCATGAACAAAATGATATGCTTACTGGCTCCAGATGTTTGCTATGCGCAGCCAGGAAGTTTATAGCAAGGATGTTGATGCAATATGAGCGATTGGGATCTTCTCCTGTTGATGTTCTTGGTAATCGCCATCCCCGCAACAGTGATGCTCTTAATACTGGCATGGAGGATCAAGAAGACTCGCTACGTTTATTTTTCTTACCCCACAGTGCCTGAATATCTTGCCCGACATGGTCAGAACGGTCAGGATGGAATTCACTGTCACAAATGCGGTTCGCGTGTGATATGGCGATATTCATTCAATATAAGCTGGCTAACATGGGGATTTCTCCATCAATGCCATCAATGCAGCACGTGGCTGTATCGAACTTAACATACATGCCCGACCAAGAGACATGCAATAAGAAATAATTACGTGGTATGAAATATGTTCGTGTTGGCAGTGACTTCCGGACTCCAGCCGAATCTTATGTAAATATGGTCAGGCATGGAAATAACCGCATCATACTGCTTTCAGATAGATTTGAGGGGGGGGGCAGTAAGCAATCATTCTCATAAGGGGGTAACACTATTATGAAGATATGGCTTCTTTGTATTGTATTCGTAGGTTTGCTGACGACACAGTCTGTCGCGGCAATAAAAAAAATCGCGGTCCTTGATTTTGAAGACACTTCCATTGCGTCGTCGCAGCTTTCCGAGGTAGATTCTCTGACTGCCCTTGCGATCATGCGTGGCTACCGTCCTCCTCAGCCGGAGAAAGGACAAATAGGGAGAAGCGTTTCAAATATCCTGGTAACAGAGCTCGTAAAAGACGGAACGTACAAAGTTATCGAGCGAAGCCAGCTGGAACAGATATTAAACGAACAAAAGCTGGGAAAAGAAGGCGCAATTTCAGCGGCGGATGCCGCCAGAATCGGCAAGATTCTGGGTGTGAGCGCAGTCGTTATGGGCAGTGTGACCGAATTCAATACCAAGACCGAAAGACAGGGCGTTCTTGTATTTCAAAGAAAAGTCATCGTCGCAACAACAGCCGTAAATGCCCGGGTTGTGGATACCAGCACGGCTGAGATCCTATTCGCAATTGAAGGTCGTGGTCAGGAAGAAGAAACAAATATCAAGGTTGCTGATATCGGCAACAGCTCGTCAGGGGCACGAGAAGCCATCTTGAGCGCTGCAACAAAGAAAGCCATGACCGGCATTATTCAGCAGTTAAAAGACAATGCCGCCAAATTAAAAGACCCGGTCATTGAAGGATTTGTCGCAAATGTAGACCAAAAGAACGTGCTAATTGACGTTGGTTCCGACCACGGTCTTGCCAAAGACCAGAAACTCTATGTGATTAAGGTCGTGAAGGAGATAAAAAGCCGGACCACCGGAGAAGTCATCAAGAAAATCGTGAATGTCGTGGGAGAACTTCAGGTGGCCGAGCTTGATAAAAAGTCCTCAACCTGCCTTTGCGTAACAGGCAGTTGCAGCAGCATCAAGGAAAATGACATGGTTTCAACGTCAAAATAGCGACATACGCTTTTACCGGTCCTTGATCCCTTCTCTGGTAATAGGAGAAAACAAGATGAAAAAGCTTTTCATACTACTTTCCTTTACAGCGTTTTTGTCCGGATGCGGCACCGTCATCTATGGCACGCATCAGGATATCAAGATAGAAACCACCCCTCCCGGCTCCATTGTAAGAATCGAAACCCAGTCATGCATAACGCCCTGCACCCTGCATATCACCCGGAAAGCCGAAACAATTTATATTGCAGACGGGGAACGGGAAGTCCCTTATGAACTGGTGAGCAGGATCAACTGGGGTTCGCAGATTGCAAATCTCATTGCCGGCGGGATTCCAGGCTGGGTATTCGACAAAAAAAGCGGCGGTGTATACACCATTGACGATTTCAGGAAGGATTTGCAGAAAAACCGCCAGACTGAAATGCAAAAACAACAGTAATAACAGGAGTACCGGTACCCATAGGGAGAAACGACCATGATCTCAAAAAAAAGCACGTTTCTTTATTCCACGATACTCATAACCATTCTTCTGTCCGGCTGCGCAACGATTTTTAACGGGACCCATCAGGACGTATCCATTAATACCACACCCCAGGGCATCAAGGCAAAGATCGGGGAAGATTCCTGCATAACTCCGTGCACGCTACATGTCTGGAGAAGGTCGGACAAGATACTATTCCAGGAAGGTGCAACCGAGACTCAGTATGATCTCATAAAGGGAGACAATGCCTGGTCATTCTATGCCGGAAATTTTGTCTCCTGGTTCTTTGTTGGCTGGGTCGCGGACGGCATCTCCGGAGGCAGATTCAACATCGAACCAGTTAATATCATCCTGTTAAAAAGCAAACGAGGTGGCAACTCCACGATAGGGAATGCGCAGTAGGCAGCAAGGGATTAAGAAAAGGAATAACAACCAGAAACAGAACAAGTAGTATTGCACACTTACCTGTATGGCAGAGAGAAAACAGCCGAAAACGTAATCATGCAAAAAGGCCGGCAAAAGGTAAACCGAGAGACCATTCGTCTGCACTACGATTCATTTGACCGGCCGGTTGCAAGCAGAATGCTATGAGAATAATTTTCGTGACGGACTTCCATGGTGACAAGCAGAAGTACGACACCTTAATAGAGGTAGCCAAAAGGACCAGAACCGATCTGGTCATAAACGGCGGCGATATGCTGCCGAACAAGTGCGACTTATTCAAACAGGGTGATTTCATCACGGATTATATTGCTGATCATTTCCTGGCATTTGAAAAAGCAAAGATTCATTATCTCTGTTTTCTTGGAAACGACGATCTG
>JBAZLV010000023.1:0-34928 GCA_041650055.1 Nitrospirota bacterium | reverse complement strand
AAGACGTCATCCGAAAATACATCAAAACACAGAAATAACAGGCCATGGCAGATCATGCCAAGCGGCCTGAAGCCCCAGCCTTTAGGCTGGGGAGTGGTTCACTGGAGGTCCATTGGCAGGTTGGCTTCTCGGAGTGCCGCTCTTTGGACTAAAAGGGTGGCAAGGGTTGTTCCTTATCGAATCTATACCAGCTATTATTTTCGCATTCGTCATCATATATTGGATGGCTGACCGTCCGAGCGAAGCACGGTGGTTAACATCAGAGGAAAAACAATTTCTTACTGAGCAGTATGAAAAAGAAGTTGCAGCACAAAGAGCAGTAAAGCATTATACGGTTTGGCAGGCTTTTAAAGAGCCTGAAGTGCTCAAACTCTGCCTTGCGTATTTTCTCTGGGTTACCGGTTTCTGGGGATTCAACTACTGGATGCCATCCGTCTTAAAATCCATGTCAGGCTGGTCTAATGTTGCTATTGGCTGGCTCATGGCAATACCGATGGCTGTTTCACTGGTTACGATGTTATACATTGGACATTCTTCTTCGAAAAAACGCGAAAAGCGATGGCATGGCGCTATCGGCATGTTTCTTGGTGCGATTGGATTAGGAATTGGCGTGTTTATTCATGATCCAATAATTGCTTTCTTCTTCGTCATTTTAGCTGGCGTTGGTGTTTACGCACCCTTCGGTGTATGGTGGTCTTATCCGACCACATTTTTGTCGGGCACTGCTGCTGCAGGTGCTATTGGCTTGATTAATTCCTGCGGCAATGTTGGCGGATTTGTCGGCCCCTATGTAACCGGCTGGATCAAGCAGGGGACCGGATCGTTTGTGGGCGCCTGGGTATATTTAGCCATATCGCTTACTCTGGCTGGTTTGCTTATCCTCACATTTAAGAAAAATTTGCCAGCTGATGCTTTGGAACCGTAGACAACGAGGATTATTATATTGCATAAATGCATGTTTTCGTGTATAAATCGTACAGCCCTTGAATAGTAACGGGTCGAAGAAGTTCGACTCCTTCACGGCTCAGCAGAATTATAATGAGAGCAGTGAGTAATGGGCAGGAATCCAATTTGTGCGGATGCTGCACAATGCTCACTGCTTTTTTTTCGGGCGAGAGTGGCGGAACTGGCAGACGCGCCAGACTTAGGATCTGGTGGGCAACCATGGGGGTTCAAGTCCCCCCCCTCGCACCATTCACAAAAGCGATACAACAAACTGTATTCTTTTCGGTTTTTAATTCTCTATAAAGGCGGATTTTTGCATGAAGGTTGCTGTTGAAGACATTAGTGCTGTACAGAAAAAACTTACCATTGAAATCGAACCGGACATTGTTACAAACAAAATTGAAAAAGCGCTGGCAGATATTGCTAGAAAGGCAAAAATTCCCGGATTCCGTCCAGGCAAGGCGCCCAAGGCGATCGTTGAAAAACGTTTTCATGATGAGATACTTTCAGAAACGCTTCAGCAGCTTGTTTCGGAATCTTATTTTAAGGCGCTCCAGGAAAAGAATTTAAATCCTGTGAATATGCCTGCATTTGACAATATATCAGAGCTGAGCAAGGGATCAGCGCTTAGTTTTAGTGCTTCCGTGGAAGTAAAACCGCATATTGAACTGAGAACCTATGACGGTATCGAAGTAAAGGAATCGGAGATCGCAGTAACGGACGATGAAATCGGTCAGACAATGAACCGGATTGCTGAGATGTATGCACAACTGGAAGTCGTTGAAGCCAAACCGCTTGAAAACGGGAACGTTGCAATTATTGATTTCGAGGGATTCCAGGATGGAAAACCGATTGAAAGCGCAAAGGCATCCGGACATATGCTGACGCTCGGAACAGATTCGCTCATTCCGGGATTTGAAGATCAATTGATCGGCATGATAAAGGATGAAACCCGTGAAATAAACGTTACCTTTCCTGAAGATTATACCAACAAGGATCTGGCAGGAAAGAACGCCTTGTTCAAGGTTACGCTGAAGGAAATAAAGAAGAAGATACTTCCTGAATTGAACGATGAATTTGCAAAAAATCTCGGCGATTATAAAACCTTGGACGAGTTCAAGGATGTCATCCGCAAAGATATTGAGAACCGGAAAAAAAGCGATCAATTGATGTCTCAGCGGGCCGATATTTTGTCGAACCTGGTCGAAACCCATACCTTTGAAATTCCGCCCGTTCTTGTCAAGCACGAGCTTCTGTTTATGGCGCGGCAGCAGGCATCCCGTATGGTTCGTATGGGCATGGATGTTCAAAAGTCTTTTAATGTGGATAAATTCAAGGAAGATAATACTATCCAGGCGGAGAAAAATGTCAAAGCAAGACTGATCTTGGATGAAATCGCCGATAAGGAAAAGATCGACGTAAGTGACCAGGAAGTGAATGCCGAGCTTGCTCTGATGGCAAAAAACGCCAGAAAAACGGTTGCCGAACTCCGAAAACAGTATGATTCGCTCGAAGGAGGACTCGACAATCTCAAATCTTCCCTGATACAGGAAAAAGTTTTAGCTCTCTTGCTTTCCCGATCAAAGAAGAGTTATAATATTTTATCTGAATGAAAAGAGGACACAATATGTCGTTAATTCCAATGGTGATTGAACAAACCAGCCGGGGAGAGCGCGCGTATGATATTTATTCCCGTCTGTTAAAAGATAGGATTATTTTTCTGGGAACGGCAATTGACGACGGAATTGCGAATACCGTAATTGCGCAACTTCTGTTTCTTGAAGCCGATGACCCGGACAAGGATATTTATGTATATGTTAATTCTCCCGGAGGTGTCGTTACCGCCGGGCTTGCAATTTATGATACCATGAATTATATAAAGTCTCCTGTTTCGACCATTTGCATCGGTCAGGCAGCAAGCATGGGAGCTCTTTTATTGTCAGCTGGAACGAAAGGCAAACGATTCTCCCTTCCTCATGCGCGAATCATGATTCATCAACCTATGGGCGGATTCCAGGGACAGGCAACTGATATTGAGATCCATGCCAAGGAAATATTGAAAATGAAAGATACATTAAACCATATTCTTGCAAAACATACTGGTCAGCCCATTGAAAAAATTCAGACTGATACTGACCGAGATTTTTTCATGTCGGGCGAGGATGCAAAGGTTTACGGCATCGTTGACGAGGTTATTAGCAAGAAAGTATCGCGGCCCACGAAGGAGAAGTAAAACATGACTGAAAAAAAAGACCATCCGATGAGCCCGCTCAAATGCTCATTCTGTGGTAAAGAACAGGATGAAGTAAAAAAACTCATTGCGGGACCATCTGTTTTCATATGCAACGAATGTGTTGATCTCTGCAATGAAATTATTGCCGAGGAATGGGAAGAAACAAAGGAATCAAATATTCCGCGTCTTCCCAAGCCGGCAGAGATTAAGCGTACATTAGATGAATATGTAATCGACCAGGAACGAGCAAAAAAGATCCTTTCCGTGGCTGTGCATAACCATTACAAGCGGATCGATATCAGGCACGAAATTGGGGACGAGGTTGAGCTTCAAAAAAGTAACATTCTTTTGATCGGGCCAACGGGTGTCGGTAAAACGCTGTTAGCCCAGACGCTTGCGCGGATTCTTGATGTGCCGTTTACCATTGCGGATGCCACCACGTTGACGGAAGCGGGGTATGTCGGCGAGGATGTTGAAAACATTATTTTGAAGCTTCTTCAAAATGCGAATTATGATGTCGAGCGAGCCCAGCGTGGAATCGTGTACATCGATGAAATTGACAAGATCAGCCGCAAGTCTGAAAGCCCTTCGATCACCCGCGACGTATCTGGTGAAGGAGTGCAACAGGCATTATTGAAACTGATTGAAGGAACCGTGGCAAGCGTTCCTCCGCAAGGAGGCAGGAAGCATCCGCATCAGGAATTCATTCAGGTCGATACGAAGAATATCCTGTTTATCTGCGGCGGTGCTTTTGTGGGTTTGGAGACGATCATTGACCAGAGGATTGGGAAGAAGACTATGGGTTTTGGTGCTGATATCCAAAGCAAGCAGGAACGAAAACTGAGTGTCACGCTGGCAAGTCTTCAACCTGAAGATTTGCTCAAATACGGCCTTATTCCGGAATTTATCGGTCGGATGCCGGTGGTTGCAACGCTTGAAGAGCTTGATGAACATGCGCTGATTGACATTCTTACCCGTCCCAAAAATGCATTGATAAAGCAATACCAGAAGCTGCTTGCGCTCGAAGGATGCAAATTGCGGTTTACGGACGATGCGCTGAATGCAATTGCTAAAAAAGCGATCAACCGGAAAACAGGAGCGCGCGGTCTTCGGGCTATCCTCGAAGACGTGATGCTGAATGTAATGTATGACGTGCCTTCTCAGCCAGGAATCAGAGAATGCGTGATCAACGGAGAAGTAATTACCGAAGGCGCGGAACCGCTTCTCATTTATGAAAAAATAGCGTAATCCTTCCAAAATATGTCAGAGCCGGATATAGTTATTGTATATCCGGCTTCGGTTTTTCTGGTGATTGTTTCCTCATGAAAATTCAAACAGCCGAATTTGTGATAAGCGCCGCGCGTTCCGGTCAATTTCCTCGAGATCATAAACGACAGATCGCTTTTGCAGGCCGATCAAATGTCGGGAAATCCTCGATGATTAATTGTCTATTGCATCGAAAAAATCTTGTTAAAACAAGCGCAACGCCGGGGAAAACCCAGCTGATCAATTTTTTTATCATCAACAACGATTTCTATTTTGTTGATCTTCCCGGCTATGGTTATGCAAATGTGCCGAAGGCAGTCACCGATTCATGGGCGCCGATGATCGAAGGATATCTCAAGAATTCGCATGATCTGGCAGCAGTCGTGGTGCTGCTTGATAGTCGAAGAACTCAGGATGAACGGGATAAACGGCTTCTTGCATGGCTTCAGGAATATGCAATTCCGTTCATTGTTGTTTTGACCAAGTCTGATAAATTGAACCGCCGGGAATCCGAAGGAGCCCGGAAATCAGTTCAGGAATTTCTTGGCAGTGCCGAACCGATTCTGCTCACGTCTGCAAAGAACGGGCAGGGCATGAAAGAACTATGGGGAGCAATCATCAAAGCAATGAAATGCATTGCCTCGTAACAGGTACATTGCTTTCGCGGAGGACGCCATGAAACTGGCAACAATTCTTCTGAATCACAAGGAAGAAGCATGTATTCAGACCCGTCCAGGAGTGCTGCCGATCTCAGTCGTGAATTCCGTTTTTAAAAAGAAGTGGTCAACGGATATCTTGGAGCTTCTTGTATCAGGCCAGTTTTATACCTTGAAAGCATGGTATGACAAGGGAGGAAGAACACAAATTGAATCACTCGCCGAACATTCCTTGCCAATAGAGGATGTTCGTTTCGGACCGCTTTACCGCCATCCGAGGAAGATCTGGGGTATCGGGCTTAATTATATTAAGCACGCTTCTGATCTTTCCGAAAAATCACCAACAAGTGCTCCAGCGAGTTTTAGCAAATTTGACACAACGGTCATCGGCCCGGGAGATACTATTGTTATTCCAATTCAATCCAACAAGACAACCGGCGAAGCGGAGCTGGCAGTTATTTTTGGGAAAGAGTGCAAGAATGTTCCAGAAAAAGACTGGTTGAGCGTTGTCGCCGGATTTACGTGCGTTCTGGACATGACTGCGGAAGATATTCTCCGGGAAAATCCGCGGTACCTTACCCGTTCAAAAAATTTTGATACGTTTTTCAGTTTCGGCCCTTTTCTGGCAACTCCTGACGAGATCGACGATATATGCAGCCTCAAGGTTGCGACTGTTCTGAACAGTGAAATTCAAGCGGACAACATTGTTTCAAATATGACGTTTCCACCCGACTATCTGGTTTCATTCCATACGCATGTTGCAACCATGCTTCCCGGCGATATTATTTCCACGGGTACGCCACGGGCTGTTCCCTTGAAACAGGGCGATCTGCTTGAATGCAGGATCGACAATTTCGAGCCGCTTATAAATCCGGTTGTGGATTTGAAAGTGAAAAAATAATAACGGAGGTTTATCATGAATCTCGGAATGAATGGAAAAGCGGTGTTGGTAATGGCATCAAGCGCCGGCTTGGGCAAGGCAGCAGCTTTGGAATTCTGCAAAGAAGGCGCCCAGGTCATGCTGTTCAGCCCGTTTGAGGATGAATTGAAGTCTGCTCAGACTGAAATCAAGCAGGCAACAGGCAATGAACCGGGATATACGGTCGGCGATATTACCATTGCTGATGATATCGCAGCAGTGGTTAAACGAACCGTGGATGTATACGGCCCCGTGTATGCTCTCGTGAATAATGCAGGGGGACCTCCCGCGGGCACGTTTGATGCTTTTAATGATGCGGCCTGGCAGAAGGCGTATGAATTAAATCTGCTTTCCTATATCAGAACCATCAGAGCTGTGTTGCCTTTGATGCGGAAGGTGGGCAGAGGCAGAATCGTGAATTATACGTCTTCGTCAGTCAAGCAGGTTCTGGATAACCTTATTCTGTCGAATACGTTTCGTATGGGTGTGGTCGGCCTTACAAAAACCTTGTCTCAGGAACTCGGAAAAGAGAACATTCTCGTGAATGTCATGGGTCCCGGCAGGATCAGTACGGCACGGATTGCTCAACTGGATAAAATTCGGGCCGAGAAATCAGGCATGAGTGTGGACGAAGTATACCAAAATGCGATAAAAAGCATTCCGCTTGGACGCTACGGTACGCCGGAAGAATATGCGAAACTCACGGTATTTTTATGTTCCGAAGCGAATACCTATATTACCGGTCAGACCATTCTGGTTGACGGGGGGATGACTAAGGCATTTTAATAGAAGGATCATCGCAGTATGGCAAAAAAATATTCAGCAGTTTTTTTTGATAATGACGGAATTCTTGTCGATACCGAACATTTTTATTATTACGCTAATAGGGATATTCTGCAAACCGTTGGTGTTGATCTAACACCGGAGCTCTATCATGAATTTTTTCTGGTGGAATCAAGCGGAGCCTGGCACCTTGCACAGGAACGCGGTTACACCGATGCAGCGATTGAAGAAATGCGTTCTCTCCGCAATCAACGATACCTGGACTATCTTATGCATGAAGACGTTGTGATTCCCGGTGTCAGGACGGTAATCGACCAGTTATACGGCATTGTTCAAATGGGCGTGGTTACGAGCTCATACCGGGAACATTTTGATCGCATTCATAAAAACACAGGTTTGCTGCATTTCTTTGATTTTGTTCTTACCCAGGGTGATTACACACACTCAAAACCGCATCCGGAACCGTATTCTCTAGCGCAAAAAAAATCAGGAAAACAACCAAACGAATGCATTGTCATTGAGGATTCCCAACGGGGGCTTCTTGCCGCAAAAGCAGCAGGACTTGAATGTTGGGTTATTCCAAGGGGATTGACTCAGGGAGCTGATTTTTCGCAAGCCGATCGTATCTTGTCGAATATCAATGAGATTGTTCCCCTGATTCTCGGTGATTGAGGAATCCCAGTGTACAGATGCTGATTTTAACTTCGATCGTGGCAAATGCCTCTCATTAACGAGAAGGAGTTCATATATGCGATTTGCTATTCTTGGATCCGGTTCCGTAGGTGGTTACTATGGAGCGAAACTCGCCAAGGCAGGACATGATGTAACGTTTATCGCCCGCGGTACTCATCTCCAAGCCATAAACGACAAAGGTCTGTTGATCAAAAGCCCGCTGGGCGATTTTTGTGTTCATGCTCACGCAACCGATGATACCTCAACGATCGCGACTGTGGATGTGGTTCTTGTTTCTGTAAAGACGTATGACAACGGCAATGCGCTTCCGTTGCTCCTTCCTCTCGTCGGTCCGAAAACCATGGTGCTGCCTCTTCAAAATGGAGTTGATGGCATAGATGAAATAGCAGCGCTCATTGGTGAAAAACGGACACTCGGAGGGGCTACCTATATTACAGCTTCAGTTATCGAGCCAGGAATAATAGAGCATACGGGACACCATAGACGTATCGTGTTCGGAGAACTGGCAGGAGGGATGTCTTCTCGTGTCGAGGCGCTCGCAAAAATATTTTTTGAAGCGGATATTCAGTCTGAACCCAAAGATGATATTCGCGTAGCGCTCTGGGAAAAATTCATCTATCTTGCTCCGTTTGCGGGGTTTACTGCTGCAGCGCGGTTGCCCATCGGTCCTCTGAGGGCTCTTTCCGAGTTTAAGTCCCTGTTCACCCTTGCTCTTCAGGAAGTGGAACGTATAGCTCGAGCGGAAGGCATTCAGGTTGCACACACGATTCGCGAAACGATATTCCAGTATGTAGAATCTCTTTCCTCCTCCTCACGATCATCATTGTTAAATGATCTCGAAAAAGGAAAAAGGCTTGAAGTGGAAGCTTTGCTCGGGTCGGTTGTTCGGAGGGGAGGCCGCTTGGGAATTCCTGTGCCGATCATGACAACGCTGTATGCTCTCTTAAAACCGTATGAGAATGGAGTGCCGCAGCCCTCAGGTGTCTGAAATTTTCCTTCGCCAGTTCATCAGAGGAAGTAAGTAGAGATAAAAAGCATACGGGATAAATCCGGCATCTGCTGAAAGCAGGGTGGCAGGGAATGCACCGGCAATATTCCACGGAATGAGTACGGAAAGAACAATGATGGTATTTTCAAGATCGAGTGCGAGCCGGTATTTGTCCAGCCCTTTCTTTTCATAAATCTTTTTTTGAAAGTAATACGTCAACATGACGCCGAAAACCTGATTGCAGGCAAAGGCGGCGGATGTTATGCTTGTAAAAACAGTCCCGAAATACACTCCTGCTTTTTTACTGACAGTTTCTAAAAATCGTTCAACTTCCCTAAGCAGGCCGGTTCCTTCAAAAATACCTGAGTAGGCAGAAGAAATCAGAATAATCAGACTCACATTCAGCATGGAATACAGGCCGCCGCCCTGAATCATGCCTGCAAAGGCGCCTGGCGCTTCGGTATGATACCCGGTCATGATATATTCCAGAAGTTGGGCTACCGTTTTACCTTGCAGCAGGATTGCAAGCACGAATGCCGCCACAATACTGATGCTCATCGATATTTTTACATCAATCTTGAATACCGCAGCAATGAGAATGATTGCGGCAGGGAGTACTACGCTGGGATGCAGATTGAAGAGCCGCATGATTTCAAACTTCATCTGATCATTCATGAACACCAGAGGGTTCAGATAGGACAGAATCACATATCCCACACTTGCAAGGGCAAAGGCGCCTATCGATGTGCGCAACATATTACGCACATTAATATATAGCTGAGTGCTTGTCAGAACTGCAACAAGGTTTGCGCTCGACGACATGGGTGAACACCGGTCACCGAAGAAAGCGCCCGCAATGATCGCACCTGCCGCAATATTGATGTCCACATTTCCGCTTTTTGCCAGAACGATCAAAATAATTCCAATCGTTCCCACGGTTCCAAAGCATGTCCCGAGCAAAAACGACATAAGACAACACAGAAGGAATGCTGAGATAATAAAATAATGAGGATGCATAAGGGATATACCATAATACACAATGAAAGAAACCGTGCCGCATGCCCGCCAGAGAGCGGTTATAATTCCAATCAATACAAATATTTGTAAAACCAGGTATGATTTTTTTGCTCCCTCCACCGCCATGAAGCCAAGGCTTTTCAGATCATGCCCTCTGCGCCATGAGATGACCATGAAACAGAAAAGACCAAAGAGTAGCGGGTATACGAGAGACATACCTATTGACAGGCTGAAGAGCAGGGAGGCAAAGAAGAGAATAAATACAAGCAGAATATCCAAATTGACTCCTGAGTAATAGAGGGGACGGCCAAGCTCAGCTTCTCATAAGTGCGGGATCAAAAATATAGCAACTGATTATACAAAACTGGAAACCGGTTGTATAGAATATTCCATTGTTATGGGCATGAGAATAATATGTGCAATACCATGAGGAATATTCTTGACATGGTGAAATACAGGGTGATAAAATGCGATCCTGCTAATCCTACCATTTGGTTGGAAATTTTATAAAGGAGGTTACTAATGGGTCTCGATTTCGGGCACACCGAGTCTACCGGTTCCACTGGCTTTTTGAAAAAGACTCCACTCTGGATTCAAATTCTCATCGGTCTTATCATCGGCGTTGTAATTGGTATTCTGTGGCCGACTTTTGCAGTTAAACTGCAACCGTTCGGTACGGCATTCATCAAAGCTATTAAGATGATTGTGATTCCGCTCGTGTTTTCAGCCGTCACTCTTGGCATTTACACGATGGGAAAAGACTTAAAACAGCTGGGGAAACTAGGCGCCATGGCTTTTGTCTGGTTTTATTTTGCCACCGGCGTATCCATCGCTCTTGGTATTACCCTGAATGAAATTTTCCATCCAGCAGCCGGTGTTGCACTCCAGAAGACCGGGAATATCCCTGCCAATCTGGCAACCTCCGTTGATTGGATCAAATTCTTCCTCGACATTATTCCTGACAACAGCATCTTTGCAATGGCAAATCAGAAAATTATTCCTACTCTGTTTTTCGCAGTGTGTTTTGGTCTTGCTCTGTCAAAAGCTGCTGAGAGCAGCAAGGCTGTTGTCAAGGCTCTTGAGGGAATCCTCGGCACCATGTTCAAGCTTACTCAGGGAATTGTTGCCACGGCTCCTATCGCCGTTGCTGCCATCCTTGCGTGGGTGATCGCATCGCAGGGGTATACGCTGCTTCTTGCCATGGCAAAACTGATCGGTGTCATGTATATCGGACTATTCACCATTGCAGGCCTTTTCCTTATTATTGTCCGGATACTCGGTTTCAAACCGATCGAATTAATCAAAAAAATCATGGAACCGTTGCTCCTGGCATTCTCAACGGCTTCTTCCGAAGTAACGCTTCCCATTCATATGAAAATATTGGAAAGCACGGGTATTCCAAACAAGATTGTTTCATTCGTGCTACCGCTCGGCTATAGTTTTAACCTCGACGGGGCTGCGCTTGGACAGGCAATGTATACCTGCTTCCTTGCGGAAGCATATGGGCTTCATCTCGACCTGCCTACCTTGTTGACCATTCTTATCACCGCCTTAATCGCCAACAAGGGTACTGCGAATGTTCCCGGTGCCTCTTTGGTTGTGATGGCAGTGTTGCTTACGTCATTGGGTCTGCCTGTTGAAGCGATTGCCATTATCGCCGGTATCGACCGATTTGGCGATATGGGACGCACCACGATCAACGTTTTCGGCAATACCGTTGCCTGCCTGCTGCTCTTTAAGTATGGTGGCAAGGGGATTACGGATGCAGTTGAAGAATCCGATATTGCTGTAGCCTGAGGCGTAATCAGGCAGATTAAAAACAATTTTTTGAATGTACGAGGGCACTCCTTTTTCAAGGGGTGCTCTTTTTTTAAGAATGACTGACAAGTCCAGATACGTTACGCTGCTGCTCTCGTAATTGACCTGCCGGAACATATATGCCGAATTCCGTTAAACAAAAAATTATCGTGGGAATGGCGGTTGGATTCTGCTGGTTCTCATTATTTTCTTATCTCCCTATTTTGCCGGGATATGCCCGTGCCATGGGTGCTTCCTATGAACTTATCGGAATGATCATGGGTGCATACGGGCTTACGCAGATTCTTTTCCGGTTTCCTCTCGGAATTATCTCAGATCGGCTTGGCAAACGAAAAATATTCGTCATCATCGGATTGATCCTGTGTGTCATTAGCAGTATCGGGATGTTTTTTTCGACAAATCCGCATTGGCTGCTCGTTTTCAGGGCGGTCTCAGGAATTGCGGCTACCACCTGGGTTGTGCACACGATTTTATTTGCAGCTTCCTATGCAACCTCGGAATCGGGTCGGGCAATGGGAATTGTCAATTCTATCAGCAATATGGGACAGATGCTCGCAACTCTGACAGGGGGGCTGGTTGCCTATATGTGGGGCGACTCGCATGCATTTCTTCTGGGAGCGGTTGGAGGCGCAATCGGGCTTGTATTCAGTTTTGGCATTGCTGAACAGAATCGGAATACACGTGAGACCTTGACCTTGGCAGGCCTGATTGAACTTGGACGTGACCGGCATCTGGTGCTCGTATCTGCGCTTGCCTTTCTTCTTCAGATCATAGTCTACAGTACCATCTACGGGTTTATTCCTCTTGCAGCAAAAAAAATCGGTGCTACGAATATTGATCTCGGTCTGCTTCCCACATTATTCATGCTGCCCGGCATATTTGCCTCTCTTGCCAGTGGAGTTCTCTTTACGAGATGGTTCGGTTCAAAAAATACCATTATTGCCGGCTTTGTCATCATGTCAACATCGGTACTCGTTATTCCGAGCATTCAAAATTTGACGCTGCTCTATATCTCTCAGATTGCAGGTGGTTTCGGACAAGGGATGACCTTTCCGCTTCTCCTTGAGCTGGGAATCAAGCATGTTGATCATGGAAAACGAGCCACAGCAATGGGTTACCTTCAGGCAATGTATGGCATTGGAATGTTTCTCGGCCCGGTTATTGTCGGCGTTCTGAGTGACAGGTTTGGGCTTGACTGGGGCTTTTGGACAATCGGGATCATCGGACTGTTCGGCATCATTATTACGGGACAATTATTTTCACTGCCTGATAAGAAGCAGCGGTAGGAAAGGAAAACATGTTTAAACAAGTACGACGTCAGGAAAGGGCCATAGGGTATGAGGAAACAATCGAGGTCCTGAAAGAAGGATGTTATGGCGTCCTGTCCATGCAGGGAGATGAAGGATATCCGTATGGTGTGCCACTGAATTATGTTTATGAGGACGATCATATTTATTTCCACGGCAACCCTGAAGGTGAGAAAATTACGCTTCTGCGCCGTAATAATGCAGTGTCTTTTTGTGTTGTGAGTGAGGCGTATCCGCTTCCTGACGCATTCAGCACCCGCTACAAAAGCGCGATTGTCTTTGGCAAAATTCGCGAAATTGACGGTGAGGAAAAAAGGAAAGCGCTCTGCTCTTTGATCGAGAAATATGCTTCTGGAGAGGACTATATCCAAAAAGGCAAGCAATATGCTGACGAAGCGTTCCATCGAACAGCGGTTCTCCGACTGGATATTGAGCACTGTACGGGCAAGGCGAGAAAATAATCAGTATGCATGCCAGCTATCTTCTGTAATCAAGAATTTTTCTTGACATCTCCATGACTTACATGGTATTTTATGCCCTTCAAATAGCTGGGGTATGCGTTTTGTGAAGGAGGCTTCATTTCATGTATGCAGTGATAAAAAGCGGAGGCAAGCAGTATAAGGTGTCGCCCGGGGATATTGTGCGGGTTGAAAGCCTTGATGCAAAAAAAGGCGATGTAATTGAAATCAAGGACATATTCATGGTTGCTGATGGGGATACGGTTTCAGTTGGAAAACCGATTCTGGAAACGGCAAAGATTACGGCAGAGGTCATGGGAGAAGGACGAGGAGAAAAGATCATCGTCTTCAAACATCGCCGGAGAAAAGGCTTCAGGAAAACCACAGGACATCGTCAGAATTATACCGCGATCAAGGTAAAAGAGATCGCGCTGTAAATACATTTATAAGGAACGGTTTTAGTACGTTTGGAGGTTTCGCATGGCTCATAAAAAAGGTGTTGGCAGTTCACGGAATGGCAGAGACAGCAATCCGCAGTTTTTAGGCGTCAAGCGGTTTGACGGTGAAAAAGTGCTGGCAGGAACAATTATCATTCGTCAGCGAGGGACACGTATTCACCCAGGCACGAACGTTGGAAAAGGCTGCGATGATACGCTCTTTGCTAAAATCAGTGGTGTGGTCAAATACGAGCGTTATGATAAAACCCGGAAACAGGTGAGCGTATACGCTGCATAACCATTTACACATAAGATGACGATCAGGGCGGCATACTATTTATGCCGCCTTTTTTGTTTTCATATTCTTCCATCTTGCAATTTGCATGCTGTGATTGTATAGTTTATCAAGCAGTCTCTGTTGAAAGAGAAGAAAGTATCTGATATGTCAAATTTTATTGATCGAGTGAAAATTTTTGTACAAGCCGGGCATGGAGGCAAAGGATGTGTCAGCTTTCGCCGGGAAGCGTATGTACCGCGCGGAGGACCGAACGGGGGCGATGGCGGCAAAGGCGGTGATGTCCGAATTCTGGCAGATCGGCAGCTTGGCACTTTGATTGATTTGAAATATCAACAGCAATATCGTGCACGCGACGGCGAGCATGGCCGCGGTAAAGATCAGATCGGAGCCGATGCGGACGATGTTATTATTCGCGTGCCGGTTGGCACGATCATCAAGGATGCGGAAACCGGAACTTTGATCGTGGATCTCGACCAGGATGCAATGGAATATGTTCTTGCAAAGGGAGGAAGAGGCGGAAAAGGCAATGCCTTTTTTAAATCGGCAACCCACCAGGCGCCGCGTTTTGCGCAGCCTGGCGAACCAGGTGAAGAGCAATGGTTCTATCTCGAACTGAAACTCCTTGCGGATATCGGATTGGTCGGACTTCCGAATGCAGGAAAATCTACCCTAATATCGAGAATCTCGTCGGCAAAGCCAAAGATAGCTGATTATCCGTTCACCACATTATCTCCCGTGCTTGGTGTAGTAAAGCCGGAAAACAGAAAAAGTTTTGTGGTTGCAGATATTCCCGGATTGATAGAAAATGCGCATAAGGGTGCTGGCCTTGGTTTTGAATTTTTGCGGCACGTTGAGCGGACATCCATTCTGCTTCACCTGGTGGACGTCTCAGGCATGGTTCCTGGTGATCCAGTCGAGAACCTGCTTAAGATCAATACCGAGATAGAGTTATATAGTCCTGCATTAAAAAAGAAATATATGGCAGTGGCAGGAACAAAAATTGATGCAGGGGATACTTCCCTGGTTGACCGCCTTGCCGGATTTTGCCGGGAACATGCACTTCCTTTTTTTGCCATTTCGGCAGTGACCGGGGAAGGTCTAAAACCGCTTGTCGACTTTCTTGCAGACAAGGTTGAAGAAAATGAAGCATACAAAGCAGCAGTTTCAGACATTCAAAATGTAATGACGAGGTCATGACCCAATGACACTGAATACTGACCAGAGCATGAGAAAAAAAATTTTTTCCGAATCTCGGAGGGTTGTGATAAAAATCGGGAGCGCTGTCCTGACCATTCCCGATAAGGGGCTTGACCAGGATCGCATTGATCAACTTGCATCCGATATTGTATCGGTTATGCAGCAGGGGAAAGAGGTTATTGTTGTTTCATCAGGCGCTGTTGCAGCCGGACTTGCAAAACTCGGACTGAAAAAAACCAAGACCATGCCTTTGTCGCTCAAACAGGCAGCTGCTGCAATCGGCCAGTCAAGCCTGATGTGGGCATATGAAAAAACATTCGCAGTTCATGGAAAAAAGGTTGCCCAGGTTCTGTTGACCCGCGAAGATCTCTCGAACCGCACACGGTTTCTAAATGCGCGAAATACCTTGCATACGCTTCTGGAGCATGGGGTGATTCCTATTATTAATGAGAATGATACTGTCTCCGTGAATGAACTCAGGTTCGGTGATAATGACAATCTGTCCGGTATGGTGACGCACCTGACCGATGCAGATATTCTGGTCATTCTTTCGGATGTTGACGGGTTTTATACCGCTGATCCACGCCTTCATTCCGAGGCAAAACTGATTTCCGTGGTTGAAAAAATCAGCGAAGATATGGAAAATGCCGCAGGAGACACGCAAACATCAGTCGGACTTGGCGGTATGCGGTCAAAAATTATGGCTGCAAAAAGGGTTTCCGATTATGGTGCTTCATTGGTCATTTTGAATGGAAAGAAACCTGGCGCACTGCAAAACTTGTTTCAGGGCAATACCATCGGAACCTTGTTTCTTCCCAAGTCGCGAAAACAGCATAGCAGAAAATACTGGATTGCCAATACGGTCAAATGCAGCGGCAGGCTCATTGTTGATGAAGGATGTTGGGAAGCACTTGTGCATCAGGGCAAGAGCCTTCTTCCCGGGGGCATTATTGCCGTTGAAGGAAATTTCAAGATTGGCGATTGCATCAATTGCATGAATACATCAGGCAATGTATTTGCGCGAGGACTGGTAAAATATTCATCGTCCGAGCTCGAACGGATCAAAGGGCTTAAAACATCCGAAATACAGGCTGTTCTCGGGCACAAAGATTATGATGAAGTCATTCACCGCAATGATTTGGTGATTATTCAAAACACCTAAATCAGAATTCTTGTTTCTGTTGAGGAAAAGCATGGATATCAAACAGTATGTTTCCGACAAGGCTTTGAAAGCAAAACAAGCTTCACGTACGCTTGCCACGATTTCCACTCGGATCAAAAATGAAGCGCTGATGAGAATGGCAGTAAGGCTGGAGCAGGAAGCGGAAACCTTGATTGCGGAAAATAAGAAGGACATCGCAGCAGCAGAACAGAATGGTCTTTCCCAGGCCATGATAGACCGTCTTCGATTGAATCATGACCGCATCAAAGCCATGGCAGCAGGACTTCGGGAAGTCGCGGGTCTTCCTGATCCTGTTGGTGAAGTACTGCATATGCGACGGCGGCCGAACGGAATGGAAGTTGGAAAGATGCGCGTGCCCATCGGCTTAATCGGAATTATCTACGAATCGCGTCCGAATGTTACTGCTGATTCTGCGGCATTATGCCTTAAATCAGGGAATGCAGTCCTGCTGCGTGGCGGTTCGGAATCCGTTTATTCGAACACAGCCATCGGAAAAGTACTTTCCGAAGAAGGCTTGAAAGCAGGCATACCGGATGGCGCTATTGCGATCATTGAGAATCCGGATCGTGCCTGCGTATTCGAAATGCTGAAGCTCAATCAGTATATTGATGTGATTATTCCCCGTGGCGGGGAAGGGCTGATAAAAATGGTTTCCCAGTATTCGACCATCCCGATCATCAAGCATGACAAGGGAGTCTGTCATGTGTATCTTGATGAGAGTGCTGATCATTCCATGGGAATGAATATCGCCATGAATGCAAAAATCCAAAGACCGGGAACCTGCAATGCTATGGAAACCCTATTAGTTCATTCGAAAATGGCTCAGGTGGTCTTACCCGAACTCATTACCAGGATGAAAAAAGCAGGTGTTGAGATCAGGGGGTGTGCCAGGACGAAGGAGCTTATTCCCGATAGTAAAATGGCTGGAGATTCTGACTGGAATACTGAATACAATGATCTTATCCTGAATGTAAAAATTGTAGACAGCCTGGATGAGGCCATGGAGCATATTGCAGTGCATGGCTCTCAACATTCCGAGGCAATTGTGACAAATTCCTATGCACACGCGATCAGGTTCCAGCGCGAAGTGGATGCTTCAGCGGTTTTCGTGAATGCCTCAACACGGCTGAATGACGGATATGAGTTTGGTCTGGGAGCGGAAATCGGAATTTCGACCACACGCATTCATGCCCGGGGGCCCATGGGTCTTGAGGAGCTGACTTCAACGAAGTTCATTGTATGTGGGAGTGGACAAATCAGGGAATAGGAATCGGAGGAAGGTTGGGACAACGGATCGGGATACTGGGGGGAACGTTTAATCCCATACATTACGGGCACTTGGCAGCAGGAGAAGAGATTGCCAATCGGTTACGGCTGGACAAGGTTCTTTGCATCCCGTCCTCTTTGCCTCCGCATAAGCAGGAACAGGACATGCCATCCGCTGCTCAACGGCTCGAGATGGTGCGGTTAGGAACTGCCGGAAGTCCGCATCTTGAACCGTCTGATCTGGAAATAACCAGGGGCGGCAGATCCTTTACGATCGATACGATCAAAGCACTGCATCACCGCTATCCCGAATCGGAACTTTTCTTTATTATCGGCCTTGATTCATTTCTCGATATTAAAACCTGGAAGTGTTGGAAAGAACTGCTTCGAGAATGCACTTTTGTCGTTATATCCCGGCCGGGATATTGTTTTGAAGACCTTGCAATAATTGATTTTTTGCATAAAAATCAGGAAGAACTGCGCAGACTTGATCAGGGTATTCAGGCGCAGGCAGTGGTGCAGTCGGAGGAGTTCATCATTTATTTTGAAACGATTCCGTTGTATGATATCTCGTCGACTGATATCAGAAACAAGGTCAAACAGAGGGTCAGTATCAAATATCTCTTGCCTGAAGCAGTTGAAACTTATATAATAAAAAACAGAATTTATGGTTAATTCACTCGAAACCGCGCAGCTCTGTGCTGAAGCCGCGGACAGTAAAAAAGCATTTGATATCCTGATTCTCGATCTCCGGGGGCTTACCTTTATTGCGGATTACTTTGTAATCTGCTCGGGAACATCCACCACACAGGTCGGCGCAATCTCCGATTGGATCGGCCAGCATCTTGCGCAGGCCGGCATCAGGACTTCCCATGTTGAAGGAGCATCTGAAGCCACCTGGGTACTGATGGACTATGGTGATGTGGTTGTGCATGTTTTCGAAGAACATGCCAGGGTGTATTACAGCCTTGAAAAATTGTGGGGTGAAGCCCCGCGTATTCCTCGTGCCGTTTCTGATTCACGGCTGCACACTGTTTTATCATGAAAGTAAAGATCGTATGCATGGGGAAGGCCCGGGAGCGGTTTGTTCAGGAAGGAATCACGAAATATCTTCGGTATCTGAAGCCGTACGGGGATGTTGAAATACAGGAGCTCCGGGAAGAGAAAATCAGCGACTTGAAGCACGCTCCGGTGATCAGGAAAAAAGAAGCAGAAAAGATTTTTCATGCTCTTGTGCCGGGAGCATTTCTCGTTGCCCTTGACGAACGAGGAAGTGAATTCACGTCGCATGAATTCGCCGGGTTTCTGAATGATACTCAAGAGTCCGGCGTGCGGCAGATGGCATTCATCGTGGGCGGCGCCATGGGGCTGGATGAAACCGTGACCAGCAGAGCGAACAAGGTGATCGCTCTTTCGCGCTGGACCCTGACCCATGAAATGGCGCTCTTGGTTTTGCTTGAGCAGCTGTACCGGGGCTGGACAATCATCAAGGGCAAACCGTATCATTATTAAGGATGAACGTCGGATGGTGTGACGTTTCAGAAAGGACCAGGGATGAGATTTTTCGTAACGGTGCTCCTCATTGTATTTGTGGTCATGATCATGCTCCTTCGTGAGCTGAATCAGGGAATGATCACTATTCACTATCTTCCCTCCAGGTCCTATGACATGCCGACCTCCACGTTTTTTCTCACATCCCTTCTTACCGGGGCCGGAGTTATTTTCCTTCTTTATTTACTTCGTGACGTACGGCGTTTTCTGCGAAGCCTGCGGGTTCAACGAGAGCAAAAAAAACGTTTAAAAATCCAGGATCTGTATTCCAAGGGACTGAATGCCTTGATCGCCAAGCGAAACACCGAAGCGATCCGCTTCTTTCAAAAAGTGCTGGCTATCGATCCGAACCATGTAGACACGCTTTTGCGGCTTGGGATCAGCCAGCTTCGTGAAAAAAATCTTCAGGATGCGGTCCCGC
This sequence comes from Nitrospirota bacterium, assembly GCA_041650055.1. GTDB lineage: Bacteria > Nitrospirota > UBA9217 > UBA9217 > UBA9217 > JBAZLV01. The sequence goes on along the minus strand of JBAZLV010000023.1, from coordinate 15,492 downwards.
TTCATCAGAAAGCGCTTAGCCTGGATCCCGACAACCAGGAAGTCATGTTTTCCTTTGCCGCGGTTTATGAAGAAGCAAAACGGTATGAGGAAGCGCTCCAGATGTACAAAAAGATACTGTCCAAGGACGGTTCGAATCTCACTGCTCTTATCCGCATGCGTGATCTCTATCAGCGCCAGAACCAATGGGAGGAGTTATACGAAACCCAGGGGCGGCTGCTTGCAAATCCTTTGATGCCGTCAGAACGTGAAGTCGAGCATCGGAAACTCGTTGGTTTCAAGTATGAGTTTGGCCGGTCTCTTTTGGAAGCAGGAAATTTCGATCGAGCACGAAAACAGTTTCGCGGGGTGATCAAATTGGATAAAGACTTTATTCCCGCGTATCTTGGGCTTGGGGAAGTGTATCTTGAGGAGGGCAAGGCAAAGGAAGCAGCCGCACTCCTTGAAAAAGCCTATAAAATGACAGCCTCGTGCCTTCTTCTTCATCGGCTTGAAGATATATATCTAAAACAGGGTGAACCGGGAAGGGCTATTGAATTGTATAAACAGGCGCTGGCCTGGAAACCGCAGGATATTTCCCTCAAGTTCTTTCTGGGGAAACTGTATTACCGACTTGAAATGGTTGACGAAGCGTTCAATGTCCTTTCCTCTGTTGATTGGGGTGATAAGGATTATCCTGATGTGCACAAGCTCCTTGGCAATATTTATTTGCGCAGAGGTTCTCTCGGGCTTGCTGCATCCGAATTCAAAAAAGCGCTTGGCTTTAAAAAACGGATCATGGTTCCGTATGTCTGTTCCAGCTGCGATACGCGAACGTTTGACTGGTCCGGGCGCTGCTCGAATTGCGGTAAATGGAACACCTTCGGGATAAACCTCGAAAAGACGTTCTAAGCATTCCAGTTCTCTCTCATTCTGCCTCATTTACCGCACATGATTGCATGATCCGGTATACGTGCGTTCTATTCTAGGAGCAGGTATGGTTGACAAACGGGTACTTCTGATTGTTCTTGATGGCTGGGGAATCCATACGAATGCAAAGGGAAATGCAATAGCATCCGCACGGACTCCGGTCTATTCCCGGCTTTTGAACGAGAATTCCCATACACAATTAAACGCATCTGGTGAAGCAGTCGGTCTTCCTGACGGCCAGATGGGAAATTCAGAGGTGGGTCATTTGAATCTCGGAGCCGGACGAATTGTGTATCAGGATTCAACCCGGATCAGCAAGGCTATTCGTGAAGGTGATTTTTTCAAAAATCCTGTTCTTTTGGATGCTCTGGAGTCCGTACAACAATCAGGTGGTTGTCTTCATCTTCTGGGACTCGTTTCAGATGGTGGTGTCCACAGTCGAATGGATCATCTGTTCGCTATGATCGACCTTGCAAAAAAACAGAAGATAAAAAAACTTTGTTTCCATGCATTCCTCGATGGCAGGGATACGCCGCCTTCAAGCGCTCTTACTTATGTGGCTCAGATAGAAGACCATTTGAAAAAGACTGGAATCGGCTGTATTGCAACTGTATCCGGCCGTTTTTATGCCATGGATAGAGACAAACGCTGGGAACGTGTTCAAAAAGCGTATGAAGCGCTTGTTCTGGGAGAGGGTCTAAAATCTTACGCTGCTCTTGAAGCGATTCAGCAGAGTTACGAAGCGAGAAAAACAGACGAGTTCATGCTTCCTGCGGTAATCTTTGATAGGGAGACCGACAAACCATGCGGTAGAATTCAGGACGGAGATGCGGTTATATTCTGCAATTTTCGAGCGGATAGGGCTCGGGAGATTACCCGGGTTCTGACTGATCCGTCTTTTAAGGAATTTAAACGGCGTGCAGTCCCAAAGCTTGCTTCATTTGTATGTTTGACCACCTATGATGAAACATTTAATCTTCCAGTAGCATTTGCTCCTGTACGACTCACGAATATTCTCGGTGAAATCTTGAGCAGACAGGGAATAAAACAGCTTCGGATTGCTGAAACTGAAAAATATGCACATGTAACGTTTTTTTTCAATGGCGGAGAAGAGCCACCTTTTCCGTTCGAAGAGAGAATCCTTGTCCCTTCACCTCGCGAGGTTGCTACCTATGATAAAAAACCGGAAATGAGCGCGCGTGAAGTTACGGATCATCTGATGAATCGTATTCTTTCGAAGCAGTATGGTTTTATTCTTGTGAATTATGCAAATCCCGATATGGTTGGACATACCGGAATAATCGAAGCCTCGATCAAGGCCGTTGAAGTAATTGATGAATGCCTCGGTAGAGTGCTTAAGGCGGCCAATGATATCGGAATGCAGGTGATTATTACTGCGGATCATGGAAATGTTGAGATGCTGATCGAAACCACAACCGGACAACCACATACAGCTCACACCACTGATCCGGTGCCTTGCATTATCATTCCAAACAAAAGACCATTAAGAAACAATGGTATCCTGGCTGATGTCGCACCCACCGTTCTCGAACTTCTTGATATTCAAAAACCGGTTGAAATGACCGGAACCAGTTTGATTCAGTCCTCTTAGTGCTCCATTTTTCTCAAAAAAACGCGCTGAAGACCATTGGGCGTAAGCCTGTGATGGCAACCTCAGGTTGTTAACATGAGATTGCTTCGTCGTTAAACTCCTCACAATGACACGATATTTCTTGTGTTTGTATTACGATATCAAAATTTTAATAAAAGTCCCTTTTCCCGGAGTGCTGGTTATCTGCATGTCCCATTCATGCGCCTTGACAAGGTGCTTCACGATTGCAAGGCCAAGGCCAGTGCCTCCGGTGCTTCGTGAACGTCCCGGATCGACCCGGTAAAACCGCTCACCGAGACGCGAAAGATGCATTTCCGGAATGCCGATTCCGGTATCCTTCACAAAAAGATACGTTTTCCCTTTTTCTTCAGTCATGCCGAATGTCACTTCCCCGGCCTCGGTGAATTTAATTGCGTTGTCCACGAGATTGATCATGATCTGAACCAAACGGTCTTTATCCGCCATGATTTTATTCATAGTTCGCTTCCTGCCGTGTGCCAATTGCTGATAGGGCATTATTATGTATTTCGTAGAATTTGTCAAAATGTGTTTTAATATGATCTGGCAGAACACAGAAAGGAAAGGGGCGGGAATGCTGAAACAGAAAGAGATTGCAAAACAACTGTGAATTAACTACACTACCGCTGTATTTAAAATTGATTCTCTTGAGGTAAGTTATGAAAACAAATGCCCCACTGTCATTTTTGAATGATACTCTTCGCACCATCAGTAACCGTCGGAGTATTCGGAATTTCTCGTCTGATCCAGTTTCTGACGAGCAGATTGCGATTCTTCTCCAGGCTGCCAATGAGGCTCCTTCAGCACATAATCAGCAGTCATGGCGGTTTATTATTCTGACCGGCAAAAAAAAGAATCAGCTCGCTGAATTGATTACCGAGCATGCTTCTCGATTTCCCCGGCCAGCTCAGGCTCTTCTTCGGATGTCTGCCCGGAGCATCAGTAGTGCTTCGGTTGTGATTGCCGTTGCAAATACCGGTGATCTTATCCGGCATGGCACGGAGTTGTTTAAGGTGGAAAAATCCATGGCGCATGATCTTTTCCGGACCATGGAAATACAAAGCTCCGCGGCAGCGGTTGAAAACATGCTGCTGGCGGCAACCTCTCTGGGACTGGGAAGTGTCTGGCTCGGGATTATGTCTCTCATGAAAGATGAAGTACTTACATTTCTGGATGAACCGACAGGCGAATTCATGGCTGTAATTGCCCTGGGATATGCATCGCGTGAATCGGGCAGCGGCCCGAAAAAACAGTCCTTGGAGATGAAGGTTAAATATCTTGATTAAAAGTGTTTTATGAGAAGTTTCGTCTTTACAGCCCCTTGAAAAATCAGTAGTATAGGGGCCATGAAATACGGTGCTCAGGCAATCAAACAGGCAAAACTCGAATTATGGCCCAATTCACATCCTGACCGCGATTATGTTATTGAGATAACATTTCCCGAGTTTACGTGTGTCTGCCCCCGCTCGGGGTATCCTGATTTTGCCACGATCAGGATATTATATGTTCCGGATCAGAAAGTTGTTGAACTTAAAAGTTTAAAGCTTTACTTGAACAGTTTTCGCGATAAAGGTGTCTCTCATGAAGGCATTACCAATATGATTTTCGATACGCTCAAGAAAAACCTGAAGCCCCGACGTCTCGAAGTCGTTGGAGATTTCAATGTTCGGGGAAACGTGAAGACGGTTGTTCGGGTTACGTTATAAGAGAATTCTCTTCAAACCATAGTTCAGATTCTGCATGAGATTGAATCCTTCCTGGGCGGCTACGTTCACGTATTGGTTTAACACAGTACTACACACTTTTTAGGAGGTTGTTCAGAATGCGCATGATGAAAATGGTTGTTCCTGTTCTTTTTTTGTTTCTCCTGGTTCCTTTTATCACCGATGCACGTTCGCCTTCAGGTTCAATTGCTCCTCTTGTCAAGAAGCTGATGCCTGCAGTCGTCAATATTTCAACAAAACAGGTTGTGAAAGCAAGACAGCAATCTCCGTTCGGAGATCCGCAGAGGGATGAATTTTTCTACCGGTTTTTTGGGAACGCGCCTGAACGCGAGCAGGTCCGCCAGAGCCTCGGGTCCGGTTTCCTGATTAGTTCCGACGGGTTCATTTTGACTAATAATCATGTGGTTGATATGGCAACGGACATCAAAGTTGCTCTTGCAGACGGCAGAATTTTTGATGCGAAACTGATCGGCAAGGCAATAGAACTTGACATTGCCCTGATCAAAATCGATGCGGAAAAACTTCCGAGTGTTGTATTGGGCGATTCTGAAATAACTGAAGTTGGGGACTCGGTCATTGCGATCGGAAATCCTTTTGGATTGTCTCATACCGTCACGACCGGAATCATTTCGGCTAAAGGCAGGGTGATCGGAGTCGGGCCATACGACAATCTTATCCAGACTGATGCCGCGATCAATCCCGGGAACAGCGGGGGGCCGCTGTTTAACAGCGCGGGTGAAGTAGTGGGCATCAATACGGTTATCATTGCGAGCGGCCAGAATCTCGGATTTGCAGTTCCCATCACGATGGTAAAAGAACTACTTCCTTCAATCAAGGAAAAAGGCAAGCCGGATATGGGATGGCTCGGTGTGGAAGCGCAACCGCTTACCCCGGATCTTGCCGCAGCTCTGGGACTGCCGGAACCAATGGGTGCACTTGTTACCCGTGTTACCAAAGATGGTCCTGCTGAGAAGGCTGGCTTAAAGCGGGGAGACGTAATTGTGGAACTTGACGGTAAAAAAATCCTCATTCCTGCTGAGCTCCCGCGCATGGTTGCCTTTGGTCATATCAACAAGGCTGTTACCTTGAAGGTAATCCGCCAGAGCAAGACCATTCTCTTGAAGGCAATTATTGAATTGAGGCCGGATCAGAAGATATAATAAAAACCGATGCCTGATTCCAGATCTGATAGTCGGATGCAAGATACCTGATTCCTGATAATAAAAGAAGTGTTAAATCTGGCATCCGGTATCAGGCATCTTGTATCAGGTATCAGATTCTTATAAGGAGCACCATGTTCGGTCTCGGCTTTCCTGAACTTGTTTTAATTCTGGTTATCGCGCTGGTTGTCTTAGGCCCGAAAAAGCTTCCTGAACTGGGAAGGACAATCGGGAAAGCCTTATCCGAACTCAAGAAAGCATCTGACAGTTTTCAAGATTCAGTCCGCTCCGAGATTCAGGAAGTGCAAAAAAAATCCGACATCAGCGAAATTAAGAACGAACTAAACAAAACCATGTTATCACCGGTTGATCTTTCGGAGCCTCGGAAAGACGATTCCTTATTGAAAAAATCCCCCAAAAAGAAAACCAGGGAGGCGCAGCGGCATGTCTGAACAGGAACTTCGGATGCCGTTTTTAAGCCACCTTGCTGAGTTAAGAACCCGGATCATCTGGTCCTTTGTCTGGACCGCGATCGGGTTCGGCATTTGCTTTCATTTTTCAGAATCATTGTTGCGTGTTCTCATGATTCCGATGAACACAAAGCTGACGGTTGTAAAATCATTTCCCTTTTTTTCTTATGTCCCGGCTGAATTGTCTCAAAAATTATATTTCACTTCCCTGATAGAGCCGTTCTGGACGCATCTTAAATTATCGTTGATCGCGGGAATCATGCTTGCGTTTCCTTTTATCATGTACCAGGTCTGGAAGTTTATTTCTCCGGGTTTACTGCAAAAAGAACGACGGTACTCCGGATGGTTTGTTCTTTTCGCAAGCCTCTTTTTCGGCATCGGCGTCGTGTTTTGCTTTGCTTTTCTTCTGCCTTTTGCCATTCCTTTTCTGCTTGAGTACAAAAATGAGAACCTGATTGCGATTATTACGTTCGGCGCCTATGTTGATTTCGTTTTGAAATTTCTTCTGGCGAGCGGTATCGTGTTCGAATTACCGCTTGTGATTGTCCTTTTAAGCCGTATGGGAATTACGACACCTGATCTGCTTGCGCGCTTCAGAAAATACGCCGTGCTCGGCGCCTTTGTTCTCGGGGCGCTTCTCACTCCGACTCCAGATGTTTTTAACCAGACGCTGATTTCCATTCCGATCTATTTTTTATATGAGCTGGGAATTTTGTTTGCACGTCTTTTCGGGAAACGGAAAAAGCAGAATCCAGAAGAACCATTGCCCACGGTTTCAGAGTAGCGGGAGGATTATGGCCGGAGCAAGATCCAAAAAATTATTTCATGAAGCGGAAAAGCATATTCCCGGAGGCGTGAACAGCCCGGTCAGAGCATTTCGTTCAGTCGGCGGAGACCCGCTCTTCATCCAAAGGGCAAAAGGTTCTAAAATTTATGATGCAGACGGGAAAACATACATCGATTATGTCCTTTCCTGGGGGCCGATGATCCTCGGACATGCGCATCCTTCTGTGGTTGCTGCTCTCAAGAAAACACTCCCCTCAGGAACAAGCTATGGTGCGCCGACAGCGTATGAGAATGTGCTTGCCAAGATGGTTAAAATTGCGTTTCCCTCGATTGATCTAGTGCGCATGGTGAGCTCGGGGACAGAAGCAACCATGAGCGCGATTCGCGTTGCCCGGGGATTCACCGGAAGAGATAAAATTATTAAATTTGACGGATGCTATCATGGCCATGGGGACAGCCTCTTAGTGAAAGCAGGGAGTGGCGTTGCAACATTTGGTTTGCCGGATAGTCCGGGCGTCCCTTCAGCCTTGGCAGCTCTTACCCATACACTTCCCTATAACGATCTTGGAAAAGTACAGGAACTGGTTGCCCGGGAAGGCGAACAGATTGCCTGCATCATTGTAGAGCCGGTGGCCGGGAATATGGGTTGTGTACCACCGCAACCGGGTTTCCTGGAAGGGCTGCGAAACATATGCGATGAATATGGAATTATTCTGATCTTCGATGAAGTGATGACCGGTTTTCGTATTGCTTTTGGAGGGGCGCAAGAGCGGTACAAGGTTCAAGCTGATTTAACATGTTTGGGCAAGATCATTGGCGGGGGGTTACCCGTCGGAGCGTACGGCGGAAAACAGGAAATCATGCAAAAGATAGCGCCGCTTGGTCCGATCTACCAGGCAGGTACACTCTCAGGAAACCCGCTTGCTATGATCGCAGGGATCGAAACACTCAAGGTTCTTGCGAAAAAAGGAGTCTACTCCCTTCTTGAAAAACGTTCTCAGGAACTGGAAAACGGATTTCGCGAGGCAGCTCATGAAACCGGAATTCCCATGACATTCAATAGGATAGGGAGCATGTTCACAGGTTTTTTTACCGGAGAAGCTGTGTATGATTTTACAACGGCAAAGAAATCGAATACAGCTTTGTTCAGCACATTTTTCCGTGCCATGCTAAAACACGGGATCAATATTGCGCCATCCCAGTTTGAAGCAGGCTTCCTTTCTCTTGCCCATACTCATGCCGACATTGCCCATACCATCGAGGCCGCGCGAAAAAGTCTGAAAGGCCTTTAATTGTGATCAATGACAAGCAGAAATTGTTTCGTTTGTTTATGGCCTTGAGTGCGGTTGGCTTGACGATCGTGCTTGCGTCAGTCCTCGGAGTGTATCTCGGATTTAAACTCGACGAATGGCTGGGAACGTTTCCGCTTTTTAGCGCACTCTTTTTTTTATGGGGTCTTATAGGCGGATTTCGAAAACTGTACACCTATGCGAGTAGCATTCTCGAAAAAATAGATAAAAACGAAGGAAACAAGAAATGAATAATAATCAGAGTTTCCCCCAGCATGCCATTGTTACTTCACTGATTAAGCATGTGATGGTCAAAACAGCGGTTTTGGCAAGTTGTGCGGCAGTTATCATGCTGGTGTACTTCCTGATCAAGAAAGCGGATGTCTTGTGGTGGCGGGTGCCGGTCGGCATTCTTTTTGGAGCTGCACTCGGAATCACCAATTTTCGATGGTTGGCCTTTGCTATTGAACGAACGGTATATAAACAGATGAAGATTGCCGCTCCCGTTAATCCGGTCATGACCGCGCTTAACGCGCTTAAACTGATTGCGATATTTATTGTTCTGTTTGTTATTATCAAATATCAAGTGCTGAACGTGTTCGCGTTGTTGTTTGGTTTATCGTTCTGTTTTCTTGCAATGATTTGGGAAGGATTGGCCTATTTGAAGGATTCAAGAAATACAGGATCGTGATGGGCTGTTTTTTTTAATTTTTGAGAAAGAAAAAACCCTCAATATAGTAACTGAGGGTTTTTTCTTTTCTTAACTGCCACCACATTTCTCGTAAGCAGCTTATGCAGCCTTAGCTGCTGCTTCGTTAATGCCGCTTTCTGCAAGGCTTGTCAGATGCTTGTCTTCTTCCTTTTTCTCATGCAGAATTTCCTGCAAGATTTTTGCGGCATCATGATGACCAAGCATATGGGCATACGTTCGTGCGGTTCCATACGCTGCGATTTCATAATGCTCAATCCGCTGCAGTAAAGCGATGATGCCTGCATCCATGGCCTCGGAATCTTCTAGTTCACTGAGTACCTCATTGCTTTCTTCAATGATGCCTTCCATTCCCACACATTTGCTTCTGCTTGGCTTCATGTTGACTTCCTCTAAAATGCTCTCCAATCGTTCCGCTTGATTCTTGCTGTTGTTCAAATGCTGTTGCAACATGTTCTTGAGGTCATTTGAGCTCGCTTTTTTTAACATTTTAGGTAGCTCTTTCGATACCTGCTGTTCTGCGCTGTAGAGATCTTTTAATTGTTCTCCATAGAGATCTTGAAGTGATTTTATCTTCATGCCATACTCCTTTCTCTCGTTGTTTTTCTGCTATTACAAATTGTGATGACAGTCAATGCTATGCAGCAAATGCATCAGTATCCCTCACATTTTTATTGTAACACACCTGACAAGTTTTTATTTTTCTCTTTGATTTCTCGCACAAAAGTATTGGAAAAAACCAGTGCATTCGGAGGAACTGCTTTAAGATGGGTTCTATGAGGAAAAATTATACAATGAATCACGATACTTACGAACAAACATTTAGTATGTGTACGACGCTACAAAAGACTAATGTATTATGGAAAAACGTACCGTTGCTTCAGTCCAATCTGAAGGATCTATCCGGTTAAGTTTTTTAACCAGATCGCCGATCATTCCTGTGGATTTCGCATCAAACACTTGAAACATTCCTTCCTGAAATCCCAGCGGTATAAGCGGTTCTTCCTTTCTGGTTGCAATGACTTTTATTTTTTCTTCTGCAACATTCCCCTTAAATTCAGGAAGGAACATGGCTTTGAGTTTGATGGGGCTATTGGGATGCGGAAATTCATAAGCGTTATTAGGGAGAATTCGGTTATCGGTATTCAAAGAGTTCGGAAAAAGCAATGTGACGGACCCATCAGCAGCAACGGAAAAAATGTAAACGAAACACTCTTTTGTCGCCTGATAAAATATTTTTACCTCTTCACCTTCCTTCAGAGTGGTCTTGGACAGTGCAACGTTCAGCGAAAGGCCCTGTCCCTTTTCAGGATAAACCGGTTCAATGAGCGTTTTGATTTTTATCCAATAACGATTACGATCCTTTTCGTCCCAGCCTTCTTGGAGAACTTCAGTCTTCTTGATTTTACCGCGAACAGCAGCATATACCAGATCATCTGCAACTTGAAAGTTCGAGACCAGGGTATGCGATTTGATAAAAACTCCGACTGCTTTTTCGAGAGCCTTGGTTTGTGCGTCTCGCCTTGCCTGATCTTTCACATCCTTCAGGGTATCCATCTCTCCCATGTGCGCTTCACCGGTTGATTCAACCCAGACCGGTTGTTCCGACGCAAATGCAATAAATGGTACGAACAGAAATATAAACCAAGAGATTTTTCTCATAACAGTTTCCTGGCAGTTCTCCAATCATTGTTCATGCATCAATTTCTTGAAGCATGACTTTTATTTGGTTCTGACAATTGACAGTTTAAACTGATCAGTAAGTCGGACTCTAGCTGGCAGCAGAATAGGGGTCTGATCTCTGTTAAGTTCTGTGGAAGCTTTTTCCGATACGTTGATTTTTACATACTGATAGAGATCTGCTAGACTGACTGAACCGGTTCTCTTTTTGTCAGCTTCTCCTCGTAAGCCTCGTAAAATATAATAGGTGAACAATCCGTGCTTTGCCCTGTCATAATCCGAACTGATCTGACTCCCTGACGAACCGGCAATGACAACGACCTTATTGTTTAAAGGCACTATATTATCCAGACTCATGACAAGCGGCCTTGATCCTTCCGCAGTAACGCTTCTTCCTTTTGCACCGGAGAAACAACTGTCAAGCATGACCACCACCTGTTTTGCTTTTAATTTTCCGAGTGCGTCATACATATTCTGCAGCGGATATAATTGGGAGGGGAAATCAGGCTGCCCTTCATAGGGAACAATAAAAGCTTCCTTTCCCTGCAGATCTGGTGCTCCGTGGCCAGAATAATAAATAAAAACGGTGGAATTTTCGTCAATCCTGCGCGGAATCCATTCTTCAATATGCGCCTGAATATCGCTTTTCGATGCTTTTTCATCGATTAAAACCTTGATATTTGTTTTTGGGATGCCGCCCAAATTTTCAAAATATTTTGCCATGATTTCGGCGTCTCGTGCCGCATATTTCACGGGCGCTATCTTTTCTTCGCGGTATTTTCCTATTCCAATGATCAGCGCAACTGCATCTTTTCTCTCATATCCTTTGATTCGTGATGGGATATCATCCACGTTTACTTCTGAAATAATCTCCATGGTCTCCGCAACGTCAGCCGGCCTCATTGCAATTTGGAGCGTTTTTTTCTGGGATAACGACATTCCTTTTCCCTCAAAGACTTCAATGCGGAGGGTTGCCGTCTCAGAAGGGATTTGAGAAGGCAAAACAGTCTTAAACTCTGCAAGTTTCTTTTCGCCCGACTTTATATCACCTAGGAATTTTTTTTCACCCAGATAGCTGACCAGTTCCTTGTTCCCGGATAAAAGCACCTGCACATCCTTCGCGCTGCCGTTGCCGGTGTTCGTGATAGTAACCTTGAGAACGAGTTCTTCACCTCCGTCAAGAATACGGTTATTGTTCTGGTCCCGTATCTGAGTGGTAAAAACAAGTTTTGGCAGCTGCGAAATGATCTCAACGGTTTCCGTCTCTTGCGCTGTCTGGAGTGAAATAGCCAGCGATTTTTTTTCAGGAGAAGAAAAGCCTCTGCCTTCTTTGACTTCAACATCAACATGCGCTTTTGCGGACTGTATATTTGTCGGAAGTGTTGCCTTGATCGAAACCGCCTTCTTCTCTCCTCCCTTAATATCGCCAACGATATGTTTTTCTCCCAAATAGCCGACAATATCTTGATGACCTGACAGCAGAATATGCACATCCTTTGCTGTTTCTTCACCCTGATTTGTGATTTCCACCTTGAGAAGCGCCTCCTGGCCTCCTTCAAGAATAGATTTCCCCGCTTGATTTTCCAGGGATGCCTTATAGTCGAGGACCGGCGGCTTTAACTTTCCGTCAGATTCTTTTGCAGGTTTGTTCTTTTTCACTGTTATGATGGTGGAATCCGGTTGGCTGTGGATGGTTTCCGGAAACCGAGCCATTGTATAACCGCTCCCGCTCCCGGCGCACGCAGGACCTCCTCCGCTGATGGTATAGAAAGAACCCAATACATTTTTGTCAAAGTCAATATGGTCGAATACCATCTCATGCTTCCAGAGTGAAGTTCCGACAACCATCCAGCTTGCAAAATAGGTCGATGAATATTTGATCTGGTTGCTCTCGGTTATCGTAAGCGTTCCCTCGGTTGCAGTCGAAAAAACGGGTGTTGCATTCCATGAGATATCCGGATCGACTTTAAATTTTATCTCGAAATTGTCTCGGTCAATGTAGACCACATCCGTAAATTTTATGGAACGGACCACTGCCCAGCCAGGAAGGGGTCCTCCCTGAAGATAAAAACCAAATCCTCTTGAGTTCAGTTCTCTTTTTTCAGCATCTGTTGTATACAAGTCAATATCTCTATTTACGTTATTTTTAAGAAGATCGTAGAGCTTTCCGAGAAGTGCCTGTTTTTGCGTCGTGGAAGTCGCCGTTGAAATCATTTCACATTGTTTGTTTTCACAAAGGCTGACGTCTTTTACGGATGGCAGGGATGCACAACCTTCGATTATGCAAAATATGCTGATAATAAGAAACCAAGAGATTTTTTTCATAAAAAGGCTTTGCCTCCTGAAAAACTCAAAGCAATTGAACTATCGAAAATAAATTATGGTCTTTGCAATTACTTTTCCTTCATATGTATATCAAGAGAAGAGAAGAAATGTCAAGGAAAAACCAAATTGATTCAACCAGCAAGGTATATTTCTCGTAATCTGCATTGAAAAGAAAGTATGATACACTTGCTTATATGAAAAAAACCTTTTTTGTTCTTGCCATTATTGCAGGTTTTGTTGTGTTGACCTGGTTTGGCTATTTTTTCTGGAAAAATTTACGGGGAACCGGGCCTCTTGTCAAGAAACCTTTGCAGGACATTGCTACGGTCGTTGAACATGCGCAAGCAGATTCTCCGAATATTCCGCTCACATTGCCCCAGGGATTCCAGATAACAATTTTTGCAAAGGGATTGGGAAAGCCCCGGGTCATGGTACGTGACTGGGAAGATACTCTGCTTGTGAGTATTTCCTCCCACGGCAAGGTCGTTGCCTTGCCGGACACGGACAAGAACGGGATTGCAGATCGTATCGTTACGGTCATCGAAGGATTGAATTATCCGCATGGGATGGCGTTTCGATGCGCTCCTGAATGCAGATTGTATATTGCCGAAGAGCATCAGGTATATGAATATTCCTATGATTCAAGAACGTACAAGGCAGCTCCAATACGGAAGATCGCGGACTTGCCGGACCGGGGAATGCATGTCAGCAGAACCCTGTTGTTCAGGCCGAAACCGCATGATAATCAGCTCCTGATCTCGGTTGGCTCATCGTGCAATGCCTGTGTTGAAAAAGATCAGCGAAGATCGAAAATTCTTGTGGTACCCATCGAGGGAGGGGAACTCAAAACATTTGTTTCTGGTCTACGGAACGCGGTGTTCATGACCGTTCACCCGAAAACGAAAAAAATATGGGCCACTGAAATGGGCCGCGATATGCTGGGTGATGAGATTCCGCCGGATGAAATTAACATCATAGAACAAGAAAAAAATTACGGATGGCCGTTTTGCTACGGAAAAAATGTGCATGATACGGACTTCGATTCCAAGAAAGAAAATCCCTGCCTTGAACCTGTCATGACTTCTTCCTTTATCGATATACCTGCCCATTCATCACCCCTCGGCATTGCTTTTTTTCCTGAACAGGGATGGCCGGATGAGTTTCAGCATGATTTTCTTGTTGCGTACCATGGCTCATGGAATAGGAGCACTCCCACCGGATATAAAATCGTTCGCTACCGTCTGGATAAATCAGGGAATTATCGTGGTGTTGATGATTTTATTACCGGATGGCTTGCAAAAGACAGAACGGCTCTTGGACGGCCGGTTGATATTATGATTAGACCGGATGGCTCACTGTTTGTATCCGATGATAAAGCAGGAGTGATTTATCGAATATACTTCTAAAAAGGTAGATATCTAAGCGTCTTATTTTTTGTCATTTGAGCTTAAGGAAATAAAATGCTGTTCTCAACTCTATCAATTCTGCGACATAGGAATCCCCTCCTCATAAAGAATTACTCCGTAAAGCTACGCCAATTTTTTTGTATTTCCCAATATTAATTTGTTAAATTGATATTTTTTTTTCTTCCCCCCTTGACCTTTTGAGAATAAAGAGGTATTTACTACTATGGTTTTACGGCTTTTCAATAGATATCTCCTTTCCAAAATTCAATTCCCTTCAAACTACGAACTACGAACCGGTGAACTCTTTGAGAATACAAGGAGTTCCCTCGTCAGTACAGTCAGTACAATAGCCTCCAACGTACAGCCGCATGTTTTCATACAAAAGCACTAGTTTCTTGTGTTGATTGCAATTGTGTCGATAGTTTTCATTCATCATTTGCTATGCAAAATCTGACAGGCTATCCGTATCAGTTCGATTGATAAGGATACTACCCTGATCCTTTGATGGCTGAGAATCATTGGAGAGGAGGTGGTTCGTATGAATGTCTAAGAAGGTTTTCTCCGGGTTAGCATGCTTTTTGATGAGGGGGCTCTGACTTTCACCTGTATTTACCCGGTCAAGTTTCATATCTTATAGCCATCCCACACATCAAGATTCCAAGGAATCATTTCTCCATAGTTTCACTTATCACTCTTAATCATTAAGAAAGGAACTGTTATGAAGAAAGTACTTATCATCATGGTTGTTCTGCTTTTTGCAGCAGCCGGCCTGCTCTATGCGCAGCAAACGCCAAAGTTCGGGAGTAGTAATTCGGCGACCGGGAAAAAGACAAGCAAGGCTGAAATAGCGGAGATGAAAAAAAATCAGGGCGAGGCATACATGAATCCGATTCAACAACAACAGGACAAGACAGTAATGCCACAAAAACGGGAGAAAAAAAATTAGTACGAGGTACGTTTTAATACAAGGGCAGCAGAAATAAAAGCGCATGAGATTTCATTGCGTTACTCTATTCAAGGAGGGTTTTCGCATGTGTATGACCAAGAAATACCTGGCAGGCATTGGCATCATCATGATCGCCTGCATGTTTTTCTTCACGGCAGGGGCTTCTGCAGATGATTGGAATCCTGCGGTGACGAGCAATGTTGAGTCATTTCAGGTTGATGGATTTACCGGAGCAGGGAGCTACGCTATTCCCATCCCCGCGCCCAAGGCAATCGGGGGTATGATGCCGAGTATAGCACTCACCTATAGTACTCAGCAGATCGATGATGGCGGGCGAATTGACTCACAATAAATGTTACCCAACCGCATTTTAAAAAGGATCGTTGACTCATAATGCATGTTACCGGAACTATACCCCCAAAAGGAGGGTTAGTTCTGATGAGTCCACAATCCAAACGA
>JBAZLV010000022.1:0-35184 GCA_041650055.1 Nitrospirota bacterium | reverse complement strand
GCTGAAGATGTGTGTAGCCTGGCATAACAACATCGCTATGCCGATCCGCAAGATTGACAAGAACTTTCTGGATTGATCCGAGCAGCTTGTGTATTTCAACGACTTCATCTCGAAGATACATTCGCATATCAAGCGCAACCTGGTCATTTCTGCTGCGTGCGGTATGCAGTTTTCCTCCCACCGGTCCGATCTTTTGTATCAGTCTGGTTTCAATGTGCATATGAATATCTTCACGGTCAAGGCTGAAATCAAATTTGCCGTTCGTGATTTCTTTCAGAATATCCTGTAATCCTCTGATGATCCTGTCTGCATCTTTTTTCGGAATAATTCCGGTTTTCCCCAGCATTGTTGCATGTGCAATGCTGCCTGCAATGTCATACGGATACAGCCGCCAGTCATACGGAATCGAGGCAGTAAATTCCTCGACAAGCGCATTCGTGTTTTGCGTGAACCGTCCGGCCCAGGGTTTTTGAATCTTCGGAGGCTGCTTTTTGTGTTTGGTGTTTTTCTTCATGTAGAGAAATCCCGATCTTTCATGAGGATTACAATAACGTATGGATAATTATTGAATATTTGTTTTCCTGGCAACCCGAAGCCGGAGAGCATTTAAACGGATAAATCCTTCAGCATCCTTTTGATTGTAAACACTCTCCGCCTCAAAAGTGGCAAGTTGAGGATTATACATGGAAACCGAGGATTTGCGTCCTACGGTGTCACAGTTTCCTTTATACAGCTTTAATCGGGCAGTCCCGGTCACGTTCTTTTGTGATTCATCAATAGCCACCTGGAGCATGGTACGCTCAGGGGCGAACCAGTATCCATAATACACTAGTTCCGCATATCGCGAAATCAGTGTATCGCGGAGATGCATCACTTCTCGATCCATGGTAATGGATTCCACGGCACGATGCGCAGCATGAAGAAGCGTTCCCCCGGGGGTTTCATAAACGCCGCGGGATTTCATTCCCACGTACCGGTTTTCCACCAAGTCCACACGGCCAATACCGTGGCTTCCTGCTATCTTGTTTGCCTCTGCCAGCAGTGCCGCAGGTGACAACCGTTTTCCATTGATCGCAACCGGATTTCCAGCTTCATAATCAACCTCAATGTACTCTGGTTTATCCGGCGCCTGTTCAACCGGCACGGCAAGGGTATACATATCACGGGTGGATTCTTTCCAGGGGTCCTCAAGAATCCCGCCTTCGTAGCTGATATGAAGCAGATTGCGGTCTGTTGAGAACGGTTTTGACTTCGTTGCAGTAACCGGGATCTTATGTTTCTCTGCATATGCGATCAGTTCTTCCCGGCCTTTCATGTTCCATTCTCGCCAGGGAGCAATGATTTTCACATCCGGTTTAAACGCGAAATATGTTAGTTCGAACCGCACCTGGTCATTGCCTTTACCGGTTGCGCCGTGACTGACCGCGTCTGCGCCTTCCTTAATGGCTATTTCGATCTGACGTTTTGCAATAAGCGGACGAGCAATGGACGTTCCGAGAAGATAACGGCCTTCATAAACTGCGTTCGAGCGTAAGAGCGGGAACACGAAATCCTTGACAAACTCTTCACGGAGGTCATCAATATAAATTTTGCTTGCGCCGGTCTTGATCGCCTTGTCACGGAGCGGCTCAAGCTCCTCGCCCTGTCCGATATCAGCGGTAAATGCGATCACTTCACACTGGTATTCTTCCTTCAGCCATTGCATGATCACTGAGGTGTCAAGGCCGCCGGAATATGCAACCACGATTTTTTTAATGTTCTGTTTCATTTCATTCTCCGATCATCATCCGGATAATACAATCCGGGACAACCATCATCATTATTTGCCTTCAGTAATAATCACCTTCATTTCAATCCGGTCTTCCGGATTATCGCGTGGATCTCGTGGTTGTGAAACGATTTCATCAACCACTTCAATGCCGCTCACCACTTCCCCAAAGACGGTATACTGATTATTTAAGAATGATGAATCCTTAACACAAATGAAAAATTGAGACCCTGCACTATCTGGATGGTTTGCGCGGGCCATGGACAGCGTACCCCGTTTATGCGGCAGCTTATTAAATTCAGCCTTTATATTGTATCCTGGTCCGCCTAAACCATGGGTATTTTTATCCGTTTTTTTCGTATTCGGATCGCCACCCTGAATCATAAAGCCAGGGATAACGCGATGAAAGGTTGTCCCGTCATAAAAGCCTTTTTTAGCAAGATCGATGAAATTCTTCACATGTCCCGGTGCCACATCAGGGAAGAATTTCAGCGTAATTTTCCCGAATTTGGTCTCGATGATCGCTCGTGTTGTTGACATTTTTTTAATCTCCTTTTTCGTAACCTTGATCGTTTTTGGCTGAGGCATGCTCTGTGCATAGGATGTGGCGCTCATACTGATTCCGATTACCGCAGCAAAAAAAATCACGAATAATTTTTTCATGGTCACTCCCTTGTATTTCTGCATATTTTGATGAAAGTCTGGAAGGTCGAATTTTCTATTGTTGTACCAGAAACCCTATGGGATGTCAAATAAAACCAGAGATTTACAGCTTTGCTCATCCTGTTAACCATTGAAAAAAACCCCGAAATTCTGGTTCATGCGTTGACTGCCTCCAAAGAGCTGATATACTTAACGCGTAGGGATTTTTAAAACCGCACGATAGTGTAACATACAATACGAAAGGAGACCTCGATGATACAAAAGGCAAGTAGCAAATTAACCGATTTGATGAACAAGGCAATTGCACGGGAAATCCAGGTGAGCATTCAATACATGTGGCAGCACGTCATGGCAAAAGGGCTGGAATCAGCCGAAATATCCGGCGTATTTGAAAAAACAGCAATAACGGAAATGAAACATGCAGAAAAAATCGCTGAACGGCTTTTTTATTTTGATGTAATTCCAACCACGCAGCCGGATCCCATCACAATAGTAAAGACCGTAAAAGAAATGCTCGAGGCCGATGCAAAAGCCGAAGAAGAAGCAATCGAATTATATAAGGAAATCATCAAACAGGCCGGTTCTGAGAATGATTCCACAACCCGGCGCTTGTTTGAGCAGATTCTGGCCGAAGAAGAAGAGCACCACGACACCTTCACCACCCTGCTTGGAAAATAATCTCCTTTCTGATACACTATACCATCCTCGGATCCAAATTCCGGGGATGGTCCGCTTAATACATCCCAACCGATAGCGGTTTTTTTAGGTTTTTGTTCAAAGGAGTTGCCTGTGACTGAAGGCTTTATTCCTCCTCATGGTGGTTACAAAAAGCTGCTTTCCTATCAAAAAGCAGAGATTATATTCGATGCCACAGTCTTTTTCTGCAACCGCTTCATTGATAGACGCAGCCGCACTCATGATCAAATGGTCCAGGCGGCCCGATCCGGCAAACAGAATATCATCGAAGGAAGCATGGCCTCTGGTACATCCAAGGAAACTGAAATCAAGCTGACAAACGTGGCTCGGGCAAGCCTTGAAGAGCTGTTAGCGGACTATCAAGATTTTCTGAGAACACGTGGCCGCTTGCTTTGGGATAAGAATGATCCTCAAACACAAGCAATCAGGAAACTCGGCCATGAGACCCCTGTGTCCTATGCGACGTATGCGTCCCACATAGAAGAAAAGAATCATGAAATAGCCGCTAATACAATTATCTGTCTAATCCACCAGGCAAGCTATCTGTTAGACAGGCAACTAAAATATCTAGAAGAATCTTTTCTCAAAGAAGGCGGCCTGCGCGAGCGCATGACCCGCGCCCGTCTTGAATCAAGAAAAAGAATTTAGCTATATGAAAATGTTTTGTAAAGGACTCTATTATGAAAATAATTACTTCAATCACAGAGATGAAAACTCGCGCGCATTCACTTCGCCGCGAAGGAAAAACCATCGGCTTTGTCCCGACCATGGGGTTTCTTCATGAAGGCCATCTTTCCTTAATGGATCAAGCACGAAAAGAATCCGATATTGTGGTAGCGAGCATTTTTGTAAACCCAACGCAATTCGGACCAGGGGAAGACTTTGACCGTTATCCTCGTGATGAAGCAGGCGATCAAAAAAAATGTAATTCTGCAGGAGTTGATATTCTCTTCTTGCCTCCAGCAGAAGAAATGTATCCGGGCAAACCTTCCGTATTCGTGTGCGTAGAAGAAATTTCCGATGTTCTTGAAGGTGCAATCAGGCCTGGCCATTATCGGGGAGTTGCAACCATCGTGGCAAAGCTTTTTCATATCGTACAGCCTTCCTGGGCGTATTTCGGCCAGAAAGATTATCAACAATGCGTGGTTATTAAGCGCATGGTCCAGGAACTCCACATGGATGTGAAAATCAATATTCAGCCCACAATCCGGGAAGAAAGCGGCCTTGCACTCAGTTCACGAAACAGTTATTTAAGGACGGAAGAACGAAAAACGGCATCCATTATTTACCGGGCGATGTCAGCAGCACATGCATTGGCAAAAGCCGGTATGCGAAATTCAGGTGAATTGAAAGACAAGGTAAAGGCTGTATTGAACGAAGTAAGCAATATCAGTATTGATTATGTCGAGATTGTTCATCCTGATTCGCTTTTTCCCATTGTATATGCAAAAAAAGGAAGTGTGTTATTGGCAGCAGTACGAATTGGAAAGACGAGGTTGATTGATAATATCGTGCTTCCGTAAGAGCACGGTTAAAATGCTCTAGTCATGATTAATTCCTACCCTAGCCTTTATTGATTTAAATTTTTTTATTTCTCGATAACTGTTTAGTAGTTTGTCATTATCATTATCCATAATTACTGGCAAATCATTTCCGTAATTTTCTTTAAACCAATTAACTGTTTGCTTTATTACAGCAGATTCTCCAGGAATTGGAAATACATCATCATTATAAAAAATTAAAAAACCCTTTTTAATTATTCCTCCATCACTTCCTCCGATCTCAATAGTTCTTATTTCTTTAGCTTTTGTTAAGCCGCAATATTGATATTTTTTATATCCAGCAAAGGTCCAAAAGGTTGACTCAACCATGCCTTCTTCTAAGGAATTAAAATATATCTTGTCACGAAAAAAAATCAAAATTAATAGCGTAAATAACGATACTAATGCAATAAAGCCAAAGAAAACAGACCCTAGTTTTAAAAAACCAGCTAAGAAACCAATAAAAATTACAAATACAATTATAATATCTCCCCAACTCAAGGGGGACGTAATGTCGAGTATATGTTTCCTCAAAAACTTCTCCTAAATAATCTTAAATCATGATATGTTGACGCCTACCTTGATTAACATCTTTCAGCAAAAGGATTCTTTAAATCTGTTATATCTCATTTCTTACGTTGTGATATTTTTACCGGTTCATACGTACAAAACGGCTCTTCACCCAAGTAATCTCCGGAAACTGCAAATGCCCGTGCCCGGCATCCGCCGCAGACTTTTCTAAATTCACAAACTCCGCACTTGCCGTGATAGCGGTCATAATCACGCATTTCCTGAAACAATCGCGATGTATTCCAGATTGTCGAGAATGGTTCCTTCCGGATATCTCCTGCTTCTTCTTCCAAAAATCCGCAGATTTGAACTTTGCCGATATGCGACACAAATGCAAAACTCTGACCGCCCATGCAGCCTTTGGTCATGGCATCGAGCCCGTGCGATTCAGGTGTAACTGTTTTTCCTTTTGCCTTCTCGCCTTGCCGGAAAATCCGGTAATAATGCGGTGCACAGGTAGGTTTGAACTGAATCGGCACTTTATCCCGCATCTCATAGAACCAGGTAAGCGTTTTCTCATACTCTTCAGGAGATATTTCCTGATCTGCCAAATCCTTGCCCCTGCCAGCAGGAACGAGCAAAAATGGATGGTAGGCCACAGCGCCGAGTTCAATCACCATCTCAAGAAGCTTGGGCAGGTCTTTTACATTGTGTTTTGTGACAGTAGTATTGATTTGGAATTCCATGCCTACTTGTTTAAAATTCTCGATCGCTTGCATAACGGATGCAAAAGCTCCTTCCACCCGTCGAAAAGCATCATGCGATTCAGCGGTAACGCCGTCGATTGAAAGTGACACCCGCATGATTCCAGCGTCCTTTATTTTTTGTGCAACATCCTTGTCCACGAGCATTCCGCATGGCGCCATCACCATTCGAAGCCCGATCTTGGTTCCATAACGTGCGATCTCGTAAATGTCAGGCCGGAGCAAGGGTTCACCACCGGTCAGAATAATAATAGGACTGCTGAATGATTTAACATCGTCCAGAAAAGTAAAGCATTCCTCGGTTGTCAGCTCATTCGCATACGAACCAGAGTGGGCTGCAGCGCGGCAATGAATGCAGTTTAAAAGACAGCGTCTCGTTACTTCCCAAGCGATTACCCGAGGAAGGAAAGGAGTGGTATGAGATGAGGGTTTATGCATGCAAACACCAGATGATTCAGACACGGAGATCAAGATCACGAGGATTTATTCCCAAATACTTCATGGGATTCTTCGAGCTAAATTGAATGGCTCGGTCCTGGGGCACACCATGCTGAATTAGATTTTTTACTGCATCTGCCAGCGGAATACCGCTTCCCAACAACATTCCTTCTGAATCTCGAATAGGACCATTTCCCCAATTTTTCCCTTTTATGGAATCAGAAATCAAAAGAATTTTATCAGCCGATTTCATATCAAAAAGCATTTTGAGACTCTGCGGATGCACATGAGCCATATCAGCAATGACTTCCACATAAATATCTTCATCCATGAGTCCGAAACCGCTCAATCCGGGCTCGCGATGATGGAACCCTCTCATGGCATTAAACACATGAGTGATGCCGGTTGCTCCAGCACGCTTTGCTTCTTCTGCCTGTTCAAAGGTTGCGTCGCTGTGTCCGAGATGCACGCGAAAGCCTTTTTTTCTACAAGCATCAATCAACGCCATGCCGCCAGGCAATTCAGGAGCGAGGGTAATAATTTTGATGATATCTTCAAATCCGTCGACAAGTTTATTCAGCAGTTCAGCAGATGGTTCTTGGAAATGAGTGGCATCGAGTGAACCGGCACGTTCCGGATTGAGAAAAGGGCCTTCAAGATACATTCCCAAAATTTTTGCCCCATTCTGTTGAGTCTCCATTGCTCGCCGGATCGCCCCCATGTTTTCTCGCATAGTATCCAGTGAGCCGGGATAAACGGTCGGGAGAAATCCTGCTGTCCCGCGATCTCCAAGAATGTGTGCAATATGAAGAATATCATCTTTTCGCCGCGTTTGCGTATCATAGGTAGATGCACCATGAACATGAATATCGACAAGGTGATTGCTGGTTTTAAACGGATACGCCATCATCAGCCTCCTCTATCAGACATTCGATGAGCAATGGCAATTACCAATCTTGTTCTATTATACAGGAGACAAGAAAACAGTGATACTCTGAAATATTGTACCCACTTTTTCTAAACGATACCACAACTTCTTTGAAGAAAGTGCATCGAGTGTTTGACAAATGCGGCATGAATACCTATAATCTGGCAGTTTTTCATAAGATATAATTTACAGTAGGAGGTAACTATGTACCAGTTCTGGATCAGCATTATTGCAGCGCTTATTATGGCAGGAGGGTTATACGGAATTTTTTATCTGGTAATCAAACAAAACGCAACGCTCGGGACTAAAGCAACCCAGTTCTTGGCAATTGTCTTCATTCTTCCTTTGCTACTCATCCTGGGAATTCACAATGTTCTCGGGCGTGAAACAATCAGCACGATCCTCGGAGTGGTTGTCGGGTATATCCTGACCGGAAACTGGAAGGAATCATCCTAACCCTAGGATAAGTTGAAACAAAGGCGCCTCACGCAAAGACGCAGTGGCCGCAAAGTTTAAATCCGAATTTTGTTGAGCTTGGCGCCTTGCGCGAAAGAATAAGGCTCTATTCTTGCGTCGCCTTGTGCTTCAAAATAAACGGTATCGTAAGAAATCCGGGAATCGTCAGGATGCAGACCAGAATGAAAAAAGTTCTGTATCCTACTGCCTCCTGAATCCACCCGCTTGCAAAACCAGGAAGCATCATTCCTAAAGCCATGATCCCCGTCGAGATGGCATAATGAGATGTTGCATAGCTTCCCTTTGCCGTATACATTAAAAACACGGTAAATGCCGTAAAACCGATTCCATATCCGAATTGTTCGAGCGCCACAAGCAGATACACAAAGGGAAGAGACGGCTGCACGTACGCCATATACACAAAAAACAGATCAGGCACATGCATGATGATCACCAATGGCCAGATGCATTTCCGGAACCCGAATTTTGATAAAAGCCATCCCCCGAGAATTCCACCACCAATGAGACAAAGAACTCCCACTGTCCCATACACCAGGCCAACATCCTGTGTTGAAAGCCCAAGCCCCCCAGCAGCATGTGCATCCAGCAAAAATGGTGAAACCAGTTTCAGAAGCATTGCTTCGCCCAACCGATAAAAAAGAATAAAGGCAAGGATGATCCCAATATGATCCTGCCGAAAATAAGACTGGATAACATGAGTAAATGATGATTCGTCTTGTCTCGTGCTTTTTGTTCTTTTTGCATCGGTCGATGGCATAGGAAGCGAAAAGTAGTGATAGAAGCACAGAAGCGCAAACAACAGGCCTGTGATAATCAACACAATTGACCAGCTCGTTGGAATGTTTCCTGTAGATGTTTCCAGCATTCCTGCAACATATACAAGGAACCCTGAACCGAATATCATTGCAAGACGATAGAATCCAGCCCGGAATCCAACAAAAAGCGCCTGTTCTTTTTCCGTCAGAGCAAGCATATAAAAACCATCAGTCGCAATATCATAGGTCGCAGATACAAACGCAGCCGCAAAAAATGCGGCGAGAGAGAGAAAGAAGAAAGATTCCATTTTGAGCGAGAAAGCAAGAATGAACATGCAGAAGCTCATTGATGCCTGGGTGGTCAGAATCCATCTGCGCTTGGTAAATGTGATGTCAACAAGCGGGCTCCAGAACATTTTAAGAATCCAGGGAAGATAGAGCCAGCTCGTCCAGAACGCAATCGAGGCATTATCCATCCCAAGCCGTTTATACAGAATAACGGAAACCGTATTCACCAGCACATACGGCAGACCTTCGGCAAAATACAGCGTTGCAATGTAGGAGAGAGGGCTGTGGGTCTTCAGTGTTATATAATTTTTCAGAATGTTCATGCTTTCCGCAAAAACTATAGGAAATTGAATGTATTGTCAAGAATTACAATTCCTACAACCTCCGTGTAACTTCCAGCAAAAAAGGCAGGAATTTCTTCCTGCCTTCATGATTTATAAATTATTTAGTTTGTCATTGCGAGGAGTTTTGGCGAAGCAATCCTTTTAATACAAGATTGCCACGCTCCCGGCGGTTGCTTGCAATGACGTAAGCAAATGTTTTGCGTTAATTGCCAGTTGTCTTCGTTGCAGCGGTTTTAATATTCTTTTTTACTTTTTTCTTAACCGTTTTCTTAACTTCTTTTTTTACCGGCTTTGTTTCTTCTTTCTTTTCTTCAATAATCTGATCTTTTTTCTGTTGAACCGCTTCTACTTTCTTCTCTACCGTGCCATTTCCCTTTGCCAGATCAATGGTTTTCTTGGCATCAGGAATAAGAGCACTATCAGGATACTGTTTCATAAATTCTTCCAAGGTCTTGATCGAGCCCTGCCGATCACCCTTCTCCGCGAGATCGATTCCTGCCTTGAACTTGCTCAGTTCTTCTTCAGTTACCGCTTCAGCACCTTGTTTCCCTTTCCAGTAGAGTTTTGCGGCGCCCTCTTCCTTTGCTCCGCGAATTCCTGCTACCCCGGTTGACAGAGGAAGGGTTTTTTTGGGAAGAATATGATCGATCTTTTGTTGGATGCTCTTGATCCAGGACGAAAACACGGATTCACTTTTTTCCTGTGCTAAAAGCGAGCTGGTTCCCATGAGCAACAGGAATGCTGTAAGAATTGATATTTTTTTTAACATGTCAAAGCCTCCTTTGATTCAAACACCGTGCCTGCTATTTTATTCCCAAACTGATGGCAAGATCGGAGTAATGGCGAAGGACTCGTGGATCGATCTCCGCTGCCTCGTGGAACATTTTTTTCGCAGCATTCTTTTTTCCGGTTTGCAAAAGCGCCCGCGCAAGATTGACCATAATGCCCGGCTCTTCTGGTGTTGATTTTAATGCGGCTTCATAGGCCTGCCGCGCTTCGACATATTTACCCTGCAGGTAGCTGATGTTTCCAATATTGTTCAGAGCCAGCGCATTATTCTTGTCAATGGCAAGCATTTTCTGGAATTGCTCCAGGGCTTCTGAAGTCATGCCATTCTCGCCATATAAAATGCCAAGCTGACTTAATACCTGGATATCCTGCGGATTCTTTTTTAAAAACTCGTGATATCCTGCTGAAAGATTCATAAGCCGGCGTCGTGCAAGGTTTTCCAGTTCGCCTTTATATCGTTCTTCAATCTCTTCACTCTTGACCTTATCAGGCCGTAATTCGGTTGATGGTTGTGTAACCGGCCGGAATAATTCCCATGCCTTGTGAATACTGATAATTTCCGCTTTTCCTTTGGCAGACCATTCACGATATGATGCAGCACCTTTGTGCCATGCCTGGGTGAAGGAAGAACCCACCATGGTCATTTCAAGAGGAATCCAGACCGAGCCCTGGTAAAGAACCAGCGAGTCATCCGGAAATCCAAGGGTCTTGCGCTCCTGCTCACGAATTCCGGTATTGAAAAGAAGAAACACATGTCCCGGCACATCAACCAGGGCTGTTTCAATACCGATATTTTCCAACGCTGCTGCAAACAGCATCGAAAGCCCGTCGCAGTCCCCGCTTTTTTTAATCAAAACATCCCGGGGATACAGCGTATAGTCGACAATCGTCGGGTTCTCGGAAAATTCCTGGAATGGCGTCGGATCAACAATATACGAAACGCCCATTACCCCGAGTGCGCCAAAAATGACGCGTGCATACACAATCGACTTGTCAAGATTGGGATACGCATCGACGTAAGGCTGAATAAGCGCACGGGTAAAATCATTGATGATGGGATCTTTGGCAGTCACAAAAGAACCGACCTTTGCCTTTTGATCCCATCGGATGGCATGTTTTTCATACAGCATGACCGGGAATGTTCTCGTGACCTTTTTGACATCGCCTGCCACATGATAGATGAGGGCAATCTCGCTCTGAAGAGGCGTGTTTTCGCTTACATCCAGGATGGCATTGTTAAACACCGGTTTTATCTTCACTTCATATTTCTGCTTCGGCGCCAGCGAAGGAATTTCTATCTCAGTCGGATAATCCATGTAATTGTTGATTGAAAAACTGACTTTGATTTTTGCATACGTCCGGTCGGTATTGTTGGTGACCGTTACCGTACCAAGCGGATGCGATTCATAATACTTATACGCCGCCGAAAAAATCTCGTCCAGTTCTATGGAGCTTATTTCGAGCGGAGGAAGCACCATCGGCGCTTTTGGCGTTGTGGCAAAGACGACTTCACTTGCCGGGCTTTCGTCGCCCTCTTTTCCTACAGCAGTAATCTGATAATAATACAGGGTTTCATCCTGGAGCTTGGTATCAGCAAGAATCGTCTTATCGGTTTTTGCCACTAATTCAAAACCGGCTGTGGGCTGTTTGGAGCGATATACGCGGTACATGCTCACAAACGGCTCCATGTTCGGAAGCCAGGAAAGCGTCATCTGTTTTTCCGTTGCTTCAATTCTCACTTTTTTCGGCTGAGCAGGAATCAGTTTTGGCGTAAGTGCAGAAACCGCGATCGACAAGCC
This sequence comes from Nitrospirota bacterium, assembly GCA_041650055.1. GTDB lineage: Bacteria > Nitrospirota > UBA9217 > UBA9217 > UBA9217 > JBAZLV01. Next base: position 23,424 of record JBAZLV010000022.1, on the reverse strand, counting down.
GCTTTCATTTCCTTCCCGCGCATGGCTGCTGACTCGATAATAATAGGTATGATTGCTTGGAAGATTCTTATCCAGGTAAAAATTATTTGTTGAAGTCCCGATGGCTGTGAATCCATCAACAGCGGATGTAGATCGATAAATCCGGTACTGATCAACGTATGTTTCGGGATTCGCTTTCCAGCTTACTTGAATTTCATTCATTTTGCCCTGTGCGGAAACTTCGCGCGGAACGATCGGCGTTTGTTTGAGCAGAAAGACCTGCACGCGCTTGTTTCCCCGGTCTCCTACATACAGCCGCAGACCGTCTTCCAGGGTCAGTCCTTGAGGTTCCTTGAATTGACCGGGACCGCTTCCCTCGCACCCGAATTTCCTCAAAAACGTTCCATTGCTGTCAAAAATCTGGATACGCGCATTGCCGGCATCAAGCACAAAGACTTCTCCATCCTGGGAGACAAGAATATTCTCAGGCGCTTTGAATTCTCCATTCTGATTTCCGGATACGCCGCGTTCCCACAGAATCGTGCCGTTGCTGTCGGTTTTTATGATACGGTCATTTCCGCAGTCAACAAGATAGATATTTTCATGTACGTCAACATCAATGTCGATAATTTCGCTGAACTGACCCTGGAGTTTCCCGGGTTTTCCGAACGCGCCCAGGAAAACGCCCTTGGGACTAAAAACCTGTACTCGGTTGTTGCCGGTATCAGCAACGCAAATATTTCCCTTGGGAGTTACGGCAACCGCGGACGGAGAATCAAGCCCTCCTTCACCGCTTCCTGATTTTCCGATGACCTGGAGCAGATTGCCCTCCAAGCTGAATTTCTGCAATCGATTGTTTCCGGTATCTGCTATCCAGAAATTTCCCTGGCTGTCAACGGCCAAGCCGCGGGGGCTACTTAAAAAAGCTGGCTCGCTCCCGCTTGAACCAATGTTGCGTCCACTCCCTGAAACTCCGAGTGCGGCAACCGAATCTCCGAAGAGGCTCCATGGGCGCTTATTGATGATGATGTCAGATATCTCTCCTGATATTTCTTTCAGAAATTCAACCCGTGGCAAAGGAGAGGCCTGGAGCAGCAACGGAGCTTTATCGGGTTCACTCGTAAAGAGTTGAATCGAGTTTCTGCCTGCATCCAATACCGCGATGCGTCGTTCAGGATCAATGCACACCGCTACGGGTTCTCGAAACTGGCCATGCCCGTCGCCTTCCGAGCCAATAGAACCGATCAGTTTCCCCTGAAAATCGAATTTCTTAATTTTGTAATTTCCAGTATCCGCAATATAAATGAATCCTTGTTTGTCAACAGTTATACCGCGCGGTTTTTCAAACCCTTCAATGCCCGGGCCTTGAGTGCCAAACTTTGAAATTTCAATACCTGACGCATCGTAAATCCGAACACGATGCGCATCCGCATCAACAACATACAGCATATTTCTGGCATCAACAGCAACGCCGACCGGCGCTTTCATTTCTTCTTCTTTGGTTTTGGAGGTGATTTCCTGAAGAAAGATTCCGTCAATAGTAAGCATCTGAATGCGGCTATTCCCGGTATCAGCGATATACAGAAGTCCTTTTGAATACGCAATGCCCGTGGGGGAATTGAACTCGCCGGGCCCGTCGTCTTTGGAGCCGTAGCTTCTGAGCCATTTCCCTTCAGGAGTAAATGCCTGGATGCGATGATTGCCCGTATCAGCAACATAGACAACGCCATGATCATCGACCGCGATTCCGGATGGTCGTTTCAATTGCGCGGGTTTGCTGCCTTTCATTCCCCAGGAAAGCATGCGCTTTCCCTTGTGATCAAGAACAAGAATCTGATGATTATCCGTATCGGCAACATAGATGCGATCGCCTGTTATAGAAAAGCCTTGTGCAGCAGAAAAAAGCTGCTGCTCTCCTTGTTTGGAAATTCCGCCGATTTCACGCACAAAGTCAATCTGCTGATACCCGTATACGCTGCCCGCGAAAACAATACTCCAAAGAATAAGAAGATAACGGGAATATCGTGCTGCAATCATGCATTCCTCCCGGCCATGCGCGGCCATCGATTTCTCACCTTGCTTATTTCGGCAAAAAACATCGCCTTCTTTAGTTTTTCCCCTGAAAAGAGCGGCTTATTATAGCACAGAGACAAAAAAGCGGACGAAAAAATATCGTTTTGGAAGAAAAATTGCTAAGATTGCCGTATCCAGTCCTGGATTTCCTGGTGTTGCTTCAAAAAAAGATGAATGCTTTCATGATCTGATCCGAGCATTTTCTTAAATGTATCCAGTGCGTCAGGAAACGGGATTTCCTCAATGCCGTGAATCAAATTGTCGGCATACGAAACGATCTTTGCTTCAGGGGTGAGTGGAAGATAATTTCTTTTTGGTAAGCCAAGCCGTTCAGCTTCAGCAGCAGTAATACCTGCTCCGATGTGTGTTTCAACAATATGAATGAGCGAATCCGGATATCCGAGGTTGCTGAGAATCTCCGCTCCTTCGAGTGCGTGGCGAATGCCTTGCGTTCTGGATCGTCCGATATCATGAAACAAACCGCCGAGCCGTACCAATTCTTTGTCAATGTTGATAGTAACCTGCTCGACCAAGGCAACTGCTTTTTTTGAAACCGCACAGCAGTGAGCAATGATATCTTGAGAGCAACCTGCAGTCTCAAGTATTCTTATTTCCTGATTATTCATACAATGTGCATCCTGCACCCAGATAAAAAAAGAGGCCGGCATGAAGCCGACCTCTTCAATAAGAATTGTCCAATTCTATTTCATGAATTTAATCATAATCGGAACAATAAGCAAGGCAACGATATTGATAACCTTAATCATCGGGTTAATCGCCGGCCCGGCAGTATCTTTATACGGATCGCCGACCGTGTCTCCGGTCACGGCTGCCTGATGCGCCGGACTTTTCTTTCCACCATACATGCCGTCTTCGATGTATTTCTTGGCATTGTCCCATGCACCACCGCCTGAAGTCATGGCAATTGCCTGGAACAAACCAGTAATGATGCTACCAATGAGAACGCCGCCAAGCGCTTCACGGCCAAGGGTAAGGCCTACCGCAACCGGCACAATAACCGGAATAAGCGCCGGAACCATCATCTGTCTGATTGCTCCTTTTGTAACGATGTCAACGCACTTGCCGTATTCCGGCTTTGCCGTGCCTTCCATGATTCCTTTGATCTCGCGGAACTGCCTGCGCACCTCTTCCACAACGCCGCCAGCAGCATGACCAACAGCCTCCATCAGGAGCGAACCAAAATAGTAGGGAAGCAGGCCGCCGATAAACAAGCCTGCAAGTACCATGGGATTCGAGAGATCGAACAACACCTTTACATCAACGCCAAACGATCGAGAGTACTCGGCAAAGAGCACCAGTGCGGCAAGCCCTGCTGAACCGATTGCATAGCCTTTGGTCACAGCCTTGGTAGTGTTACCCACCGCATCGAGCGGGTCAGTGATCTCACGAATGTTTTTCGGGAGGTTGGACATCTCGGCAATACCACCCGCATTATCCGTAATAGGACCATAAGAATCGATGGCAACCACAATCCCGGTCATGGAAAGCATGGATACGGCTGCCAAAGCGATGGCAAAAAGTCCGCCGCCTGCATTGCCGCAAAATCCACCGCCCAGGGCATACGCGCCAAGGATGGAAGCGACGATAACAATAACTGGCATGCCGGTCGACTTCATGCTGACCGCGAGGCCTGCAATAATATTCGTGGCATGACCAGTCTGACTCGATTCGGCAATATGCTTAACCGGACCGAAACTCTGAGAAGTAAAGTATTCAGTAATCAACACAATCAGGATAGTGAGTACCAGACCGATCACCGCAGTGAAAAAAACCGTCCAGGCGGTAAACACTCCGGCATCAGCGCCGGTCAGTGATGGAATAAATTGATACGAAGCAACCAAGAATGCGCCGGCTGCCAGAATACCTGATACAGCTAACCCCTTGTAAAGGGCACCCATGATATAGTTGTTCTTACCAAGCTTTACGGCAAACGTGCCGAGGATAGAAGCCAGAATTGATATGCCGCCGAGAAGCAAGGGAAATTCTATCCATTTGCTCGCATCGCCGAATATGGTTTTTGCCAGCAGCATGGCAGCAACTAAGGTGACCGTGTATGTCTCATACAGGTCAGCAGCCATTCCAGCGCAGTCACCCACATTGTCACCCACATTGTCGGCAATCACAGCAGGATTGCGCGGATCGTCTTCCGGAATACCTGCTTCAACCTTACCGACAAGATCGGCTCCCACGTCAGCTGCTTTGGTATAAATACCCCCGGCAATACGGGCAAACACACTCATAAGTGAGCAGCCAAATCCAAGGCCGATAAGCGCATGGAACGCCTCGGCAGGTGCGGCTGTCTTGGCAATAAAGTAAAATCCTGCAAGACCGATAATCCCCAGTCCTACCACCATGATGCCGGTCACTGAACCGCCCTTAAAAGCAAGACTGAGCGCGGCCTGAAGACCTTTGCTTGCAGCCTGTGCCGTGCGGACATTGGCGCGCACCGTTACCCACATGCCGATAAAGCCGGCAAGAGCCGACCCGAACGTTCCGATGGCGAACCCGATGGCCGTCCACTTACCAAGAAAATAGGCTAGGATGATCACTAAAATGACTGCCACTAACGCAACCGTTTTGTACTCGCGCGATAAAAAAGCATACGCGCCTTCCTTGACTGCATCTGAAATTTCCTTCATGCGTGCATTGCCTGCATCCTGCTTGTTTACCCAGACCGCGGTACCAATCGCGTAGGCAACACCGGCAAGCCCGCAAATCAGGGCGAACAAAAGTGTTCCGCTCATTCCATTTCCTCCTCAAAAAATAAGATTTCTAAATTATAACAATTGGATAACTTCGAATAACGTATAAAAACGGCGCATCATACACTATTTTTGCGAAGATGACAATCGTGAAATTTTGTTATCCCGTCATTGCGAGCGACCGCAGGGAGCGTGGCAATCTCGCTGTTCACGTTGTTAAAAGTAGATTGCTTCGTCGCCAAACTCCTCACAATGACACACTATAAATGCGTTTGCACTAGTCCTGTTTGCCACTACAGCAAATGATAAGTCAGGTTAATTTCGTTTAGACTTGAGTAACGACACCTGACTCAAGATATTTCTTGAATGCAAGAAGCGCCTTGCCCCGGTGGCTCAGGCTGTCTTTTTCCATACTCGACATCTCTGCAAACGTCTTCGTATATCCTTCGGGAATAAAAATGGGATCATAGCCAAAAGCATTCGTCCCTCGTGGCTCACGTGTGATGACGCCTGAGACTGATCCGAAAAACATTTGCACATGTCGGTCAGGAAATGCGAGAGCGAGACAACAAACAAATCGTGCGCCTCGCTGTCCATCCGGGATCTCTTTCATTGCTGAAAGAAGTTTTTCATTATTCAATGCGTCGTTTGTTTCTTTCGTTCCCGCATAACGCGCAGAGTGAATGCCCGGAGCGCCATGCAGTGCGTCAACTTCAAGTCCAGAATCATCAGCAAGTGCTGCTATGCCCGTGCATGCAGCAATTGCCTGTGCTTTTTTTCGTGCGTTTCCTTCAAAGGTTGATTGGTCTTCGGTGACTTCTGGACAATCCTGAATCGTATCAAGCGAATGAATCTCGATCGGCAAACCGCCAAGCATCCGCCGAATTTCTTCAATCTTTTTTTTATTTCGTGTTGCGAGAACGATTTCCATTATGCATCAAAATCAGCTGATCTTTACTGCTCGTTCATTTTTTTAATGACTGCATCAGTACGATCAAGGCCGCTTTTTGCATAGAGGACAGCGGAATCCTTATTATCGAGAATCATAGTAAAATTCTCAGCCTTTGCAACATCATCAACCGCCTCCTTCATGGAAGCATGGATTTTTTTCGAATATTCCGCTTGGGTCTCGGTAAACTCCTTTTGAGTTTCATTGACCATTTTTTCGAATGCATCTACTTTTTCCTTGAATTCCTTTTGCTTTGTCTGCTTTTCTTCATCGGTCATCGTAGCTGCCTTTTTTTCAAAAGCTTCCTGCAAGGATACAATTTTTTTCTTTTCTTTTTCTATTTTAGTTTGCTTTTCTTTTGCGGTTTTTTCCAGTTTTGACAATGCTGTTTTCCCGGCCTTGCTCTCACTCATAGCTTTTCGCATATCGACATAGCCGATTTTTACGGTTTCCTGGGCAAATACCAGCCCGGCTGTCATGAACAGAAAAATAACCACTCCTGCGATAATCCTTTTCATACTTCCTCCTTATATAAAATGAACGAATCGTGACCTTGCATGAATATGGGAACAGCCATCATATAACAGCGTACTTTACTATAGTCAGTCCTGTTTGGCAAGAAATTTGGAGTTTCAAAATACAGAGCAAAGAAGGCCGGCCATGTCGGCCGACCTCCGGGAGATTAGCAGCTTCTCAAAAAAAATTTATTTTTTCGGCTTCTTTCCCGTAAATAAGGTGTCTTATTCAAAACGGCTCTGATCTTTTCCATACTCCGGATGATAAGGCCCTGCCGGCAGCCCGAGCGGGGAAAGAAACGCTGTATTATTAGCTTGTTGAGCAAACAGACTGGACGCTTTGACGTATGATCGCGTCGGTCAATGGAGCATTCGCATTAACGATCAGTGGCGCGTATGTTTCCGCTTTGAAAATGGCGAAGCATACGACGTTGAAATTGTTGATTATCACTAAAGGAGATAAGGTTATGGTTAAAAATGGTTTACCTGCAATTCATCCAGGAGAATTTTTAGTGGAAATCTTGAGTGAAATGGGGATATCTCAGGCTGAGTTCGCCCGCACAATCGGGGTATCGCCGATGCGGATTTCGCATGTTATCAAGGGAGATCGTCCGGTAACAGCAGAACTTGCATTGCTGTTCGGTCGTGCATTCAACCAATCACCACAGTACTGGCTTAATCTTCAGGCATCTTATGATCTTAAAATTGCAAAGGCCAGCATCGGTAAACGCCTTGCTGGTATACATGTTCTCGCACATGCCTAATCTTTCGTCGTTGCAACCGCGGCGCAACAGCAACAGTTAGTAGTCGATTTGACCCCCTGCTTAAGTCTTGCTGGGGCAGGTTTCACCTTGTTCTCAAATCTACCAGTTATTATTCGCCACTGCCTCCAATTCTTCCCACCGCGCATATAATTCAACCAATTCCTTTTTCACCTCTTCAAGCCGTGCGGTATATTCCGAAACCTTTGTTCCTTGCTCTCGATACAAGGCCGGATCTGCCATAATCTGAATAATCTGTTCCTGCTCGGTTTCCAGGTTTTCAATCCGTTTCGGCAATGCTTCTAATTCTTTCTGTTCTTTAAATGTCAGCTTGCGCTTTTTCTCCGGCTGAGTGCGGCGTTCATCTCTTTTTTCTTTCGGTTTCTCAACTGAGGATTCTTTTTGTATGATGCATTGTCGTAGCCAGTCATCATACCCGCCTACATATTCCTGAACCCTACCTTCGCCTTCAAGCACGAGCGTGCTGGTAACAACATTATTTATAAATTCACGATCATGGCTTACGATCAACACCGTACCAGCATAGTCGAGCACCAATTCTTCGAGAAGTTCCAGCGTTTCTATATCAAGATCATTCGTCGGTTCATCAAGCACGAGCACGTTCGAAGGCTCGGCAAAAAGTCTCGCAAGAAGCAAGCGATTTCGCTCTCCGCCGGATAACACCTTAACCGGGCTGCGTGCACGCTCCGGAGCAAAAAGAAAATCCTGGAGATAACCGATAATATGCCGGCGGTTTCCATTGATCGTGACATGGTCGCTGCCATTGGCCACGTTGTCTTGAACGGTTTTTTCATCATCCAGCTGTTCACGATGTTGATCGAGATATGCTATTTCAAGATTAGTGCCGTGCCGTACGCTGCCCTGTATCGGCGTGAGTTCTTTCAGCAAGAGTTTAAGCAGTGTTGTTTTGCCTGATCCGTTCGGCCCGATAATTCCTACTTTGTCGCCGCGGATTATAGTTGTGGAAAAATTCTTCACGATGAGGCGGTTCTGATAACCGAAGCTTGCATCATGCGCTTCGATCACGAGCTTGCCGGTTCGTTCCGCCTCCTGAACCTGCATGCGAGCGGTTCCCATAACCTCGCGTCTCGCACTCCGAATCTTTCGAAGCTCTTTTAGCGCACGCACTCGTCCCTCGTTGCGTGTTCTTCTTGCTTTGATGCCCTGACGTATCCATGCTTCTTCTTCAGCAAGTTTTTTATCGAACTTTGCATGTTCGATCGCTTCAGCCTGGAGCGCTGCCTGCTTGCGGTCAAGGTATGTCTGATACGTTCCAGGCCAGCTGGTGAGTCTTCCCCGATCAAGATCAATAATCCGCGTAGCGAGTTTTTGGAGCAGCATCCGATCATGCGTCACAAAAAGCAGCGTGCCTCTGAACTCAAGCAAAAATTCCTCAAGCCATGCAATCGAATCAATATCCAGATGATTCGTTGGCTCATCCAACAGCAAAAAGTCCGGTTCTCCGGCCAAAGCCTTCGCCAGCAATACTCTTCTCTTTAATCCGCCTGATAAACGGGAAAACTCTGCATCAGGAGGCAAATCCAGGCGTGAAAGAATCGTTTCAACGCGCTGCTGCATCTGCCATGCGCCCGCTGCCTCGAGGTTATGCTGAATTTCTGATAACTCAGAAACGATTTCGTCACTATGATCGTGAATCAACCGGCTGCTCGTATGATGATATGCTGCAAGCAGCTGTCCCTGTTCACCGCATGCACTTGACACAATATCGAATACACTGCCTGAAAGGGTTGACGGCACTTCCTGCGTTAGAAGCGTAACCCGAATTCCTTGCTGATATACAACGTTGCCCGTATCAGGTGTTATTTCCCTGTTAAGAATCTTCAGGATTGTTGATTTCCCGGTCCCGTTTCTTCCGACCAGACAGACGCGCTCTCCGCGGTCGATAGAAAGAGTAACGCCATCGAGGAGCAACGGCCCGCCAAAGCTGACTTTAATATCTTGAAGACTTATAAGTGCCATTCATTACCTCATGGATCATGCATCCCGGATCCAGTATCTTTTTTGGCATACTCTACCTTGAGTTGTTGTTAATTACAACTTCATAATTCGTCATAAAAAATTTACAGCAATACGTTGACCGTTAAAAGATGTGCTAGACTTTTATAAAGCATTCGAACGAAGAGTACTCCCGCGTTAATGTACATCCTATCCAAAAGCTTAAATTTACAAGAGAATGAAGAAAGGTTATAAAACCATGAAAGCGTTCGTAACAGGGGCTACTGGTTTCATCGGATACCATATTGCTCGGCTTTTGCAAACAAAAGGCGTTGAAGTCCGTGCTTTGGTTCGTGAAGGAAGCGATGCTTCACTTTTGCAAGAGCTCGACGTTGAGGTACTTCGGGGAGATCTTCGCGATGAGGAATCGGTTTCACGCGCAATGAAAACGTGCAAACACGTGTATCATGTTGCAGCAGATTATCGGCTCTGGGTTCCGGATGTAAAAGCCATGTATGATAGCAATGTTCAGGGAACAAGAAATATCTTGCAGGCCGCATATGAAAATTCCGTCGAAAAAGTCGTGTATACAAGTACTGTAGGAATCCTGACTGCAAGCCGCAATGGGAAAATTTCAGATGAAACGTGCCTTGCCAGTCAGCATGAGATGGTGGGACATTACAAAAAATCGAAATTCCTTGCTGAACAAGAAGTCTATTCCTTCCTGAACAAAGGGGTGCCAATCGTAATAGTCAATCCATCGACTCCGATCGGTACGTTTGATAGAAAACCAACGCCAACCGGCAACATTATTGTCGATTTCATCAATGGAAAAATTCCGGCCTATCTTGACACGGGTCTTAACTTTGTTGATGTGGAAGATGTTGCTGCGGGACATCTCCTCGCAGCGGAACGAGGAAGCATCGGAGAACGATACATTCTGGGGAATAGGAACATGAGCTTAAAAAAATTTTTCGAACTACTCGCAATTCTGACCAACCGCAAACCGCCTCGTATACGATTCCCCTATATACCGGTATTAGTTGCTGCCTATGTTGATGAAGCATGGGCTCATTGGGCAACACATAAACAGCCGACCATCCCCTTGACCGGTGTAAAAATGGCAAAAAAATACATGTACTTTAATTCTGCAAAGGCGGTACGCGAATTGGGCATGCCTCAGACGCCTGTAGAATACGCTCTGGAAAAAGCATTGTATTGGTTTGTAGAAAACGGTTATGTGCAGGAAACGGCTTCACCGTCTCAGAAAAAGATTGCATAATGTTGGACAAACTTGTCATTCCTATTTTCTTATTCATCCTTTTTTTTCTTTTCTCTATCAGGCCATTGCCTTGTTTCTCGTTGCTCATTTTTCCCTTCGGGAAAAAAGGTGCCCTCCGGTACGTCCTTGCCAACAGTATCAATTCTCAAACCGCTCAAAGGACTCGACCCTGAATTAACCCAAAATATTAAATCGTTCTATACACAAGAGTATGGAGAGTATGAAGTCCTGCTCGGGTTTGTGGATGCATGTGATGTTGGAATTTCCGAAGCGCATAAGAGCACTGCTGAATCAGGTACCTGTTCAATCCGCCTTGTCATAGCAGAAAAAAACAGGGTAACAAATCAGAAAGCATCAAACCTCCAGGGACTTGTTGAAGCTGCAAATATCCGCTTCTCGTAATAAGCGATAGCGATATGCGTGTATCTTCATCGTATCTGAACGATATTGTTGCTGAATTCCATAGTGAGAACAATGTGTGTCTTGTTACCTGCCTGTATCTAGTCTCGCAGACTCATTCAATTGACGCTGTCCTATGCGTGTTTGCGATTACTTGATCCATCAGCTGAGATGGGCGAGAACATTGCGAATATCAAGACCGAGAGGATATGTGAGGTACGGGATTACACATCTCTTTCCCTTGTCTCTCTTGTTTCTTCTCGTACAAGGACCTTCCTCTCTTGCTGCAGGGACAATCGGTTCAGCTCTTATTATCCGTTTGGTGCTCGCAACATTGATGTATTCGTGCGCCATCCGCACGAGAGTCTGGCTAAAATGGATCATCCTGTTTCCTTTCAAAGATATTTTGAGTTTTTGCATCTGGATATGGAGTGTTGTTGGAAACAGTGTTTTCTGGAGAGGAAAAACATACACCATAATCAACGATGGAAAAATTAGAAAAACCAAATAAGTGTCATGCTAGACTGAAAGATTAAGCTGAATAAATTTTAGCTTTACTTTACAGACAAAAAACGCTAAAAATGAATTCTCTAGTTCTTTCAAGAAAGATGATCGGAGGCGTTTATGAAAAAAAAGGCAATGATACTATTTCTTTTTTGTTTCTTTTTTCTAACAACAGTGCCACAATTTTCAAACGCACAATCTTCTCAAAATGCCGTGCATGTTATAAATTTCCCTGAAACGCAAAAGGTAAAGGGCACGGTAACTATCGTGGGCACAACAAGCCACTCAAAATTCATTAAGAAAGAGAGGGTATTAGTTCCAACCTCACGGCGGAACGAATTATCGGAATTGACATTTGCAGGGATTCTTGAAACGGACGGATTTACTTCGATTTCTGCAAATATCCAAGGAGAGATTAAAAGCGGTTCGTTCTCAATGGGTACCATTGGCGTTCTTTTGATTCCTGACGAAGAACCTCTTATACGATCTTTTCGAGACGCCAAGCACATTGCATTTCCAATTGAAGCGGTTGCAACAATAAAAAATCATGAATCGCCTATCTTTGAATCTCTTCCTACAGTACAGACTATCGGGTTTCCACGCTATCGAATATTTTTGTACAATACACTCAACAAGTCCATTGAAGCGAATGTGTACTTATACCTCCTAAACTGACATTAATAGTTGCTTCTGTTTTTCAGAAAGAGTTATTATTTGAAATGAAAGATTTATTAAAAATGAATCTTCGAAAAAACATTCATACAATTTTTTTTCTGAACCTCATTCTTTTCATCCTTACTTTTACCGGCTGCGCAACATTTAAGGTTCCTCCGCCCAAAGCTCCCGTCAAACCCATGGTTGAACCGGTGATTGAACCTTCTCTCATAACCATTCCGGTGAACGTCTCAAAGTCTCTCAAAAAAAATCTTGTCCGGTTTTTCTCCCGGAATAAGGAACTGAATAAGTTCAGTAAAAAAATGCAGCGCTTTTTCGATGAAACACCATCCCTCGATCCTGAATCATTCAATAATGTGTATGTGAGGCTTGCTATCGAAAAAGTATGGGATGCCCTCCACATGCCCATACGGTTAAATTATAATCTCGCCTTATTGATCAATCCTGAAGCGCTCCGTGTGTTTCCCAGCATGCAGAAAGACTCGGCAAAAATCACGATAGGGCTTATCGCACGCCCGAAAATCATTTCAGGCGACCTCTCCAAAACAGAGGCGCAACCGGTTCCCCGTATTTCCGTACAGTCTGGAGAACCGCAAACTGGTTTTCATATTGTGCTCGAAAATGAGTTGTCATTTGACACTATCAGTGAAGAGCTTACCCGGAAACTTTCGGAAAAACCCTATGTGATTAATGGCAAGAAAATAGCTGTGAAGAAAGTGAATGTGTATGGGTCCGGAGATTCGATTGTCTTTGCGGTAAATATTGCAGGTGCTGCAAAAGGAACAGTATATCTTATGGGAGTACCGGTGTTTGATGAATCGAACATGAGTGTTTCGATCAGCAATATTGACTACACGATCGAGACAAATAATATTCTCGTAAAAACCGCAGACTGGGTGCTTCATGCTGATCTACGGGAAAAACTACAAGCACAGACCCACTGGGTACTGTCAGATAAACTGGATACAATAAAAGACCGGCTTTCCGAGGCACTGAACACCAAATTAAATCGGTACGTAAGCATCAGCGGAGAGATTCACAAAATTCAACCAATAACGGTCGGCATTACAGCCACGTCCTTAAAAGCGGTCCTGAGTGCCGAAGGAACTGCAGAAATAACGGTGTTTTAATCAGACCCCTTTCTCATCTCCTTAATCCGGCCTCTTCGTTTCTTTTGTTCGATCCTTTTTTCTTGTGATGCTCGTGAAGGCTTTGTTTTTTTTCTTTGCTTCGGAACTCGCGTTGCCTTCCTGATTAAATCGATCATCCGTTCTAGGGCATCTTGCCGGTTCCGCTCTTGCGTCCGGAATTGCCGCGCATCGATAAGAAGAATTCCTTCCTGCGTAACCCGTCTTCCAGCAAGCCTGATTAGTCGAGTACGCACGTCTCCTGGAAGAGAGGCCGTATTCCCGACATCAAACCGCAACTGAACCGCAGTCGCTACTTTGTTTACATTCTGACCACCCGGACCCGCTGATCGTACAAAGTGGAATTTGATTTCGTTTTCAGGAATCGATATGTTTTTTGTAATCGCAATCATGGCGCTCGTTTGAGTTTTTGCCTTTGACCTTTACAAAAAATATCCGTGCCTATTCGTGCCGCTTAGAAGCGCCTACTTTTGGTCATCCACGGCCATTACTTTACGTCATTCAACAGCTAGAGCGCAATCCGTGCAATCAATGCAGGAACAGCCGTCTCAACGCTCAATATTCGTGAACCCATTTGTATCGGTGTAAATCCGCACTTTTTCAATTTTTCAATTTCATACGGAATAAAACCGCCTTCAGGACCAATAGCTAAAGTTACAGGATCTTTCACATTCACAGGACAAGGAGTCGACGCAGATGGATGCGCAACGAATGCGCGCGATCCTTTTACAAGATCAGGAAGCTCATCTTCGACAAACGGTTTGAACAATGGTCGGAATAGCACTTCAGGAAAGATCGTATCCTTCGCTTGTTCAAGACCAAGAATCAGTTGCTCGCGCAATGCGTCTTTTTCCAACAGAGGACTCTGCCAATAACTTTTTTCTACGCGAAAAGAATTGAACAAAATAATTCGCTTTACACCAAGGGCAGTAACCGATCTCATTACTCTTCGAAAAATTTTTGGGCGAGGAAGTGCAAGAAGAAGCGTTAATGAAATCGGCACAGGAGGTTGATCCTCAAGATGCGCTTCCATTTCAAGAAACGTTTGATCAAGAGAAGTGACGGTTCCTGTTCCTATTCTGCCCCCAGCAATTCCGACACAAAGCTGAGCACCTACGGAAGCACGATGTATTGACCGTATATGTTCAAGCCGCCGACCGGCGAGGCGAATGCTGGTTTCGCTGATAAAATCTTCGGGAAACAAGAGTATAAGATTCATAGGGAAAGCTAATACCCGATAAATAGTCCAATCGCAAGCAGACTTGGCGTAACCAAATTAATGATTACATTTAAACCCATTGATGGAATCAGCGCAGGAATTTGATCGGCATATTGAGACGCGCCTTGATAAGCCTTCCAGGAAAGGGGAACGGTTAAAAGAGCAAGCAGACTAAACGCTGGCAATAAGCCGGTCATCACACCCGTCACTATTGAAATATACCCCAATAATAATTGCATTCCATAGATATTAGCACTTGCTTTGCGTCCAATAGTAATGGGAAAATGTTTTCGTGCGATGGTTTTATCTGCGTCAACATCCGGAAATTGATTTAACAATAACAAATTACTGACAAGAAACGTTGGAACGAGCGATGCAACGAACGATGTCGAGGTATAGGTGCCTGTTAAGGCGAAGTGTGTGCCCATAACCATCAGAACACCAAAACCAAGACCCGGCGCAAGCAAACAAAGAATAGGATTGTATACCCACCAGATGGTGTAAGTAACAATCAGAGTCAGTCCAAAAATACCAAGCGGCAACAGCATCCAGCCACGAAGCCAGAAAAAATACATTCCAACGAGTGCCGTGATAACCAGGGTTACGATAGCCAGGTAAAGCGTTGGCTGTTTCATTTCCGGGTGCTTCGGCAGGGTTCCGGTGCCGCCGCTAAACGGTGTTCGTTGGGTTTTCATATCAAGCCCGCTTACAAAATCAAAATATTCATTAAACGCATTCACGCTGATATGACTTGCCAGGGCACCAATCAGCACAAAAAAAATTTGAACGAAGTTCAATGCACCGGTTTGCCAATACGAAGTTCCCACGCCAACAGCTACGCAGGGCGGCACCAAAGTCAGAAAGCGTGGGCGCATGGGGCCGATTAATAATTTCAACGTGCTCATGTATAGCCCTTTAAAGGTACTAGATTGAGATTTTTTTCACGGGAGGATATGCGCGCCAGCAAAAATGTTCTATCGATTTATTACCGCGTATAAGCGCCGGCTTGTTGTGTTGTCGTTTGGATAATAAACTCCGCAATCTGTTGTCCGATCATTTTTGTCAGATCTTTATCGGCAATATTACCACTGGCAGAACCTCTGAATTGTTGCTGTGCAACAAGCGATCCGGTTCTTCCGTCAACAAGCCGTATATGCATTGTCATGCCCGAGTTCCCCGCCGTTGCCATGAGCCAAACACGTGTTGCATTGCCTACAATTCTCATTTCGGTCAATTCTCCCTGCACCACCAACGTAAAATCAGCATTGTATGGCAAGGCTTTGTTTGTCACGTCTTCGAACAAACGTGAATCCTCGAGTAACGAGATGCATGCAGCTTGTGTAGTGCGGAGGTGTTTTTCCACATTTCGCGGATCATCTTCCGCAACTCCGTCCCGAGCCACTGCAAACTTGGACACGACTATATTTTTGTACTTCAGCCTTGATTTCGACACATTCGCATACCGATTATTGTAGCATCCTGTCAAAAAACATAAAAGAGTTCCCAGGATCGCGAGGTACTTCATAGAGAGGACAATATTCTTCATAGTAGCGCCTTTCAATGAAATTTTATTGCAGCCCCTGCCAAAACAAAACCATTAAGCATGTGAATCTTCCTGAACGCGCATGTGAGGAGCGCGCTTTTATCGACCTCTTCGACACGCAGTTGGGATTATTGTGTCGGGTTTTCGCGCTGCGCTACCCTGCCTAAGAAACTCGAGGACGGGGACACTTTTCTTCATCCTAATTTACCGCAATGTTCCAAACGGATATGTGTATCATTTGTAATAATTTCAATGAATTCTTCAGGTGTATTCGCGTATGCTTTTAGCCGTTCAGCAATATTATCGCGCAAGTCAACATGAAAAAAATATCCGAACTTTCCTTGAAAGAAAAATAATCCAAATCCATTTTGACCAAATGCTGTGGGTGTTATCGTAGTGTACCCATATCCACCTGCTTGGTTTGTACCAAAATCTACAGCTTGCATTCCATTTTTCGGAACATACCTTGGAGAAATAAGCTTCATATATGGTACAAAACTAAATCCTTCCGGGGTTCCCCTTGCCAATACTGGATATCCACCAACAGTTTTATATTCATCGCCTTCAATTACTTGACTAAATAACCTCTCTATATCAAAAATGGTTCCCTTTTTAAAATTTGTTGCCACAAAATTGGCGGCTTCTGAATCACCTATCCACGCAATACCTGAAGTAATTTTTGAGACACCACTATCCGCTATCTTGATGATTTTAGGAGAACCGCTTGTACGTACTATTAAAAAATCTGGGCCATTAAGTCTGTCTCTTAATTTATTTATAGACTTAGCCACAGACTCAAGATCATCATTATGTCGATATGCCTTGAAAACTTCATATATCATTTCATGTGCACATACGGTTATGCCACTGTATGCGATTGCGGTTGCTGAGTCAAAAAAGAACACCTTGAGGGCATCAAATGGTTTTTTGTAAGCACGGACTGGAAATGTAATTTGCGTGTCAGCCAATAGGTAAAGCTCGTTATTTTCTATCGTAGAAATTATCAGGGTCATTTTTTTCAATGGCGAACAAGTGATTAGCTAAACCGGACTATAGCACGGGAAAATTGAAATATCAATACGTTGGAAGAGTGAAAAGTCTTGATGTTATTATCAGGTGTGAATACAATCAGAAAAAACAACTAATCCATTTTTTCGTAATCGTTGAATTGAATTTGCAGTCAAAGTAGGTCCAATTTTCATTCAGAAGCGAACCATCTCACTCGCCAAACGCCTCATACTGTACCCGCACAATTGTAAAACAGGCGTCGCCCTTTGGACGCTTGACGATAATCTCGTCTCCTTCTATTTTTTTCATAAGGGCATGGGCCATGGGCGAGTCCATGCTGATCAATCCTTTTGCAGGATCAAATTCATCCGGCCCGACAATGCGATAGTCGGCACGAGCACCATCCTCATCTTCCAGCCGCACCCAGGCACCAAAGAAAATTCTCGATTCGTCATCAGGTATGCTGTTTACAACCACGATATGTTCAAGCCGATTTTTTAAATGATGAATGCGGGCATCAATCTCGCGCAGTTGCTTCTTGCGGTAAATATACTCTGCATTCTCTGACCGGTCGCCTTCTGCAGCAGCGGCTGCAAGCGCTTTGGTTACTTCCGGACGCTTCGTATGCCAGAGGAATTGAAACTCATCGCTCAAGCGCTTTTTGCCTTCTGGAGTAATGTATTTTGATCCTGGCTTTTGAGGTGTGCGATATCGGCTCATGCGGATTGAGATGTGAACGAGAATAAAAATTTATGCATACGATTTTCTTTGTATGAGAATTCGCACGGATGTTTGTTTACCGACAATATACCGTTTCTGTTGATCTGTCAATTGTTCAAAGGCGGCAATATCTCCGCGTTTCAGCGTTGCAAAAGAAGCATTTGCAGTAGTCCGGTCCTTATTCAACCGAGTGACCAGTCTCCTTCCTGAATTTCCGCAGATATAATATTCGATTTTGCCTTTGGAAACAAGCGGTTCGCTCACGATGCGAAATGCATCCTGAGTGCATACATCCGAAAGAGCATGGCTGTCCTTTCTTAAAACCAGATAGGAAAACTTCAAGGAATCTTTACGCAACCCTGTCAGCCGATCGATTTCCTGAACAAGTTTTGGCGGTTCCCAGGGAACGTCTTCGTGACACCAGTCTTTCGGGTTTGCAAGCGCAGGACAGAAGCGTTGAACAAGGCAGGGTGCATAAATCTGAACACCCTGCTCCTGCATCGCATCGCGAAGGCTAAGCATGTCGCGGGATGTCTGGTGTAAAGCAGGTTCGATGATAATGCAGCTTCCCTGGGCATGCAAGCAATCCTTTACAATGCGGCTCACAAGAGCGGCACGTTTGCGTGTCCGGTTTTCATCAGAAACGAATAGTTCATTCACGACGTTGGAGAAAAGAATAAGGTCGAATGCACCGGCAGGCGAGAAATTTTTTTGCAGTATATTTTCTTTTACCGTGGTTATGGTTGCATTGATGTTCCATTGACTGCACCACGATTCGCAAAACGTTTTTGTAGCAGTCAAATTTTCAGGCACATGGTCGAGCGCGGTGAGTTCAAGAAACGGTCGATGCTCGTGTTGAGAAAAAAATTCCATAACCCCGAGCAAAGCAGAACCGGGTCCGCAACCAATGTCAAGAATGCGCAGCCGGTCTTGTGACAATAATCCCGCCGGGTGCAATGCCAGCTCAT
Source organism: Nitrospirota bacterium (assembly GCA_041650055.1). Lineage (GTDB taxonomy): Bacteria > Nitrospirota > UBA9217 > UBA9217 > UBA9217 > JBAZLV01. The sequence continues at coordinate 4,981 of JBAZLV010000022.1, read as the reverse complement.
GAAGGGGAATATGTATTTTTTTTATATTGGACGGCAGAAAGTAAGAAATGTATGCTTCTCGCAATGCTGGATCCTGAAGATAGACTAACGGGAGCTCATCGCGGTGGCGTGTCAGGAGCTGCGAAAGGCGGGCAACCTGTGCAGCAATATCCTTCGTGTGACCATGCATATCTTTTTGAAATTGATCCATGCTCAGTGAATAGTTATCCCGTGTTTTCTCCCGCACTGCAAACAGCATGCAAGGCATCATGCAACCACGGTAAAGCAAAAAACCTGGCTACTTTTCCTTTTCCAGCACATATCCGGAGTAGGACAGCATCTCTTTGCCGTTTATCGTAACGACACTGATGGTTTCCCCCAAACCGCGGCCCAACCCCGCAAGAACCGCTTCAGTATTCGTGAGCGGCTTCAAGGGATAGCGCATCGTACCTTTCATGAGAAACGGCAGGCTGCACTCCATAATTAGGAATCCGTCTTCATAAAACAATTTGATATTTTCGAGCACGGGAAGATCGTTTTCCAGGTTCACAATCGTATACGCTCCCATCCTGTCAAGCCATGCTTGCGGAATTGGCGTTGGCTGGATTTTTTCTGCAATAAGCAAATCACTATTATGAATGGTTGCCTTAAGTATTTCATGCCCGGAAATGCTCCCATAAGATATTTCATAGAGATCGAGCGCCCGGAAACTAAACGGAAACAATCCAAACAGGACATATTGAACGCCGAACCTGCTGTTGGCAAGCGGCACAAGCCTAAAGTTCCGTTTCATGGCTTCAACCTGAAAATGATCGGACCGCGGAATGATTGCTGCCATTCCAAGAAGAGATGCATAATAGCCTGCATACTGATCCCGGATATACGGCGGCAAAATTACATCCGCTCTTTTCGATCGCACGTAGCTCGGTTGCTTAATTCCTGTTTTCACCTCAAGTGCCTCAGATAAGGCCTGTGTCGCGATTCTTGCGACAGCGCGGCCTGCAGTCGAAGAGTTTGCAAGAACAATCACCCCAAGTTTATGCTGCGGCAGCATAATAATCTGACTCCGGAACATCAGGGTCGTTCCCGCATGGTGAGCGACGGTTCCTGCATTTTGAATCGTGATCTCGCCGAGATTTCCCATGAGCCATCCAAGCCCAACCTGCAAGCCGAGATCGAGTTCTACACCCCTGTTTTGAACCTTGAACATATCAGTAAGGGTCTTTTTTTTCAGGAGTTGACGGTCACCAATTCTGCCGTTCGCAAAGAACAAATGAAGAAACCTGCTCAGATCAAGGACGTTTGAATACATCCCTGCTGCGGGAAGGTCCCGCAGAAGAGGTTCCTCGATTTCTTTCCCCCGATGATACCCTTTTGATAAAGCAAGAGACCGGGGCACAGGCAGAAATCCGGAACTGGTCATGCCAAGCGGCGTGAAAAACGCTTCATGCATATATTGGACGTATTTTTTCCGGCTCGTTCGTTCGATCGCAGAACCGAGCAAATCGTAACCGATGTTCGAATACGAATAAAGAACACCGGACGGGTACGAGGCATATTGATTGTTGATACTGTACACGACGCTGGAAAACGGCTGCGGCTGCGGATTCCACATTCCTTTCAACAAATCGGAAGGAAGACCGGCATGATGCGTCAATGTATTCCTGATTGTTATTGGTTTTTTGACCGGAAATCGGGTCTGCATGGAAAACTCGGGGACATACGCAGTGAGCGGCCGGTCAAGAATGATGACGCCCTGTTCAACAAGCTGCATGATTGCAGCGGCGGTAAATACCTTCGTAAGCGTGCCAATCCGGTAAACAGTCTGCGGTGTTGCGACGATATCGCGCGTTGCGTCCGCGTACCCGAACCCCTGGGCCCATACCAGTCTTTGATCATCAACCAGCGCAATCGTGAGGCCGGAAACGTCGTTTTTCAGCTCGCTCCAGATAAGGCGGGAAATTGATTCCTTGACCGGTTCGTAATTGATCTGGAATGAAACTTCGGGTCTGGCGGAAATCGAAGTGTCAGAGGCAAGGAGAAGTCCGAGCAGAAAAATCCCAAAGCCGACTCTCCGAAAAAATTGAAGCATAATCTTCTCCTTGCTCTTCACCTGCCCGATAGCGTTATTCTGAGGACCAATACGACCAAAAAAGGCGATTCACTTTTCAGGGTTCGCCTTTGTAATTGTAACTATCTGTCCTGAATTTAGCAAGAAAGGAATTTTTGGTATAAAAAAATCTCTTTGTTTATGAATACCATGTTGTGGTTACTCTTGGAGAGAGAATGAGCGCTAAAATAATCCTTTTAGGCTAATACGAGTGGTTCATTTTGAACTATTTTGTATTTACGTTTTTTAAATAAACATGCAATTGCCTTGATACATAAGATTTTTTAAGAATACATCATCGTGGCTTTTTATTTGCAATGGATGGATACATATTTGCGCACCCCTGTCTGTGTTCACCTTACGACATGCAACATGAAAATTACAAACGACGCGGGACATGATCGCAATGTCCGCCATAAAACGGGAGGCTGCAATGAGCCAATGGGTAATGGAACGAGATCTGTCTGTTGTTGATTTCCTGAACGCGGAAATGCATCCCGAGGAAAAACCCACGTTTCTGCAGGAAGAACCTGTTCATGAGCTTGAACCTGAAAAACGAAACAACAGCGCATCTGCGTCAAAGGGTCTGGACGCGGTCAAGTATTATTTGAAGGATATCCGAAGCATGCCCCTGCTCACCTTCGCGGAAGAACAGATGCTTGGCAAGAAGATTGCGGAAGGCGATCAGGAAGCACGAACGGCCATGATTGAAGCAAATCTCAGGCTGGTTGTGGCAATCGGTAAAAAATATATCAACCGTGGACTTCCGTTCGGCGACATTCTGGAAGAAGGCAATCTCGGGCTCATTCGGGCGGTAGAAAAATTTCAGTATCAGCGGGGATTGAAATTCAGCACCTATGCTGTCTGGTGGATCCGTCAGTCAATCGAACGTGCGATTGTCAATCAGGCAAAAATCATACGCCTTCCGGTTCATGTGGCAGGACGCGTGCATGCCTATTCTGCGACTGTCCGCCATCTTACCCAGGACCTTGGTCGCGAACCGAACATTGAAGAAATCGCGGAAAAAATGAAAATGAGCGTTGAGAAAGTTCGAAATTTATCTCAGGTACTCCGCGAAACGTATTCACTGGACATGCTCATCGGAGACCATGAAGAAGATACCCTCCAGAGCGTGATTGAAGACGAAAACGCATTGCCACCTTCCGTTGCGTCAGATGATATTCGAAGACGCAGGCATATCGATGATTGGCTCGGTCAGCTACGCGAGATTGAACGCAAGGTTATTGAGCTTCGCTTCGGGCTTGATGGTGAAAATCCGAGAACCCTCGACAGCATCGGAAAGGCGCTCAGCATTACCAGGGAACGGGTACGGCAGATTCAGGAACAGGCGTTAAGAAAACTACGGGAAATCACCCGGACCCGTACCATCAGTTTTGAAGAGATGTTATAGCTAGAGACAGGCGCATGCCGGTCGTGGTCTACCAGCACGATCCAGGGGGCCGAATTGATATTGTGTACGTGGCTGCATTCGCCTGTCTAGAGCCCTCTCCCTCACGTGCATTCCCGCCACATAGTTTGTTTGCAATCATTACAGGCAATTCATTGCGGGTTTTTTTTCAGCATCCTTGACAAACCTGCGGGGTGCGCGTACATTTGAATCAAGAATTCGGCATGATTTCTGATACAAAAACACCGACGCAAACGGAAAATTTCAAGGTATTCATAAGTGGAGCCGCTCTTGCAGGAGCGGAGGCTCCATCAATAAACGCGACCTCCCGCGACTTACTGCCTTCCTCCCCCGGCGTAAGCCGGGGATTCCATGTCGCAGGGATTGAGGACGCATGGTAAACCAGCATAGCGGAAAAAAAACACTTTTAATCATCGACGACGACAAAATATACGCTGATTCAGTAAAGGAATTTCTCGAACACGAGCCACTTGATATCGTTATGGCACATACTGCCAAGGATGGTCTTGCCATCTGTTCCCGCCAGTCTGTTGATGTGGTACTGCTCGATCAACAACTCCCTGACATGGAAGGCCATCTGCTCTGTCCTGAAATATTAAAATACAATGAACAGGCAAAAATTATTTTTGCAACCGCATTTCCAAGCTTCGAAAATGCCGTCACCGCCATTAAAACTGGAGCATACGATTACCTTGCAAAGCCATTCGAGCTTGAGGCGCTCCGGCTGACGGTAAACCAGGCGCTCAGAACTCTGGAACTCGAGCGATATGAACAGCTGCAGGATTATCGGCAAACCCGTGAAAGCGAAGAGGCTGTTTTTGTAGGAGGAGACGCGCTTGCTGAAATCATGAAAATGAAGGAGCTCGCGGCCACGTCTGACTCCCCGGTGCTTATTACCGGCGAGACAGGTACGGGAAAGACCATGATGGCAAAGGCCATTCATTATCGAAGCGCACGAAATGCAGCACCCTTTATCAGCATCAATTGCGCCGCCCTCCCGGAAAGCCTGATAGAGGCGGAATTGTTCGGGTATGAAAAAGGAGCGTTCACCGGCGCGGCATCTGCCCGAAAAGGTATTTTTGAAATGGCGGATGGCGGAACTCTTTTTCTTGATGAAATCGGAGAAATGCCGCCTCATCTTCAGGCAAAATTGCTCAGTGTGATAGACGATAAAGTGGTGAGAAAAATAGGAAGCGCATCTTCCCGCGTCGTTGATGTACGGGTCATTGCAGCGACAGGCATCGATATGAACATGGTAGTTGGAAAAACGTTTCGCAAGGATCTGTTTTACCGGTTAAGCGTTCTTCAGCTGCATCTGCCTCCGCTCCGCGAACGGCGAAATGATATTCCGCCCTTGTGCAATTATCTGCTAGGAACATTCACCGGGAACAAAGGAATTACCCTGTCGCCTGAAGAACATGCGCGGCTTATGGCATACGACTGGCCGGGCAATGTCCGCGAAT
>JBAZLV010000021.1:0-35927 GCA_041650055.1 Nitrospirota bacterium | reverse complement strand
TGAAATGGAAGTTGCCGTGCAGGCGATCAAGGAAAAAGCGGCTGTGCTCCAGGCGGAGCTGGATGGGTTCAAGTTTTAAGCCGGAGCAAAGGAGGCGTTGTGCATATCGGAGTACGACAGCGGTTTATTATCGTTATTTTCTCCGGATTATTCGTGACGATGGGAATGATCGGTGCCTACCGGTACAGTATGGAAAAACGGCTGATCATCGATACAACCCGGATGCAGGGAGAAGAGCGATCGCGGCTCATGGCAGGGCTCGCCGGGCCGTTCCTGGTCAGGAATGATTATTCCGGATTGAATTCCCTTGTCCGCAATTTCATGGAGACGCCGGATATTCAGGAGGTGACCATTGTTGACCCGGAAGGACGGCGTCTTGTGCATGCGGTAAAGCCGTCAACAGACGAACAACGGATCGCCGTGGCGCCTGCCTCGATTTTCCATAACAATGCCCGGCTGGGTGAAATTCATTTTACGGTTTACCCGGAAGGCATGAACAGCAGGTTAAGCGCTTATGCGCTCAGCGCGCTGGTTGAACATCTTTTTATTTTTATCATCCTGGCGGGAATTCTGACCTATGCCGTTACCCGCACGGTTACGCTGCCAATCAATCGGCTCGGGCACGCGGTCAAGGATATGATTGACCGGAGGGATTTTACACGGCGGATTGAAACCATTCATCGCGACGAGATCGGTGATCTTGCAAAAGGGATTAATTATCTTATCGAGCGGCTTGAACGGTTTGTCGCAGAAATGGCGGATATCTCCTCGCGGATCAATACCCTGAATCCGGTTATTGTCTCGGAAGTACGCGAAATAAAAAAGAGCGCACAAGATTCAGCAGAGGCCGTTTCAAGTGTCTCTGCGTCGGTGAGTGAAATGTCGGCATCGATTCAGTCGATTGCAGAGAACGCCGAAAGTCTTTCCACATCAGCCGAAGAAACGTCATCAGCCATTATAGAAATGAACGCTTCGAACCAGGAAGTTGCTGGCCATACGAACGAGCTCACCATGTCTGTCGAGGCGGTGACTTCCTCCGTCTCGGAAATGATTGCATCGATCCTGGAAGTCGCAGACCATGTCGAAGGCCTTTCTGCGGCAGCGGAACAGACATCAGCTTCCGCAATCCAGATCGAATCAGCGGTTCGGGATGTTGAACAGACTGCACAGGAATCAGCGAAACTTTCCCAGCAGGTGTTCCGGGAAGCGCAGGATATCGGCGCTACGTCGATCCGCGAAACCATCCATGCCATGGATGGCATCAAGAACGCGGTGAGTCATTATTCCAGCCTGGTTACCCGTCTGGGACAGCGTTCCCAGGAAATCGGGAAGATTCTGGGCGTCATCGTTGATGTTGCCGAGAAGACCAACCTGCTAGCCTTAAATGCGTCCATTCTTGCTGCGCAGGCCGGAGAACAGGGAAAGGGATTCAGCGTGGTCGCCGAGGAAATCAAGGGGCTTGCAGATCGGACGACCGCTTCAGCCCAGGATATTGCAAACCTGATCGGCTCGGTCCAGAAAGAAACCAAGGAAGCCGTTCATGCCATGACGGACGGGCTGCAGGCGGTTGAGGAAGGGGTCAAGCGTTCCCGTGAGGCGGATGCTGCGTTGAATAAAATTTTGTCCAGCTCCACCCGATCTGCAGAAATGGCAACGACGATTGAGCGGGCAATGGCAGAGCAGACGAATGGTATCAAAAAAGTAGGGGAAGCAATCAGGAACGTCAAGCAGATGTCGGAACAGATCATGACGGCGACGCATGCGCAGACAAAGGGAACGGAAATGATCCTGAATTCCACTGATGACATGCGCACTATCGCCCGGCAGGTTCAAAACGCGATGACCGAACAGGGCAGAGGCGGAAAACAGATTGCAGGCGCAGCAGACAATGTCACCGCCCGGGCAGGGGCTATTGCAGCCGGAACCCGGGAACAACGGCAATCGATTCTTCAGATTCTGGAATCGCTTGAACGAATTCAGAACCTTCCCCGGCAGACTGTCACCAGGGCTGAAAGCATGGCAGCCGCTCTCGAGACGCTGTGGCAGCAGACAAAACAACTGAATCGTGAAATCGTGACCCTGACCATCCGGCAGGACCGGCATGCACCGCTCAGTGGAGGCCTCAGGTTCAGCGTTCTTGCATCTCATGATCCCGAGGAAGTCAGACGTCGATTCACTCCGCTTGCCGAGTATCTTTCCCGGGCGACGAAAAAGCCTGTTGAAATCCTTCCTGCATCGGATACAGGACAGCTTTTGAAGGATTTTGAAGAGCGTACCACGCATCTGGCTTTTCTGAATCCCCTGATTTCGATCGAAGCACAGAAAAAAATAGCATTGATTCCGCTTGCCACGGCATTACGAAACGAGCTTCCGTACTTCCGAGCTGCGATCGTGACCCGATCGGACCAGAAAATCGCGCGGCTGGAAGAAATCAAAGGAAAACGGTTTGCATTCGGAGATAAACGATCCGCATCCAGTTTCATGATTCCCCGCGCTCTTTTGGCAGAAGCCGGGGTCAGACTTGAGGATCTCCGGGAATATGCGTTTCTTGGCCATCATGATGCGGTTGCAAAAGCAGTTATCCAGGGCGAGTTTGATGCGGGCGGGCTTCGCGAAACAACCGCAAAAATGCTGGCGGGCAGCGGTCTTGCCATCATAAAAAGTTCCATAGAAATTCCGGAAAAAACAATCTTTACATCTTCGGAACTTGATGCAGCGACCCGGGAGCTCGTCCGACAAGCGCTTCTGGCGCTGGATACGTCAAAAAACGAAGACGCCCTGATCCTGGGAGAAATCGATAACGGGTATTCCGGATTTGTCGGAGCGCGTGATGCTGATTTTGAGGGAATGAAAAATCTGCTTGTCCTGCTGCAGGAAAAAACGCCGTCTGCATAATCCTGCTGCAACCAAGAAAGGGTCCATGCATATGCACAGCACCGTACGAAAATTGTTTCAGGAAGGAATTCTCGGGGCGATCATACACCGTATTGCTTCCAGTATGTGGCTGAAATTCATGATTGTCTTGACGGTTGTCATATCCGTCTTTCTTGTCCTGAACACCATTCTCATTATGCGTGTTCTCACGGAAGGTCAGTATGCGGTGCTTGAAAAACGCGGTCATGATATGGGCCGCTTTTTCGCGAAGGCGATCACGGATCCACTGCTGCATCGGGATTATATCACCGTAAACGGTCTTGTCCGGGAAGCAGCCGAGTCCCCGGACATGCTGTATGTCTATGTAACGGACGCTTCTCAATCGATTATAAGTACGGCGTATGCGGCATTCAACCGCACACGACCTGATATGAAAGCATTTTTGGATGAGCAGAAGACAGATGACATGGTTGTCCTGGTGGAACAGGCAAAAGAACAGCTCAATCCTTTTTTGGTTGAAGCTCCCGTTCAGATCGGGAAGACCCGTCTCGGGACCGTGGTTATCGGCCTGTCGCACAAAAGCGTGCAGGACGACACCCGGCAAGTCATGCGTACGCTGGGCGGGACAAGTGTGGTTATTATCGGTGTCCTGATCGTCATGATGTCGATTCTGGTCAGAAGGATGATTGTGAGCCGGACAACCGAGGCAGTAACGGTTGTCTCGGATATTGCCGCAGGCGATCTGTCGCACCGCGTACGGGTACAGACCCGTGATGAGCTCGGGATGCTCGGCCAAGGGTTAAACAGCATGATTCTCGGGCTGAAGGGAATGATTGACGGGGTGCAGCGCGCCGCGGAGAAGACCGAATCACTCTGGAAAGAGTCCAAGCAGATTTCGAAAGAGATCGCAAGCGGAAGCAGGATTCAAACCGACTCCGTGGGAGAAGCATCATCGTCGATCAATGAAATGCATTTTTCGCTCCGGGAAATAGCGGCAAACGTGGACGATCTGCATGGAACATCAGAACAAACCGCTTCATCGGTCATTGAGATGGCAGCTTCCACTCGTGAAGTCGCAGCCACCATGACCGAGTTGTCTTCAACCATCGAACAGACATCCGCCGCAATAACCGAACTCTCCGCAGCCGTTCGCCGCATTGCCGAAAATGTCGAAGCTCTTTCAACTACGGCTGATGACACGGCGGCATCTGCGGCAGAAATCAGTGCTTCCGTCCGGGAAGTGGAAACAAATGCCCGAGAGTCGGCGGCGCTTGCGGAAGAGGTTGCCGAGGATGCTCAGCAGCTGGGGATGCGCTCCATTGAAAAAACAATCCAGGGAATGAACAGAATCAATGCGGCTGTTCGCCGTACCGCAGATGTGATCAACCGGCTGGGCGACCGCGCGGAAAACATCGGAAGCATCCTGACCGTGATCGAAGACATTACTGACCAGACTGCGCTTCTGGCCTTGAATGCGGCCATTCTCGCGGCACAGGCAGGTGAACACGGCAAGGGATTCGCCGTGGTTGCTGCCGAAATCCGCGAACTCGCCAACCGGACTGCCGTCTCGACGAAAGAAATCGGAAAACTGATCATGGCCGTTCAGGAAGAATCCCGTGAGGCGGTTGGCGTGACCCGGGAAGAGATCAGCATGGTTGAGGACGGCGTGCGGCTGGCACGGGACGCCGGCGAAGCCCTTCAAAAGATCCTTGAACGCGCAAATCTTTCACGCGATATGAGCCGGAGCATCAACAAGGCAGCAGCTGAACAGGCGCGCGGAATCCGGCAGGTGAGCGATGCCGTGAGCAAGATAACGCACATGACCCACCAGATCGCGCACGCTGCGAATGAACAGAAAATCGGGAGCGAACAGATCACACAGGCATCCGTAAAAATGCGGGAACTGACCGGATTTGTCAAAATGTCCACGGATGCGCAGGCAAAAGGGAGCAAGGAAATCACCGCAGCAGTTGAAAACATGAGTACGAAAATAGGACTGGTCAATCGGGCGGTAAGTGAAGTCCAGACCGGGAGTGATTTGATCGTTCAGGCAATTGCCAGAATCAAAGAGATTGCCACAGCGCATATGCAGGAAGCTTCACGCTTGGATGCGGTACTGGAAGTCATGGTTGCGCAGTCGGAAGCGCTCAAAAAAGAGATCGAACGGTTCAAGACATAGTTAGGGATAAGAGAACGATGGAAAAAAGAAAAAAAGAGAACAAGCCGACTCTCCATGATCCGGTGATACAGATCGTGGTGTTCAGTATCGGTGATGAGGAATACGGCTTTGATATTACCTTGATTTCAGAAGTGATCAGGCCAATCAAGATAACCCGGCTTCCCCGGATGCCGCAATTTATCGAAGGGGTCATCAATTTTCGCGGAGCGATCATTCCGGTCGTGGATCTGCGGAAACGGTTCGAACTTTCGTGGACCATGCAAAATCCACGGACCATGCGCATGGTGATAACCCGGGGAGCAATTCCCGGTACAGAGTTCGGAAGTGGAAAGGATCTGCTTGCTTTGATCGTGGACAGCGCACACGAAGTTCTTAATCTGTCATCCAGAGATATTGAAATGGCACCGAAGGCGGCTACCGGACAATATGCCGAGCTCATTACCGGAATGGGGAAAACAGGAAGTCGGCTTGTTATTCTGCTCGATGTCACCCGGATTTTGAGCAAGCAGGAAGGCAGGGAACTTATTGAGGCAGGCAATGCAGGATATTAAACAGCTTGCACAGGCGCTTGAACATACTGATCCAGAGGAACGGCGCGAAGCAACGATCGCACTGGGCCGGTTAGGCAGTGTTTCGCTTCCCTATCTGCTTCAGGCGCTGGGGGATACTGACTGGAGAGTGCGCAAGACAGCCGTGGAAGCGCTTGTCTCGCTCGGAGGTGATGAGGTCGTCTCAGGACTTATTTCCGCGCTCTCGGCAGATGACAATGCAGGCGCCAGAAATTCCGCGATTGAAGGTCTTGTGCAGATAGGAAGCAAAGGAATGAACATGCTGCTTCCTGCCGCAGCTTCAGCTGACCCGGATGTGCGGAAGTTTGTGGTCGACATTCTCGGGGATATCAGGGATCCTCACGCCGTACCTGTTCTTCTTCTGCATCTTGATGACCCCGACGAAAATGTCCGCATAGCATCTGTTGAAGCGCTCGGAAAGATCCAGGACCGGCGCGCGGTTCTTCCCTTGCTCGACTGCCTTGCATTGGGCATTGGCGGCTGGTTCGATTATGTGATTGCTGAAGCCCTCGGTACTATTGGTGATGAACGTGCGCTGAAACCGCTTTTGAAAGCGCTCAGCCGGGAGAAGCTTCGAGAGCCGATCCTGTTATCACTCGGCAAAATTGGCACGGTACAAACCATCGGGCCGCTTCTCGCGGGACTCGGTGATTCCCTCCGGATCGTGCGCGAAGTTTCAATTATGGCGCTTTCCGAGCTCATGCTCAAGAGCAGCCCGACGGACCAGCAAATCCTGATTCGAGAACTTCGCGCTGTGGCGCCCGGTTCTGCTGTTCTTGACAATCTGGAAGAAATACTCCTGACCAGTGCCGGAGCCTTGAGAACAGCAACTATCCGGCTGGTCTGCATGGTGGCACAAGAACGGTCCATCCCGAAGCTACTCTCGCTCGTGCAGGAAGAAGAAGTGGCAGAGCTGATGATGGAAGCGCTGCAATACATGGGACAGGCAAACGCAGTTCTTCTGATTCCCTACCTGGTGGTTGACAATGCTTTGATCAGGGTCACGATCACGACGGTACTCGGGTCTTTGCGGTGCACTGAAGCTGAAAAGCCGTTGCTCTCACTGCTCCAGGATCAAAACGGTCATGTCCGGAGCGCGGCAGCTAGTGCACTCGGCCGGCTTGGGTCCCGCACGGCTGTTAAGCCTTTGATCGGCCTCCTGACCGATGAATATGAGAACGTTCAGGAAGCGGCAATTGAGGCCCTTGCAGCCATTCGGGACGAATCGGTGATTGAATCTCTGAGAAAGGATTTTTCTTCTCATGATGCGCGTGTGCGGAAGAACGCGGCAATTCTTTTTGGCGAATTTATGACTCCGGCAGCCGTTCATGCGCTTACTTTTGCGCTGAAGGATGAGGAACCGGAAGTTCGTAAGGCCGTCGTGCAGGCTCTTGGAAATGCTCCGCGTGACTCGGCGCTCAAGCCGCTTCTGCTTGCAGTCACGGATGATGATGCTGAAGTCCGTATCCGTGCGGCAGAATCACTCGGCCGGATACCTGAGGAAGAATCGTTTGCTGCACTGCTTCCGCTTCTGGAGGACAGCGACCTCTGGGTTCGTTCGGCTGCTGTGCGGAGCATCGCGCAGATTGGAGGGGAGGTTGCAGGCAGGATGTTGCTGCCCTGTCTGGAGAACGCAACCGGCATCTTCCTGCTTGCTGTTATTGAATCGCTCGGCACGCTCCACTTTTCACCTGCATGTGATGCACTTCTGCACCTTGCCGGCCATCCCGACCATGAGGTACGCAAACATGCGCTTGCCGCTCTCGCTGGTTTTGAAAAAGCGTCGGTTCTTCCCGCTGTCCTGAACAGTCTGCATGATTGCCACTGGAGCGTCAGGAAAACAGCGGTCGACATACTTAAAACCTGGAGAGATCCCGCAATAAAACCGTTCCTTGAAAAAATTGCGCTCCATGACCCAGACAAATCGGTTCGGGAGGCAGCGGTAGAAGCGTTGAGATAAAAACAATGTCCATTGAGTCAGACATAGTCCTGTCCCGTGATATCTACCGGCTGCTTCGCGACTTCGTGCATGATTATTGCGGTTTGCATTTTGACGACGATTCGAAGTTTATTTTTGAACACCGGCTTTCACGGCGGCTTGAGCAGCTGCATCTTCGAAGCTTTGAGGAGTATTTTCATTTTCTCCGATATGACCGAAAAAGCGAACAGGAACTGGCTGTTTTAATCGACACGCTGACCACAAACGAAACATATTTTTTTCGGGAAAGCGGACAACTAAAAGCGTTTTCGGAGGAAATCCTTCCTGAGATCAGGAAGACCCATGCAGACAAGAAAATGCTCCGGATCTGGAGCGCAGGATGCTCGACCGGAGAAGAACCGTACACGATTGCCATTCTCCTGCTTGAATCAGGAGACTGGTGGCGGGACTGGCAGGTGGAGATTCTCGGAAGCGACATCAGCCAGCGGGTATTGCGCGCAGCACGGAAGGGAGTCTATAAAAAGAATGCGCACCGGGCAACCAGTCCCTCCATGCTCACCAAGTATTTTGAGGAGGACCACGGTGATTATCGGATCATCGACTCCGTGCGCGAGCTGGTATCCTTCAGCTCCGTGAACCTGCTTGATCCTTGCAAGATCAGCCTGATCAATACCATGGACATTATTTTTTGCCGGAATGTAATCATTTACTTCGACAGCGAGGCAAAAAAAAAGGTTGTCACTAGTTTTTATCAGAAACTTCAGGAAGCCGGCTACCTTCTTTTGGGTCATTCCGAATCGCTCGTTAACATTCCCTCGGGATTTGAACTTCGAACGTTGAAAAATGACCTGGTCTACAAGAAGCCGATACGGCCGAAGGGAATGCAATGAAATCCATTCCTCCCGAATCCACCCAGGCCGGACGAAAAATCCGGGCTCTGGTGGTCGATGATTCCGCTTACAACAGGGCCATTATCACGGAAATGCTTGAAAGCGACCCGTGCATCCAGGTGGTCGGAACTGCTGTTGATGGAGTCGATGCCATTGCGAAAACGCTTCGGTTTCAGCCTGACGTGATCACCCTTGATCTCGAAATGTCCAATATGGACGGGTTTACCTTTCTTCGATGGTTGATGAGCGAACGGCCGCTGCCGGTACTGATCATTTCCTCCCGATCGGACAGCCGAAGCGTGTTTCGTGCGCTGGAGCTCGGGGCTGTTGACTTTCTTCCCAAGCCGGAGGCGCGAATCTCCAAAAAAATAGCGATGATCCATGACGATCTTCTTGACAAGATTCATGCGATCATGCATCTTGAAATGTCCGTTGTGCAATCGCGGATTGCTCTGCTCTCCCAAAGGCAACCGTTGATTCTCCCGCGAAATGAGGATGAAACCCGGGTGGAAGCAGGACCGGTTGAGATCGTTGCGATTGCCTCTTCAACCGGAGGACCGCCGGCCATTCAGGCAATTGTAAGCGCACTGCCTTCTGACCTGCGCGCCGGAATCGTTGTCGTTCAGCATATGCCGGCCGGTTTTACGAGGAGTTTTGCCGAACGTTTAAATAAGCTCTCATCTCTTATCGTAAGCGAAGCAACAGACGGGGATCGCCTTGCACCTGGTACGGTTCTTATTGCTCCTGGCGGCAACCATCTTCTGATCGAAAAGGACGAACGAGGCTTTCATGCCCGGGTGGTTTCCTCCACGCCGGCTGACCGGTATGTTCCCTCGGCTGACAAGACACTGGCCTCCATTGCGCAGGCATGCGGAAGAGGAGCGCTCGGAATCGTTTTAACGGGTATGGGCAGGGACGGGGCAGAAGGCATACGAGCGATCAAGGAACGCGGAGGACAATGCCTTGCAGAAAGCAGGGAAAGCGCGGTCATTTTTGGCATGCCTGAAGAAGCTATCAAAACAGGCGCCGTGGACAAGGTTCTTGCACTCTCATCCATGGCATCCGAGATCAGAGTCCGCTGTAATCCCGGCAGCGGTTTTTAGATCTTGAGGACGTTCCCCAAAATTTTCCTGCGGTGAGATGATTGCTATTCTCAAACAACGAGAGAGCCAAGCAATGATGCGGGCTCGTTCTTTCCCGGTGTCGGTCCTTCGCTCTGCCGCGCAAGCGTGCCGGTTCACAGAACAAAGAATCCCGCAGGAAGGCAGAACCTGAACATTAGCATCGAGTTGCATCAAACGGTGCGGGGCACGCTGGTGCGCATCTATCGCGCAAGGATCGACACGTGCGATTAAGAAAATAATTTTGGGGAAAGCCAAATTAGATTTTCGATTGATAATTTTTATCGACTTCATTATAATGACACCCGATGCAGCGAAACATCCGCACGATGCTTCGCCTTGAAGAGAGAATTTCCAGGCAACGGCGACAGGAGGCGATGATGGAAAAAGAACCCGCATCAATTTCAAAAAAGGTTGAAGAGTTCCTTCAGGTATTCAAAAAAGGGGAGGAATTTACTCAGGATCTGCTGAAGGAGAATGAGAAACTCCGATACCGTGTTGCCCAACTCGAAGAGGTTACCAAATTTTCAGGTCGCGAAGGCTCTTTTAAACTCCAGACGCTGGAACAAAAAATACAGTTTCTGGAAGAAGAAAACAGAAGCCTGCTTGAACGGTACCATGCGGTGGAGCAGGAAAACAAGGATTTTGCAAATCGGTATATAGAAGTGGAAGCCGAGAACAACAATCTCGCCAATCTGTACGTTGCAAGCTATCAGCTTCACTCTACCCTTGATTTCAGCGAATCACTCAAAATTATTCTTGAAATCGTCATGAATCTGATCGGAGCAGAAGAATTTTCGATCATGATGCTTGATGAAAAAACGAACGAATTGTCCATCGTTGCCCAGGAAGGCATGGAATCCGAATCCCACGCAAGCATCAAGCTGGGCGACGGGATTATTGGCGCCAGTGCAAAATCAGGAGAAGCATTTTACCGGGACGGCGATCCTACGGACCTCAAGGAAGTTGATTATCTGCACCCGCTGGTCTGTATTCCTCTCAAGATCAAGGAGCATGTCATCGGGGTGATCGTAATCTACAAGCTTCTCGTGCAGAAACGGACGTTTTCGAATGTGGATTATGAACTCTTTACCATGCTGGCCGGCCATGCTGCAACGGCGCTTTTTTCAGCGCGGCTGTATTCGCAATCAGAGCGCAAATTGACGACGATCCAGAGTTTCCTTGATCTGCTGAAAGAAAAATAAGGAGGCCTCACATGCCCGAGTATAAGTTCCTCGTAGTTGAAGATTCGCCGACGATGCGGCAGTTGATCTCCTTTGCGTTAAAACGCATCAGCGGCAGCAAAATCATAGAAGCGAATGACGGAATTGACGCACTCAAAAAACTTTCCACCCAGAAATTTGATATTATTCTGACCGACATCAATATGCCGATTATGGACGGATTAAAACTCGTTTCCATGGTCCGGAATGATCCGGTGCATCAGTCGATCCCGATCGTTATTATCACGACAGAAGGCGCGGAAGAAGACAGAAAACGGGGTCTTGCCCTCGGAGCAAACGCGTATATCGCAAAACCTATCCAAACCGCCGATCTGTTGACTATTGTAAACCAGATACTGGGACAAAAAAACAACTAACGTGAACCGAGAAGCCCGCGCATTCCTCTGTGCACTGTGGTGTGTTTGACGCTTGTTTTTCCTCATGGAGCAGCTGACCCTTCCCCGCTCTTTTTTATGTCTTTTTCGTTCGCTTTTTATTCGGATTCCCTGATTGACAGAACATGCTGTCTGTACTATGATTTTAGGAAAGTATTCGATTTCAGCTGCCCCTATCAGGTGCAGGAACAGCCGGGCAGGACCAGACCATGCTGAGCCAAAAAAGACAGGAACCTTCCGCACAATCATGTCGCACGAATCGTTTAATCTTGCTGGTGGACGGCGATATCCGCTATGGCGGGTATCTCGCGAAGATCCTGAAGCGTTTTGATTATCAGATTTATACTGCCACGACAGCCCGTGAAGCGCTCGAATCCGTCATCACGGTTGTACCCTCCCTGGTTATTCTCTCGCTGAACCTCAAGGACATGGATAGTTTCAAATTCATGCAAGGGCTGAAAAAAAATCCCATGACCGCAGGAATTCCCTTTATCATGCTTACCCGGCAGGACGACCAGCGGGAGGAAACGAAGAGTTTTCTTTCCGGAGCACTCGATTGTCTTTCTGTTCCCGTTTCCGTCGAGCGATTATATCGATCCGTCCAGACCGTGGTTGAAACAACCCCACGCACGGATATCAGAATCCGGATGCTGCTTCCGGTAAAGATAAACAAGACAACCGATGCCGAACGAACCTGCATGCTTGATATTTCGGAGCGCGGTTTGTTTTTAGCATCATCAGAGCCGTCTGCTGTTTCCACGTCCCTGAACCTGCTCATTAATTTAAACGGCAGGCTTATTCCGGCAGAAGCGGTTGTCTTGCATAAAAATGAGAATGGTGAGGGGCCCTATCTGCAAGCAGGAATGGGACTTCAATTCATCAAGATCAGTCCCCCTGACAGGGCAGCTATCCAGCAATTTATCAAAGAGGAGATCCTGCGAGGTATTAGCCCGGACATTCCTCTCCAGTGACTTCCTGCGTATTTTTCTGCCGGAAACTATATGATATAATAATCACACGGAGCGATTTCACTTGTTTATTCTGTAAGGAGGATACAATGAATTATTTTGAGCACATGAATTGGGAAGCGATCAGGAAAGACCTTGAAAAAGGGTTTGAAAAGGGAGTGGGAGTCGTGAAACAGGGAGCACGCGCAGCCCAGAAAAAAGCCGGTGAGCTTACCGAAGAAGGCAAACGACAGTATTCATTGTATACCTTAAAAACGAAAATGCATCGAGGGTTATCAGAGCTTGGCGCGCGGGTATATGTTCTTGCAAACACCGCCAAAAATCCGCTGCTGGATGCACAGGCAAAGAGCATTATTTCCCGTTTGAAAAAAATTGAAACGAAGATAGCGGGATTAGAAGCAAAAAAACCGCAGAGAACAAGAACGCAGAAAAACCGTTCGTAAGCGATTTTTCGTAGGCATACGAACATCGTTCTCATGTCTCCGTACCTTGATATGGCTGGATCATCATGACGGTACATCCTTCAATGGCCTCCATACCGGTGTTTCTACCGCACCGTGGCATCCGGATGCCACGGTGCTAGTGCCGAAAATCCGCTTGAACAGGGAGAACAGTGCATGGAAGATGCATTTATGAATATTGCCAGACCCGTTCTTATCATTCTCGCTTCCATTGCCGTCCTGCTGTTGGTCAGGATTATTCTCTTTCGGATTCTTCGGGGATGGGCTGTCCGTACAAAGACCAGGTTCGACAATATCATCATAACATCATTCAGGAAAGCATCCGTCGTTCTTGTAATCGCCATCGCGATCCATATCGGGCTTGCCTTTTCCGGCATTCCGGAAAAGCATCTGGATTATTTCAGAACACTGCTGGACGTGGTGATCATTTTCATCCTGACCCTGATCATTGCGGATATTGCCGTAAAAATGTTAAAGCAGTACATTCATCAGGCGCGGATTCCTATCCCTGCAACCGGGCTGGCGTATGCTGTACTTCGGGGAATTATTTTAATCATAGGATTGCTGATTATCCTGGGCATGCTCGGCATTTCGATTGCTCCACTAATTACTGCGCTGGGAGTAGGCGGGCTTGCAGCGGCACTCGCGCTTCAGGACACTCTCGCGAATCTCTTTGCAGGCATTCACATTCTTATGGAACAATCCATTCGAGTGGGAGATTTTGTCAGACTTGAATCAGGACAGGAAGGATATGTCGTAGATATTACCTGGAGAACGACCCAGATACGGATGCTGGCAAACAACATGGTGGTCATTCCGAACAGCAAGCTGTCGCAAAGCGTGGTGACCAATTATTATCTCCCGGAGAAGACCATGTCGTTCCTGCTCCCGATCAGTGTAAGCTATGCGTCCGATCCTCACCACGTTGAACGCATTTTGCTCGAAGAAGCCAGGAAAGGAGCGCAGCACATTCCCGGGCTTCTGGCGGAACCAGAACCGTTTGTCCGGTTTATTCCGGGATTCGGGAATAACTCGCTGGATTTTACCGTGATTTGCCAGGTCCGGGAATTTACCGACCAGTTCCTCGCTCAGCATGAACTGAGAAAAGAAATTTTTAAACGATTTCAGGAAGAGAACATTGAAATCCCGCTCCCCCAACAAACTGTCTACCTGCGAAAGGATCGGGATCCATGGACACCACCACCTTTGAGTTCAAACAGTGCATAACCGTTCTGAAGGCAACCGGCGCCAAGGCGCAAAACCTGCGGCAGCTTCGTGCACTGATTGCCGCTGGCAAGCAAAGAAGACAGCACCATGCTCCTATTATCTTATTTCCAATCCCGTGACAGTTTTTTGCGCTGTTTCCCGGGCTTTTTCAATTGACACTCCTGGATCATTTTGTTATCGTCCATTCAGACCGAATAGGTTCCTATCTGATACGTGTTGCCTGCCCAAGGGGTGAATGATGCCAACCAAACGGATTTATGTGGTTTCTGATGCGACTGGTCAAAGCGGACTGCATATTTTACGAGCCGCTATCGTACAATTTCACCGGCCGAAAACCAAGATGGCGCTGTTTCACGATATTCATACCAAGGCGGATTTAAGCAAGGTCCTTGAACAGGCAAAAGAGGCGAAAGCCATGATTGCATTTACGTTTGTCAAAAAAGAGATGCGGGATCATGCGAGCGAGTATTGCAGCAAGAATAATATTATCTTCCTCGATATTTTGGGACCGCTCATCAATAACCTTGCCTTGTATCTTGACTTAAAACCGCTTGAAACACCGACGCTCCTTCGTAGGATTGACGCGCGTTATTTCAAGCGGATTGAGGCAATCGAATATACTCTTGCGCATGACGACGGCAGGGGAACCGAACGACTGGATGAAGCGGACATCGTGATCATTGGACTTTCTCGGACTTCGAAAACACCGACTGCATTCTTCCTTGCCCAGGAAGGTTACAAGGTGGCGAATATTCCGATTGTACCGGATATCCCTCTTCCTGAACAATTGCGTGAAATTGATCAGGATAAAATCGTCTGCCTTAGTATGGATCCGGAAGTTCTTCAAAAGGTTCGGACGACGCGCCAAAAACACAGCGGCATGAAGTCAAGCTACAGCGACATTAGAAAAATTTTTGAAGAGGTCGAATTCGTCTGGGATCTTGCAAGAAAAAATCAGAACTGGAAGGTCATTGATACGACGAACAAATCAGTGGAAGAAACGGCATGGGAAATCATTCATCATGTGTACGGCGAAGAGCATGAGGAATACGCCTAGCCTTGATCGGCAGATTTCGACTTGTCAGTTCTTTCGCAGAGCTGACCGCATGCCGCTGAGATATCTTTTCCGCGCGATTCCCGCACCGGCGCCGTAAAACCCCGATCCAGCAAAATCTTCTGAAAACGGCGGACTGCCGTATCATCAGGCATTTCAAACTCGCTTCCCGGAAATGGATTAAACGGTATGAGGTTTATCTTGCACCGGATGCCATGAAGCATTGTGGCTAGCCGTCGTGCATCCTGTTCCGAATCATTTACTCCTTTGAGGAGAACATACTCGAATGTGATTCTTCGCCGTGGTTCGAGCGGAAACCTTCTGCATGCTGCAAGAAGCTCCTGCAAAGGATACCGCTTGTTTATCGGCATGATCCTGTCTCGTACTTCATCTGTGGTTGCATTGAGCGATATGGCGAGATTCACTCGGACCCCGGATTTTCCCAGCGCTGCTATTGCAGGCACAATGCCCGCTGTTGAAAGGGTTACTCGCCGAGGGGAGAAACCAAGTCCCGTATCTGATGTTATTAGCTGGAGTGCTTTTAGAACCTCCTCAAAATTTAAAAGCGGTTCTCCCATACCCATTAAGACGATGTTGGAAATCCGTACAGAACCTTCCGAGGCTGCGATGCGGGAGGCTTCCAGCACCTGATCTGCAATTTCATACGCAAGAAGATTTCTCTTGAATCCTCCGCTGCCGGTAAGACAAAAACGACAGCCAAGGCTGCATCCGACCTGAGAGGAAATGCAGAGGGTCGTCCGGTTTTCATCCGGAATAAGAACACTTTCGATCGTGTGAACATCTTCAAGTTGAAAAAGAAATTTTCTGGTGCCATCGCTTGAGCGTTCTCTTGTGAGGATACGGGGGCTCGCAAGAGAGAACAGGGAAGCGAGCAGACCGCGATCAGGCTTAGCGATGTTGGTCATTTCATCAAACGATCGTGCGTATTTTTTGTAAATCCAGGCCTGGATTTGGGCTGCGCGAAATTTTTTGAAGCCCTGTTCAACAAGCAGTGTTTGGAGCTCTTTAAAAGGAAGTGATTTTATGGGGATAGGCTTGTTCTGCATGGTTCTTTCTCGTTTTGAGAATGTACCATCTTTGTTTTTTTTAAGCAAGACCGGGATGTTCTTTGCATAAAGAATTAGCTGGAATGTTGTTTTTTCTCATGGTATTATCACCTGTAATTCTTTGATAATTTTGAAAGAATCTCTCAGAAAACAGGCACAAGCAGCCCGAAACATACTGGGTCCGAAAGAACGGCGGGAAAAAAGCCGTGAGATTGGGAACCGCTTATTCGGATTGCCAGAATTTCGGACATCATCCAGAATCGCCTTCTTCGCATCTTTTGGGAGCGAAGTGGAAACGGCCCCGATGATTCGGCTGGCATTGGCCGAGGGAAAGCATGTTGTTTTGCCGAGAGTAACAGGTCAGGCCCTTCTCTTTTTCGAAATTCATGACTTTGATCGTGATGTTGCGCCTGGTACATGGGGCATTCCTGAACCGGTTGGGATCGACCCTGTTGATCTTGATTCCATCGATCTTATGATTGTGCCGGGGCTTGCCTTTGATCTTTCCGGAAACCGGCTTGGTTATGGTGCGGGATATTACGATCGGGTTCTTGGTTTATTCAAGGGAATGTCCATGGGACTTGCATTTGAAGTTCAGATCATGGCGAACATACCAGTAGCGGTGTATGATGTTCCCATAAAAAAGATCGTGACGGACAAGAGAGTAATAGGGATCAGATGAACAGCTGCCGAATCTAAAATTCGTCATTCCCGTGAAACTTGTCCCAGCAGGAATAAAGCAGGGAACGGGAATCCAGATTAAAGGGTCTTTTCTGGATGCCCGCTGAAGCCTGCCCCAGCATGATTAAAGCAGGGGCGAGCATGACAGCAAAAAACGCAAATACATGTAAGAGTAGGACATTACTATGAACAAGGAAAAAATCAAAAAAGGCGTTCGACTTATTCTTGAGGCAATCGGAGAAGACCCTGATCGGCCTGGACTCAAGGATACTCCCTTGCGCGTGGCCGAAATGTATGAAGATATATTTTCCGGAATCGCTGCTGATACGGAGCAGCTTATAAACCCGATGAGCGGGGAAAGCCATGATGAGATGGTGATGATCAGGGACATCCCGTTCTACTCCGTATGTGAACACCATCTGCTTCCGTTTATCGGGAAAGCGCATATCGCATATATTCCGGGTGCAGGCAAAATTGTGGGTATCAGCGCTCTTGCCAGGGCACTTGAAATGCTCGCAAAAAGGCCGCAGGTCCAGGAACGGCTGACAGCCCAGCTTGCGGATTTGATCGTGAACCGTTTGAAACCACGAGGCGCCATGGTTGTTATTGATGCGGAACATCTCTGCATGAGCATGCGCGGAGTGAAAAAACCCGGTTCCCATGTGGTGACTTCAGCCGTTCGAGGGATATTCAGAAGTGAGAAAACAACCCGAATGGAAATGCTGGAATTACTGAACAAGAAGAATTGAAACAGATGCCGCCAGCGCATACCTCATATTCGATAGAACATTCCTCTCTCTCTTTGCAGGCAATCGTATTGCTCTCGGGACACAACATTCACGCATGCTATCAGTGTCGCAGGTGTGCTGCAGGTTGTCCGGTTGCCGAGGAATGCGGAGAAGCGCCTGACCAGATCATCAGGAAGCTTTTATTTAGTGATATAAAGGCAGCTCTCAGGAGTTCTCTTGTCAAGCAATGCATTGCCTGCCATACCTGCGGAACACGATGCCCAAACGGGATTCAAACGAGCAGAATTATTGAAATCCTGAAACAGGTTTCTCATAAGACCGAAGAAGCTGCCTGCCGGAGCACGGATTTTCATGATGCGTTTCTTGCTGTCATTCGCCGACACGGGCGATTTCATGAAATGCTCGGCATGGTCTTGTATGAGGTAAAAGCAGGGATAAGAGATATTGTACGTGGCAATGTAAAATTGCTTTTTAAAGAAATGCTGAATCAGATGCGGTTGGGAATTATGATGATGAAAAAGAAAAGAATGCATTTAGATGCGACTAGCAGTAAGGCCCCAGAGCTGAGCGCATTCTTTGAAAAATATGAAGGCAGTAGGAATGTCAAATCAGGCAAATAAGATTGCTTATTATCCCGGCTGTTCCCTGCATGCATCCTCAAAGCTGTATGATATTCAATGCAGACTTGTGCTTTCCCGGCTTGGGATAACGCTCCAGGAAATAGAAAATTGGAATTGCTGCGGAGCTTCTGCTGCGAATGCAGTAGATGATTTTCTTGCCTTTGCATTGTCGGCCCGCAATCTGGGCATTGCTGCTGCTTCCGGTTTGTCAGAGATGATTATTCCCTGCTCGTCCTGTTATAGCAGGACGATGATTGCACAACAGAAGCTTTTTTCAGATAGTGCATTCAAAGATGCGGTGAATGCCGAGCTTGTGCAGAAGGTACAAAATCCAATCAAGATATCGAATATTCTTGAAGTTCTTGTACGCCATGCAGCTAATATTTCTCAAAAAGCCATGCGTCAATTAAGCAGTCTGAAGCCGGTTTGCTATTATGGTTGCCTATTGACCCGGTTTCCTTGTGAGATGAAGGTAGCTGATACTATCGAAAATCCAACAAGCATGGAAATGTTGTGTGAGTTCATTGGCGCCCAACCGATTGATTGGAATTATAAAACCGACTGCTGCGGGGCATCGACTGCGATTACTGATCCAAAACAGGCTGATTTGCTTATGTCGAAGATTGTTGATGATGCAATTGCCCGGGGAGCAAACTGCTTTGTGACGTCTTGTCCGCTTTGCCAGTTGAATCTGGATGCATATCAGGCAAAGTTGTCGAAGACGCAAAAACAATTGCCCGTGTATTTTATTACTGAACTGGTTGGATTTGCTATGGGTATTGATGCACAGGAGATGCAGGTGGACAGGCATTTGACGGAAGCGATGACCCTTTTAAATTCCAAATGACAAATCTCAAATAACAAGTAATATTCAATATCCAAATATCAAAAGATTTGAGTTTGAATATTGACCATTGATGTTTATTTGTATTTTGATATTTGTTTTTTTGATCAATATGAGTAACCAGAAGACAAAAAAGCACGGTTCTGTTCTCATCCTCGGCGGCGGGATCAGCGGGATGCAGGCCTCTCTTGATCTTGCCAACGGGGGGTTCAAGGTTCATCTCGTGCAAAAAGAATCATCGATCGGCGGGACTATGTCCATGCTCGACAAGACCTTTCCGACTGGCGATTGTGCCATGTGCATGCTCTCTCCTAAAATGGTCGAGGTCGGCAGGCATTTAAACATCGATATTCATTCCTGCTCCGAGCTCGTAGCTCTCGAAGGAGAGGCGGGTAATTTTACTGCCACGATTAAACAAAAAACCCGGTATGTCGATTTGTCAAAATGCACGGGATGTGAGGACTGCGTTAAAAAATGTCCGGTATATCTTTCGAGTGAATTCGATCAGGCGTTGGTCAAACGCACTGCCATAAGCCGAAGATACGCCCAGGCAGTACCTGGTGCAGTGGCAATTGATAAAGAAGGTGTTTCACCTTGCAGAATTGAGTGCCCGGCTGAAGTGAATGCGCATGCGTATGTGGCGCTTATTGGACAGCGAAGATTTAAGGAAGCACTTGAGGTTGTGCGAAAAAAAAATCCTTTTCCTGCTGTATGCGGAAGAATCTGCACCCATCCCTGTGAAAGCGGATGCAGTCGAAAAGATATCGATGAACCGGTGTCGATCTGCGCTTTGAAACGATTTCTTACTGATTGGGAAGATGCGAATGGAGGTTTTCAAAAGCCAGAACTTTCTGAAATGAAATCAGGAAAGGTAGCGATTATTGGCAGCGGCCCTGCAGGGATGACCTGTGCCCGGGACCTCGCGCTCAAAGGGTATCAAGTTGTCATCTTTGAAAAAATGCCGGTAGCAGGCGGTATGTTAAGTCTTGCTATTCCCGAATATCGTTTGCCAAAGGATGTGGTTAAGAAAGAGATCGATTCCATTCTCTCGCATGGCATCGAAGTTCGATGTAATCAGGCACTCGGCCGCGACTTTACGCTTGAAGACCTGAAACGACAGGGATTCCAGTCAGTGTTTATCTCTGTGGGAACTCATCAAGCGATGAAGTTGCCTTTTGACGGAGCGAGTGAAGCAAAGGGAATTTTTGACTGCCTGGAGTTTCTTCGCAAGGTAGCCTTAGGAGAATCGGTTACTATTGGTAGAAAAGTTGTTGTCATCGGTGGCGGCAATGTTGCGGTAGATGCTGCACTGACTGCAAAAAGACTTGGTGCACAAGAAGTACGGATGGTCTGTCTTGAAAAATGCGATGAAATGCCCGCATATTCCTGGGAGCTTGAACAGGTTCATGAAGAAGGAATTGTCATTGATAACTCATGGGGAGTGAATAGGGTTCTCGTGCAGAACGGCGTGGTAACCGGTATCGAGGTAAAATGCTGCACGAGCGTTTTTGATGCAAAGAAACGATTTAATCCTGAGTACGATGCATGTCAGCTGAGCTCCTTTGATGCAGATACAATTATTTTCGCTATCGGTATGAAAGTTGATCCACTATTTGCAAACGGCGTATTAGGGCTTGATCTCTTGCCGGACAATAGAATTAAGACTGATCCAAGTACTCTCCAAACATCGATGAAACCGGTGTTTGCTGGCGGAGATGCGGTTTCAGGTCCGAGCACGATCATCCAGGCGATTGCATCAGGCGCTCAGGCTGCGGTTTCAATTGATCGTTTTTTGAAAGGTGAAGATTTGTATGCCAATCGGGAAAAGGTAGCCGAGCGCAATAAGGCTGTAAAGGATTTGGCTAGAGTAAAGAGATTAAAACGAGTTCGTATGCCTCAATTACCGGTTGCTGCTCGTGAAGCCAATTTTCATGAAATTGATCTTGGTTTGAGTGAAGATCAAGCTGTTTATGAAGCTTCCCGTTGTTTGAGTTGCTCCGTATGTTCCGAGTGTATGATGTGTGTATCTGCATGCGAGGCAAAGGCGATTCATCACGAGATGGAATCCGAACAATTGCGTACTCTCCAGGTTGGAGCGGTTATTCTTGCTCCCGGGCTTGATCGTTACGATCCGAGCAGACGAGGTGAGCTTGGCTTCGGGCGATGGCCGAATGTAGTGACGTCGCTCCAGTTTGAACGCATTCTTTCTGCATCCGGTCCGTATCAAGGCGTTGTAACGCGACCAAGGGATGGAAACCATCCGATCAAGATTGCCTGGATACAATGCGTGGGATCACGAGACCCGCATCATGCGAATGCATGGTGCTCTTCGGTCTGCTGTATGTATGCGACCAAACAGGCGATCATTGCAAAAGAACATGACAACAGGATTGAGCCTACCATCTTTTATACGGAAATGCGTTCCTATGGAAAAGATTTCGACAAGTATGTTGAACGTGCAAAGAACGAATACGGGGCTCGGTATGTGCGCTCGATGATCTCCATTGTTCGTGAAGAAGCGGGCACGGGAAATCTTGTGCTGTGCTATGCAAAGGAGGACGGTTCATTTGCTCACGAGACGTTCGATCTAGTCGTGCTCTCAATCGGCCTACAACCTCATTCCGATTCAGCCAGGATTGCGCAGATTTGCAATATAAAAACGAATCCAAATTTATTCCCGGCAATAACAGCAGACAGGCCTGTTGATACGACTCGTGACGGAATATTTGTGACCGGAGCATACCAGGGACCGAAAGATATTCCTGAGTCCGTCATGCAGGGAAGCGCGGTTGCAGGACGGGTCATGGCGTTGTTAAGCGAAGCCCGATGGACGGAAACAATCAAAAAAGAACTGCCGCCTGAAAAAGATGTACGTTCTGAAGAACCGAAGCTGGGCGTGTTTGTCTGCTCCTGCGGCATCAATATCGCGGGAACGATTGACGTTGAGTATGTTGTGCAACAGATAAAAGATCTGCCCGGCGTCATTCATGCTGAAAATTTTCTTTATTCCTGCTCTCAGGACAGTCAGGAGAAGATTAAGCACCTGATCAACGAAAAAGGCATTAATCGTGTGCTTGTTGCCTCATGTACTCCGCGCACGCATACTGAGATTTTTCAGCAAACGATACGAGAAGCCGGTTTGAATGCATATTTATTCGAGCTTGCGGATATTCGCGAGCAATGTTCCTGGTGTCATAAGGGGCAAAATGAAGATGCAACTTCGAAAGCTGTTCAGCTTGTTACAATGATGATTGCGAAGGTGAGATTGCTTCAGCCGGTAAAAACAGAACAAGTTAACGTGACACCGGCATGCCTTGTTGTCGGTGGAGGAATTGCAGGAGTGACCGCAGCACTTTCCGTTGCTGAGCAGGGGTTCGATGTCCATCTTGTTGAGCGTGCAAATGAGCTGGGCGGGCTGATAAGAAATCTTCATTTCTTGATGGACGGCACGGATGTTCAAAATATGCTCCGGGCAATCATTGAACGTGTACAAGCTCATCCGCGCATATTAGTACACACAAAAGTGGAAATTCAGAAGACGGATGGCTTTGTCGGGAATTTTAAAACCGTTCTCTCTGATGGAGCCGTTGTCGATCATGGTGCCGTTATTCTGGCAACAGGCGGAATCGAATATCAGCCGAATGAGTATGGGTATTCTGAAAACGATCAAGTCATTACTCAACGTGAACTTGAAGCAAAATTACAGAATAGTCTTCAACATACATCGGATGATGTATATGTCATGACCCAGTGTGTTGGTTCACGTGAAGAGCCATATCAATACTGTTCGCGCGTTTGCTGCCAGGATGCGATTAAGAATGCCATCAAGATCAAAGAACAAAATTCAGCGGCACAGGTCTATATTCTGTATCGTGACATACGGACGTATGGCCTTCGCGAAGAGTATTATGCCAAAGCACGCGATTGTGGAGTGATCTTTGTTCGCTATGAACTCAATGCAAGACCTATAGTTGAAAAGAATGGCGACAAACTTCGGGTAACTGTAGTCGATACTGTCGTGAATAAGAAACTTGCGATCAACGCGGATTGGCTCGTTCTGTCTGTCGGACTTCGTCCGCATCCTTCTGCAGAGCAAATCGGCACGCTTTATAAGATTACCCGGAATGCGGATGGATACTTTCTCGAAGCACATCCCAAGCTTCGGCCTGTTGATTTTGCAACGGATGGATTGTTTGTTGCGGGGCTTGCTCATGCTCCCAAGAATTTTGATGAAACGATCAGCCAGGCATTGGCAGCAGCAGGAAGAGCGGGAACGCTTCTATCGCATGATCAGCTTACCATATCCGGTCTTATCGCGAAACAAAACGATAAGCAGTGTATGTCATGCTTAAGCTGCTTCCGCATCTGTCCTTTCGGGTCTCCTTACATGAATGATGAAGGAAAGGTCAGGCATAATGAAGTTCTCTGTCAGGGATGCGGTTTGTGCGCGGGAGTCTGTCCTGCAAAGGCATTTCAGGTGAACAGTTTTAAGGATGAACAGATTTTGGCGATGATTGATGCAGCAGGGAAGCCAAAAGGAGCGCTATAATAGGTCATGCCCGTGGAAACGGGCATCCAGAACATTCCAAAGACTCTGGATTCCCGATCCCTGCTTTAAGCATGCTGGGACAAGTTTTGCGGGAAAGACGATAAAGAGTATAAAAGCAGAGTTTGGAAAATTTAGAGGACGAAGAGTTTGGCTGTCGAAAAACCACATGCAGTTCCAGAGAATTTTAAACCCGATGTTATTGCCTTTGCATGCCATTACTGCGCATTTGCTGCAGCAGATTTGGCGGGCATTATGCGTCTTACGTATCCGACCGGTGTCAAAATTATCCGGATGCCTTGTACCGGCAAGCTCGATCATTTGTATGTTTTGAGAGCATTCGAAAACGGGATTGACGGTGTTTTTGTAGCGGGATGTCTCGAAGGGCAATGCCATTTCCGGGAAGGAAATTTGAATGCGGCAAAACGCGTGAAACATATTAAAACGCTTCTTGAACAGGTCGGTATTGATCCGGAGCGGCTTGCCATGTATAATCTTTCTGCAGCACAGGGGCCACGATGGGCGGAGATCTGTACTGAATTTACTGAACGCATTCGAAAACTCGGGCCATCGCCCCTAAGGAACAAAAGGCAAAAAGCATAACCACAGAGACACTGAAGCGCAAAGATTTTTCTTAAAATTCTATATCCGTGCTTATCCGTGTTCATCCGTGGCGAAAAAGGATTCTATGATTGTTGGTAAACAAAAACCTATTTCTGAAATCTGGGACATGATCAAGGATTTTAAAAAGATCATTGTCTTTGGATGTAATACGTGTGTTGCTGTTTGTCATGCAGGAGGAAGCAAAGAAGCAGAGATTCTGGCGTCGCTCCTCCGGATAAAGGCGCTTCAGGAAGGCGTTGACATGACGGTTGAGTCCGGAGCGTGTGAACGGCAATGTGAACCTGAATTTATCCAGCAGCACCTTGAAGCACTGAAGGCGCATGATTTGGTGCTTTCGATTGGATGCGGAGCAGGTGTGAATCTGCTATCTGCATATACAGGGAACACACCTGTTTTTCCGGGACTGAATACGGAATTTTATGGTGCAGTACAACAAGCTGGTCATTTTATAGAAGTCTGCGGTGGATGTGGCAACTGCATTCTTCATCTCACCGGAGGCATTTGTCCGATCGTCCGCTGCTCAAAATCACTCTTGAACGGACCGTGCGGCGGCACGAATAATGGGAAATGTGAAATAAATTCCGAACAGGATTGTGCATGGTGTCTGATTATTGAACGTATGAAGCAGTTGGATAAGCTTGAGCAGCTGTTTGCAATTCAGCCTCCGAAGGATTGGTCAAGGGGAACCTATGGCGGTCCTCGCGAAGTGATTGTAGAACATATTGCCGCGGATGAAAAAAACTCTGTGGGCTCGACCAAGGAACGGAAGTCATGAAATCAGGAAGCAATCTGGAACGAGTGATTCGGAGCGGCAAGCCGGCGATAACTGCGGAATTAGGTCCGCCGATGAGCGCTTCTCCGGATGACGTTATTCGCAAAGCGAAGATGCTCAAGGGTTTTTGTGATGCTGCAAATATTACGGACTGCCAGACAGCGGTGGTGCGCATGTCGAGCATTGCTGCAGCGGCAATTACGCATTCCCAGGGTCTCGAACCGATCATGCAGATGACGTGCCGCGATCGTAACCGGATCGCGATGCAGGCTGATCTCCTGGGAGCGGCTGCTCTGGGCATACGAAACTGTTTATGCATTGCAGGTGACCATCAAAAATTTGGCGCAGCTGGTAAATTAAAAGGACATCCCGGCGCGAAAAATGTGTACGATGTTGATACAATTCAGCTTGTTGGCATTCTCAAAAAAATGCGCGATGAGGGTCTTCAGCAGGGCGGAGATACGATTGATGCTCCTCCGAAGTTTTTTATCGGTGCCAGCTGGACACCGTTTGGAGATCCCATGGACTTCCGTCCCTATAACTTGAAGAAAAAAGTAGATGCAGGTGCAGATTTTATCCAGACACAGGGCGTTTACGACATGGATTTATTCAAGACGCAAATGGAGAAGGCAAGAAATCTGGGTATCTTGGATCGAACAGCAATTCTTGCTGGTATCATTGTCCCAAAGAGCGCTGCGATGCTTGCCTATCTGGATGCGTCGGTTCCTGGTGTGACTGTTCCCCGGCAATTGATCGACCGTATGAATAAAGCTAAAGAAACGGCAAGTGGTGATAAACAGAAAGCAAAACAGCTTCAGGAAGAAGAAGGAATCCGCATAACAGTTGAGCTGATTCATCAGGCACTTGAGATACCCGGCGTCAAGGGCGTTCACATTCAGGCCATTGAAGGTGAGGCGCTGATTGAACGGATTACAAAAGAAGCTGGTTTGTATCCGAGGCCGGAGATATAGGATAAGTTCAAATTTCAAAGCAATGTCAAAAATAAAAAATTGCATACAATTTGACATTATCGTTTGATGTTTGATTTGAGTTTTGGATTTTGAACTTTGAAATTGAGAGGAGGACAACATGCCCAAAACCACTATCCTCGATTTATATAAGAAAAAATCCGAAGGCAAAAAGATTACGGTGCTTACGGCATACGATTATCCGACTGCTCTTCTCGTCGACAAGGCGGGAATCGATGTGGTGCTCGTGGGAGATTCTCTTGGCATGGTTATTCAGGGACAACAAAGCACTCTTCCGGTGACAATGGATGAGATGACATACCATACCAAACTCGTTTCCCGGGCTGCTGCATCATCATTCGTTGTTGCCGATATGCCGTTTCTTTCCTATCAGACCAGCAAAGAAGAGGCGATCAGGAATGCCGGAAGATTTCTTAAAGAAGCCGGAGCCGAGGCAGTAAAAATAGAGGGAGGCTCTTCAATAGCGGATACGGTTCATGCGATTGTTGAGTCAGGCATTCCGGTAATGGCGCATGTTGGTCTTACTCCGCAATCCGTGCATGCTCTCGGTGGATTCAAGGTTCAGGGAAAAGATGAAGCGACGCGTGAAAAAATATTTGCTGATGCACGAGCCATACAAGACGCAGGTGCGTTTGCCGTTGTGCTTGAAGCAATGCCTGCCCCGCTTGCCAAGGAGCTAACCGCAATGCTTCGCATTCCCACCATTGGTATCGGCGCAGGGCCTGGTTGCGATGGCCAGGTTCTGGTTCTGCATGACGTGCTTGGATTATTCGACAGATTCGTTCCAAAATTCGTGAAGCAATATGCCAAGCTTGGCGAGCAGGCGCTGAAAGCAATTCAGGAATATAAGAATGAGGTTGAAACAGGAAAGTTTCCATCGAATGAACATTCATTTAAATAATGTCATTTTATTAACAGGTTGTTGAAAAAATCTTTTTACCTCTTTACGAGCATAGCGAAGCAATCTCGTATTTTGAACAAAATAACAAGTGATAGATTGCCACGTCGCAAAAATCGCTCCTCGCAATGACAGAAGAGAGCGTTTTTCAACAACCTATTAAAGAGGCTTGTAGATATGATCATTCCCGAAGTTGTAATCGGGAATCTGGTGTTGCAATCGTATCCGTCCTCGAATGCCTGAATCGGGGATAGAAGCATTCGGGGATGACAGATTGAATAGGGACAGATTATTACGAGATTATTAATAAAGGAGAAACATGCCTGAAGCAAAATTAAAAGTTGTTCTTTTGCGATATACACCAGACCCTGAAGAAGTGGTCGCAATGGCGGCAAAACTTTGCTACAGCTCGGCCGGGATGGAGGAACTGCAAAAAAAAATTGAAACGAAAGATCAAGCCGGATTTGTTGAAAAACTGATCGGGGTGGGTCACTCTTCGCCGCTGGAACATATTTCCTTTACTTTCGGTATTGAGGGAATATCCCGCGCTTGCTCCCATCAACTTGTCCGACACCGCATTGCATCGTATTCCCAGCAAAGTCAGCGATATGTTCGTGCAGATGGGTTTGATTATATTATTCCGCCAAGCATCAAACAGGATGTGAATTTGGTTCGCGAGTTTGAACACTGTATGGAAGAAGCTCAACAGAATTATACAAAAATCCTGAAGCGGCTTGAAGAACTGGGATATCAGGGAGAAGCAGGACAACAGGATGCACGATATCTTTTGCCGAATGCTGCTGAAACAAAGATTATCGTTACGATGAATGCCCGGGAACTTGTTCACTTTTTTAAGCTGCGATGCTGCAATCGCGCGCAATGGGAAATCCGTGCAATGGCGGAACGCATGCTTGGGCTTGTCAAAAATATTGCGCCGACTATTTTTGCAAAAGCAGGGCCTGGATGCCTTGACGCTGCTTGTCCAGAAGGGAAAATGACGTGCGGCAAAAGCGATGAAGTCAGGAAAAAATATGATGTTAAGAAATAAATTTCAAATTACAAATGACAAATAAATTTCAAAAATTCAAACTACAAAAATCAAGTTTTTGATTTTGAACATTGGTACTTATTTGAAATTTGAGTTTTGATGTTTGGAATGTAAATAAGTATGTCTTCTGTCACTTACATTGAACATTTACCTGCGGTTCCTAAACGCCGAAGAATATTGAATCGTCTTGGGTATCAGGAACAGATGACTGTTCTGGATAATGAGCAAGCGCGATTTCTGGATCAGGGAATAAAGCAAGGGCTTTTGCTCTGTCAGGTTCAAGGGGTGTTTGGCCGTTTCAAAATTAGCAAGCGCTCTCCTGAGACAGTTGAGCTTGATAGTGGCTTGATATTCAAAAGCAGGCAACTTGCACGAATGCTTGTTTCCAGCGATGAAATGGTGCTCATGGCTTCTACTGCTGGCAAGGAAGTCACGAACAGGATATCGTTCGAAATAGCGCAGGGGAATCCGGCGCTCGGAGTAATTTTTGATGCTGTTGCCTCGCAGGCTGCTGATGCAGGACTTGATTCGATCTCGAAGATGCTGAATACTCTTTTGGCAAAAGAGGGGAAACGATTGCTTCGCCGTCGGTTCAGCCCTGGTTACGGCGATTTGTCCCTTTGCTATCAACGGATTCTTTTCGACCTTTTGAAACTGGAAAAGCTTGAACTGAACTTGACAGAAACCTTCATGATCGTGCCGGAGAAATCCGTTCTGGCAATCACAGGAATACAAGGAATCAAACCATGAATAAAAAAGAATTCAAAGAATACATGCGTGAACATGTGCTGGTTCTGGATGGCGCCACGGGAACTGAACTCCAGAAACGAGGCATGCCGCTTGGCGTCTGTCCGGAGCAATGGGTTTTAGATAATCCTGGCGTCCTTGTTGCAATTCAAAAAGAATATCGAGATGCCGGCTCGGATGTTGTGTATACGTGTACGTTTGGAGGAAATCGAATCAAGCTTGCCGAATTCGGTCTCGGCGATAAAACGCGAGAGATCAATCAGTGTCTGGCTGAGCTTTCAAGAAAGGCCATGGGAAAGGACGGACTGGTAGCTGGCGATCTTGCACCGACCGGCCAGTTTATCAAGCCGTTTGGAAACGTGCCCTTTGAAGATGCCGTCGATGTGTATAAAGAACAGGTTCGGGGCCTGCTCGACGGTGGAGTGGATTTCTTTGTGATTGAAACAATGATGGATATTCAGGAAGCACGGGCTGCTCTGCTTGCAGTCAAGGAGTCCTGTGATCTGGCAGTGTGCGTCAGCATGACGTTCGATCAGGCCGGTAAAACGCTTACGGGAACGGACCCCGTTACAGCATTGATCACGCTCCAGGCGCTTGGCGCGGATGCGGTCGGATGCAATTGTTCGACCGGGCCTCAAGATATGCTGAATATAATCAGTGCAATGAGGCCATATGCAAGAATTCCCTTGCTTGCAAAACCGAATGCAGGTCTTCCGAAACTTATTGATGGCAAAACAGTCTTTGATATGATGCCTGATAAGTTCGGCAGTTTTATGCTTTCCTTTATTTCACAAGGGGTCGGTTTGATCGGCGGATGCTGCGGCACGTCTCCTGAGTACATCAAGCAGATTCGGAGTCAGGTTACAAGAATGAAACCCGTGCCTCCGGATCCAAAACGCATTTTTGCAGTCAATTCCGCTCGAAAGACTGTATTTGCGGGATCCGATCGGCCTCTCGTGGTGATAGGCGAGCGGATCAATCCGACCGGCAAACAAAAAATGCAGGAAGAGTTAAAGGAAGGAAAAACCCTTGAAGTCAAAAAATTTGCTCAGGAACAAATTGAAAAAGGCGCATCCATCCTCGATGTAAATGTTGGCATGCCGGGAATCAATGAACGAGACACGATGATTAAAATAGTGGAGCAGCTTTCAGCCATAGCAGAAGCACCGCTCTGTCTTGATTCCGCGTCTCCTGAAGTGCTTGAAGCCGCACTCCGTATGTATCCTGGAAGGGCCCTGATTAATTCGATTTCCGGAGAAAAAAGTAAGCTCAAAAAGCTCCTTCCTTTGGCTGCAAAATACGGGGCCGCATTTATTCTTCTTCCCCTTTCAGAAAAAGGAGTTCCAGAAACTGCTGAAGAACGAATTCAGATCATAGAAAATGTATTTGCTGAAGCACAGAAATTCGGATATCAAAAACATGATTTCGTCGTCGATGGATTGGTCATGACCGTGTCGTCTGATCAAAAGGCCGCGCAGGAAACCCTCAAGGTGATTTCCTGGTGCACGAACATGTTTGGCTGTAACACCGTCGTGGGGTTATCCAATGTTTCGTTCGGATTGCCTGAACGCGGCTGGATTAACGCGACATTCCTTGCAATGGCTGCCGGACACGGTCTGACCATGGTTATTGCAAATCCATCGAACGATATGTTGATGCGTATAAAAATGGCTTCGGATGTTTTGACAAGCCGCGATCCAAACAGCATGCGCTATATCGGTTTTTGTTGGGAAAACAAAGAGGAGGCCGAAAGACCACGTACCCATAAACGGGTCTTAAAACCAGCCGAGCAATTATACGATGCTGTGCTCATGGGTGATCGCGATAATATCCGAACCCTTCTGGACGCCGCTCTGCGCGAAGGCCTGTCAGCATCTGACGCTGTGGAGCAACGACTGATTCCTGCAATTATGCAGGTTGGAATCCTGTATGAAAAAAAGATTTACTATCTTCCGCAGCTTATCCAGAGCGCGGAGACCTTGAAGGATGCATTTGAGATTCTTGAACCGCTTTTGGCTCCCGGAAAAAAGTCAGGCAGGAAGAAGGCGATCGTAGTTCTTGCAACGGTAAAAGGCGATATCCACGACATCGGAAAAAACATTGTTGCCTTGATGCTCAGAAATTACGGATTTACTGTTCATGATCTCGGGAAGGATGTTCCCGCCGAAGAAATTATTCGAAAGGCAACTGAAACAAAAGCGGATATTGTCGGATTGTCCGCACTTATGACAACAACCATGGTTGAGATGAAACAAGTGATCGACCATGCTCGCAAAAGTAATCTTGGAAGCCGGTTTATGGTTGGGGGAGCCGTGGTAAACGAACACTATGCAAAAGAAATCGGGGCAGACGGCTATGCAAAAGATGCTCATGCAGCAGTCAAGCTGGCTGAGAGCCTCGCAAAGAATACAGGTGATAAACAAGGAGGGAGCGAATGACCCTGGATCCAAAACAGCATCCGGACTGGGAAATTGCAGAAGACGCGGAAAAAAGGATGAAGCCCATTGCAGCAATTGCAGAGGCGATGGGACTTAAAAAGGAAGAACTGCTTCCGCATGGTCATTATGTGGCGAAAGTTGATTTTAAAAGTGTTCTCAAGCGGTTTGAAGGACGGCCGGATGGAAAATATATTGATGTTACTGCCATAACGCCGACACCACTGGGAGAAGGGAAATCGACATCAACCATCGGGCTTACCCAGGGACTTGGCAAACGAGGTAAAAATGTTATAGCCGCGATCCGACAGCCATCGGGCGGACCAACCATGAATATCAAAGGCTCCGCAGCAGGCGGCGGGCTTTCGCAGGTGATTCCACTTACTCCCTTCTCACTTGGACTGACCGGCGATATTAATGCTATCATGAATGCGCATAATCTCGCCATGGTTGCGCTAACCGCACGCATGCAGCATGAATTCAATTATTCTGATGAACAACTGGCAAAGAGAAAATTGAAGCGGCTGAATATCGATCCGCATAATGTGGAAATGAAATGGATCATCGACTTCTGTGCACAGTCTCTTCGTGAAATCGTTATCGGAATGGGCGGCAAGGCGAACGGTTTTATGATGAAATCCGGTTTTGCGATTGCCGTCTCTTCCGAAGTTATGGCTATCCTTGCTGTTGCAAGAGACCTTAAAGATATGCGCGAAAGAATGGGAAGGATCGTTGTTGCGTACAGCAAGGATGGAACGCCCATCACCACAGCGGATCTCGAGGTCGATGGTGCAATGACCGCGTGGATGGTTGAAGCGCTGAATCCCAATCTTCTTCAGACCATTGAGGGCCAGCCTGTATTCGTGCACGCAGGACCGTTTGCAAATATTGCGATCGGCCAGTCATCCATTATTGCGGATCGTGTCGGATTAAAGCTCGGCGATTATCTTGTGACCGAGTCAGGATTTGCTGCAGATATCGGTTTTGAAAAATTCTGGAATCTCAAATGCCGAATGTCAGGACTGACTCCGCATGCAGCGGTAATCGTTGCGACGATACGAGCGCTCAAGTGCCATGGAGGCGCTCCTATTCCTATTCCCGGAAAGCCGATGCCTGAGGAATATAAAGGTGAAAATGTAGCATGGGTTGAAAAAGGAACCGAGAATCTGGTGCACCACATCAAGACCATAAAGAAAGCAGGAATCAATCCCGTTGTGTGCATTAATGCATTCCATACCGATACCAAAAATGAGATTTCGGTTGTTCGGAGAATTGCCGAAGCCGCAGGGGCCCGTGTGGCTTTTTCACGTCATTGGGAAAAAGGCGGAGACGGCGCGCTGGAATTTGCTGATGCTGTTATTGATGCATGCAATGAGAAAAATAACTTTCAATATTTATATGAACTCACTACACCGCTTCGAGAACGAATTAATCTCATTGCCAAAGAAGTATATGGAGCCGATGGTGTGGAGTACACGCCTGAGGCACTTGAGAAGGCAAAGAAAATGGAGGCTGATCCCGAGCTTGCAAAACTCGGGACGTGCATGGTAAAAACGCATCTTTCGCTTACGGATAACCCCAATATCAAGGGAGTTCCCAAGGGATGGAAGTTACGCATCCGGGATATTCTTACCTTTAAAGGTGCAGGCTTTGTTGTTCCGGTTGCAGGAACTATTACTCTCATGCCGGGAACCTCGTCAGATCCTGCATATCGGCGAGTTGATGTTGATGTAGAGACAGGGAAGGTGAAGGGGGTATTTTAGAAATTTAAGATTTTAAGTTAAAAAGAAAGCCTCTGCTTGATAAGCAGAGGCTTTCTTCATCATAAAACGTTAAGCTAATCACATTTATTATAGTAGAGAGGATGCCACTTGTGCCCTAGCATATAGCTCTTTACGAGTTTCATCATTAATCTGTACGAATTCCCAATGACCAGTTTCATTAAGGACTAGGGCAGTATTCGATGATATTTTACCGGCTTCAAACTTTTTGCTAAGCTCTAAAAGTGCAAGTTCTTTTTGTTGTTTGGTCAACTTTTGATATAACGGATCCTTCTCTAAAGATGCCCGTATCTGATCAGTTTTTTTATAGGGGAATTCATCACCCAAAATAATTACGAGTAAGCCTTGAATAGGCCAAGTTGCCACATCTATTACAAAGGCAATTGGAAGCAAAAAAAATCCGGTTCCTAGTCGGTTTTGAACAATTGGAGCTCCAGTGGTCCAACCTATCCAAAGACGATCGACGCCTCGAGAGAGCATGCAACCAGTTGTAAGTAATGCAGCTATAATTCCCAAAGATAAAATTCGCAAAAATGAGCTATACATATTGCCTCCTAAACGACGTATAAACTAGTATGCCAAAGATAGATGATAGTGTCAACTATTTTGTGAAATTGTGAAATTGCGTATAGGGGCAAATTAGGCCGCCTTACCTATTGTAGGAGCAATAACCTTGATGCCCAGAACGTCATCTGATCCTGCCTATCGCCGTGTGGATGTGGAGATCGGGAAAGTGAAGGGAGTGTTTTAACAAATGGTTACAATTGTGGGACAGACAGCTTGATGTGTCAGTAAATCGCGACTCCTCATAGTATAAAAATATTTCAAAGCCACTGGTTCTCTTGCAGGGGCTTTGTTTTAATGTATTTTTTTCACCTTATCCTTTCAAGCAATAAATTTGCCCGTAAAAACGATATGGGAAAACATAAAAAAGTATAGCCAAAAAACCCGACCCATGGTATAGATAGTACAGCTTTTTTAGAATACTAAAAAATGTAATAAGATTGCTGGCATGTACGCGAAAAAAATTATACTATGTTTGCTGTTATTTTCAGGATTCGGTTATGCGGAAGCTGTTCCGCAAAGACCTGCTCACTGGGCGACCAAGATCGAACTATCCGGTGTGCCCAATCTCTATAAGATTACAGATAATTTATATCGCAGTCGGCAACCTTCTGCAGATGGTTTTAAACTACTAAAGCAGCTTGGAATTAAGACTGTTATCAATCTTCGCACATTGCATTCAGATGCAAAAAAGATACAAGACTCCGGAATTTTGAATGAGGAATTAAGCGTAAAAACCTGGCATATTGAAGACGAGGATGTTATAACCGTGCTCCGTATTCTTCGCAAGCACGAAAATGGCCCATTTCTGGATCAGATAGAACCGGTCTTATGTCAGCCATGTACAGAATTGTAGAACAGGGATGGACAAAAGATGAAGCTATATCTGAGATGGTAAACGGAGGGTATGGTTTTCATGCAATATGGTTAAATATTATCACATGCATCAGGCCCGTTGATGTGAATGAAATAAGAGATGCGGTATTTTCAAAAAAATAGTTTGCTCTAAAGAAAGCTTATGAAAAAAATATTTTCTGTTGTAATCTGTAGTTTGATAGTTATAGTCGCTGGCTGTCATAAACAAACGGAACAGGAAAAGGTCAAACAAGTTGTTTTGAATCTTCAAAAGGCGACAGAAGAAAAAGATGTTCGTAAAATCGTAAACACTCTTTCAAAAAATTACCGGGATCCTCAGGGCAATTCTTATAACGAGATCAAGGGGCTTATCATTGGGTATTTTTACTACTATCCAAAAATATCCATGTACATACCGAACATTGATGTTTCTATTGAAGACGGATCTGCAAAAGCTGTTTTTCAGGCTCTTTTCGCCGGGAGAACGAATGCATCAGCCACTACGGTGCTGCCAGAGTCACTGGGCATGTACGCTTTTGAACTGGTGCTCCAAAAAGAATCCGGTGATTGGGTTGTGTATTCCGCAAAATGGGAGCGTATAGCTGACACATTAAAATAATGAACGAATTAAGGGGGTCCTTTATGTTAAAAAGAATTTTGGTTTTTAATCTGCTCTGTGTGCTTATGGCGTCATGCGCATCGGTTGTCATGCAAAATCCTCCTGATCCTTACCAGCAGATCAATACTGCCTATGAAGAAATGCGCCAGGGGAGACAAGCGGCTGCAGAAAAATTAATTCTCAGCTCAATAGAACAATTTAAACAGCAAAATAATAAGGCAGGATTAGCAAAAGCATATGCGACTTATGGAAACTATCATAAATATGCCTTCAAAACAAAACCAATAAAAGCACCCAATCCGCAGGAGTCAGTAAATTATTTTAAGAAGGCGATTGAACTCTACACGGAACTGGGCAATAAGAATTCTATTGCAAAATGTCATCTGGGTATTGCTGATGCATTAATTGACACGGATAAAAAAACAGCGTGCGAACACTATGATTTAGCACTTCAAAACAGTGATGACACCACGAACACGTTCTCTCTGAATCCA
This sequence comes from Nitrospirota bacterium, assembly GCA_041650055.1. Lineage (GTDB taxonomy): Bacteria > Nitrospirota > UBA9217 > UBA9217 > UBA9217 > JBAZLV01. Next base: position 694 of record JBAZLV010000021.1, on the reverse strand, counting down.
GAATACAAAAGCTTTTCCGAGATGATACAAAGTTATAAAAAAGAATTTTGTGGCGACCTTGAATGACAAGGAGCAAATTGCGAAAATGCAAAAAAATGATAGGCCAATGAACCACAACGAGTCTTCTTATGAGGAAACCGTTCGTACGATGATCAATCGGGAAAATGACCTCATTCATTATAGAGTTACCTGGCTTATGACAGTGCAAGGATTGTTTTTCGCGGCTCTTGGGCTAGCCTGGAATAAACCGGATATCAGCTCATTTATAGCACTTCTTTGTTTTTTAGGAATTTTGATGTCGGTTGTGGTTCTTATTGCGCTTGCCGGCGCATCTCGAGCAATCAGACGGCTTATTGGCTGGTGGGATACAAATAAACCATCTCACTATCAGGGACCTGATGTGGTCGGTATTCGTCCCATGAGGACGAAATATTTTGGCTGGATCGGTCCCTGGGGAATCATTCCTTTTTTATTTATTATCGCCTGGACAGTAGTTTTTCTTGCATACTGAAACGTCTTTACGCTGCTTTTTCTTCAATACCAATCCAAGGCTCATCATTATTTCAACTGTCCTCCCAAAGCGATAATGTCCTAATTGGCCAAAGTTAAAATGTCCTATTTTAGCTAGAATGCTCTTCTGAAAACGGAGGGCACATGGCAGAACAGGATAAGATACTTATGAGCCAAAGAGAGG
>JBAZLV010000020.1:0-36614 GCA_041650055.1 Nitrospirota bacterium | reverse complement strand
GGTAAGTGTTCCTTTGCCTTTCATCGTAGTAGCTTCAATATAAAGGATATCACCGCCGGTCTCGGTCCATGCCAGGCCGGTGACTACTCCTATCTCATCTTTTTCCCGTTCGGCTTCAGGCAGGAATTTTGGGACCCCAAGATAGGTATGAAGGTTCTTGGGAGTAATGGTAAACAAACCGGTTTCCCCTTCAGCAACCTTGCGCGCAACCTTTCTGCAAAGATGGCCAAGCTCTCGTTCGAGATTCCGCACGCCTGCTTCTCGGGTGTATTGCGCGATCACCTGGAGTACGGTCTTGTCGGATATATTGATATTCTTTTCCGTAATTCCGTGTTCAGCAAGCTGTCGGGGAATGAGATAGCTTTTTGCAATTCCGAGTTTCTCCTGTTCCGTGTACCCGGAAAGATGAATGATCTCCATCCGGTCTTTGAGCGGACCGGGAATCGGATCGGTCATATTTGCGGTTGTGATGAACATGACTCGGGAAAGATCGAAAGGAAGACCGATATAGTGATCGCTGAACGCGTTGTTCTGTTCCGGATCGAGTACTTCAAGCAGCGCGGCAGAAGGATCGCCCCGAAAGTCAGCGCCGATCTTGTCCACTTCATCAAGCATAAAAACAGGATTGTTATACCCGGCAGTCTTGATTCCCTGAATGATCCGTCCTGGAAGCGCTCCCACGTACGTACGGCGGTGTCCTCGAATTTCTGCTTCATCTCGAACTCCGCCGAGCGAAATGCGGACGAATTCCCTGCCCAGCGCCCGTGCAATCGATTTCCCAAGCGATGTTTTGCCCACTCCCGGAGGTCCGACAAAGCACAGGATCGGTCCTTTCATTTTTTCCTTCAGCTTGCGGACCGAAAGGTATTCCAGTATCCGTTCTTTGACTTTTTCAAGGTCATAATGATCCTCTTCAAGAACCTTATGTGCTGCCTTAAGATCAAGATTATCCTTGGTTGATTTGCTCCAGGGAAGTTCTGCGAGCCATTCAATATATGTCCGCGTCATGGATGCTTCTGCTGCATCCGGATGCATTCGTTCCAGCCTTCGGAGCTGTTTTTCGGCTTCTTTTGCTGATTTTTCCGGCATGTTCGCCTGGGTGATCTTTTCCCGAAGCTCCCGGATATCCTCTGAACGGTCGTCCGTGTCCCCGAGTTCGCGCTGGATCGCCTTAAGCTGCTCACGGAGAAAATACTCACGCTGTGTTTTATCGATCTCACCGCGGACATCGGCCTGGATTTTCTGCTGCATGGACAGGAGCTCGATTTCCTTTCCCAATGCCTCGTTGATCCGTTTTAAGCGCTGTGCAGGGTCCGTAATTTCAAGAATTTCCTGTGCCTGCTCAACCTTAAGACCCATGTTCGCAACCGCGAGATCGGTCAGCTTGCCCGGATCGTCCACATTTTCAATGACCACCATGATGTCCGGAAGAATAACCTTGCCAAATGAGACCAGTTTCTCGATCTGCTCTTTCACGTTCCGCATAAGCGCTTCTGTTTCAAGATTGACCGTGGAGGGAACATCGGCAAAGGTTTTGATCTCCACCTGATAGTAGGGGTCTTTTTGCAAAAATTTTACGGTTTTGGCGCGTGCCACTCCCTGCACCAGAATCTTTATTCTGCCGTCCGGAAGCTTCAGCATGCGCATGATCAGACCGACTGTTCCCACGGAATAGAGATCGGACGGAGACGGATTTTCAACATTAATGTCTTTTTGAGACGTTAAAAAAATCATCCGGTTTCCTTCAAGCGCAACTTCAATTGCCTTGATGGACATTTCCCTTCCAACAAAAAGCGGCAATACCATATAGGGAAAGACAACGATGTCCCTGATAGGAAGCAGCGGAAGCCTTTTCGGTATCTCGATGGACTGTTGAATATCCACGCCCTTCGTTTCTGTTTTTGCCAATCTGTCCTCCTTGGGTGCATTGGGACCGCACCGTGTCGATGGCGCTGAAAACGTTACATCATTAACTGTTGCAGATATTGACGAAACTCTTTCCCGAATTCCTCGTTTTTCAATCCAAATTCAACGGTAGCCTTGAGAAATCCCAGTTTATCGCCTGCATCATGCCGTACCCCGTGAAACTCGTACGCGTAAATCGGCTGTTCATGCATGAGGAGCCGCAGACCGTCGGTCAACTGTATTTCTCCGCCTTTTCCGGCCTTGGTACGTTCCAGCGTAGAAAAAATTTCCGGCATCAGAACATAGCGTCCGATAATCGCAAGGTTTGACGGCGCTTCATCAGGCATCGGTTTTTCCACGAGGTCCTTTACCCGGTAAATGCCCGGTTCAAGTTCAACAGCGTCGATAATGCCGTAATGCCGGGTCTGCGATTTGGGAACTTTCTGAATAGCCAAAATGGTGGAAGGATATCGTTTATACACCTGCATCATCTGTTTCAGAACCGGGACTTCTGAATCAATGATATCATCACCGAGAAGCACGGCAAACGGTTCGTCCCCTACGACCCGTTTTGCGGTTAGAACCGCATGACCCAGCCCAAGCGCTTTTTTCTGCCTGATGTAGCAGAATGTTACCATATTAGCAATCCGTTGTATTTCCGAAAGCAGTTTGTGCTTTCCTTTTGCCTTCAGATCTTCCTCAAGTTCAAATGCAACGTCGAAATGGTCTTCAATCGCCCGTTTGCCCCGGCCGGTGACAAGCACAACTTCCTCGATACCCGATGCAACGGCCTCTTCCACCACGTACTGGATCAGGGGTTTGTCAACGAGCGGAAGCATCTCTTTGGGAGACGCCTTTGTCGCAGGCAAAAAACGTGTGCCCAAGCCTGCAGCGGGAAAGACCGCTTTGGTGATCGGTTTCGTCACGGTTGGTTGCTCCTCACAATCATTCTAAAAAACTGCCGAACAAAAGTCAAGGACAGGCAGGAAAGGAAGGAATCCCTGGAATCATCCGGCGTTACCATACTGCTATCGACGTTCGGTCAGCGCTGGCTCAGAGCCACGACACATGGGACTGCTCTCGTACCTATCGGTTTAAAACGAAAAAAATTTAGCTATCGCAACGGCACGCTGCCGAGCAGATACTTCAGATCTTCATCGTCAAACCTGAGCCCGATCCCGACAAACGGTGACCGCCGCTGCTGGTTGAGAATATTATCATACCCAGCATTCACGAACAGATTTTTATACACCTGGTAATTGATTGTCGCCTTCAAATGCGTTCGTTCGTTTCCCGGCTCCTTGCTGTTGAAGTTCCATGCGTCGAAACTGAATTTCAGCCGGTCATCAAACGCGAAATAATCGATTCCCACGCCGCCGGTTGATTCTATGAGACCGAGGCGGGCTGCAAGATTTCCCCACCGTTTGGCGAATTCAATGCTGATCTCATACGAATCCGAAAAACTTTGCGATATTACTTCTTCCCCGCCGGGCGTCAGCTGGACGGTCCGGTGATACTTGCCAAAGGGGTCGTTTGTGACTTCCAGAATATAATACTGGTCTTTTCGAGGTTTTATTTCCAATGTAGCGTAGCTTTTTGCCTGCGGGAAAAGATACTCGCTCCGGAACCCGATGATCGTTTTCAAGCGATCCACCCGGCCCATATAATCGCCCAGTCCTTTTGCCGCTATGTCAATGTTATTGTAAACGCTGTCGTCATTGATGAGTTTGCCGAGCGTTCCCTCGCCTCGCTCTATTTTCTTGGTGGTTTGTTCGATCGAGGCGATTGCGCGTTCCGCATTTTGGGAAGCTTCCTTCACGTTTTCAAGCGTCAGCTTGAGGTTCTCCCGGTTTTCGCCCACGACTTCATTCAGGCTTGCGATCAGCTCATTCAACCGCTGAACAAGCTCGCCTCCACCGCTGTTCAACGTATGGGAAAATTCCCTGATATTTGCCATGGTCGTATGAAGATCCCGTACCATGTCCTTGACTGACTGCGCACCCTGCTCCGTTCCCAATGCCTCTTTGAGCGACGTGGTCACCTGCTTGACATCATCAGCAATCGCTGAAAGTTGCCCCAGCAGTTTGTCAACATCACTGGGGGAGGCGGTTGCCTGCACTTGTTCATTTGCCTGATAATAGGGGGAATTGGCATAGGAACCCGGCTGATGTTCCATGCTGCGTGCAGGAACAAACTCGACATATTTTTCTCCCATAAGTCCCAGGGTCTTTATCATGGCGATGCTGTCCCGGGGTATCCGTACCTCGGGGTTGATCCGCATGGTTACCTTTGCCCGGTGATCTTCCAGCGCCACCTGCTCGACAACCCCGATCTTTACTCCGGCCATCCGGACAGCAGATTTGACATCAAGCCCCGCCACCGAGTCAAAAAACGCCTCAAGGACATACCCTTTTTTTTCGCCGAATGAATATTTTCCAACGGCAATAGTCATATACAGCAAAACGACCGAACCAAGTATGACCAGTAAACCGACTTTTGCTTCAGCGCTTAATTTCGCCATGCCAACTCCTTTTACGCTCAGAAATGCTACTCAGCAGTAATTGGTCCTACGGCGCTGCCTGTGATAAACTGACGGACAATCGGGTTTTCCGTCTTTTTTATTTCCTCCGGGGTCCCGATTTCCAGAATTTGTCCTTTATACAGCATTGCGATCCGGTCGGAAATTTTATACGCGCTCTGCATATCGTGCGTAATCGCAACGGATGTTACCCCAAGCTTTTTCCTTAAGTCCACAATGAGGTCATTGATCGAGTCTGCGCTGATCGGATCGAGACCCGTCGTCGGCTCATCATACAGAATAATCGATGCGTTCATGGCGATTGCCCGGGCAAGCCCGACCCGTTTTTTCATGCCCCCGGAAAGATCAACCGGCATTTTATCTTCTATATCCTTCAAACCGACCAGCGCCAGTTTTTCGGTCGCAATTTTTCGAATTTCATGGTCAGTCATGCGAGTATGCTGCCGGAGAGAAAACCCGACGTTTTCCCAGACCGAAAGGGAATCAAACAAAGCAGCCCCTTGAAAAAGCATCCCGAATTTTTTTCGTAATTCATTCAAGCCATCATCGTCAAGCTTGTTCAGCGCCTGTCCATCAACGATCACGCGGCCACGATCAGGAAACAGGAGACCGATAATGTGCTTCAGCAGCACGCTTTTTCCGCTGCCGCTTCCTCCGATCACGGTCATGCTCTCGCCTTTTTCAATCTGCAAATTCACACCGCGGAGCACCTGCAGGGAACCAAACCGTTTGTACATGTCCTGAATGTCGATCATTGCCATACCGTCGTCACCACAGCAGCGCGGACAGGAAGTAATCAAGCACAAGAATGATCATACAGGAGATAACCACTGCGCCGGTCGTTGACTTTCCCACTCCTTCCGCACCTCCCTGGGTATTAAACCCCTTGTAACATCCGACAACACCCACAACGGTGCCGAATACGAGCGCCTTAATGAGACCGTACCAGATATCCGATACAGTCGTGTGATCAATGCTGTTGTTGATATACATGACCGGATTGGTCCCAAGTACTCTGACGCCGACAAAATATCCGCCCACAATGCCGATGATCATTCCGAATGCAGCCAGAAAAAACATCATGATCGTACTGGCAATCACCCGGGGAACCACAAGGTATTTCATGGGGTTCGTGGCGAGAGCGGATAAGGCATCAATCTGTTCGGTCACCCGCATGGTCCCGAGTTCTGCAGCCATTGCAGCTCCAGCCCTTCCCGCTACCATCAACCCGGTTAGAACCGGCCCGAGCTCTCGCGTCATGGACAGGGACACAACCGTTCCAATAAGTGACTCTGCGCCGAACCGCTTGAATCCGGTATAGCTTTGAAGCGCCAGCACCATACCGGTCGAGAGCGCCGTGGTCAGAACCACGGGGACTGAGTTCACTCCGATCTGCTCCATCTGCTTAAAAATGTTCTTGAAATAAAATGGAGGAGTAAAACTCCAGCGTACCGTATGCCAGAAAAAAATCAGGATCCGTCCCAGTTCCGACACAAACGTGGCAATCCTGTGGCCGACGGTTTCAAGTATGCTATAGATAAATCCGAGGAACCCGGTCGCTGATGCCACACAACACCTCGTAGGGAATAGTTCCAATTTTGTCGGCAATGTCATCAGCCGTGATATGCTCGTTTCCCTGACGCCCGATAAGAATTACTTCATCGCCTTCCTGGACACCCGGTACTCCGGTCACATCAGCCATGCACATGTCCATGCAAACCCGGCCGACCAACGGTACCCGAACACCACGCACCAGTGCCTCACCGGTATTGGAAAGTTTTCGGCTATAGCCATCGGCATATCCGATCGGCAATGTTGCAATCAGACTTTCCCGCTTGGTGACAAATGTTCGCCCATAGCTAATGGGCACACCCGGGGGCACTCTCTTGAGATAGGCAATCTTCGTGATCAGCGATAACACGGGTTGAATATCCGCTTTCCGAACCCGCCCTTCAAGCGGGTTATATCCATACAGCATGAGCCCCGGCCTTACCATGGTAAAAAGCGATGGCAGGTAATCCATCAAGGCTGAGCTGTTTGCTGTGTGCAGCATCGGAACGACAATTCCACGTTTTTCCAATTCCCGAATAACTGCGTGGAAACGCCGGAGCTGTTCAGACGTAAATGTTTTGTCACGAAGATCTGCATCGGCAAGATGCGTCATCAGACCTGACACCGTGATGCTTCCTTCGCGGGTCAGTCCGGTAATAAAATCAGGAGCCTCATCCGGAAGAAGACCTATTCTTCCCATCCCGGTGTCTATTTTCACGTGCGCAGAAACATGAGTTCCGCGTTTTTGCACAGCAGCTGTCAATGCGTCCGCAATGGAACGACTAAAGATAACCGGCGTAAGGTCATGGTCGATAATTGCGTCCGCTTGCTCGGGGAAGAAAACTCCCATTACCAGAATGGGCGCCGTTATTCCGGCCTGTCGAAGATCGATCCCTTCCTCAACCAGAGCAACGCCAAGCATATCGGCACCCAGGGCAACAAGCGCCTCAGAAATGCTGCGTGCGCCGTGTCCGTAGGCCTGCGCCTTTACAACGGCAAGGATTTTTCTGCCGTCTGCATGACGGACAACTTCCCGGTAATTGTGAGCAAGTGCGTCAAGATCAATTCCCACGATCGTGGGACGGCGAAAAGCGGGAAACGGAAATTCTCCTGAAAACGCTGAACGGATGGTACGCGTTTCAGTGTGTAGTGCTCTCATGCATTTCCTCAAAGGTGTTTGATGTCGGTAAAATTTCTATCTTTTCGAATGATTGCGCGCAATCCAGACACTCCCAGTGATGAATGGTCCAGTACTCAAAATCCATTTCAAGACTGTAATCATCCTGTTGAAACAAGTTGGTTCCTCCGCAGAAAGGACACATAATCGGTTTCATAGCACTCCTCCGGTACTCATGGAACTCACATCATTACTGGTGCGTTGATAAGAAACAACCTGAACCGGTATCACGACTGGAAACGATCCACGCAGTCATATCGTTCGCGATGCCGGAGGCACAAGTCATTGTAAATGTGATGTGTTTTCCTGCGATTGAGATTTACTCTATCACACAGAAGATTTTTTTGCAAAAGATTTTTTGTTGGAGGGATTGTTGAGAGAAAAGATTTCACAAGAGAGCAGAGATGAGCGCTCTGCCAAAAACAACAGAAAAAAACGTACCCCTAACATAGCTCTTTCACGTATCGCATGTCCGCATCCGGCATCTTGCCTCCTGCATCTGATCCTGCATCGCTCCTTGACTCTCATCCCAAAGAATGATAGCATTGGCAACCAGCAGGCGGAAAATAATCATCCTGAAAACCACAAAGCCGGTCCTGCCATGCCGACAGGAGAGGAATCAGAACGCATGAGTAATCCTGCAGGTGAAGCATCCGAAAATATTGTGGTCGAACGAAAGAAGAAATTCGCCCTTCTTGTGGACGGATATGTGCGCGATCTGTTTACGACCGGCCTCATCCTGCAGCGGCTTGGGTACGATGTGTATATTGCCACAACCGGGGAAGGTGCGCTCAAAATCATTGATTCCGCCCTGCCCCTTCTTCTGGTAACAGAGCTTGCCCTGCCGCACATGTCCGGCCTGGAGCTGATTGTCCGGTTAAAGCATGATTCCCGCGCGAAATCCGTTCCCATCATTGTGCAAACGGCTATTGATGACCCGAAACGAGAGGAACTGTGCCGTGCTTCTGGATGCAGCTTGTTTCTGAAGAAACCGGTTGATCCTTCAACGCTCTACAGCGCAATTCAACAGGCTACGGAAGCCCTGCCAAGAAAACACATTCGTGTGCAAACGCTGCTTCCCGTTCGAGTCGGAGGGCTCTCTGCATCAAGCGATCAAAACAGCACGGAATATATTTCTTCGCTGTCGGAAAACGGGATTTTTGTGCGCACGCTGACTCCCCGTCCGGTTGGAGCAGTATTGCCGGTTACGCTCATTATTCATTCCATACCCATCAAGCTCAAGGCCGCTGTGCTGCGCAGCACGACCATGAAACTCGGGTTATTCAAAGAACCGGGAATGGCAATGAAATTTACTGAAATAGCGGAAACCGATCGTGAACTGCTCCGGAATTTTATCAGGGGACAGCTTATGAAAGATATACCAACGCAATAAGTTTCCTTTCTTCTGCTTTTGCAGCTCTCTTCCGGCAAAAACAGTTCCTTTTATTCCATTCTGTAAAACATTTGAATGACTACGTGTTTGAAATAGAGCCGAAGGTCTTCTATACTAGAACAATCAAGGTTCCCGTATTGCAAAAAAGTATATACGCAGGCCATCGGCGCATTTTTCCCAGAAGAGGACATCCGGCATGAAAGAGCTGTCTTTTCGTACTGATAATAAGCTATGCATCTCCTTATGGGGAAGGAACATTGCTGCATTCACCGGACAGTCGGCAAAGGCTGTCGTGGGGAAAAAATATTATACCGTCATACCCCGGATTGTTCAGCACAATGGGGATGCGCTTTCCCGGGTCATAAAAAAACGTCAACAAATCATTCTGAAAAATTATGCTCTCGTCTGCCTGTATGGTTCTCTCGCTTCCGACATCGTACTGAAACCGTTGCTCCTTTCTGAAAAAGCTGCTCAGGTAAAAGTCATCCTTCGACCGCATCAATCCTGCACCATGGCTCGTCAGCTTGGGGAATCAAAAAAATTGATCGACATAGGCAAGGTAGCATCCATGCTGGCGCACGGCGTTCGGAACCCATTGAATGCGATAAAAGGGGCAGTCGTGTATCTGCGGGAAAAATATGCAGAAGAAGAAACGCTTACCGAGTTTGCGGAGATCATGGAAGATGAGATATCCCGGCTTGAGTCCTTTATTTCCCGTTTTCTTAATTCGTCGGTTCTTGAAACGGAAAGCCACGAAGCTGATCTCAATGCAATGCTGAGAAAAATAGAAGCGGTCACATCGCTTCAAATGTATACCCGAAACATCCAGTCCCGGTATGAACTGGGAGCCATCCCGCCGGTGACCGTCAAACCCTTTTTTGTAGAACAGGCGATCCTCAACGTTATCAACAACGCCATTGAAGCAATGCAAAGCGGCGGCGAGCTTGTCATCCGGACCTCCACGATCGAGCGATCGGGAGTGCTCTTCGTTGTTGCCGCCATTAGTGATACCGGGCCCGGGATCCCGGATGGAACAGGAAACTCTATGCCGGAAGGACAGCAGGGAGGCAGAGGATTCGGCCTTTTCATCACGTACGAAATCCTCCGGCATCACGGCGGATACATTGAAATAGACAGCAAAAAAAATCAGGGAACCACCATAACACTGTTCATTCCCAGCACATGCAAGAGGACGTCAGCATGAAACCGTATGACAACGTTCTGGTCGTGGATGATGAGCCTCATGCCGTGAGAGTCTTGTCCATGATTTTAAAACAGGAAGGATACCGTGTCCTCGAATCCACAACCGTCGACAGGGCAATCGATATTATCCGGAATAATGATGTCCATGCGGTCATTACTGACATCAAAATGCCCGAAAAAGACGGCTTCACGCTGTTGAATACGTCTCGGACCATGTTCCGGATATGCCGGTCCTTTTTCTGACGGCCTACGGGACCGTGGAATCAGCAGTGGCCATGATGAAAAGCGGGGCCTGTCATTACTTTGTAAAGCCTCCTGATTATCCGGAACTGAAAGCAGTGCTGCGACAGGCGATTGAACAGCATGGGGCAAAAAAAATACCCGCACTGCATAAAAAACCCGTGAAACCACTCAAGATCATGGAATCCCAGGCAATCGCAGATGCCCTCATGCAGTGCAACGGGAACAAATCGAAAGCCGCCCGTCAACTCGGCATTTCACGAAAAAAATTTTATAAACGGCTGGCTGAATTTGCAGAACGCTGAAAATCGGTTTTTTTCTGGTCCAGACAAGGGTAAGGAGGCAAGCGACTTGTATAAGAAGAAATTTCAGGTGCTTCAGGATTTTGCGCATGCCGTCGTGGTTGCAGACGACATCCAAAGCATTGCAGACGCATTCCTGAATTCCGCAATCAGGTATGCTGATGCTGAAAAATCGTCGTTCATGATCCTGCGTGGCACTGATGAACTTGCTCTCTTCGCATGGAGGGGATTTGAACCTGATGATACAATCAGCTGCATCAGAAAGGTTGGTGAGGGTATTGCCGGCATGGTTGCACACAATCGCGTGTCCCTTCTGGTGCGAGACATTGAACTCGAGTACCCGGGATTGCGGTTTCGGCAGGGCCGATATGCAACAGCGTCCTTCATTTCCTGCCCGATCATTATGAATGCGGCACTGCTCGGCGTGATAAATATCAGCGATAAACGGGACGGATCACCGTTCACGCATGATGAATGTGAGCTGCTGCAAACGCTGGCAAATCATGCGGCTATGGCAATGCATCACGCAGGGTTGAGAGATCAACTCCGCGCAAAAGCTGGGGAATTGGAGGAAATGAACCGCATATTACGGGAAACGGATGGTGCAAAAACAGATTTTCTGACCAGGATGTCGCATGAACTGCGCACTCCGCTCAATTCGCTGAAAGGCGCGATCTATTTCCTGCAGAACACCAAAAAGATATTCAAACAGGACCTGCATGAATTTCACGGAATTATTGCCAAGGAAACCGACGCCCTGGTATCCATCGTCGAAGGGCTTCTTACTTTCCTCAGACAACCGCATCGGTAATGTCTGTCCTCAAAACTATGCGTGTACCACGTTACCATTATGAGTGATATTCCGGGTTGCATTTCGCGTATCAACAACGAGAGCGGCGTTCCTGACCACGAGCTCATAATCATACGAAGAATGATCCGTGCAAATAACAACACAGTCATAGGCGCGCAGCATTTCACCCGTCAGAGGAACCGAGCTCTTTTTCAGGTCATACATCCGCATTTTCCAGGTTTGTGGAACGTAGGGATCATTATAGTCCACATCCGCACCGTACTCGGTTAACAGCTCGATCATTTTCAAAGACGGTGATTCACGAACATCGTCAATATCTTTTTTATACGCAAGTCCCAGGATCAGAACCTTCGAGGATTTCAGGCTTTTCTGCCGCTCATTCAATGCATGTGAGACTTTTTCGACAACATAATACGGCATGGAGGTATTGATCTCACCTGCCAGCTCGATGAATCGTGTATGAAAATCATATTCGCGGGCCTTCCAGGTAAGATAGAAAGGATCGATAGGAATGCAATGCCCTCCCAGTCCGGGGCCCGGATAGAATGCCTGGAAACCGAATGGTTTTGTCTTCGCGGCTTCGATCACTTCACAGATATCGATTCCCATACGGTCAAACAGAATCTTGAGTTCATTCACGAGCGCAATATTGACGGCTCGGTAAATGTTTTCGAGCAGCTTCGTCGCTTCCGCGGCCTTGGTGGATGAGACGACAACCGTTTTTTCAACAATAGTGCTGTATAGTGCATTCGCATAATCACGGCACGCAGCCGTGTAGCCACCAACCACTTTCGGAATCGTACTCGTGGAAAAATCTTTGTTGTTCGGATCTTCCCGCTCAGGAGAAAAGGCAAGGTAAAAATCCGTCCCCGCGCGCAGACCCGTCTCCTCAAGGATCGCTCGCATATCTTCATCGGTCGTCCCCGGATAGGTCGTCGATTCGAGCGAAATGAGTTGGCCCTTTTTCAAGTATCGGCTGATTGTTCTCGTCGTATTAAAGACATACGAAAGGTCAGGCTCGCGTTGCTTGTTGAGCGGTGTGGGAACACAGATAACGATACAATCAACCGTGCCAAGAAGGGAAAAATCGGTAGTCGCAAGAAAACGCTTCTTTGCAAGCAACCGTTGAATGTTGTCTGAAGGAATATGCTTAATGTACGATTTTCCTTCGTGAAGCTGGCGTGCCTTTTCTTCATCAAGATCGAATCCGATTACCGGAAACCCGGCTTTTTCAAAGGTAATGACAAGTGGCAGTCCCACATACCCGAGACCAACAACGCCTACGCGGGCAGTTCTCTCCTGAATTTTAGTTCCTAAATCCATACCATGACCCTCCGTTGTTCAAGAATGAAAAAACATGCATTCCCGATCAGGTGCTGTAATCAAGTATAGCATCTCTCAAGAGAATGGCAGAAAAGGCAAAAATAGCTTGTGTGCAGATATTATTGCAGGCGCGAAAGAATGGACTGAAGCTGGTTTTCCATCATGGTTTTGATCGCAGTAAGAGAGGGCATGTCGTTCGCCTCGAAGCGCATGACAAGGATCGGTTGGGTGTTCGAAGCACGGATCAGTCCCCACCCATTCTCGAATACGGCTCGTACCCCGTCTACCGTAATGACTTCTCGAGGTTGCAAGGGAAGATCGAAGCCATTGGTAAAACGTTCTTTAACTTTTTCAACAGCATGAAATTTTATGTTGTCCGGACAATCAAAACGGATTTCCGGAGTCGCATACGTTTTGGGAATATCCGCTATCAAGGTATGAAGAGAACCGTCTGATGCCTGCCCTTTTCGTGTTTGTTGCAGAATTTCAACCAAGCGGCAGGCTGCATAAATAGCATCATCATAACCAAAATATCGGTCGGCAAAAAACAAATGCCCGCTCATTTCTCCTGCCAATGCGGCTTGCAGCTCCTTCATCTTCGCCTTGATTAAGGAATGTCCGGTTTTCCACATAACCGCCGTTCCACCATGATTGCGAATATCATCATACATGGTTTGCGAACATTTGACTTCGGATACAAACAGGGAACCCGGCCGTGTCTTGAGAATATCGCGGGAAAAAATAACCATAAGCTGGTCGCCCCAGAGGATGGAGCCGGTTTCGTCAACAACGCCGATTCGGTCCGAATCCCCGTCGAATGCAATTCCGATATCAGCCTTGTATTTTTTTACCGTATCGATCAAGGCGCTCAGATTTCCGGGAACCGTGGGATCCGGATGGTGATGCGGAAATCTCCCATCCGGTTCAGAGAAAAGTTCAATAACCCTGCAACCCATATTCCGAATAATATCGGGAGCAGCAAGACCGGCGGTTCCGTTGCCCGCGTCCAGGACCACAGTAAGAGGTGACTGACCATCGCAATGAAATTGATTATTCAGGTACTCCCTGTATGCAGGAAGGATTTTGGAACGCGAAACGGTTCCCATGCTTTTTGCAGGAACCATCGGTTTCTGTGTATTCTGTTCCAGAAGCGCCCGCAGCTTCTGAATCTCTTCCCCATACATCGTGTCGGTACCCACGCAGAGTTTGAATCCGTTGAACTCCGCGGGATTATGGCTTCCCGTAATCATAATGCCTGCGCCGGGATTCAGCTGGTAGAGAGAAAAGTAGAGCGCAGGAGTGGGACACAGTCCCAGCACCGTGACATTTATGCCTGCGGCTGTTAAACCGCGCATGAGATTGTTGCAGAGCCGGGGAGAACTGATCCGCGCATCGTAGCCGATCGCAACTGCCCGGACATTCCGGTTCCTGAGTATTAAATAATCACCGAAACTTCGTCCTAGGGCTTCAACCACAGGCGGCGTAAGGTCTGTATCGGCAATGCCGCGGATGTCGTATTCTCGAAATATTTCAGGATTCATCATAGAGCGGGTTTTTGACTTTCGCGCGCATTGTTCGAGATCGGCGGCAGAGAGCTCCGCTCAAGAGGGTCATGGCGCTGATATGCGTCATCAAATCGGACAATGTCATCCTCTTCAAGATATTCGCCGTTCTGGACCTCGATGATCTGGAGCGAAATTTTACCGAGATTCTCGAGCCGGTGCTTGGTCGAGAGCGGAATATACGTGCTTTCATTTGGGTGCACGTCGTATACATTGTCGCCGTTCGTAACCCGCGCCGTGCCCGCAACCACAACCCAGTGTTCACTCCGATGGCGGTGAAGCTGATGGGACAGTTTCGCGCCCGGGTTGATCTCGATCCGTTTGATCTTGTACCGGTCGCCTGATTCAAGCACCGTATAGGAACCCCAGGGACGGTAAACCGTCCGGTGCACAAGGTGCTCATCGCCTTTTCTTTTTTTCAGTTCATCAACGATTTTTTTAACGTCCTGGGCCTTCTCCTTGCTGCAAACCAGAGTCGCATCCGGCGTGTCAACGACCACCATGTCGTGTAAGCCGATCGTGGCCACAAGCCGTTTATCTGCATACACAATTGAATTCTCACTCTGGACATCAATCACATTTCCGCAAATAACATTTCCGGCAGCATCCCGGTCGGAAACGTCATCCAGGGCGGTCCAGCTTCCGACATCCGACCACCCGATATCAGCCGGAATGACGGCAGCCCGGTCAGTCTTTTCCATGACCGCATAATCGATTGAAATGGAATCAAGCTGCTTGAAGACCTGTTGAATGATATCCGTCTCTTTTTTGGTATCACGATTTTTCCGGATCAGTGCAAGCCCTTGATGCAGGGCAGGAGCATGTTTTTCGATTTCCTGCAGGAGCGTCTTTGTTTTCCAGACAAAAATTCCGCTGTTCCAGAAGTAGCCGCCGTCCGCGACGTATTCCTTTGCAGTACGCTGGTCCGGCTTCTCGACAAATGCCTCAACAGTCCGTACCTGTCCGGCTGCATCCCGGTTTCCTGATCCGGATTTCTCTAAAGCGGCCCCTGCCTTGATGTACCCATATCCCGTTTCAGGACGATCGGGCCGGATGCCAAGGGTCACGAGATATCCCTGGTTTGCAGCTTCTTCTGCTTTTTTGAGCACTGCAAGAAATTCAGGTGTTTTTTTAATGGAATGATCCGCGGCAAGAACCACCATGACGCTTTCCGGATCAATGCGTTCGAGGTGCAATGCGGCAAGGGCAACCGCAGGAGCGGTATTTTTAGGAGCAGGTTCAAGAATCAAATTGCCGTCCCACGGCCGGTCAAACCGCGTTGCAAGCTGATACACAATGGATTCGGCAAGTGAATGGTTCGTTACAATAAAAACATCATCGATTTTGATTATCGGGAGCACCCGGTTGACGGTCTGAAGAATGAGGGATTCTTCACCCCCGATCTTTAAAAGCTGCTTCGGCATTTTTTCCCGCGAAAGCGGCCAAAACCGTGTCCCTGAACCACCTGCCATAATTACCGCATACATGGAAACTCCTTATGCAGAAACGGAATCGCAAAACAGGGATGAATTATCGCATAAGCCATCTGATCAGTCAATCCAATTCAACTTTATTTCAGCTTAGATTAGAATGGTATGGACTCAAATTCAGGCTTTAAAAGAATGAATTTGTTTTTTTGTATCTGTATCTCTCCGCTTTTTTGCCACTTATCAAGAACGCGGGTAACGGTCTCGCGAGTCAACCCGGTCATGTCCGCGATGTCCTGATGAATGAGTTTAATCTTAAGCAGCGTGCCTCGTACCGTATCTTCCCCGTAATTTTCAGAAAGCATGAGAAACAGCATTTTGATCCGCTGAGAGGCATTGTTAAAATTTAACATTTGAATTCGTTTCAGTGAATCCCGAAGCCGGGTGCACAACAATCGAAGGAGGTTGTCAAGCATCTTTGAATAGGTATGGAGCAGCGAATAAAAATCCCGCCGTGAGAGAATCGCGATTATGGAATTCCGGACTGCGAAAACCGTCGCTGGTGCAGTCTTCCGGTCTATCAAAGACAGTTCACCGAAGGAATCATGCTGGTGATGCATCGTAACCAGAATTTCTTTTCCGCGCTCCGTTGTCTGGATTACTTTCACATCTCCTTCCAGAATAATGTACATGAAATCATTGGCGTTTTCTTCATGAAGGATTACTTCGTTTTTCTTCACCCGTTTGATGACCATGCTTTTCTGTATCTCGCTCAGCTCTTGCAGGGTGAGAGAAGAAAAAAGCGTGTTCCGTTTTAATGAATCTGCAATGGCATCTTTTTTCATCTGACCTTTGCTTTGGGTTCCCCTGACTGCAATGCACCAATGTCCGGTGATCCTGCTCGCAGACGACCGGCAAGATCGCGTGAAACAATCGATGAAACTGACGAGGTTCCCTGCCCGCGTGCAGGACTACCGGGAAGAAGAATAAAATTGTGATGATCAGGATCAGCAAAACGCGGATCAGCCTGGATGGTGCCTGGCCACGCCGGCGCTGGTTTTCGCGTTTTTGTGGAATACCACAGGTTATTGCTCGAAAAATGCGGAACAATCGAATCTTTTAAAACATAGTCCAGGTTTTTTGTATCCACGATGATATTATTCCGAAAATCAACGCTTCCTGCAAAAGACTGAAACTGAATCCCGGCATTGAAATACGTATCTCGCTGATCGCCATAGCCATACACTGTATTGTTGTACATATACACCGATGCACGGTTTGATGCTTTTCCTATGATAAAGGCAGCCCCGGTTGACTTCCCGTCAGAGTAGGTGTTCCCGAGACCGACATTCACCAGAAGATTATTGTAAAAATATGCTGCTGCCGTAACAGGCCCGTGACCCGGTGCGCAGTCGATAATATAATCCATGCCGACGCCCCGCTGATTGATAACCACATTATCATGAATCCGGTGAGGCGTTTTCCAGTCTCCACATATATCTTCATCATAGATATGGAGCCCGGCATTCGTATAATTGTTTTTGAGGAGATTCCAGCCAAGTTCTGCGCCGTGCTCCGCAGGCCGGCCGGTGCGATTGCTGATATAAAATGTATGATGCAGTTTGGTCGAGCGGGTTCCCGGACAACCGCAGGCATGAATATAATTGCCGAGGAACCGCATTTCTGATGTTGTGTTCTGGGACCACTCGGGGGAACCGCCGTCTCCCAGAACACCCCCCTGCCCACCGGAGCACTGGCCTTCGCCTTCAGTTGCTTCAATACCGACCGCACGGACTCCGCGAAAGCTGCCAATCGCAGGTTGTGCTGCATGAATCGCAAGCTTGGAAAAAATCCAGTATTCATTCCAGTGCATCGCATTGCCAATCCCGCATTTGCTGCTGCTCGTCAGGATTACCCGCGATCCCGGGTATGCGACCAGTGCAAATGGTTTCGCAGCACTGCCCGACCTGGGTCTGTCCTTTCCAATGACTACAGCGCAGGTTCCGCTGCCATGCCAGGTGCCTGACCCCACGTACGCAATATCTCCTGGTCTCATGGCATCAACCGCATGCTGAATCGTTGCCCAAGGAGCAGACCAGGAACCTTCATTCCGATCGTTCCCTGTTTTTTTAACATGCCTGATTGATCCCTGACGTATCGTGAACGGAAGGTCATTCGATCGCCTGCCCTGAGCCATGACACGAATCGTTCCCTGACCATCCTGTGCGTCCGCAGGAATAGAAAACGATATGGTTTGTATTCTATGATGCGTGGAAAGATCCGCGGGGCCTGCTCCATACCCCGCGTCAGCATTCCCCCAGTAATAAATGGCTGATGCTTCCTTTCCATTTATACTGATGCGAGAATTGCCTTGCACGGTTCCCAGATCTACCCCCCACACCGTCACAATAGCTCCGGAGCCGACACCGTCACCCAGGCCTGTTTTCGGACCGCTCATAATATCAGAAAAATATAAAACTGGTTCAGCCAGAACCGGCTGATAGAGGAAAAAGATTCCCGTGGAGAAGAAGAAAAGGAAAAATATTTTTTTCATTGAATACCGCCTGTTAGGATTTTTTTTGTGATGACGATTTCAGATAACGCTTCCAGAAATCATGATAACGCTGATTCCCCAGTGCCCGTTTTATAAGATATGCGGCTCCATACTGTGCCCTGCTGCTAAAGGCGAAGAACGGATCATGCGTGAGAATCCGTTTGAAATGATCCATCCCGAGTGACTGTTTCATCGCATGGCGTCCGATCAAAAACATATTCAACGATGTTCTGACACCTCGAGGGGCAGAACAGAAGCATGCCTGATACCCCTGCGCTCGTGCCGACTCAATCACCTGCCGGGAATACCTGCCCCCGGGAAAAGAAATGGCCTCCACGCGTGAGTGAACAATCTGCTCGATGGCATCTCTTGATTCGCTCAATTCCTGCGCAAGCGCGTCAGGCGGCAATCCATCCAGAAAACGGTGCGTCTGTGCATGCGACTGGATCGACATCCCGCTTTTCTTAAGAGACAGAAGCTGCTCCTTATTCATATATCCGTTTGTCCCGATCCACCCCGTAGTAATAAAGAAGGTAGCTCGAAATGCATACTGCTGGAGCAAAGGGAGAACCATCGTGTAATCTGACTCATGTCCGTCATCGAACGTGAGGAGAACACATTTCTTATGAAGGTTAGATTTCCCCGTACGTACCGTCTCCATATAGTCTTCAAATCCAGGACAGGAAAAATGGTTGGCATGGAGAAAGGCAAGCTGCTCGGCGAATTTTTTTTCTCGGAGGGTATACGCGCTCTTGTCCGGGGAGCGAGACAGCGCATGATACATAAGAACCGGAATGTGCATGTTACATCCTGAAATTTTTGAAATAGGAACGGAGTTCTTCCTCGGATTCTCCGTTCAGGCCTTTTTTCACTGAATGAATGATCTGTTTTTTCTGTTCGTGTATTGCTTCTTTTCGGAGGGGAAGATACTTTTGCGCAATTGCCATAGGATCATTCGGTCGTCCAAAATCACCAATCTGGTACCCGCATGCAAAAGCAAGAAGACTGAAGAGCACATCGTCTCCCACGTTCAGAAACTGCATATTGTTCCTGATCAGTGTCTCATAGGGATAGGTACTGATCATACGCTGAATAAATCCGGATCGGGAGATAAAGGCTCCTCCCAACAGATGCCGCCCCAGTTTGTAACCGTGTTTCCTGGCCTCCGGAATCCATTGGCTCCAGAGCAGGGATGTCCGCGAAATCTCCTGTTTGAAATAAGTAAGGTACAATAGATAGAATGCCCATTGCCAGCGGGTTCTCTTGCGTCCATCTGCCCGAGTCGCATAGGAACCGATCATGCCGATGCCCGGATTTGCCTGTTCAAAGTACTGGTCGATCAACGAGATGAGGTCATGTCCCGTAACCAAAGCATCTGTATCAAGATTGATCATATAATCAAAGGAAAACTGATCAGCTGCATACTGCATGGCTTGATATTTTTTGCAAAACAAAGACCCGTAGGTGTTGCGCGGCCAGGAGCCATCAGTGTGAGGAATAAACGGTACGATCGCGGGATCCGACATTTGCTGCAAGCCGAGAGGATTGCACTGAGCCGGGCTACAATCATTGATACAGACGATTGCATGCGGTTCCCGAACATAATACCGGATACTGCGCAGCGTATCATAAAACTGCGTTATATCACGGTCACAAAAGGGAATAACAAAGACTGCTTTTATCGACTTTTTTTCCACGTACACGAACCTTTCATTGAAGATATTTCTTATGCCAGAGCGTAAACATGAGCAGCGCCCAGATAAGTGATGTGTTTAATTGTTTTCCCGAGTGGTGCTGATCTACAATGTGCGTAATTGCCTCAGGCCGGAAAAAACCGAGTTTCTGATGGCGCAGCGTTTCCTGAACATATCCCCGAAGCGACGTACCGAGCCAGACATTCATGGGGGAGACAAAACCCTGTTTTTTGTGATTCAGCACGTGATCCGGAAGCACTCCGTGCATTGCTTTTTTGAGCATATACTTGGGCCTGAAATATTTCATCTTGAGCGCCTGCGGAATGGTTGCACAGAATTCCACCAGGGTATGATCTAAAAACGGAACCCGGACTTCAAGCGAATGCATCATGCTGACCCGATCGGTAAGCGTCAAAATATCATCCGGCAAATAGGTTTTGATGTCCGTGTACGCAACCTTGTCCCGGGGATCAGAAGCGTTTTCAGATCGGTAATACATATAAAATTCTTCTTCACACGAATTTTCCTTGAGCTCATGCAGTACCTCAGCGGAAAACAAGTCCTGCGGGGAATATCCTCCCAGGACATTGAAATACGTGAGGTACCGTTTCTCCGGCTCCATCCATCCTGCACGCACAAATCGTTTTAACCAATTGACCCGGACCTCACCACCCCGGCTCTCCGGAAGTTTCTCAATAAACCATGGCAGCGCTTTGCGAACGGAAACGGGAAAGCGAGAATAGAATTCACTCAGCGCAAAACCCAGATGCCGTGGATAGCCTGAAAAAAGTTCATCTCCTCCCAATCCGGACAGCGCCACCGTCATATTCTCTCGTGCCAGTTGGCACACAAAATAATTCGGGATGGTGCCATGGTCTGCAAACGGCTCATCAAACGCGGTTACGATCTTCTCGATCAAATCTCCGTCACATTGCTCTGCATGGACTTCGTATTCCCGGTGGCGGGTTCCGAACCTCCTGCTGACAGCACGTGCATAGTCTCTCTCATCACCATACGCTCCGATATTTCCGCCAAACCCGATACTGAGTGTTTCCACCGAGGGATGATGCCTGCTCATCATGGCTACGACGGAACTGGAATCCACACCCCCGCTTAGGAATGCACCAATCGGAACATCGCTTACCATATGCATCTTGACCGCTTCATCAAACAGCTGTTGAAATCGCTCGATGTAGTATTGTTCCGGGTGATGTTCCTTCGTCATAAACTGAAGGTCCCAGTATTGTTCAAGCCGGATTTTTCCCGACTGAATCATCATGCAATGCCCGGGGAGCAATTTATAAATGCCTTGAAAGATCGTCAAGGGTGCCGGAATATACGAAAAAGCAAAAAACGCATGAAATGCCCTCCAGTTGATCGCGCGTGAAACGCCTTTACACGACAGGATGACCTTCAGTTCAGAAGCGAACAGGATCCGGTCAGCGGTTTCATGAAAAAAAAGCGGTTTAATGCCGAGCCGGTCCCGTGCAAGAAACATCCGATCCCGCGCAGGCTCATAGATTGCAAAACTGAACATTCCGCGCAGCTTCTCCAGGCAGCGTTCCCCCTCCTGTTCATACAAATGCAGAACCACTTCCGTATCGCTCTCCGTATAAAAAACATGGCCTTTTGCAACCAAGTTCTTGCGAAGCTCACGGTAATTGTAAATTTCTCCGTTCATCACAATCCAGAGGGATGCATCCTCATTATGGATTGGCTGATGTCCGCTCTGGATATCAATAATGCTCAGTCTGCGCATGCCGATTCCAGCATGTCCCTGCACATACACGCCTTCATCATCCGGGCCCCGATGAACGATCGTGGAACACATATTCCTGACATCCTGTTCCTGTACGTCTTGCTTATTTTTATGAATAATGCCGACAATTCCGCACATGGAAAGCTACTCTCCTTGTCACAAAAATACCGGGCTCTGATCCGGGGCAGAGATTCGGCTTCTTACCAGTTCCCGATACGCATTCAGCTGGATTTTTCCGATGGCACTCCAATCATATCGCTCAAGAATTCGTTGTCTTCCTTTTTCACCCATGGTTTTGATTTTTTCTGGATTGCGAAGCAGCTCGATTGTTTTCTGAGCAAAAGACGTGGGATCATCAGCAATAACCAGGTGAACGCCGTCTTCCACATCAATGCCTTCTGCGCCGACCCGGGTCGTTACCACTGCCTTTCCCAGGGAAAGAGCGTTCAACACTTTTAATTTCGTGCCTCCGCCGCTTTTCAGCGGTGCAAGAAACACGGAAGCCGCCGAAAAATACGGTCTCACATCAGCAACATATCCCTGGACGCGCACAGAAGCAGAACGCATGGCAAGTGCTTTCAATGCATTCGTTGGATGGGAACCAATTGCCGTAAAAGAGACAGCCGGTATTTCCTCCTCAATACGAGGAAAAATTTCTGAGCAAAAATAATCAACCGCCTCACGATTGTACAGGTCATGCATGCTTCCCACCCAGAGCAAGGAACCGGGTTCCCAGGCATCCGGTGCAGGAGAAAAGTGCTCGGTATCCACTCCGTTTGGCACCTCAATCATGCGTCCTGACGGATTCATGTGTTGCAAAACCTGAAGATCGTTTTTGGAAACCGCGACGCAGAGGTCAAACAATGTGCATGCCTGCTTTTCATACGCAAAAAGCTTTTTATATTGGAGATACAGGTACAACGTGAGCAGAGGATTTTTAGCATTTTGAGCTAGTCGCTTAACGCGGAGAGATTCAATATTATGCTCCGTCAAAGCTCGAGGAATCGCGGCTATGCGATGTGCATACATGGACACATGCAGAATATCGACATGAACCAGATCAATGGAATGCGTTTTCAGAATTTCCTGGATGCGCTTTTCCGTCTCGCTCCGGTAATATTTTTTGATAACGTACGGAAACCGCGAGAAAAGGTTCAGAAACAATGACCACAGCAGGCGAACGGTGCTTTCATCATCCGGAATAGTGAACAAGTCGATTGATTTGCACAAAGCCGGAATCGGATCATCGGGAGCCGCATGTTCACGATGGTGCGGTTTTGTGAATCCGACAAAAAAGATGGTATGTTCCTTGGCCAGAATACGAAGCATATTGAAGGTTCTGAGGTTATGGCCTGAATCCGCGGGAAACGGATAATTGGATGCAATAAAAAGAATATTCATGAGTAATACTGTCCGACAAGTTCTTCTTCTCTTTCTATTTTTTCTTGTGACACAACCGGAATAGCAGCAGGCTTACTGAGCAGAATCCCTCGATCAACGAGTCCCCAGAGAATCCAGAAATACCCTCCCAGTTCAAAAAACGTCCACCGGTCTCCAAAAATATTCGCAATACTCAGCGCAAGAACGCAACCCATAAAGCCGAATCCCAACCCTTTTATGAAATCGGTTTTCCCCTGCTTGAATAATCTCCAGCCGCTCATAAACGACTTTATCATGACCAGTACGAGCAGGAGGAATCCGATCAATCCTTGTTCAGAGAGCGTTTTCAGCCAGTAATTATGCGTATCCACATTTTCTGGAACGATTTTCCCGGTCTGAAGGACCGTACCACCGGCAGAAAGCGCGTATCCTCCATATCCAATTCCGTAGACAGGACTTTCCTTGAACTTATCAATCGCTATCTGCCAGAGCTCAAGCCTGCCACCAGCTGATTGCTCCAGTTTCCCTTCGGTTTCTTCGGTCATCATGATCCGGTCTACCACGGATGTGGGAAGGAGCGTCTGCCATGCAAAAAACAGAACAACTGCCACAGCGATCAGCATACGTTTTTTCAGAATACCGAACAGGAGCAGCACAACAAAAGCCGCAAGATACGCACCGCGGGAATACGAGAAAAGAAGCGGGTAGATGCCGAGAAGAGCGGCAGCCAGATACAGGAGTTTGCGGGTACGGATCTGTTCAAAAAATGATAATCCTAAGAAGACGGAGCAATAAAACACAATAAACGAACCATAGTGATTTGCATTCAAACCGGCAATAGAGAACGGACCTGAATCTCTTCGGTTCCAGCTGAAAATATCTCCGCTGACCACGAAATTAACATAGCTTCTGAAGGCAATAAATGCAAGCACCAGGCACATGAGCAGGAGCATTTTTTTCTGCTGGGGTTCACTCCTGATAATCAAAAATGCCAGGAAATACAGCAGGATCATCTCAGCATAATTTTTCCATTGGAGCAGCAGGATATTTTCCGTGCTCACGGGAAGTGGAAGATTGAACCGGATGCTGCTGTTCCAGAGCGCGATGTAACTGAAGAGAAGGAAGAACGCGATCAGCCATGTGTTCGGGGACTTTTGAATTTTTATTTTTTGGAGCAGCATTCCCGCTACCAAGGCAATAAAAAAGATATCAAACAAATCCTTACCAAGCGGAAATTCATGCAACGCATATTTGATGTTCGGCTGGGGTATGAGGACTGTCAAAAAGTACAGGCCCCATGCCGCCTCCTTGAAGACCGTAAAAAAAACCATAACGATCCCCAGAATATACAGTGAAGTAACAAAAATATACTTAAGGAGCGCTCTCATGAGTTCTCCGCATAATCGTGTTCGGTCTCTTTCGTGGAAAGAAACAGTTTGAGGGTTTCGAGAGGGTTACGTTCTCTGATCAAAACACCGGCTGCCATAATAAGGCTGCCGATCCCTGCCTTCAGCAATACGTTCAACCAGGGAATGTCTGTTTGAATGCTCGCCACCACGGCATACATAATCAGGGAAACGACAAGATAATAAAGAATAGGTCGTATCGTGAAAGACAATGTAATATAGGGGGAAGAAAAAACAATCGTTAATCCTGCTGCCACCGCACAGGAAATGAGTGTTGCCCAGGCAGCACCCAGAATTCCCCAGATCGGCAGAAAAACAATGTTAAGAATAATATTCACTGCAAGCGAAACCAGAATGATTCCGAGCATGGTCATTGTTTTTTTCTGCAAGTAGAGTCCGGCATTCAGGATGCTGTTCACGCCTCCCAGCAAAAGCGAGCTGATCAGGATAATCGGTGAAAAACCAGCTGCCTCCTCATAGGTATGCGATGCAACGGTCACCATAAAATCGTGCGATACAGCTGCATAGCCGAGACACACCGGAATCGCCGCTATCAGGACAAAGTGAAGAACTTTATTCAGAAATTCCTCTGTTTTTGCTCTTCCTTCACGCGTATACAGTTCCACGTACAACGGAACAATGGAAAAAGAAAGAGAACAGGTGATCAGTTCAGAGAGGTACATTGCCAGATTGTAACCAACGGAAAAAATACCGAGTGCAACATCTCCATTATAGAGAACGATCATATACCGGTTTGCATACGTAAGCAGAAAATACGATAATTCCAGAAGAAGCAGCGGAGCGCCGAAGGTAATGAGCTGCAGGCTGAGCGAACCGGATACGCTCCGTAGACGGATGCGATATTCGCGCAGAAACCAGAAAAGAAGCAGCGCTGCCAGCAGGTATTCGGCAATCACGACCCCGATAAAGAAACCATACACCTCGCGAACAAGAAAAAGCAGGAAGAGCAGGGAAAGGCCGATAGAAAGGATTCTTCCGACCAGCATCGCGCTGTTCAAAAAAATGGTCTTGCCCCGTATCTTTAGGACATTCAGAACAATTCCATTTAAAGGCCGAATAAACAAATAGGCGGCCATTATAAGGAACGCGAAGAGATACCCTTCTTCAATGTCCAGAAATCGGACCAGCGTGGGAACCAATAGTGCATACAGAATCGTTGTCAGAATGGCAAGCAGGATGCCGCGAATCATGATCGTGGAGGCAAAAACGGTTCTTCCTTCCTCGGTTCCGGCATACCCCGTATACATCCTGATGATTCCATCCGAAAGTCCTGCCTTTGCGAGAGCCACGGCAATAAATATCGTCGTGGTAACAAGACCCAGCATGCCGTATTCCGCGATGGTCAACACCCTGGTCAGAATCGGAAACGTCAGGAACCCAAGCAGCTGCGAAAGCACGCCGGCTCCAAAAAAATGACTGTATCGGATAGCCAGCTTTCGGAGCGACAAACTCGAGGCGCTCATACCAGTCTGTTCCCGAGCCGCTTGAACACCGCAACGTCTGCGCTCGTCGGAAAACTGAAATAACTTCCTTCTCCTTGCATGGGGCGGGTTTTGATCCGTCCTTCGCGATAGTCCTGAATAACATTCACCATGTGCGTTGCGCCTTTTTGCTTGGTTTTGAGAATAAGCTCATGCAGCGACTCACCCGGAACGACAGGAAGCTTCGTCTGAAGAATAATATCACCGGTGTCGATTCCGGCATTGATCTCATGAATCGTTATCCCGGTCTCTTTCTCACCGTGATACAACTGCCAGAAATTGGGAAGCATTCCCCGGTAGCGGGGAAGCGGCGCATTATGGATATTGATGCACCCAAGCTGGGGAATCTTGATCAAATCAGGACGAAAGATAATCGGGCAAGCAATGGAAATAAACAGATCAGGATGAAGCTGTTGCATGCTGTCGTGGAATGCCGTGCTGTTCAAATCGCTCCGCTCAAGAACCGGCAAACCATAGGCATGCGCAAGCTGTTTCACCGTAAAAGCCTTTTCATGGTCATGGGGAATCCATTCGGCACACGTACCCATGGCTTTCAGAAACGCATATCGTGCACCCATACGAAGAAAATCCGCTCCTCCGTAAAACGAATACATCTGGCGTGCCAAAGCAATCAGTGATTTTTTCCCCATCGGCCGTGACAGCACAAGTGCCTTGATCTCTTCGCGAAAAGGAAATCGCTGCAAAAATTCCTTAAAAAATGTTTTTACGTAAAAAGGATCTTCCTGCGTAAAAAAAACAATATTCATGCACTCCCCTTTTTTGTTAACCGAGTGAGGTCGGCATATTCGGCATACATATCCCGGTACGTAGCAGCCATACTGCAGGAAGAAAACTTGCTGCCCAGCATGCGATATGCTTCTTGAACCATCACCTGCCTCAGTCTTGGATTCATGATTGCCTGCTCCACTGTTTTTTGGAGGCCAGCCGCATCTCCGGGTTCAACGAGCAATCCGGTTTTCTGATGCACAATCATATTCGGAATATCTCCTACCCGTGTCGCAATCACCGGGGTTCGGGATGCCATTGCCTCAAGCAATGCCATGGGAGATCCTTCGATAAATGAAGGAAGAACAAATATATCCATTATATGGTAGAGATCCACGACATGTCTGCGAAAGCCGGTAAAGAGAATTGAGGCGGATCCGAACTCTTTTTTTAAATCTTCTTTGAGCGGCCCTTCTCCCACGATAAGAAAGAAACTATTCGGATACCGGGAAAGAATGGCTCGTGCTGCTTCGAGAAACACCCGGTGCCCCTTTTCCGGAGAAAGACGTCCTACGCTTCCGATAACCAGTGCGTTCTCAGGAATTCCGAATTCCGTGCGTTTTAACCGTCGAGAACCCATAGGAATAAATCGGTCAAGACATACCCCGTTCTGTACCGTATAGATACCAGGAGAAGGAATCCCGCTTTTCAGCAGTGCTACCCTGACGTCTGGAGAAACCGCTGCTACGGCATCAAACTGTTTGAGCACCATGCGGTCAAGCACGGCATAGCTTTTCATTTTCAAATCATCTCCCAGCCAGTTATGGCAGGTGGATATCAGGGTGATCGGAAGCCCCCGTGTTGCCGCGTAAGCATAGCAATCGGCTTTATACCCATGGGTATGAATAATACCAATCCTGTTTTTTTTCAAAAAGCCGCGAAGATTGAACAGCAGGCATACATCAAGCTTTGCCGAACAAGGAAAGACCGCCGCAGATAATCCGCGTGATCGCGCAGCATCCGCGAGCTCCTCATGCGGATTGTTTCGATTACTCATGACGCCCACGATCGGTGCATACGTTCCGTCGCGTTTGAGTTCAGACGAAAGCTCCAAAAGCATCTGCTCGGCTCCGTACATACCGCCGCTACTGATGATCTGGAGAACTTTTTTTGACTGAGAAAATCCTGAAGAGAGCGCAGTATTCATAGATCATGTTTTTTTGAAGGTGATGCAAGGAGTGTATCTGCCTGCAGAATCAGCCTGATACACTCGTTCCGAAAGGTATGAAAAAAATCAGCAGGCCATTCCCGGTCGGTTTCAAATGAACAGACCGGATTCCCGCGTTTCTGTCGGAGCCGATTCAAAAACTCCTCATACCGAGCCGGAGAAAGATTTTTTTGTCGCAATGCAGCAATGCGTTTCTCTAACTGATAGAGCAGTTTATGATCGTCGATCCCATCTCGAATCGCTTCCCACCGAAGGGTTGCAAGCGGACCGGCCGGATCAGGATAGGCAAGATACACATCGTCACTTCCTCCCGGTTGTTTCATCGGCATGACCTGTGCATTCTGCGTGTTCTGAAATGTCCAGGATGTCATGCCGTCGAGACCATGTTTCCAGACGAAAATGCCATACCGGTGCCGGGCATAAGCCGGGTTCTGACAGGTGGTGGTAACCGCATTGTCATACATCCAGTAGCGTGACCCGTTGCCATGGGCGGTGATGAGATCATCGGCATTGAACCTACTGGTGCAGAAATAATCGGGCGGATGCAATGGATCATACCGTTGCTGCGTGATCATAGTTTGACCGCCTGCTTCCTGGATAGTCCGTATCAGATCAGGAACCGCTGTCCTGCGCCGGCCTCGATAATCCGCCGTTGGATCATCCGGCTCATCAATAGGCAAAAAGACAACCGGCGGCCGGTTATTTTTTTGCACATACGAAGAAACCGTCTTTACCAGCGTGATAAGCCGATTCTGCTGAATTGTTTTTTCATACCCGCGGATATTTCCCGGATGCTGCGGTTTTGCTGTTTGAATAAGATGTCCCATATACCAGATAACCGGCCGCACAAAACCTTCATCCCGGGCAGCATCAACTCCGGCAAAAATATCATCCAGAACAGGGGTCCCGTCCTTTCGCGAAAGAAATACAAAAGGTGAATGGAATACAAGCGTGGTCATACCATGATTTTTATACTCTTTCAGAACAGCACGTGCAGACTGCTTGATTCGCTTTTTTTCCTGAAGTGTCCGGGCAAAAACAACTTCGGTAAATTCATACGTCATCAACAGGGAGTACTCTTTGTCCGGAAGTTCCTCCAAACGAATGGGAACAACCGTCACGGCAAGGGGTATTGTTTTTTTCTTCCCGAATTGGGGCGTGAGGGTGATTGAGCCATGATAGGTGCCCGGTTTTGTCCGTGGTGTAGACCTGACGGTTAGCCAAAATCTGCCTACTTCTCCTTCCCGGAGCATTGCCCTATTCCCGGGTTTGATCACCGCAGGCATCATGCGATATTCACCGGAAGCCAGTCCCATCGATTCGGGAATCGTATGGATGAAGCCAATCGTGATCAGGTCACGAGCAATATGGATCTTCCCGTTCTTCAGCTCACTCACCGAAACCTGCATGCGGCCCAGATTCCGGAGCGGATACACCCCAAACGTGATTGGTTCAAATTCATTCCTGACCATGGTAAGAGAAAGGCGGCTGATCAGTTCACTGCTGTGCGGCAGCTGGGTCGGAAACATATACCGAAGCGGAGAACGGGAAAAAAGCATATAGCCGGTCGCTGCATCCTGCAGGGTAGGCACAATCCCCGCCTGTTCAGAAACGGCTCTGACTTCACGAAACGATACAGGACGTGTTTGTGTCCTTCCTGCTGTACTTCTGAACTCGGATTTCCTGAGCACGAGGGATGCTTCTTCAGAAGCATTTCCTCCCTGAGGACGGACCGCAACCTGGATGGTATACATTCCGTCCGGAATTTCATACGGCAGATCAAAAACAAGATTACCGTGCATTCCTTCGAGCATGCTCGTAGAGGATTCCGCTATGAGATTTCCATTGCAGAGCAGCCGACCTTCAATCTCGCGTGCAGTTGCTCCTGATGCATTCCCGGAAAGGGTAAACGCTACATACAACGCTTTTTTCATCTCAAGCGAATCAAGAACAACAACGCGGTTTCTCAGAATCGGTTGATCAATTTGTATCGCGTTGCGTGCGCAGGACAGGCTGCACAAGAAAACTATCCATGCCAGCATGAAAAAAATTGTCTTTATCATATACCGGCTTGCAAAAAGTGCGGGTGCCTCATTCACGTGCACAAGACTCTCTATCGTTGTGTTTGCCATACCACAATATGCTCGCCTTTGAGCACTTTCACCATGCTGACCAGGGAGGCAGCATTCACCAGAATAAAATACAGGGGAAGATAAAACAGCTTCAGCCGAACGCCTTTTTTTTCAAAAAGAAATCCGCCGGCTGCCATAACGTAGAACAAACATTGTGCAAGAAAAGCAGCAAGGTAAAAAGGATGCTTTTTTACGAGAACAAATGAGGAGACAAAGGCCAGAACACAGAAAATCGGTACCATCCAACGGACAATTTTGTGAGAGAAAAGCTGGAATGCCACAAAGGGGAACCGGAACGGGTTCAAAAGACTTTTCATATACAGAAGTCCGTTCATACCCCGCACAATGACCCGAACCCGCATCATAAATTCGTCCGCTGGCTTCTCCGTGGTTTTTTCAAAGGCAAGTGCTCGAGGTTCGAATGCAATGCGGTATCCTTTTTTCAGAATGGCAAGCGGCTCAACCAGATCGCTGATAATATGCGGCGGAAGATCGGTGTAGAGGTCTTTTCTGACCGAATAAATACACCCGGAGCAGCCGGTCATGGTCCTCAGTCGTGCCTGGCGCGATTTTATAAAGTTCTCAATGTTCCAGAAGAGAATGGTCCCGAACCCCACAGAGGCACGCGTTTTATTCACGTACTGATACCGGCCGCTCACGGCTCCCACGGTCGGATCAGCATAATGACGAACTAGCCATCGGATGGCGCACGGTTCATACAAGGATGCGGCATCCGAAAACACGATAATCTCACCGTGAGCAATCTTGACCGCGCTGTTCTGAGCCGCTGTCTTTCCCAGCCGGCCTTCGACCCGGTGCAGGATCACGGGTATTCCACGTGCAGGGGAAGCATATTCCCGCACGATAGCGTCAGTCCCGTCAGTGGATCCGTCTGAGGCAACGATTATTTCCAGTCTCTGACGAGGATACTCAAGTGCCAGGGAATTTTCGATTTTCGCCCGTATGTCTTTCTCTTCATTGTACGCAGTGATAAGCAGCGTCACAAACGGTTTGCTCTCCCGGATCGTGCTCGCGTTTTTGGCAAACAGCGAAAGGAGCGTAATCAGAAAGGGATATCCCGCATACGCATACAGGATGAAAAAAACAGATGTCCAGAAAATAATTTCAGCAGTCATATTCTTCTACGCCGCGTGTATCTGCTCAGGCACGCCATACTGAATGGGTGCTTCTTCAGTGGAGATGCCCAATACAGCGTGCATCGTATCAAAAGAAAACGAAGGAACAATCTCTCGTATTCGTGTTTCCATGCGATGAATATTCAGATAATGCCGGAAGCATGACTTGAAGCCGGCCTTGATGCGTGGTTGTTCAGGATCAAGCTCCCAGGGATGAAAATAAAGAACCGCAGGTTGTTCTTCAATTTCATTGATCCGGAAGATTGCTTGTTTGATGAACCAGGCCGGGAAAAGCCGGAGGTATCCCCCGCCCGCAACCGGGATACAGAGCGTTATTCCCGAACCGCCCATCTTAATGGTCGAGAGCGGAAATTCTCGAATGTTACCTGAAGCAGTATGAATGGTATGCGGAAACCGCTTTGCATTCGGAATCCCGTAAATATCATGCACAATCGGGAACACGCTTGAATCATAGCGGAAGCCTTCTTCCACAAGAATGTCGAATGCCCAGAGCGAGTTTTTCGTGATTGAGTAGCTTGGTGCCCGATAACCGTATACCGGAGTCCCGCTGATATCTTCCAAAAACCGTTTCGATCTGCGTATATCGCTCCGGAACCGCTTGGGGCCAATCCGGTAAATCAGCTGATGGCCATATCCATGACACGCGATCTCATGCCCATGCCGCTGAATTTCCTTCACCAGCCCGGGACAACGCTCCGCAACCCATCCCAGAATAAAAAAGGTCGCTTTCACCGGATAGTCCTCGAGCATCCGCAGAATTCGCATGGTGTTGTCTGCCACGCGAAGCGGGTAGCGATCCCAGGTTTGGCGGTCAATGCAGTGCTCAAACGCAGCAACATGGAAATAATCTTCAACATCAACAGTCAGTGCATTCATCATATTCATATCAGAACCCCGATAATTTCATGGCAAAGTAACCAGGGGAAAATCCTCCCTGCAAGGACAGGCTCGTGTTTTCCCAAATGTTCAATCGCTTTAATGCGTACCGGTCTTTCAGGTCATTGATCCCTGCGGTAGTCGTCACGGCAAATTCATATTCTGCCTCGTTAACCAGATGTTTCAGAGAATCATTCAGATTCCCGCAGGGATAACAAAACACCGTTGTTCGCCGGCTCGTATGCTGTTCAATCGTCCTCTTGGATTCAGCAATCTCAAACCATTGATCTGCCCGCTGCATGGCAAGAAGATTGTTGTGGCTGTACGCATGCGAGCCGAAATGGACATTGCCGTTCATGGCACATACCTGCTCCCAGTTCATGACGGCATTTTCCGCTACCAGGGCTTCGTGATTGATTCTTAACCGTTCGCTTAACGCGTTGAGAAGCGCATGCACCTGTTCGCTGCTTTCCTTATTCAGATGTGAAAAGAGAATCGAGGGGTTGTCGTAAAACTTTTGGAACAGGGTTTGTATTTCCTGATTCAGTTCCTTGAGCATGCCGCGATTGTCCTGTTCGTGAAGCTGTTTAATATAGCAATATGCACGGTCCCACCAAAACAACGAGTCTGTTCCGGTACACCCTATTTTCCCGACAGGAAGAAAAAAAATGGCAGAAAGCCGCATGTACCGCAGGATCGGATATACGGTTAGATAATTGTCAGCATACCCGTCATCAAACGTAATAATGAGCGAATTGCGCGGAATCGGTTGATTGGCCGCCAGATACGCGCTCAGTTCTTCAAAAGTAATAATCTGATACCATCGCTTCAGCAATGCAAGCTGACGTAAAAAAATCTTTTTCGACGTAAACAGATACGGGAGCGACATCTGAATATTCCTGATATCTCGATCGGCAATCCGGTGATAGGTCACAATGGTAAGTCGTTTGCCCATACAGTTACGGAAAAACCGTACGAGAAAAAAAAATCCCCCGAACAAATACACCATACCGCACAGCCTGCGAACAGTCCGTTTTAACAGCCGAAAAGCAGGGGAAAACCCCTTTTGCGTTTCCCGCTCAAACACTGTTTTTTCTCCGTTTGATCGCCGATACGTTCCCGTCAGTCATACATGCTTCCTGTTCCCAAATTACCAGTTCAGAAAAACCAGACTGCAGCTTGAACAGGGATGAGTCCATAGTCGGCACCTTCTTCCGTATGCTGAAGTTCATGAATCCAGCGGCGAATGCGGCGAACTGCGTCCATGCTCGTGGCAATGGGCCGTGCCAGATTCCTCATCACATAGCAACCGGAAACGAGCGTATGCCGGTCATGCCATACCTTTTCGACAAAGGAACCTTCGTCGGATCCGCTATCAATATATTGAAGATCGGGAAACTGTTTTCCGGCCTGCTGCATCAACTCGACAAAACTCAGATTCCCGGGGCTGTAGCTCGAAAATTCCGGATCCCAGCCGAGCTTGAAGGTATATCCGGTCCGTGCTGAAATAAGATGCGAGATGGATGCGATGACCTGGTTTTGAACAGACAACTCGCTAAAGCAAGCTCTGCCTTCCTGAGCAAATCCCCGGACCATGTCGCGATAAAACGCTTCTTCACGCGGATGCGAGCGCAGCGAAGTTCTCCCGTTTTTTTTCCACCCCTGATGTTCCAGATTCAGAAATCGGTCGATTGCTTCAGGCATCAGATCACCCTGCACGATATTCCAACGAACATCCCCGTGTTTTGCAAGAAGCGTTTTTGATCTGCGCAAGCTTTTTTTCCGTTTGGGCGCAAGCATCGCATCGCTTTGTTCGGAATCCGGAATAAGAATAGGACGCTCCCACGCAGAGGACTGAACCCAGGGAATGCTCAATTCCGAGGTAACTTTGTTTAAGTGTTTGCCAAGTTGGGTATCAGCATTTCGGTAGATAAACTCCACACCCCAGCAGTAGGGTCGTGTCGAGGTAAAAAAAGAGAAAAACGCTTCAAGCGTCTGATCGGCATAGCGCTCATCAATAAGCAGTCCGGTGAGATACGAGTGACAGCACCGATATGCCTTTACATGAGGAATTGGAAGAATCGTGGTTCCCCGAGTATATTCAAAGGCGCCCAATCCGGTTAGTAATTTTCTGCCGGACGTCTCATGAAACAGGAGCACGAGTAACGCCTTGGCTTCCGGCGTCATATAACGGAGCGCCGGGATAATAAAGTGCGGCGACAAAAAGGCATTCCCCTCAATCGACCGCTGCTCAAGTGAAATCCACTGCTCGATCAGATCAGGAGTGAGTTCGTCCACCGTAAGAACTTCTACACAAATATCCTTGAATCGGTAAACCATGCCTTTCCTTTCTTTGAAGAATCGAGACGTCCAGGCCTCGATACATGCATCCCCTATGCTGCAGGAATGAAATGATCATCTGCAGCGGCATCAGCCTGCCGGTGTTCCCACCGGGTTTCGGTTTTTGTATCCCGGATCAGCACGCCATGACGGGCAAGCTGGTCACGGATTTCATCCGCCCGCTTCCAGTTACAATCTTTTCGAGCATTGAAACGTTCTTGTATCAGCTGCTCAATCTCTGCACGAGAAAGCATCGGGAATGCATGAGCAATGACAACCGCCGTGTCGTTCTTGCGGAAATCAGGAAATACCTTTTCCAGGTCTGCCTCCGCAAGGAGCACGTGCGCCTGCTGGCCAAGTGACGGATTTATCTCAAGAGCATCCTGCTCCGGCATCATGAACGACTTCCGGCGTTTTTTCCATCCTGCCTCGGACAGACCTGCAAACGGATCTTTGAGCACAAGCGATCCCAGTCGTGCCAGTCCTTCCCCGCTCAGTCGTTCACGAATGCACAATGTATAACTTTCCCATTCACGAGTGGACCAGTTCCGCTTGTATTCGTGATGCCCGCCCATGAAGTGGAGGCATGAAAGTTTTTTCTGACATGCCCTCCATACCTGAATGGTCATGAGCAGCATTCCCGGGTTGTAGTGTTTCAGAGACTCATCATGCACGGTCTGGAGATAGAAAAATTCATCGCGATAGATCATCTGAATGCTGCCGGCAACTACGCGTGAATCTGCGGTCAAAAAGGTGATCTCCGGCCATCCATGGAGCGCACACGATGTGAGCATTCGCTGATAAAAGAGAAGGAGATCGGGCGTGCGCGTGATACCTGATTTCAACGGCCCTTTCCAGCTCCGTTGTTCTAACTGGATATACACCTCAAGATACGGGCGGATCATATCCGGGTTGGATGTACCGATCACGCGAATGCCGCCAAGTTTGTGAAGTTCATGAATACTTCCGGAAAGTTTTTTGAGAAACCGGGGCTTCAGACCGGAGCAGTATGTCTCCCAACGGGATGGCAGGATAATGCTGGGATGAATCAGATTCTTTTTTTCTTCCAGCAGAATCCCGAGTGATGCAGAAAACGTTTTTTTCATGGCATGCAAAAAAGGATGCCCCTCGGGAAGCCCGGGGAAAAAGAGCTTGTTCCAAACGCGGTTTTTGCTGAGATAGGTTGCGAGCGCTTCATAAAAAAGCGTCTCTTCCCCCAGGAGAATAAAAAAATCCCGTTCGGAAAGGAAGCGATCAATCGGCTGGATCGTTTTGCTCAGCAAACCGAGCACTCTTCGGGAAATCACCATGAGCGGAGCAATCCCGATCAAAATTCCTTGATGCCTCACAAGAAGAATATGAAGCTGCGCATTTGGACCTGCCAGAGACCACGCCGCAGAGAGAAATTCATACGTAAGAAAAACGCTCGGCGTTTTGCTGCATCCGAGGGATGCATTCCAGGAATCCTTCAGGACCTCCCATGCGGGAACATCGGAAATGCGCTGAACCGCACATCCGTTTCCCGTTTCATAGCGCTGTTTCATGATTCCCCTCCTGCATGCAGAGGAGAGAGGCGTTTAAGAAGGGATTTCGCCTGACGGAGAAACACACCGGCTCCGAGCCGGAAGCGCTCGAGCGGATTATCTTTATAGATCGTGACAGTCCAGGTCTTTCTGGCATGTTTTGCCCAGTATTTTTTATATGTTTCATCTCCCTGCAAAAAATCGAATTCCGTACACCCTTCCTCAAACGCCCGCTCAATAATCAGGGACAGCAGCACCGTGCCGGCACTCCTGCGCTCCCCTGCTTCTGAAATACCGGTTTGATAATAAGAATATTTATTGTTATGACGAAAACAGTAATACGAGGCCAGCGGCGTCGTGCCCTTGTCCAAAAATGCCAGAAGAACCTTTTTTTGGGGGAGATATGCTTTCATGAGCTGCTGGTGAAAACGGTATGCGTCGGATCCGCAAAACGCTGTCTGGATTCCTTTGGCACTCGCACGCTCCGCATGCAGGAGGAACAACTGCTGCATGCCGGCGTCAATTTGATCAGGATGCTGAATCTCCCGATAGTGTGCCTGTTCTCGGATCAGCAGGGCTTTTCGCTTTCGTGTCAGCGCACTCCGCTTTCTCGGAGTAAAGGTTTTTTCATAATTCCGATACGTCCCTTGTAACGCGAGATAGGGGCAGACGGAAGAAGGAAACAGATCAATAAGAAATCCATGATTCAATTGGGAATGCAGCTCGGTGATCAAGAGGGACTGTTCACTAATTCCCTCGAATTCGAGTGTATCCCAAACCGCTGCATCGGCACGGACATACGCAAACAAGGCTGACAAAAACGCATGTTCCCGGCGCTGGTCAGCAATCAGATCAAGATGATCAGGACTCGTCTCTCGTGAAGAACAGAACCGGATGGTTTTTT
>JBAZLV010000019.1:0-36657 GCA_041650055.1 Nitrospirota bacterium | reverse complement strand
GAGATCACCGGGAGAGGCAATGGTTTCAGCACGAATACAGCGTCAAACAGCAATACAAAACCGGACATTTTAACTTTGGTAAGAATAGGACATTTTAACTTTGGGTTGACAGCGTTAACAGAATATCTTGACTCGATATGTCCCCTGCCTTATAATCAGGTACATTTTTAAACACTTTTAATCGGTGGAAGGAGCTTTTATGAAACTCCAAGGGACACAAACGGAAAAAAATCTGCTGACCGCGTTTGCAGGCGAATCCCAGGCGCGAAATCGATATACCTATTTTGCAAGCGTTGCTAAAAAAGAGGGCTATGAACAGATTTCTGCAATATTCCTTGAAACCGCAGAGAATGAAAAAGAACATGCAAAACGGTTTTTTAAATTTTTGGAGGGCGGCATGGCCGAGTTTACCGCGACATTTCCCGCCGGCCGCATCGGAACTACGATTGAAAATTTACAAGCTGCCGCAGACGGTGAGCAGGAAGAATGGTCTGAACTCTACCCTGGTTTTGAGGAAATAGCGCGACAGGAAGGGTTTCCGGAAGTTGCAGCGGCTTTTAAATATATTGGAAAAGTTGAAATAGCGCATGAAAAAAGGTATCGGAAGCTGCTTGAAAACATCACGGGCGGCAAAGTGTTCAAACGGGAAAAATCAGTTACGTGGAAATGCGATAATTGCGGGTATCATCATGAAGGAGCGGAAGCACCTGAAAAGTGTCCTGCATGTCAGCATCCAAAAAGCTATTTTGAACTGATGGTTGAGGCATACTAGCGGCAGAATTGCTTCGACTTATTGTTTCTCTTTTCGAGACCTTTAGATTCTCCCACGTGATGAATCTTTATCATGTTCGTGCCACCGGCGACACCAACCGGAACTCCGGCGGTAAACACAACCATGTCCCCTCGTTTCGCCAACCTTTGTTTCTGCATGGCATGATCCACGGCGATAATCATATCATCAGTTGTCGCTTTTACCTTAAGGATAATAGGAGTAACTCCCCAGTAGAGTGACATTTTTCTTGCCGTTTGCTCACAGGGAGTTGCCGCTATGATCCGCACCTGGGGTTTGTGTTTTGAAACAAGAAGCGCCGTGGATCCTGACTGGGTAAACGTCACAATGGCTTTAGCACAAAGTTCGGCCGCTGCACGGCATGCGGCATGCGCCATGCTCTCTCCGGTACTTAAAATATTGACATCCGCTGAACGGGGCAGAACAGATGTGTCCGTCTGCTCCGCAATTTTTGCCATAAACGCCACTGATTGAACCGGATGTTTCCCGACTGCGGTTTCTCCTGAAAGCATGACGCAGTCAGTTCCGTCCAGAATCGCATTTGCAACATCAGATGCTTCTGCACGGGTTGGCTGTGAGTTTTCGATCATGCTTTCAAGCATCTGCGTGGCCGTAATCACGGGTTTCTCCGCTTCAGTACATGCCTTAATGATCCTTTTCTGAAGCAGCGGCACCTGCTCAGGAGACATCTCCACACCCAGATCCCCCCGCGCCACCATGATTCCGTCTGCTGCCGCAATAATCTCATCAAGATTGTCCACAGCTTCCGGCTTTTCAATCTTTGCGATAATCGGAATATCCGCATTGCAGGAATGAATAAAGCGGCGTGCCTGAAAAACATCCTGAGCCGTTCGTACAAATGAAAGAGCAATGTAATCTACGCATTCTTTGACGCCAAAAGCCAGGTCTTCCTTGTCTTTACGCGAAAGTGACGGAAGCGTCAGATGAGCCCCGGGAAGATTCACTCCCTTGTTGCTTTTCAAAATCCCGCCGCGAATAACGGTACACGCAAGGGATCTTGAATTTCTTTTGATAACCCTTAGCTCCAGCCTGCCATCGTCCAGGAGAATGGTGTTTCCGATTTTCAAATCACGTATCAGGCGGGGGTAGGAAACCGAAATACTATCGTTCGTGCCGAGAATGTCCTTCGTAGTTACTTTCACCGTGTCCCCGCGTCGTAAGAGTACCGAATCGTTCTGCATCTTGCCAACGCGCAGTTTTGGCCCCTGAAGGTCCTGAATGATGGCAATTTGCTTTCCTGCCTCAGCTGCCGCTTTTCGGATGAGCGCGATCCGCTGTTTATGCTCCGCTCGATCTCCATGCGAAAAGTTAACCCGTGCCGCATCCATCCCTGCATGAATAAGCTTTGCAATAATCACTGAAGAGCTTGATGCAGGACCAATGGTGGCAATTATTTTCGTACGCTTGGACATATCAGCTCCTGGCTTCTGAAGGATGAAAACGTTATGAAGGGATTATATCATATCTGACACCATGCATCCGGCATCAGGAATCATGCGCCCGACGGTTCAACATGCACCAATTGATATTCCTTTGATCCCAAACCGAGCCTTTCCGCCTCATCGATCTGCATCTGCATGGGACGAGGATTTACTGCAAACATGACATCATCTCCAGGACGCGCTCCTGCATCAATGGCCGCTGATTGTGGAAGAGGAAATGCGGTTTTTAGAATATCAAGAGACGCCTGCTCAATCGAAACCAGGTCATCCGAAATCATGATTCCCTGATCCTGAATCATCGGAACATCCGCAACCGGCATACAGTCACACTCAGGTTGAATTTGAAGAAGGAAATTAATATAGATAATCTTCTTTTTTTCAGGAAAGGTCGAGAGAACGGCCGCAGCTGCTTCAGCCAAACTTTTTTGAAATACTTCATCATTCTGCGGCTGAATAAGCGCCCCTGCCTGGCAAACCCGGCTGCACCGGGCGCAGTGCCAGCAATTCCGTTCGTCATAGGTGAATCTGCCTTCTTTAAATTCAATGGAGTGAAGGGGGCAGACATTCTTACACTGCTCGCAGAAAGTACAGAGTTCGGGATTCCATTCGAGAGAAATATCGCCGTGGCAGTGCATTGCGCCCCGCCCTTTTTTCCATCCCTGTTCTCGGTGGCGCGAGCTGACACATCCCATCGCCAGATTCTTGATCGCACCTGCATATCCAGAATTGATGTGGCCTTTGGTATGCGTACACACAATCATAGCCGGGACATCGTAAATTGTCGAAGCAACGGCTATATCACCAAGAATCGGCCCGGCTTTAACGAGAATCGTATCTTTGCCATACAATCCATCTGCTAAAATAACCGGAGCCCCGCAGGAAAGATGATTAAGTCCATTCTGGTTGGCAACTTCAAGATAATCAAGTCCCATGATTCTAACCGTATCAGTTACAAATGGTTTTGCGCTTGTCTTTTTAACCGCATCCACAACTTTACGAATCATAACCGTCGGGATGATCCGAAACGCCCCCTCTGAGCCTAGATGAGTTTTAATCGCAACCCATTCATCTTTTTGAAAGCGCTCATAAAAATGCATCTGCTCAAGCAAAGCCTCGAGTTTTCCAGGAAGACTGTTTTTGTAATCCCATTTCAGGGTTCGTGCAGTAGAAAAATAAACTTTGGACATGGGAGACCTCTCGCATAAAAGATAATGTGAAGACTTAAACAATTCCTTGGTCAAATTGATTGAATGCTGCACCTAAAATCCTACAGTTAGCAATTTGTCAAGAGCATAGTAGAATACAGGTTGAATCTTTTATAACGCGGCGCTGAATCGCCACTTTTTGGCGAGTCGATGTCGAGCGCCTGGTTGTAATCAGTCGTTTGAGTATGAATTTGTATTTAGTTTTTTTTACGGAACCCGAACTGTTGTCAGGTTATTATTCTTGACTTGGAAGCGGAAATATACCGCTCGTTAAGGAAGGGCGAGATCGAAAATACTCTGCAATATCGTTCCGAATTTGCTCAACAGTCTCCCTCCGTTGACGACATTTCGCGGCCCATGCTCTACCGGGATGTAATACATCCCATCGTGAGCAGAAACCTTCATATCTACCCTTGCCAGGATCGTGATTTCCAAATCCATCGACGAGGGTGTTCCAGAGAGGAGAGAACTTCGCGATAAGTAGAGATTCGCCCAATGGAATCCAGATATCGTCAACGGCCAAATAGCGACAGTAAAAATCTTGAATGTCTAGATTTTTTGCTGAATTAACGCTCTCAGCGTGTTCAGCAAGACGATTAAATAAGGCGACTGTTGGTTTATTGTCTAAACCGAAACCGCCTTTTCGAGCACCAGCGGGTATAGCTTTCCCTACATAAATCGGTGCCTTAAATTTGCCCCGCTTGTTCAATTGGCTAAGTGGCCGATAGGTGGAAAAATCGCCGGCATAATATATGGCGTAAATACCGGCACCCTTGAACCTTTTAAGTGATTTCATTGGGATGGCGGCACTTGATAATAATGCCTCGGCCACCGATACGCCAAGGTTCTTCTTATCTAGTGGGTTATAAGGAAGGTGATCGCTCAATGGGTTCCACTTTCTATTCGTTGACGAAGAAAATCCTCGTGGCTTGCTACAAGTTTTGCGGCCACGCTAGACGCCACGATTTGCGCTAAAGCAACAGGAACGGCGTTTCCAAGCTGGCGCATGGTTTCGGTCCATGTCCCGTGAAAAACATAACCATCCGGAAAAGTCTGGAGGCGTGCCGATTCGCGGACTGTGAAATATCTAAACTCTCCAGTATCCTTAATCATCATATTTTCACCACCGGGCACACCATGATCACCCGCCTTGAGAGTTTTAGCGGGCATATCTAGCGAACTCCCCGTGTGACCGGGATATGCTTTTGCACCTGTTTGAAGCCGATGATTATGATACGAGGATTCAAAAGTTTTTTCGGGATTGGGCAAGCCCAAGAGCGCGTCACGTACCGTTCGCCACGGCTGTTGATTTGACAGTTTTTCTGTATTACGTAGCTTTTTTATTCGCGTTTCAAAAGTAGCGGGTGGTGATGGACGTCTACGCCGGGAAATTTCATGTCTGTCCCAATAATGACCGCTGACCCACTGATCATATAGCAATGCGTCAAAGGAATGTGTTTCTCTAGGGAAGTTCCATTCAATTCCTTGGTTGTCTCTAAATCCAACCATGAAAACCCGTTCCCTTTTTTGAGGAACGCCAAAGTCCGCGGCATTAACAAGCGTAGGAACTACATTATAAGCTAAATATCCGCCGCGATGCATTCGGCCACTCGTTTTTTCATTCTGTAGCCGTCGAAAATGTTCCCGCCAACTCTCATTTTTACGCTTCGTGACCTCTGGAAATTCCAGTTGGAGAAGAATATATTGATAGTAATTAGCGAACGTTGGTCGCGTAAGACCCTTCACATTTTCGATAATAAAAGCGCGTGGTCGTAGATTTCGAATAACATCAATAGCAGCGGGAAACATGTCTCTTTCGTCGTTATACGCCTGGTGTTTACCGCCCATTGAAAAAGGCTGGCACGGTGGTCCACCGGCGACAAGCTCAATACCCCGCGGTAATGCGGAAAAATCAAATAATCTTACGTCCGATTCCGTGAGCGCCCAATCGGATACAAGCGGATAACTCCGATGTTGGTTCTCACGTATCGTGTCGCAAGACCATTTATCCCACTCAACGACAGCAACATGCTCGAACCCAGCGAGACTAATTCCCAGGCCCAACCCACCTGCTCCAGAGAATAATTCAACCGATTTCATTTTTTCTCTCGCTCCAAGAAGCTTGAAATTCTTGTTTGTAGTTTAGCGGTGTCTTGTAACTGGCATTCCCATATGACAAATACTCGCCAGCCCATTTTTCGCAATTTTGTTTGTATTGTCCTATCTCGAAGTCTGTTTTTTTCGAGCTTCGGCAACCAAAAGTTCAACCGT
Source organism: Nitrospirota bacterium (assembly GCA_041650055.1). Taxonomy (GTDB): domain Bacteria; phylum Nitrospirota; class UBA9217; order UBA9217; family UBA9217; genus JBAZLV01. The sequence goes on along the minus strand of JBAZLV010000019.1, from coordinate 30,928 downwards.
GATTTTGGTAATCGAGCCAGCTTGCATCTCGAGCTTTTATGCCGATGCCAAAAGCATCCATGTACAAAAATTACCTTGGACTTTGAGGGAAAAACCAAGTCGGGGTTTCCCGGTAAATCTCGTCGGTGTAAACGATATCGATAACCCTGCTTAAATATTAAACGCCGTACTATTACCTCGGGTCTCGTATCCTTATTCCGGACAAGAGACATTCTTTTGCTGCGTTCCGCCGTTGTAAGTGTGTCCACCAATGTCGCATGGTTCCTCTGTACTAGATGCTATATTAAACAGCACTTGCTGTCGAAATGCAATCCTTTTTTGAACCGCAATAGACAAGGCTTTTTCGATACAACGCGCGCGTCACACGCCGTTTTTTGGCGTGTCGTTGTGGACGCGCTTCGTTAGTATTATCTGCGGGCTTCGCGTAGCGCTACGCGGGAGACTTAGGTCTATTGAACAATTACCTGGAACGACATCTCCGCTATAATTTCTTCATCTAATAATGTAGTAATAGTCCAAGTACCCGGGACCAACTCGTTGTCCTTGGTTAGCTGATACGCATTAAGCATCTCAATGAAGTCACGATTGGGAGTAACCTTGATCATTCCCTCAGATTTATCCATTGGAATGCCTTTAGAATTAACAATAGGAGGGTGTTTGATACGATACGTCACGTTAAAAGATTTTCCAGGTACTAATCCCTGCATCCGCCATTTATATCCAAACATCACTCCCTTCTTGAGAGGGATTTCATTTGTCTGATTCACGAATCGTATTCGTTCTGATGCACGGCTCACAGTACCTGCTGCCGAACCAGGACTGGTAAATTTCTGTTGCTGTCCTCGATCCTCATATATTCCATATTCAACGACACTCGTGGACACCGGTTTTCTTAAAACCGTCGCACCAGATTGCGAAGCAAGAAGCGGTAACAGACATAATATGGCAAGTCGTAAAATTATAGGTTTTCTTTCTTTATTCATTCGTTCGTTCCCCTCAAGGACTAACCATTGATTAAGCGGGTTCGCCTATCTACCCAAATCGGGAAATGAGCGACAGATTATGTAAAATACAACTCGTATTCTGCACTGCCTGACGTTCAGTCGCCATTCATACATTCAGGAAGGATGTTGCACTACATCTTCAAACTCTCCTTATACACTTCTTTTTTTGGCAACCCAAGTTCTTCTGCTGTTGCAACAATAGCTTCTTTTTTGCTTAATCCTCGATGCAGCATTAGGTTCTTGAGATATTCTGCAGTATCAATATCATGCTTATGCGGTTCAGCTAGGTAGCCATGCACAATAACAGTGAATTCACCCTTGATTGATCCTGCTTGCACATGTTCAAGGATTTCCGAAAGCGTCCCTCGCAAAGTCTCTTCATGAATTTTTGTCAACTCACGAGTAACAACTGCTTTCCTGTCGCCAAAGATTTCGAGCAGTTCCTCAATGGCCTTGACTATCTTATGCGGTGATTCATAAAAGATGATAGTACGTTCTTCTTTTGCCAGTTCCTGTAAACGTTTGAGACGTGCCCCATGTTTTGCAGGAAGAAATCCCTCAAAAACAAAACTGTCCGTGGGAAGGCCCGAGATTGAAAGAGCAGCAATAGCTGCTGTTGCGCCTGGAATGGGAATAACCGAGATTTTTTGATCGATGGCAAGATTAATAAGAAAATAGCCGGGATCTGAGATACCGGGAGTTCCTGCGTCGGACACAAGCGCTACGCTCTTGCCTCCAAGCATCTTTTCAACCAAGACCGGCGCCTTTTCTTCCTTATTATGATCGTGATAACTGGTGAGCGGAGTTTCAATTTCATATTTATGGAGGAGTTTTTGTGTATGACGGGTATCTTCAGCTGCAATAGCATCCACTTCTTTAAGTATACGAAGTGCTCGAAGCGTAATGTCTTCGAGATTGCCGATAGGGGTAGAAACTATGTAGAGGATACCTGATTGCATAATTGAAAGGCATCTCTCGCAAAGACGCAGAGCGCGCAAAGAAATCAATCATTGTTTCATACTTACTTTGCGGTCTTTGCGCCTTGGCGCGAAATCAGTAGCTCTTATACCGATTCGTGATCGGGAATCTTCTATCTTTTCCCAGACTCCGTGGCGTAATCTTGATTCCCGGAGGAGCTTGGCGGCGCTTGTACTCACTCGAGTCTACCATCCTGATTACGCTCTTAACCGTCTTCCGGTCAAAACCCATCTTGAGAATTTCGTTAAAATCTTTGTCATCTTCAACATACGCCTTCAGGATCGGATCAAGAATGGAATAGGGCGGCAAAGAATCGCTGTCTTTCTGATTCGGCCTGAGTTCGGCGGTCGGATCTTTTACGAGAACCCGTTTTGGGATAATAATCTTGCCAACACGGCGATTCACAGATCGTGAAACATCATACACTAAAGTCTTGGGAAGGTCCTTGATCATAGCAAAACCGCCGGCCATGTCACCATACAGCGTAGCATAGCCAACCGACATTTCGCTCTTGTTTCCTGTCGTAAGCACCAGCCAGCCGAATTTATTGGAAAGAGCCATCAGAATATTTCCCCTGATCCTGGCCTGCAGGTTTTCTTCAGTCACATCCTGTACTGTATTGGCAAAAGCGCCGCGGAGAATATTCAGAAAAGAGTCGAAGGGCTGGTGAATCGGGATAGTGAACATCCTGATGCCGAGGTTCTGGGCAAGTTCAACAGCATCTTCCCTGCTTTCCTGAGAGCTGATGAACGATGGCATAAAAACACCGAAGACATTTTCCTTGCCAATCGCATCTACAGCAACGGCTGCCACAATAGATGAATCAAGCCCTCCTGATAATCCTATTACCACTGACTTGAAACCGTTCTTCGTCACATAATCACGCGTTCCCAGCACAAGCGCATGATAAATCTCTTCGTTCAATGAATACGGCGGCTCTATATTAGATCGGCGCAGCGGCCTTCTCTTTTTCACTGGCTTTTCTGAAACAACCTTTAGGTCAAGAAATTCCTGATGTTCATCCAAAAGACGGTCGGAAGACATATCAGGAGGAGCAGATACGGGGAACGTATAATCAAGTGTGATAATGTCTTCTTCAAATTGTTTTCCTGCTGCAATCAATTTTCCGTTGGCATCAAAGGCCAGGCTGTGGCCGTCAAACACCAGCTCATCCTGGCCACCCACTACATTGGTATACACAATAGCAGCATTGTTTTCCCGCGCACGAAGTGACAGCATTTTCATGCGCTCTTTTCCTTTGCCCTTATGATACGGCGATGCATTGATGGAAACAATAATTTCTGCTCCTGCAAATGTTTGAATCCGTGCAGGGCCATCCGCATACCAGATATCTTCACAGATATTGAGACCTACATTCACGCCACGAATCATCAAAACCGGATATCGTTTGCCGGGTTTAAAATAACGGTATTCGTCAAAAACGCCATAGTTGGGAAGAAGCATTTTATGATACACATGAACCAGTCGGCCAGAAGAAATAACTGCAGCAGCATCATACAGGTGACCGTTTTGAGCATCGACAAATCCTACAACGGAAACGATGTCCTGAGTTGCCTTCGTGATCTCCTTCAAAATTCGTAGGTTGTCCTTTACAAACTGAGGTTTCAGGACTAGATCTTCTGGCGGGTATCCAGGAACAGCCAATTCAGGGAACACAACGATATCGGTCCCGACTTCTTTTGCCTGCTTCGTAAAATCGAGGATCTTATCCCGGTTGCCGGCAAGATCGCCTACAAGAGGATTGATTTGTGCCATGGAAATTCTGATTGTTTTCATATGCTCATTCTTTGTTTGATTTAAGGTGATCTTCTCTTTGCGAAAAAAAGAGCGCCTTTGCTTCTTCCATCAGCTGCTTTATTGGAGTTCCTTGCTTCTCTGCAATTGCACGACAGTCTTCATATTCCGGTGTTACGGTGAGAATAGCATTGCCGCGCATACTTACTTTCATTCTGATCGTTCCATATTGAGTTTCAACGCTTCTGATTTCTCGCTGCAATTTTTTTCGCTCAACGCTGTGCATCCGGGCGCCTATGCTGGTTGTTTCACGGAATAAAATATCAAGTAAAGAATCAATTTTTGATGCATCAGCCAAAACTGTCAATAGAATTCCGGGTCTTCCTTTTTTCATGATAATTGGAGTCAGATAGGCATCCTGAGCACCTTGATCGAGCATTTTTTGAATGACGGAATCATAGATCTGCGGATTCATGTCATCAATTGCTGTTTCAATAATAGAGGAGGTGTCTTCTGTATAGTCTGCTGCCAGTTCCCCGATCATAAGCCGCAGGACATTTGGACTGCCGCGGAAATCCTTATCTCCTGCTCCATAGGCAATACGATCGATTTTCATGTTCGGGAGAAGTCCAAAAGAACTTCCCAGCGTACTGACCAACGCCGCTCCGGTCGGAGTAGTAAGTTCAAACAATTGAGAAGACGCATAGCACGGGATATCCCGCAGGAGTTCTGCTGTTGCGGGCGCAGGAATAGGAAAAGTCCCATGTGAAGTTTGAACAGTTCCAGAGCCAACATTGATGGCAGAGGTGATAACCTGTGATAGGGCATGATATTCCAAACCTATGACAGACCCGACAATATCGATAATGGAATCCAATGCGCCAACTTCATGGAAATGAATCTGCTCACGCGATGTTCCATGTACCTTCGCTTCTGCATCGGCAAGCCGGTTAAAAATATTGATGCTTTTTTGTTTTACAGTCGGGGAAAGAGAAGACTGACCAATGAGATTTACAATATCAGAAAGATGACGTGATTGATGATCCTGCTTATTGATTATGACATGAACCTTGGTAGCTGCAATTCCGGATCGCTTCACCTGTTCTGCTTTAATTTCATAACCGGAAAGATTCAATTTCGCAAGTTCAGCACGCAGAACCTCAATGCTCATGCCTGCATCAACAAGAGCACCGAGTGTCATATCTCCGGAAATTCCAGAAAAGCAATCAAAGTAAGCTGTTTTCATACCACCTCAAAGCGTCTCTCGCTAAGCCACCAAGCTCGCAAAGAAAGACAATTGAATCAAAGTGAAAATAGATAATGATTTCCTTTGCGTACTTTGCGCCTTTGCGAGAGGCAGGGTCTAACTTTCTCCTAATGCATTTATTCTATGTGCCAGCACACCGGCGCCGAACCCGTTATCAATATTCATCACCGCAATGCCAGAAGCACAGGAATTCAGCATGGTAAGAAGCGGCGCCAATCCTTGAAAACCAGCACCATATCCGACGCTCGTGGGAACCGCAATCACGGGTTTATCCACCAGGCCGCCGACCACTGAAGGCAGGGCTCCATCCATCCCGGCAACTACGATAATGACTCGAGCCGCATCGAGAAAATCCTGTTTGCCTAAGACACGATGAATACCTGCAACTCCAACGTCATAGATGGTTTGAACAGAGCTTCCAAGCATGCGGGCAGTCACCACGGCTTCTTCTGCAACAGGGATATCGGACGTGCCTGCTGTCAGGACAAGAACAATTCCTGTGGTAGTTGTCTTTTGAGCCTGCTGAATAACGATTGCACGGCATTGTTCATGGTATGCTGCCCTGCTATCGAGAGCCTTCAGTGCTGCATAGACATCCTGGGAAGCACGGGTGGCGAGAATATCACTTTTATTTGCCAGCATACGTTCCGCAATGCCGGTAATTTGCTCCACGGTTTTTCCTTCACAATAAATGACTTCAGGCATGCCATGGCGTAAATGTCGATGATGGTCAATGTGGGCGTAGACAACGTCTTCGAAGGGCAAGTGTTTGAGCTTCTGTAAAGCAGCCTCAATACCAATTTCCTTATTTTGAACACTCAAAAGGAGTTTTTCAAGTTCGTTCTTATTCATGTATATAAGTTTACTGGAATTTTACGCGTTTTACCCGGCCCGGCCTGCTTCCGCCGCATTCTTCTATGGTTGCAATTGCACTGTCGCGCTTCTGCGGAAAATGTTTAACCCGTGGATCTTTTAAAAAACGGTTCAAATACTGAACAGACCTACCGCACTTGTCCATTGCCTTGAATGTTGCTCCGATATAATACAACACAGTAAGATTCCGGGGCCTGAGCCGTTCAACGAATTTAAATTCTTTTAATGCGTCGGGATATCGTTTTTGCTCAAGGAACAGAATCCCGAGCCGCATGTGCAGTGCAAGATTCGATGGGTTACGCTGAATCGCGGTCCGAAGTTCTTGTTCAGCTGCAGATGAGTTCCCCTGTCGCTGATAAATGGAAGCAAGCATCAAGCGGGCGTTCGGATTTTGCGGATTGTTTTTAAGGGCTTGTTGCAGGACAACGGATGAGGCATCAAGATCAGATTTTTTTATCTGAACGGCATATTCATCCGGATGGAGCAGCGAAGGACCCATCGCAGCCCAGACCCTGCGGGTTTCATCATTGGCTTCTTCTTTTGTAAGAATTGTATTGAGTTTTTGGCGTGTGAAATCCGCGCGTGTTTTGTCCTTTTCAAGAGCCAATTGCTTGAGCAGGGCATCACGTTCTTTTTTAAGCTGTTCGTTTTCTTTAGCTGCAGCATTGAATTGTTCCTTCATATCTTCGAAATCGCGTAATTTGGCAAGCTTGGTTGCGAGAGCGTCACTGTCAATTTTGCACCGCGCCTTGATGTACAGTTCCGGCTTGGCAGTTGTTCCACGCATCTGCTCGGTCACGATTTCCGTTTCAAGAACTGCAGCCGCATAGGAACGGATATCATCCCCGGTCAATTGAAAATTTTTTACCTGACTCAGACTTTCCACATACGTTCCCGCCGATTCCAGCGCCTTTCGTTTTGCTTCCAGGATGGCGATCCTCCGCGCATCCACTTTGCTGTCATTGTCTCCAATTACATAGGTACTTTCCGCTTCGATGAATTTCACTTCTGCTGAAGCAGGCAGACATAAGGCGAGCGTGGCAATACAACTTGCCAAAAGAAATATATACTTATTCATGAAGATGTCTCCTCATATTCGAATAATCACTATTCTTTTTTTAGTTCACGAGTCATTAAATTGCGCACTGCTTCCCGCGGATCTTTTCCTTCATATAACAGTTGGTATACTTCTTCAATGATCGGCATATCAACGGCATAACGTAAGGCCAGGTTTCTTGCGGCTTTTGCCGTCCGCACCCCTTCAGCAACGGTTTTCTCTCCCTGTAAAATATCGTCCAGTTTTTCGCCTTTTCCAAGGCGAACTCCCAATGCTCTGTTCCGAGACAGCTCTCCTGTGCAGGTAAGAATCACATCTCCAATGCCGGCCAGACCGGAAAAGGTATGAATATCCGCTCCCTGTGCCACACCCAGTCGGGCCATTTCAGCAATTCCTCGAGTAATCAAGGCTGCCATGGTATTATGTCCGTATCCGATGCCTTGAAGAACACCTGCCGCAATCGCAACAACATTTTTCAGTGCCCCGGCAAGTTCAACACCGAGAACATCCGAATTGGTATACACGCGAAAATAGAGAGTGCTTAAAATTTCCTGGGCCGTCTTACCAACATCAGGATCAAACGCAGCAAGAGTAATCGCCGTTGGCATTTTCTGCGCAACTTCTTTGGCAAAACTCGGGCCGGATAAAAAACAGAGACGATCGTGAAAAACTTCAGGCAGTACCTCTTTATACACTTCTGAAAGCGGCAAGAGCGTATCGAGTTCGATCCCTTTTGAAGCACTGATAAGAATTGCATCCTCGGAAAGATACGGCTGAAACTGTTGGACAACGGTGCGGACCGTATGCGATGGCATAACTGAAAGGATGACAGACTTGCTTTCAACGGCATGCTGCAACGAAGAGGTAATCTTAATCGATAAAGGAAGCGCGAAACCAGGTAAGTAGACGCGATTCCGGCGGGTAATGGCGGTTTCTTCAGCAAGGTCTTGTTCATACATCCAGAGGGCAACCTTGTAGCCTTTATCTGCTAACAGCAAAGAAAGCGCAGTTCCCCACGCACCTGCACCAATAACACCAATTTCATTCATCATGGAAACGAATTATAAAGGGATTGCCGGAAAGTGTCAAAAGAATTGTACCGGGTTTATTACGATAAGGACTTCAAAAATAGGCTATTGAATCTCGCCTTCGCGAATCTCAACACGCCGGATTTTGCCGCTGATTGTTTTCGGAAGTGCAGGCACAAATTCAATAATGCGGGGATATTTGTAGGGCGCGGTTACTTTTTTGACATGTTCTTGCAGTTCTTTTACCAGTTCTTCGCTCGGAGAATATCCTGAAGCCAGAACAACGGTAGCTTTAACAACCTGTCCCCTGTCCGGGTCTGGTGCACCGGTAATTGCGCATTCAAGTACTGCAGGATGCTCCACAAGCGCGCTTTCCACTTCAAACGGACCAATGCGGTAACCCGAGCTCTTGATTAGGTCATCTGCACGTCCGACAAACCAGTAATAACCGTCTTCATCTCGCCACGCCATGTCCCCGGTATAATAGACCCCGTCTCGCCAGACGCTTTTTGTGCGTTCCGGCTCACGGTAATATCCGCCGAACATGCCCGCGGGTTTTCTCTTGTCCGTTCTGACCACTATCTGACCTTCAACTCCGACTTCGCAGGGTTTACCCTCGTCGTCGAGCAAATCGATATCATACCAGGGACATGGTTTGCCCATGGACCCTGGCTTTGGTTCCATCCACGGAAATGTTCCGATTGATACGGTCATCTCTGTCTGGCCGTATCCTTCCATGAGCTTCATTTTCGTTGCCTTCAAAAATTGAGAATACACTTCAGGATTTAATGGCTCGCCGGCAATCACGCAGTATTTGAGTTTGCTGAAATCATATTTTGAAAGATCTTCTTTTATAAAAAACCGAAAGATCGTTGGAGGGGCGCAAAAAGAAGTGATCCCATATTTCACAATAACGTCTAAAAGCTTCTTCGGATCAAACTTGTCATAGTCATACACAAACACGGCACATTCCGAAATCCACTGGCCATAGATTTTGCCCCAGACCGCCTTTGCCCATCCCGTATCAGCTACCGTAAGATGGAGGCCGCCCTTCTGTACGTTCTGCCAGTATTTTGCCGTAAGAATATGGCCGAGCGGGTACGTAAAATCATGCTGCACCATCTTCGGCATGCCGGTTGTGCCGGAAGTAAAATAAAGCAACGAAATATCAGTATTGCACGGGGCATCAGAACCCGTCGGACGTTTAAAATCAGACGAAGCCTTTTCCAGTTCAGTGGAAAAATCAATCCATCCTTTTCGCTTTCCCTGTATAAGTGCTTTGAGGGTAAGACTTGGTGATTTTGATTCGGATTCTTCTATATGAGTGATAACCGTAGGATCAGGTACACTCACAATCATCTTTATGTCAGCAGCGTTGTTACGGTAAATGACGTCTTTCGTGGTGAGCAAATGCGTTGCGGGAATGCAGATTGCCCCAATCTTGTGAAGCGCAAGAATGCAGAACCAGAATTCATAGCGCCGCTTCAGGATCAGCATCACCGGATCGCCTTTTTTGATTCCATGGGAACGGAATACATTTGCTGCTTTGTCACTATACTGCTTCATCTGGCTAAAAGTAAAGGCAGCCTCTGCTCCGTTTTCATCACACCACATCAGTGCCAGCTTATCCGGTTGTTTCGCAGCGAGCTCATCCACAACATCATAGGCAAAATTAAAGCGCTCGGGCACCAGAATGCGGAAATCCCGTATAAATTCTTCATAAGAAGTGAATTCAGCTTTTGAAACAAATCGTTTGAGCATAGAGTTATACGATGACTGCGAGAAATTCGGCGGGTTTGCCGTTTAATGCCTTCATTCCGTGTTCAAAACCTGAATCAAAATAAAGGGAATCACCTGCATTGAGAATAAATTCATGGCTGTTTACCACCAGCTTTAAACTCCCGCTGATTACATATGTAAATTCCTGACCAGGATGAGAATTTAAGGGAACCGGCGCGGTATCGGGAAGAGGGTCTACGATAACCAGAAGCGGTTCTGCTTTTTTATGGACAAAATTATAGGCAAGGCTTTGATACCGATAATCTTTTCTCCGATCAACGCAGACGCCCTTGCCTTTACGAACGAGACAATACTCGTGAAGCCGTGGAGCTTCACCCGTTAATATTTCTGTTAAATCGACATTGAATGTTCTGGCAATCTTGAATAACGCGCCGACCGGGATATCGACTGCCCCTTCCTCATACTCGCGATACGTATCAGGAGTAATATGAAGTTCATGAGCAATTTTTTCCACCGGCATATTCGCGATCTGCCGTAGCTCGCGAATCCGGGATGCTATGGCGCTTATCGGTTCTGGCATGAAAAAAAAGATATCATACTTGAATAAGGAAAACAATAATAAATTTTATTTGTTGGATAAAAAATCTTTGCAATCGTGATTCAATTCAGTATACTTGAGCATCTTTTTTCCAAAGGAATAATCAATGCCGACTCCATTAGAAATTTCTCATCTCTCGGGCCTCTCAGAAAATGAGGCGGCCGAACATCTCAAGCGTGACGGCTATAACGAACTGCCTACAAGCAAAAAGCGCAGCTTTTTTGCCATTGCATATGATGTGGTACGCGAACCAATGTTTTTACTTCTTGTGGCATGCGGCGCAATCTATCTCGTCCTCGGAGATATTCAAGAAGCATTGATGTTGCTTGGCTTCGTCTTTGTGGTCATAGGAATCACCTTGTACCAGGAACGGAAGACTGAGCGTGCACTTGAAGCGCTTCGCGATCTCTCGAGCCCGCGTGCATTGGTGATCCGAAGCGGTCTGCAACGACGCATACCGGGGCGAGATGTGGTACGGGGTGATATTATTGTACTTGCAGAAGGTGACCGTGTGCCCGCAGATGCCGTGCTTATAAGTTGCACTAATTTATTAATAGATGAATCACTCCTTACTGGAGAATCCGTGCCCGTAAGAAAAACCGAGAAAAAAGAACAGTCAGAAATGAGCCGTCCAGGTGGAGATAATCTTCCCTGCGTCTATTCAGGAACCCTGGTGGTAAAAGGACATGGCATTGCAACCGTGCAGGCCACAGGATTGTATACGGAGATGGGCAGGATCGGCAAAGCGCTTCAGAACATTCAGACAGAAGAAACATCACTCCAAAAAGAAACGATTACCTTTGTACGCAATCTTGCCTACATTGGCCTCATCTTCTGCGCCATCGTCGTCGTGGTATATGGATTGACGAGAAATGATTGGTTGAACGGTTTTTTATCCGGTTTAACCCTTGCGATGGCATTACTACCTGAAGAATTTCCCGTGGTTCTCACGATATTTCTTGCCTTGGGAGCATGGCGCATATCGCAAAAGCGTGTACTCACTCGCCGTGTTCCTGCTGTTGAAACATTGGGGGCAGCCACGGTGTTATGTGTTGATAAAACAGGAACGATTACCCAGAACCGTATGACGGTCAGCACCATATATGCACAGAAGGAATTTCATACGATCCAGTATCAAAATGCACCGCACATCCCGGAGCAATTTCATGAAGTTCTTGAATTCAGTATTCTTGCAAGCCAGAGAAATCCTTTTGATCCTATGGAGAAGGCATTTCAAAATCTCGGCAACCATTTTCTTGCCAGCACCGAACACCTTCATGATGATTGGCAGCTCGTACGGGAATATCCGCTCTCGAATAATCTTATGGCCCTGTCCCATGTGTGGCAATCGCCCCGGGGAAATGATTATGTAATTGCGGCAAAAGGCTCACCCGAGGCAATTGCCGATTTATGCCATTTTGACGAAGAACAGAAAAAAGAACTCATGCGCGCTATTGAAACCATGGCGAACGATGGTCTCCGCGTGCTTGGCATTGCGCGTTCCAATTTTACCGCTACAAAACTTCCCGGAGAACAACATGATTTTGTTTTTACGTTTCTCGGGCTTGTGGGGCTTTCTGACCCCGTGCGTCCAAAGGTCGCTGAAGCCGTACAAGAATGTTACGAAGCCGGAATTCGAGTCGTAATGATTACCGGAGATTACCCCGGAACAGCGGCCTGCATTGGTCGTGAAATAGGACTGCGAGAGAGTAATCAGGTCATAACAGGCCTGGAACTCGACCGCATGAATGACGCAACGCTTCAACAGCGAATCAAAACGAGTAATATTTTTGCTCGGGTTGTACCAGAACAAAAACTCAGGATAGTAAATGCCTTCAAGGCAAATGGTGACATTGTTGCCATGACCGGTGATGGGGTAAATGACGCTCCAGCGCTCAAGTCAGCACATATCGGCATCGCAATGGGCAGCCGGGGAACTGATGTTGCCCGTGAATCCTCTGCGCTCGTGCTGCTCGACGATGATTTTTCGTCCATTGTTGGAGCAGTCCGTATGGGCAGAAGAATATTTGACAATCTCAAAAAAGCGATTGCCTATATTCTGGCCGTTCACGTACCCATTGCAGGCATGTCGCTTCTTCCCGTTTTGATTGGATGGCCGTTAGTTCTTTTGCCAGTCCATATCGTCTTTCTTGAATTAATTATTGATCCTGCCTGCTCGGTGGTATTTGAGGCGGAGCCGGAAGAAGCAGACGTTATGACACGCCCTCCCCGAAACCCCGCTATGCCGCTTTTTGATATGCAGACAGTAGGGATCAGCCTTTTACAGGGTTTGAGTGTTTTTGTAGTTCTTGTCATTGTCTATCTCCTTGGAATGGTGCGGGGTCAGGGTGAGGAAGATGCACGAGCACTTACCTTTGCCACGCTCATCATTGCGAACTTAGGACTCATTTTTACCAACCGCTCCTGGCAGCATAAAATCTCTCATACCTTAAAGATTCCGAACAAGGCTCTTTGGTGGATAACCTCCGGAGCCTTGATCCTTCTTGGAACCGTATTATATGTCCCCTTTTTACAGACGCTATTCAAATTCTCGGAACTTCATCTTGTTGATATCGGTGTTTGCATTGTTGCCAGCATTGCAAGCATTGCCTGGTTTGAAATTTTAAAGGGAATTCGCAAAAAAACGGCGTGATTTAATACAAACGCAGAAAGTTTTGTTGCTCTGTCATTGCGAGCGACTGCAGGGAGCGTGGGAATCTCGTTGTTAATACCGGATTGTTTCGTCGCTAGGCTTCTCGCAATGACACCCTAGTAAATGCGTTTGTATTAGAACCTATCTCAAAATTTCCCATGTCTCAATAAGCCTTCATGCTCGCCCCTGCTCTAATCATGCTGGGGCAGGCTCCGCGGGTATCCAAAAAAGCCTCAAAAACTAAGTTCTAGTTCTTATCGTGTGAACATGAAGATTCTGATATACTGGCATCAGGAGGAATGTATGAACAAAATAAACAAACTGGAGATATTTATTCTGTGTTTCATGAGTGGGATAATTCTTTCTTCCTGCGCGCCTTCTCTGCAGCTTACTTCACGATCAGCATATCCCACGGAAATTACCGGCACATATACGCTTATACTGTATGGATGCAGATTCACTGATGACATGGAAAACGTCGCCATCTTACTGAATGAGCAGGCTATTATGAACTTTGATGTTGTAGCTCTGGATGCCATGTACAAGGTAAAAAAAGGAGTCCCGGCACTGCAAGCACTTGCAGAAGCGGAAGCATTCATAAAATGTTCATCATACACGGTCTGGAAATCAATCCTGCGAAGTATTGATGCGGGCAAGGGAACTATCGGGTATGAAATGAAAGCGTTATATGTACCAACAGAAATTGGTGTTTCGGAGACTCTGCTGACCTGGTATACCCTGCAAGACAGTATGATAACGATACATATTCAACCAGATCCTGCTATTCTCAATCAATCCAGCAGTAGTGGCGGTGGTAAGGATGCTTCCGGACCATAATCCTATTACGTGCTCAAGGTTCTGCTAAAATCAGACAACCCTGAATGGAATTTCATTCAGGGTTTATTGAACTTCTTTTATCCATACAATGTTTTCATACATCGAAAACATCGGGATTCGCCATCCGTATTTCTTGATTTTTACCTGCTTTCCTTTTAGCCGTATCGCTTCATTTTGTACGGTTCCCGAATCAAATTTAAACCGGTACCAGATATCTTCATTTATCATCGGATTATACTCCGTTGCAACCATGAATCGTCCGCCAACTGTTGTCATTTGAGCGTCAGTAATCCTCGTGGTAACCGTATCAGCAATAAAATAACTGTAGAGCAGCACGAGAACAAGAAGCAAGAATCCGCCAAAAAATATCTTTACCTTTGTTCCAAGAGATAGCACAGACATAAGACCTCCGTTTTTTAAATTACGCTATAAAATATCCCAATTTTATTTTTTTTACAAGAAAACAAAAGAGGCGCTAAAAATTTAGTGTCCCAGAATGCAGCATCCTGCAATCAGCTCTGTCCTTCCCAAGAAACAATGCGCAAGACATTGTGATTGCCAATACTTTCAATTGACTCTAAATTTACGATAGATTATTCTCGTTTTCATTGCAACACCCATCTCCCTAATTTCCGTAAAAAACAAGCAAACTGCAAACCGTTTCCATTCTTTTTCTTAGATAACGGTTGAATACTTTGTTGCAATTTGAAAAACCACGTCTTCTTTTTTTAGGTAAATCAAATCGCTAACATATAGAACTCATTCAATTATATTTGCATCTGGGGAGCAATATGCGGGACTCACTATTATATGTAACAGGAGAAAACAGAGGAATTATTCATGAGCAATCGGCTCCCTATATTGAATCGCTTGACAAGAAGATTACAGAATATATGCAGCGACTCGAAAACTTTGAAGCACGATGCAACAAATCGGATGCAAATGAAGAGCAATTACTTGCAGAAATAATTATGATTAATGATGCAATGCTTCACACCTGTGCACAGTTTGAGCAACACATCAATGATTCACATGCCATCAGAACAGCACAACGTTACTTTCGAGAAAAAACAAACCAAATCTTGTCAAAAAGTTACTGTATTAACCGATGCAGAGTTTGGCCGCGAGGGCAGCAAGGTGATTTCGAAACTATCGAGATAGCTTACAGAAATCGGCCTTTATCCCAAGGAATCGGTTTTTATTTGGATAAATACTTTCTATCATTACCTATCGCAATCGGCATAAGAGAGCGTATTACTACTCTTCGCACTATTTTAGAGGAGGAATTAAAAACGAGAAACACCCCAAAAATTCTTAATATCGGTTGCGGTTCCTGTCGTGAAGTTTTTGATCTAGCAATGGAAATTCAATCATCTCAAGCAAAATACACCTGTATCGATATTTCCCCTGAAGCGCTTAACTTTGCACTTGATCGTTTTTCAAGTGCTGGGCTTTTATCAGATAATGTTGAATTTTTTACATACAATCCTCTGAAGTTATTTGACTATGAAGCAGCAGTAAGGAGAATACGGAATGCAAGATATTATTTACAGTACCACTTACTTTGACTATCTTTCAGAAGACCTCCTTGAAAAATTATTTAAAAACCTTTACACCATGCTCAAACCGAATGGAAAATTAATTATAGCACTTATGAATACAGATATGCATCACTATGAAGCATATCAATGGTTATTAGACTGGGATGGTTTGAAATCCAAGAGTGAACAGCAGTTGAGCAATTTGTTCAATTGTGCAGGCTTTTCTGAAGACGCAATGAGCACAATGAAATTAAATACTTCCTTTTGCTATCTGATTACAAAAAATATGAGCCAGGTTTAAGGAGGGGAAATGCTAAAGATAATCTCATGACACATTCGACTATTTCTATGCTTTATTTAAATTTGCTAATACGGATAAATTCATTAGAGGGGGGCAACAATGCAGAATACAATAAAATATGAAGACAATGTGAATCAACTGGATGAAGTCGCAAAACAAAGTTTTTTGATTAAAGACCCATCTGAAAAATATATACATTTTTTAGATAGTGCTATTGAAGAATTTAATGCGAGACTGGAATACATTGACAGGAGAAGCACCGATCAAACCGCAAGTCAAGACGAGCTTCTTATTGTAACAACCAAAACAATGATGGATATGTGTAAAGCGACCGAAGAACTTGAGCAAAGTGTCGGATATGACAAAACCGTTCTCAAACCAATTCGTGAAAATTTTAGAGAAAAAACTAAAAAATATTTTGAAAAAAGTTTTTGCAACCGAGCAAGAATATGGCCGCAAGGATATCCAGGCGATTACTATATGATAGAATTTGTTTATCGAAATGCTGCTATGTCATCAGGAATAGGTTTTTATTTAGATCGATATTTTCTTGGAACAACATTGTCAGTAGCGGTAAGAGAAAGGAAAGAACTGTTACGCGAATTAGTTCGATTAGAGTTAAACAAACGCAATAAACCCATTTCCACAAAGATTCTAGATGTTGCCTGTGGATCGTGTCGCGAAGTGTTTGAACTTACATCTGATATTGTAGAATCAGGTGCTAATATCACTTGTTTGGACTTTGATGGAGATGCGCTTGAATTTGCTGCAAATCGTTTTTCAAGCGCTGGACTTTTATCAGATAATATTAGTTTTCGTAAGTATAATGCAATCAAGATGATTAACCATGAAAGAAATTTGAAAGAATTCGGAATGCAAGACGTAATTTACAGTGTTGGTTTTTTTGATTATTTAGATGATGACATACTTATAAGACTCCTTTCATCGCTCTACAAATTAACAAATCCCGGTGGATCTCTTATTATGTCATTTAAGGACCGTCGAAAATATAAAACGTTTGACAATAGCTGGCTTCTTAATTGGGATGCGTTTTTCTTACGTACGGAAGAAGATATGTTAAATATTCTTGAAAAAGCAGGAATTGAAACTTCTACATTAACGAGTACGAGAGAAAAATCAGGTGTAGTTGTCTTTTTTATCGCCGAGAAATGAACCATCTGAGGGCACCCAAATGGTGCCCTTTTTTTATAAAAAGAATTGAAGTTCTAAAAATGTGATGATATAATGCAACACATGATAGAAAAAGATCGGTATCTAGAAGAACTGATCTCCCAAAAAGCCCAATTCTGGGTTCAAGCCGCAATTCTCCTTGGCATTGTTCTCTTTCCTTTCATTGGCATAGCTGATTATTTTATTACTCCTGAAAATTTCAAAAAATTTTTTATCTATAGAGTAGGAATAACTTCGATTTTTGTTCTATTGTTTTTTCTAAACAGATTAAAAAGAAATAAAAATTATCAATATGCAATTATGTATTTTGCGATGGTTTTTTCTGCAGCCACAATAGAACTCATGATTCTGTCTTTCGGCGGTCATGCTTCTACTTATTACGCAGGAATGAATTTACTCATAATTGCTACTCTTGGACTAATCCCATTTAGTTTACAGTTATCAATTCTAGCTAGTTTATCTATTTATGCAATTTATTTTATTCCTATAATTTTTCTTGATAATATAACTAACCCTCAAGCCTTCATAGCAAATAATATTTTTATTGCTTCTACATATGCTATTTGTCTTACTTGGAGAACTCAAAACCAACGAATGATGGTTAATGAATTAAGCCTACAATATGATCTAGACCAGCAAAAAAAGCAGTTGCAAGAATATTCGCTAACACTGGAAGATACCGTCCGGGACAGAACCCTTGAACTTCAAAAATCCGAACAATGGCATAGATCTCTTTTTGAAAATGCAACTGATGGTATTGTTGTTTTGGACAAAAACGGAACAATTATCAATGTCAACAATAAAACCTGTGAAATGCATGGTTATGAAAAAGAAGAGCTTATTGGGACTCCAATTTGGTTATTGGAATCAGATCCGAACAGGGATGTCAGCTTGGCTAGAATGAACCGCCTTCTGAATGGTGAATCCCTGGTGTTTGAAGTAACGCAATTGAAAAAAGACGGAACCCGAATACCTCTTGAAATAAGTTCAAAGACAGTAAAAATCGGAGATGAGATATACGTCCAGTCTTTTTACCGCGACATTTCGGAGAAAAAACAGCTCCAGGAACATCTTTTCCAATCTCAGAAGTTGGATTCCATCGGTGTGCTTGCCGGGGGGATTGCTCATGATTTTAATAATGTTTTGACAGCCATTCTGGGGCATACCGATATCCTACGGCTCTCTCCAAACATGGATACGCGCTGCCATAGAAGTCTTCAAGTCATTGAAGATGCGTCGAGAAAAGCAGGCGCCATGATCACGAAACTGCTTGGCTTTGCCCGCAAGAGCAGTTATGAAGTTCTGACGCTTAATCTCAATGATGTTGTCCATGATACGATAAAACTGGTAGACCGGGTTATCGGTAAAAATATCCATATTCAATTGGAACTGGCCGAACATCTTCCCTTTATCCGAGGCGATTACAACCAGATTGAGCAGGTTATCATGAACCTCCTGATTAATGCGCGCGATGCCATGCCAAAAGGCGGACGGATTGTTATTACCTCGGAACATAAGATTATCTCAAAAGGCATGATTGGCATTCCCGCATATATAGAGCCTGATGAATATGTCCAGATAACTATTACAGATACAGGCATCGGCATCCCGAAAGAAATTAGAGATAAAATATTTGAACCTTTTTTCACTACAAAGGACCGTGGCAAAGGGACCGGACTCGGGCTGTCAATGTGCTATGGGGCAATAAAGGATCATAATGGTTACATTCTGCTCAAAAGCAGGGTTGACGTCGGAACAACGTTTACGATTCTTCTTCCCGTGTCAAAAACTACAATAACCATAGTGAACAAAGAAGTAAACATGCCGATAGCCGGTACGGAAACAATCCTGCTTGTCGATGATGAAAAAGATATTTTAAGCGCAATGCAGGAAGCGCTCTTCATGAATGGTTATACGGTTATGCAAACAAGTGATCCCGTATCAGCAGTCGATATCTTTAGAAAAAAGACGAAAGATATTGCCTTGGTTGTCACTGACATGGTGATGCCGAATCTGAATGGCAAGGAATTGATGAAGCAGCTGCGAATCATTAATCCGGAGATACGAATACTGGCAATATCAGGATATATCGATTATGTGGCTCATCAGGAAGACATTAAAAATACAGCCTGGTTTCTTCAAAAACCGTTTCAGTCACAAGAACTTCTTGTTACCATCCGGAAAATTCTGGATTCAAAAACAAATAACCCCACTCCTATTACTGCATGACAAATCGCTATTCTTTTCCCATAGGTTTTATTATCTCTCGCATACAGTGAATTTCAGAGCCGGATTTCATGTCATAGGAATTGCTGGTAACGTTACTCGTTCCTGGCACTGCGTCGCATGACCAGCAGCCAGTGGGACGGAACAATGGCGCGCACACCGTGGGGCACCCCCTTCGGCAGGGACTTCTGGTCACCGGGGGCGAGGTCGGTCCAGGCATTGTCCACCATCACGCTGATGGCGCCATCCAGCAAGTGCACCTGTGCAGGGAAGAGTGTTGTATGGGCGCTGATTTCCTGGCCTTCGTCCATGGCAAAGAGCACGAGCTTCATGCTCCCAGGAATATCCAGGAGCGGTCGGCTGGCAATGGCGCCCCTGGTCACAGGCATCTCATCTTTCAAGTTGGTAATGGGAGTGGTCATGGAATCCTCCTCAACTAGTCAGGCGACGGATGAGGCACCCTGGCGGCAAGCAAAGCATGAATTTCGAACCGGCGCTGGTGACTTCCATCTCAAGATTGTTTACGCTGATCAAAGGTGTTTGATGGTTGTTTCTAACGCGAACAACTATCCTTGTAACAACATTAGGGCGACCATGCTGGTGATGTATAGTTTGCATCATTCGGCGTAATTCTCTGGATATTTGTGCCGTTTACACTCATCGTGTAAATATTGGATTTTCCTTCTCGATTGGAGCTGAAGGCAATCTGCCTGCCTGAAGGCGACCAGGTTGGATTCTCATCGTTCCCCTGCCCGTTTGTCAGCAGTCGGAATCCTGAACCATCCGTATTCATAATCGCAATCTTAAATAGCCCATTCACTTGCGAGACAAAAGCTATTTTGTCGCCACGCGGAGACCATTGGGGAGATGAATTGTAGACGCCTTCAAAAGTGATTCGATGCACATCGGTTCCATCATCTCCCATGACATAGATTTGAGGAGTTCCGCCTCTGCTCGATGTAAAGGCTATTTGCCGCCCTGTTGGTGACCAGGTGGGGGAAACATTGTCATACGTTCCGTACGTAAGGCGTTCGAGATCTTTTCCGTCCTTCGCCATGGTATAAATTTCAGCTGAGCCGTCTCTGCTGAGTGCAAGTGCAATGCGTTTCCCGTCGGGCGACCACGAAGGTGAAATGTTCAGTCCTTCTTTTCCTGATAGTTTCCAGCGTTTCCCTGTATGCATATCGAGTGCAAAAATATCCGGGTTTTTATCTCGATAGGAAACGTAGGCCAGAATTTTTCCGTCCGGAATCCATGCCGGAGAAAGGCAAATCGATCGATCAACGGTAAGTCGCATGGAATTATGTCCGTCATAATCCATAACATACAGTTCTTTGGATTTTGTCTTGTCAGAAACATACGCAATACGCGTCCCTGCAATGCCTTTTTCTCCGGTATAACGGAAAACAATTTCATCGGCAAACGTATGGATCATCCGCCGGAGCGTTTCCTCATTTCCATAGTATTCTTTGCTGGCGATCCGCATTCCTGATGCCGCATCATATACTCTTCCCGACAATATGAGATTTTTGTTTTCCCGGCGGAGTGACGCCCAGATAATTCCGGCAAGCCCAAACGTTCCTCCTCGCCGGATGACCTCCTGTTTCGGCTCGGTTTTTTCAGTATAATGCAGATCCAGTTTATCAGGATCCATGATCTCAAAAATTTCAGAGCGATTGAGATCAGAATGCAGAACATCAAGAGCCTGTTTCCGAAGACTGCCATTTCCGGTTGCATCATAGATATCGAGCACGGCAAGCGGTATTTTTTTTGTCTCTCCTTGAACAACACCGAGATAATATTGAGAATACCCCGCATCAGTGCTGAGAAGCATGAAAACCACAAGGATAACAAAAATAATTTTTCGCATAATGGCCCGCCGTAAAATAGCAATCTTCCTGCGTTCATGAACCATACTCTTCTATGCACACAAGCAAGATGCGATGTGATGTATTGATTATTATTTGACTGAGGCTTTGTTATTCTGCCATCAAGTCAACGCTGAACTCCACTGACAATTTTGAAAACTCCTCAGGAAGGGGAGGGAATGGATTCGATGATCGTATTGCCCGTATTGCCGCCTGTTGAAACCCGAAGGTACCACTTGCCTGTTCTGCAAGATTTACGGCATCGACCCAACCTGATCGATTTACTCTAAATACCACCCGGGCTTTTGCATTCTGTGCGTCCGGAGGTGGCCTCCAATTCCGTCCTATTTTTTCGCGTACAAGAGCGAGATACCATGAAAATTTAAAATCTTTTTGCGATGTTGTTACTGCGACGCTTTCCGTTTTTACGGATGGCACCTGTTGCTTTTCTTCCTGACGAGCTTCCTGTGCCTGTTCAACAACGGGTTTTGGCTTGTGATCCGAAAAATCCGGCATTGCTTTTGGTTTCGGCAGAGAACCGTTCGCTTTGGGAGGCAGCGGTTTTTCTACCGGAGGAGCAGGCTTCGGTTTTAGTCGGGGGATGTCGGGCAAATGCTGTACCTGATCGACCAGGATAACCGGCTCATAAAGAGGCACATGATGCTTTGGGATTCCCGTCACATACAGAAAAGCAGAAGCAAGCCCGAGAAGCACATGGATAAAAAAAGAGAAAACGACAGCCAGTGTCAATTCAGAGCTCGACTGGCCAATCCGCATCCCTGATCGAAACCTCATCTGCTGCTCTCACCACCTGGTGCAGGTTCAGTCACCATGCCCAATCGATCAATTCCCGCGCGTTTTACCACATCCATAACCTGCACCACCGCACCGTACGGAGCATCGCGGTCTGCCCGCAGGTAGACATTCACCTGGGGCTTTGACTGGCGTATGGAATCAAGCACGCTCCGCAAGCGGCTAATGCTGACCCGTTCCTTTTCCACAAATATCTCCTGCGCCCGGGTGACGGTAAGTACCACCCGGTCTTCCGGCTTCACGGTGTTTACTTCGGATTTCGGAAGATTGACATCGAGTCCTCTGCTCAGCATCGGCGACACGATCATGTAAAAAAACAGTACGGTAAGCAGAACATCGATCAAGGGCACCAGATTTATTTCACGGATAATATTTCGCTCTCTCCGTTCAAAACTCATGAGCGGCCTCGAACAATATGACGCTCAACAAAGCTCAGAAATTCCATCGAGAACGAGTCGCACCGAATCGCAATGTTTCGTATTTTGTCAGAAAAATAATTATAGGCGATCACCGCAGGAATCGCCACGAATAATCCGGAGATCGTGCAGATCAGTGCTGCGGCAAGTCCTGGAGCAAGTGCGCCGATATCTCCTGCTCCTTTCAGTCCGATACCGTAAAATGCATCCATGATTCCCCATACGGTCCCGAAAAGACCGAGAAGCGGTCCGACGGTACCGGTTGTTCCTAAAAATGCAAGATAGCGCTCCATATATGAAATTTCATCCTGGGTCGTTATTTTCAGCAGCCGTTCCAGCTCGGTCGCCAGAATCGCCCGTTCTTCGTCAGTTACTCCCTGAGTCGGAAGTGTTTTGATGATGGTCTCTGCCTCACGATGTCCTTCTACAAAAAGAGCCGCAAGCGGACTGTATTTTCGTGCTTCCGCGTGCATGAGGAGCTCGGAAACTTTTTTCGTTTTCCGAAACGTCGCAAGAAAATCATGCGATTCTTTTTCAGATTTTCTTAAAAATTGATACTTCATCAAAATCATTGCCCACGAAACAATGGAAAAACCCATAAGCGTAATAGTAATTCCTTTTCCAACCCATCCGATGTCTGAAAAAAGACCGAGCGCACCCGTGCCCAATCCAGGCACGGCAGTTATGCTAAGCATGAAAACCTCCGATATCGTAAGTATAAGTACAGGTCAAGAAACATGCACACGCCGTTTTTTAAATATGCGTTAGAAAAGATGATACCTCTTTATGCTTTCCGGGTCAATCTGCATTTTAAGGCGCCGGTTGCCTGGTGCCTTTTATCTTCCTGAGATATGCGGCTGCTCGCATTCCGGCGACCGCCCCCTCTCCCGCAGCGCAGACAATCTGCATTCCGCCGCCGGTGCAGTCGCCTGCTGCATACATGCCATCAATATTTGTTCGCTGATTTCTGTCCACAACCAGAATGCCGCGGTCATCGACCCCACCCCCTGCATTCTGGATAAGCGATGATATCGGGGTTGAACCCATTGCAATAAAAGCACCATCAACTTTCAAAGTTGATTCCTGTTCTTCCTGAATGATTGTCAGACCGGTAACCACGTCCTCGCCGATAATTTCCTTGATTTGAGCAACAGGATGGATTTCTATCTGCGGCTTTGCCATAAGCCGTGCCTCGAGTGATTCAACAATCGATGGTTTTTTGTGCGGTATCAAAATCACTTTTTCAGCAAGCTCTGCAAGATGAAGCGCTTCTTCAGCAGCCTCGTCCTCGGCGCCGATCACCGCAACCGTTTTCCCGCGGAAAAATGCGCCATCGCAGGTAGCGCAATAGGAAACTCCCTTTCCGAGAAAATCACTGGCGCCGGGAATTTCCAATTTTTTCCGAGCAACTCCGATCGCGATAATCACAACAGGAGCTTCATAGTCTTCCTCGCGTGTACGTATTCGCTTCATCTGGTGTTGAAGATCAAGATTCACGACCTCGACAGGATACTGGATTAGAGCACCAAATGTTTCTGCCTGCTTTGCCATGGTTTTAGTAAGATCCATCCCATTAATCGATTCATATCCGGGATAATTTTCAATGTGCGCGATTTTTGCCGTATATCCTCCGACAAAATCTTTCTCAAGTACAACACATTTTTGTCCTGCCCGTCCAAGATAAATCGCGGCAGTCAGTCCTGCCGGCCCTGCTCCAATAATAATTGCGTCGTAAGATTGCGCCATCCCGTTTCCTCCTTTAAGAATGTTTGTGGATAATTGTACTGAAGAGCAGGAAACAAGTCAACGCTGGTTCAAGAGGCAGGCAAATTGAGATGCAAGGAAGAAGTTATAGGTAGTGATTCAAAATTGCGGCATGGTTAAGGATTCACAATAACCGGTTACTCGGTTTTTACCAAGGGCTTTGGAACGATACAAGGCAATATCGGCTTCATGAATCAATTCGGGAACTGATTTTACATTCCCCTGCTCCATGGTGGACACGCCAAGGCTGATGGTTACCTGTTCGGAAGGGTGTGCTAATTTTACGGTAAAAGGATACTCATCAACTGCCTGACGAACCCGCTCCGCAACAGCCAGCGCTTCTTCGATATCTGTTTCAGCGAGAATCACCGAAAACTCTTCTCCTCCATACCGAAAACAGGTATCAGTGCTTCCGGTTCTCACTGCGGCCTTCAGCAAAGGACCCATTTGAGCTATCAAACTGCTTCCTTCAAGATGCCCGTACCGGTCATTGATGCGCTTAAAATCATCAATATCAATCATAATGAACGAAAATTCTCTGTCAGTACGAACTTTTCTCCTGATTTCCTCTTCTAATTTTTCTATAAGCACCCGGTAATTGAGGAGCCCGGTCAATTCATCGACCCGCGCGAGTTCCAGGGTTTTTCTAAAGAGCTCCGCTTTTTCAAGTCCGGTCGATATCAAATGAGACAGCGTACGCAAAAGATCAAAATCTCTTACCTGAAATGCTTTTGGTTTTTTATGGCTGAATCCAATGACCCCTTCCACGTGATTTTCATTTTTCAATGGAATGCCGATGTAACACCCTTGTTTTTTTTGTTCTGCAGGATGATGGAGATAACTCTCGAAAAAGGTCGTGTCTTCAAGGAACAATGGTTCTCCGCTGGCGGCGATAATACCAGGTGCTCCTCCGTCAAAATGAATGGTTTCCGTCATGCCGGTTACAAAATGAGGATTATGCAGATAAACCGCTTCAAGACCTGTCAGATCCTTTTTCATAACGTACAGGGACGCATCTTCAAAAACCACTGTTTTCCCGATTGAAGCCATGATTTTTTGAATCAGTTCGGAAGGTTCCAATTCGGAAGCAATTATCTTTGCAATATCATAAAAAAGATGGGTTTCTGTAAGTTTTTGATAAAAAAGGGTTTTAAAATCATGCCGTTGTCCTGCGGTTTTCCCTTTTTTTACTGAAGATGATTTTATGTTTGAATTGGACATCCAGGCACCTGCTGTTTAAAAACTATCAAAAATCTACCAGAAGTATATCACAGTAGTTTTTTTTTAACCATATTTTTGTCGCCACATAGTTTTATAAAAAACCTTCATGGAAATTGAAATCACGCAATGCGAAATTCCAAATTCCTTCCTTTTCGATCAACGATAATTTTTGCTCCGTCTTTCACATCACCGGAGAGAATTTTTGAGGCCAATGGATTTAAAACGTCCCGTTGAATAACCCGTTTCAGCGGTCGGGCGCCGAAAACAACATCAAAACCTTCTTCAGCAAGAAGTTCCTTGGCTGCATCCGTCAGGTCAATACTTATTTTTTTATCCCCAAGACGCTTCTGAACAAGACTTATCTGAATTTCCACGATTTTCTTTAGGATATCTGGATCGAGTGGATGAAAAATAATTATATCATCAACGCGGTTTAAAAATTCCGGACGGAAATGCTGCCGCATTGCTTCGGTAACCCTTCTCCGCATTTCCTGTTCATCATTCCGAAGCTCTTGGATATACTGGCTCCCGATATTTGATGTCATGATAATGACGGTATTCTTGAAATCAACTGTGCGGCCATGGCCATCCGTCAATCTTCCATCATCGAGAAGCTGAAGCAACGTATTGAACACTTCAGGATGCGCTTTTTCAATCTCGTCGAACAAAATGACGGAATAAGGTCTTCTCCGAACTGCTTCAGTTAATTGACCGCCTTCATCATAACCCACATACCCGGGAGGCGCTCCAATCAGCCGAGAAACCGTATGCCGTTCCTGGTATTCAGACATATCAATCCTGACCATGGCTTGCTCGTCGTCGAACAGAAACCCTGCAAGCGCTCGTGCAAGCTCTGTCTTGCCGACACCTGTTGGACCCATAAAAATGAAACTTCCGATCGGCCGGTTTGGGTCCTGAATGCCTGCTCGTGCACGGCGGACAGCATCAGAGACCGCTACAATGGCTTCATCCTGACCGATAACTCTCATCCGGAGCCGCTCTTCCATGTGCAGAAGTTTATGCATTTCTCCTTCGAGCATCCTGGTCACCGGGATGCCGGTCCATTTGGATACAATTTCGGCTATATCCTCGTCGTCTACTTCTTCTTTCAATATTTTTTGCTTCGCTTGTACTTCAGCAAGCGTTCCTGATTCGGATTCAAGCCGTTTCTGGAGCTCGAGCAGTTTTCCATAGCGAAGTTCCGCTGCCTGTCCGAGATTTCCCTGGCGTTCAGCTTTATCAGCGTCGATTCTCGTCTGCTCAATCTGTTCTTTGATGTTTCGTATCATCTGAATGCTCGCTTTTTCCGCCTGCCATTGGATTTTCAGCGAATTCCTTTTTTCGTCAAGTTCCTTCAGCTCTTTTTCAATGCCGGCAAGTCGGTCTTTGGAAGCCCGGTCCTGTTCCTTTTTCACAGCCTCACGCTCAATTTCAAGCTGACGTATTCTGCGCTCGACCGCATCGAGTTCCGCCGGCATACTGTCAATCTCCATCCGGAGCCGTGACGCCGCTTCATCGATCAGGTCAATCGCCTTGTCAGGAAGAAAGCGATCCGCGATGTACCGGTGAGACAGGATCGCAGCACTCACGAGTGCTGAATCTTTTATTTTCACGCCATGATGAATTTCGTATCGTTCCTTGAGACCGCGCAGTATCGAAATCGTGTCTTCAACTGACGGTTCTCGCACGATAACCGGTTGGAACCGGCGTTCGAGCGCAGGGTCCTTTTCTATGTATTTTCGATATTCGTTTAATGTAGTTGCGCCGACACAGCGCAGCTCGCCTCGTGCAAGCGCGGGTTTTAACATGTTCGATGCATCCATAGAACCTTCTGCCGCGCCTGCTCCAACAACGGTATGCAGTTCATCAATGAATAAAATCACGTTGCCGCTTTCCTCGCTCACCTCTTTCAAAACGGCTTTCAATCGATCTTCGAATTCACCGCGGTATTTTGCTCCTGCGATCAAAGCGCCCATATCGAGAGCAATAACACGTTTGTCCCTTAATCCTTCCGGGACATCTCCGCTCACGATCCGCTGGGCCAACCCTTCAGCAATGGCAGTCTTACCGACGCCCGGCTCACCGATGAGAACCGGGTTGTTTTTGGTGCGTCGCGAGAGTACCTGTATGACCCGGCGTATTTCTTCATCTCGCCCGATCACAGGATCGAGTTTTCCGCGCCTCGCGAGCTCGGTAAGGTCTTTTCCATAACGCGTAAGCGCTTGATATTTATCTTCCGGATTTTGATCGGTAACGCGCTGGCTTCCTCGTATTTCAACCAAAACCGTAAAAATCATGTCTCTGGTAACATTATGCTGTGTAAGAATATCTTGAGCAGGGCCATCTCCCTCCGCAGCTGCAATCAAAAGATGTTCGGTGCTGATATACTCGTCCTTCAGGCGTTCAGCCTCCTGCTCCGCCAGGGTAAAAAGTTTGCTCAGTCGTGGAGAAAGATAGGTCTGGACAAGACCTTCTACCCTGGGAAGTCGATCTAACGCTTTTTCGATATCAGATACGATGCTGCCTGCATCTGCGCCGAGTTTTTTTAATAATGGCTGGACGACTCCATCCGTCTGGTTGATAAGCGTAAGCAAAATATGTTCAGGCTCCACCTGTTGATGATGCCGTTTGCCTGCTTCTTCCTGCGCTGCTTGAACAGCTTCCTGCGCCTTAATGGTAAGTTTTTCAAAACGTGCCATATATTCCTCCGCGTATTGCCTGTGTTTCCTTAATTTCTTTCATTATGTACCCTGGTGCTGACTCTTATTCTTTTCGTGAGACTTTAATCTTTTTAATCGGGACGAGAGCATTTAATTCTTCACGCCTGCGGATATCCCTGGCAAGCTGCTCTTTCAATTCTTCTATGGTTTGCTGCATTTCGTGCTGCATCTGTTCCATCTTTTCCCGCATCGAGAGAATAACCTCGACTCCGGCAAGATTAATCCCGAGGTCCCGTGTTAATCGAAGAATCATTTCGAGCTTTTCGACATCCTCTTCAGAATACAGTCGGGTGTTGCCTTCTGTTCGTTTGGGTTTTATAAATCCTTGACGTTCATAGAGCCTCAATGTCTGAGGATGAATGCCAAGCATTTCTGAAACAACGCTGATCATAAATAAACGATGTTCACGAATAACCATGGTTTACTCCACTCGTACTATCTGCTCGCGGGTTTTGTTGTACTATTACCCTCTTCTGAATCCTCGAAACGTAATATCCTTGCGCGGATTGGAAGGATGCAGCCGGTCTAATTCTCGTAAAAGTTCTGCTTCTCTTTGTGATAATTCTGTGGGAGTTACCACTCGGACCGTTACATACTGGTCTCCTTTTCCGCTTCCACCAAGATGAGGAACCCCTTTCCCTTTCAGTTTAAGCTGCTGGCCTGTTTGAGTTCCTGGCGGAACGGTAAGAGAAACCATGCCATCAATGGTAGGGATTTCAATCTTTGCACCTAATGCAGCTTCAGTCACAGTAACTCGTGCTTCAGAATAAAGATTATCGCCTTTTCGCTCGAAATAGGAATGAGGCCGCACCTTCGTAACAATAAAAATATCTCCTGGCAATCCTCCGTGCGTTCCTGGTTCACCCATTCCCGCAACTCTAATCCGGGAACCGTTATCAACTCCTGGTGGAATTTTTACGTTAATTTTATCGGATTTCGATATAATGCCTTTTCCATTGCATGTCCTGCATGGATTTGGATTCATGGTTCCTGTTCCATGACAGGTGGGACAGGTTTGTGAAAAGTGCATAAAACCTCTTCCTTGCGCAACGGTTCCTTTGCCTTTACAAGTCGGACAGCTTACCGAAGATGAACCGGCCTGCGAACCCGTTCCTCCGCAGATTGTACAGGGAACATCTCGCCGGACATCAACCTGCATGGTTCTTCCAAAGAGAGCGTCTTCGAAATCAACTTCAACAGCGTAGGTAATGTCTTCACCTCGTTGAGGACCTCGAGTTCTGGTCGGCCGTTCACCGAAAATGCTTCCGAATATATCCTCAAATCCTCCCCCGGAAAACGATCCTCCTCCTTGTGTAAATCCCTCAAAACCTTGGCCCTGGTTAAAACCGGCATTCGGATTAAAACCCTGCTCAAATGCCATATGACCGAACTGGTCATACTGTCGTTTTTTCTTTGAGTCAGATAAAACTTCGTATGCTTCATTTAATTCCTTGAATTTTTGTTCTGCGGTTTTATCGCCAGGATTGATATCAGGATGGTATTTTCTTGCAAGCTTTCGAAATGCTTTTTTTATATCACTTTCCGTGGCATCTTTTTTAACGCCTAAAATATCGTAAAAATCTCTTTTAGCAGCCATTGACATCTCCTAATCTTATATGATTTATATATATAATATGAGCATGATATTGTCAAGTCAAAGGTAAAAAAAATTTGCGCGCTAATTTATTGATTTAATTGCTTTATAATAGCATCACAGATATTTTCCTGAGATAAATTTGAACTTAATACGGTGATATCGGCATATTTTTTATAAAGACAAAGCCGTTCAGCATATAAATCATCCAGGCTTTGCTCCGGCCGCTTTACCAGCCCTCGCGAGTGAATATCCTGAAGTCTCTTTTTGAGAATAGCGATATCGACATCGAGAAAAACAACAATCCCTTCCTGTTTCAGATATTCCATTGCAGCATTACTATACACAGCGCTTCCGCCGGTTGCAATGATATGATTTTTGCAATGCAGGTCAAGCAGGACACGTTCTTCAATCGCGCGTAAAGCCAGATATCCATCCTTATCAATGATATCCTGCAGAGATCGCCCCTCGGTAACCTGGATAAGGACATCAGTATCGAGAAAATCACGAGAAAGAAATTTAGCCAGAATGATTCCTATCGTGCTTTTTCCCGCTCCCGGCATTCCGATGAGTATAATGTTATTTTTCTTTGTGGACATGCCCGTAATTAAGGGAAGTGGAGATTGCCGTATTTTCTTCTATTCAATAATATTCAACTTGATAGAAAGTTCCTTCAACTGGGCTGGCGAAACAAACGAGGGCGCATCGGTCATAAGACACGTCGCTTTCTGAGTTTTCGGGAACGCAATAACATCGCGAATTGAGGTTGCTCCTGATAACATTGCTGTTATTCTGTCCAGGCCGAAGGCAAGACCTCCATGCGGCGGGGCGCCGTACTGAAGCGCTTCAAGAAGAAAACCAAATTTTTTCCCGGCATCTTCTGGTGTAATATTCAAGAGGCTGAACATTTGCGACTGGATTTCCGACCGGTGGATCCGGATGCTGCCTCCACCGATTTCTGAACCGTTTAAAACGATGTCATATGCCTTTGCTTTGACCTTAAGCGGGTCAGTTTTTAACAGCTCGACATCCTCATCTCGCGGAGACGTAAACGGATGATGCATGGCCTCATAGCGTTTTTCTTCTGCATTCCACTCAAGCAAGGGAAAATCAACTACGCACAGAAAGTTCAGCTTCTGTTCGTCAATAAGATTCAATCTTCTTCCGATGAGCAGACGAAGATAGCCAAGCGTGTCGGATGCAACCTTATAGCTATCGGCAATAAACAACACAAGGTCTCCGGATTTTGCCTGGAGTCGTTCTGCGACGGCTTGAAGCTGGCCATCCTGAAAGAACTTTGCAATGGGAGACTCGAATCCCGAAGCAGTTATTTTAATCCATGCAAGACCCTTTGCGCCGAAGATCTTTGCCTCAGCGGTTAGATCATCCAGTTCCTTACGGGAAAGAGCAGCCATTCCCGGCGCTGCAAACCCCTTGATAACTCCCCCTGTTTCCGCTGCCTGAAGGAATACATTAAATTGGG
>JBAZLV010000018.1:0-41736 GCA_041650055.1 Nitrospirota bacterium | reverse complement strand
CAAAACGACGTCATCAGAGGTCAAACCGCAACTGGTAAAAGAAATGACTTCATTATATTCCAGCCGTTGCAAATCGTCTTCCGTATACATAATCGTCGTTGGCTTTCCGGTGGTTCCGGAAGATAAGACAATATCAACGATCTTCGACATGGGTACGGCCAGAAAATCTCCGTTCTGTTCTGCGAGACACGTTTTATCAGTCAGAGGAAGCGTGTGCAGGGAATCAAGCGAAATCTTATTGCTCTGTATAGTATGGGATTGGAATAACTTCCGGTAATATGGCGAATAAGATTCGGCGTACGCCAGATGCTGCTGCAAAAGACGTTCCTGCTCAGCTTTGATTGCTTCCCATTTCAGGAATTCGATTGTCTCCCGGTGTTTGAACGGCGTCATGCCCTGTTCTCCATCATGGCAAGCTCACGATCCATAATTTTCCAGACTCTGTTTTTGAAGGCAAATACTGTCAGATCTTTGTAGTCATTCCAGGCAATCGGAGGAAGCTGGCGAATTTTGACCATCCCCGATCTTAGCAGAGCCGACCCTTTCGGCATGATGATATCGCTGCCGGATATGCAAAGCGGCACAATTGAAGCCTTTGCAGCGTAGGCAAGCCGGAAGGCGGCACTGTGAAAATTTCTCATAGTTTGATCCGTTGATCGTGTTCCTTCTGGAAAAAAAACGATTGAAACGCCTTCCTCCAATAATCGAGAAGCCTTTGTTATAAACTGATCGTACTGCATCATCCGAATATTCAGGTATCCGGCGAATTTTGCGTACTGTCCAAGCACAGGCAGTCGAAACGGCCATACGTTCACAATTTGTACAAGTTCATATGGCAATACGCCCATCAGAAATGCGTCCGCTGCAGATCGATGGTTACAGACAATAATGAACGGTCCGTCTTGATCGTTTTTTTCACTGTGCTCATACTGAACCCGAATGAACGGAAACGGTATGGCCATAACAATCTTGCCGTACCAGTTGATTGCACGCCGAAAGCGTCTCCATGTCTGGCGTTCCGGCAAAACAAGAATTCCCAGAATGGTAATCACAATGGTCAGCACGGGAATTACAAATGCCGAAAAAAAAAGAAACAACGGATAAAAATACAGATTCAATAAATAGTATTTTAAGCGATCCGTCATCTTATGATTTTTTGTCGATTTCTTCTTTTTTAATCGTAAAAATAAATTGATAAATGTCTTGAAGTGTCCGGATATCGCGTACCCGTTCTTCATTCCTGATTTTTACCCCGAAACTGTTTTGAAGCGCGACGACAAGGTCAACAATATCGAGACTGTCAAGCCCGAGATCGGTAAAAATATGGGCAGTCGGCACAAGCTTGTCCTTTTCGATTTCAAAAGATTCTTCAAATACTTTATTTGTTTTTTCGATAATTTCCTGCTCAGTCATGCATTCCTCCGAGAGAGTAAACAAACCCTGCTAAAATTTTTTACAAACCAGTGCTGCATTGATGCCGCCGAATGCGAACCCATTTTTCAGCACCGTGGATATCTTTTTGGAAATCGGCTGCAGCACATGCTGGATGCCTTCACAATCAGGACTGACGGTTTTCAGATTCTTTGTTGGATAAATTACATTCTGTTTCATCATCGTGAGACTTGCCGCCAATTCGATCGCGCCCGAAGCGCCAAGCGTATGACCGATATACCCCTTCAGACTGCTGACGGGAACCGATGTGCCGAATATATCCCGGATAGCCTCTGCTTCTTCCTGGTCTCCCTGGATCGTCGCCGTTGCATGCGCATTGATATAATCGATGTCCCCGGGATTCACGCCTGCATCATTCATTGCCTGTTTCATGCATGCGACCATGGATTCCTTGTTCGACTGGCTTACATGAAAACCGTTTGCTGTCGTATTAAAACCAAGCACTTCTGCGTGAATCACGGCATTCCGTTTCCGGGCGTGTTCATACTCCTCCAGGACAAGAATGCCGCTTCCTTCGCCGCAGACCAGCCCGTCACGGTCTTTGTCAAAAGGTCGTGGAGTGTCCTGTGGTGTCGCATTATATTTTGCAGATGTCGCAAAAAGAATATCAAATGACCCGGTTACGGTCGGATGCAGTTCTTCCGCGCCGCCGCACAGAAGTACGTCTTGTCTGCCAAGTCTAATCAGATCGTATCCGATGCCGATGGCATGGAGTGCCGATGCGCATGCGGCAGCCGGCGCCATAATCGATCCGTTCAAGCCGAGATACTGTGCGACGTTCACTGCCGCAGTATGCGACATGCACTGAAAGAACATAGTGGAGTTCAGCTGGCCAAGATCCTTATTCGGAAGTATGATCTCAAAAGCGTCGTTAATGCTTTTTGCGCTGCCCATGGTTGAGCCGATAATGCATCCAATCCGCCACCTGTCCTCCTGGGCAAGCGTTATGCCTGCATCAACAAGCGCTTCTTCTGCTGCCTGAGCGGCAAAAATGCTCATACGCCCCATGGAACGCCGCTTCTGACGCGGGATGCGTTTCTCATCCTTCACTTCAGCCGGTGCACCAACGAGACTCTGAAGCCCGATGTAGCGATCCCAATCTTCCATGCGCTGCACAGCACTCCTGCCCTGCTCGATGCCCTGCATGAGCACAGACACGCCATTGCCGAAGGGAGAAACAACACCCATCCCTGTTATGACTACCCGTTTGAATGACATACCGTTTGACTGAGCAGTTTGCCGTACCGCCCCTTTCCAATGACTGCGCGGCCAACAATAAGCGACGACATCATGGCGCCGATAATACCGGGCAACAGCGCGCTTTGGCCGGTTGCAAATACGTTATGAAGAGGAAGCTTGCCAATAAGATTAAACTGTCCCATTTTCTGTTTGATCCCATAGGCGCTTCCATCGGGACTGTTAAGATACTCCTTGAAGGTCAGTATCGATGCAGAGTCAACAATCTCGAGATTGTCCTGATATAAAGGAAAAACATTCAAAAGATATTTTTTCATCGCTTCGATACGATGTTTTTTGTAATCAAGGTATTCCTGAGGCCGGCTCCCTCTTTGGGTGTCTTTCCAGTGCATTACTTCTTCGGGAAAGGAAGGCTCAAGAATACAGATTCCCTTTTTCTCGTCCTTCTCATCGACTAATTTAATAATTACCTGAGCAGGATCGCCTTGGTATGCAGGATCAAGCAAGTAATTTACATCATCGTTCGGGAAAATCGATGTGATGCCAGAATCGGGATAAGGATCACGTGCATCAGGTTTCAGCATTCCAAAAGCAGTAAAAATACCGATCGAAGATTCAAACGATGTAATGCGATCCGCAAAAGCCTTACTGA
The DNA here is from genome assembly GCA_041650055.1 of Nitrospirota bacterium. Classification (GTDB taxonomy): domain Bacteria; phylum Nitrospirota; class UBA9217; order UBA9217; family UBA9217; genus JBAZLV01. The sequence continues at coordinate 38,435 of JBAZLV010000018.1, read as the reverse complement.
AATGCTTTTCGGGCAGCATCTTCAGAATTTCTTTTGGATGGATTGCCAGGATACACGAGTCCGCTGCTATCTCTTCTCCGGTGCTCAGAACGAAACGTTTTACGATGCAATTTTGAATATCGGCAAATTCCCGTATCGTCGTTCCGCACTGTACCTCAACATTGTATTCTTTAAATTTTTGTTCAAAGGCATGCACAAAGGCATCTCCGCCGTTCTTGACACAGGCAAGCGACTCATAAAAACTGAGAACCATTCTGCTGTGATTGGCAAATGATATTTCATCTGGCCTTACCCCGTAACACATAACATATCCTGAGAGAAGTCCCCTCAGAAGCAGATTGGATGTCATATCTTTCAATACTGAATCAAGTGAAATATAATCTTCATCGAGATTGGGCGGAGTAATGGTATTGTTATGAATATTGAGTGCAGGTGTCCGTTGGCACACCGACTGAATCTTTTCAAAATACCGGTCAATGCCGCTTGTCTCGCCGGGGAAATACCCTTTTAAGCTTTTTTTAATATTTTCAATACCGCTCGGGTGATCGAATTCTCTGTTTGATGAGGAAAAAATGAATCGATTTCGATAGGATTCGCCAACAAAGATTGGCTCAATGAAATCACGGATACCGAGAAAAGACAGAATATCAGTGAGAATTCCTCCTGCATGAAGCCCGCCGGTAAAATGAAACCCCGTGTCGAAGGCAACGCCTCTTCTTCTGAACCGGGATAGGGAACCACCGATGTGCGGAGCTTTTTCGAGCAACAACACCCGGTGACCATGCATGCCAAGCAGCAACGCCATGGTCAATCCGCTGATCCCGCTTCCAATCACTATATCATCATATTTTTTCATATTGACACGTCGCCTTCTCGATTGCACATGGAAAAATCAAGAAGAAACTACATTGCGAGGCCGCCGTTAACTCCAATCACCTGTCCATGGATATACATATGTTCTTCTGTCGAAAGGAAATGAACAACAGATGCAACATCTTCAGCTTTTCCAATGCGGTTAAGAGGAATCAGAGGCAAAACCTGATCAGTGGGGATATCCTTGGTCATGTCTGTTTCAATAAAACCCGGAGCAACTACATTAACGCAGATATTCTTTTTGCCTACTTCGCGGGCAAGAGCTTTTGCAGCTCCAATCAATCCCGCTTTCGAGGCTGAATAATTTACCTGACCTGCCTGACCGATCTGACCCGATACAGAGGATATAACAACAATACGGCCCCGCTTCACTTTTAACATGGAAAAAACAACAGCGCGGCTTACATTAAAAAAGCCATTCAGATTTGTTTCTAAAACAGAGTTCCACTCTTCTTTCGTCATCCAGATAAGAAGGTTGTCTTTAGAAATGCCTGAATTATAAATCAAGACATCCGGAGTCTCGGTTTCTAAACGCGGACCAAGCGCTGCCTCAACATCTTCGTATCGAGATACGTCAAATGAAAAAAGTTCACAGGTGCCGCCTTCGTTCTCGATACTTTTTTTTACTTCATGTGCTGCTTGATGATTGTGTTTATAGGTAAGCCAAACATGATAATCAGCTTTCGCCATTTTCAGCGAAATGACTCGACCAATGCCACGACTTCCTCCAACTATTAATGCTATTTTTTTAGTTTGTTCTTGCTTCATTTTCTATGGCACTGATAAATCTAAGTGTTCATTTTTTAAGACATTATTTAATTCAAAAGTGCAGAATACTACACTAATATTTCTTGCATGTCAATAATTTTTCGGTTTTTACAATGCATTTTGAAGGTTGATAGTATAGCACAGACGCGGAACATGCTCAATAGAATTAATTATTATTTTCAATGAGGTAGGCTTTTATTCACTGTGAGGGTTCTTGCACTTACTATATAAGGGAACGCTGTAGCAGCTACAGGGAATTAGTCGGTTGGATAGAACGCGCAGCTTGGTGGCAGAGATTTCCTCGCAAAACGTTTGTTAGGCATTGCGCCCATACGTCTTTGCTTGGTCAAGCCATATCTCCCGCTTTTGCTGCGTGCTCCCATTGATTGGACCAAAGCTCGTGATGGTCACAGGCTTTATACCGCTGAATTCAAGAATAGTGCGTTTCATTTGATTGTGGCCCGGCATACGATATACCCAGCGGAAATACCAAGGCGGTGCGTTCATGGTAACGAGAAGATGTGCTGAACGTCCTGAGAGCAGGCGATCCCAAGAATAAGAACTTTCACGGAATTTGAAGGCAAAGCTTGGCAGGAATACGCGATCAATAAAGCCCTTGAGCAGGGCTGGCATACTGCCCCCCACCAGATGGGATATACGAAGACGATGTGCTGCGCCCAAGTGATTGCAGCCTGTGCAGCTGCCAATTCCGGCTCAAGTTCCTGAATTGAGGCGTAGCCCTTATGGAGCAGTGGGTCAAAAGACAGATCACCAAGAGAAATCAGTCGAGCCTCACTGTTGACTGCCGTGGCCCCTTTCTATGTATGTAGGAATTGGCGATGGCACCGCAGAAGCTGTCATTGTTGGGGTATCCCAAAATTACAAGAATCCGTTTGTTCATAGTCGTAATTGCCTAACGATGAGTTCACACACCGCGTAGCGGTCGGCGTGGAACGAGAAGTTATTGACCTACAGCTTCTTTGGGTTTTTCAGTCGAAATAGCCTTTTGTAAAATTCCTTTCACGATTTTCTGATTTTTAATTGCTGGAAATTCGTTCGCGAAGGAAGCTATGTCTTCATCAAAATTATCGTATACCTTTACCCGGAAAGTCCCCGTATAATAACCTGATAAGGCTTGATCAAGAAGAGGCAAAACAGGTCCGGCCCTCAGTTCATCATCATTTACCCTTTTGACGTTATCAGCCTCTATCCTTCCTATATAAACTAGAGAATCGGGTTCAATTTTGAAAGTCGCGTTTATGGGGATATCGAAACTGCCGCAATTCCCATTCATGTGATAGAGAATAACCATTCCGGTAATTGTATCCAGTATATATTCTCCCGGTGTCATTTGCACGCTTAAAAAATATTCATTGTATGTTCCTTGTACTGCTTTAGTAGGGAGGTTCGTATAATATTCATAAGTTTCGTCTTGATCTGCTCTGTTCTTGCTTTTTATTGTCACAAAATCAGCAAATGGTTGACATCCAGGCTTATAACTGTTAGAAGTTTTTAAAGTAAAGATTGCTATTGATTCCTTAGAAATATCAATTTGCTCAATACTTTTAGTAAAAGCCATGTTTCGTCGTGCAGCGCATCCGTTAAGCAAGAAGATTTCAGCAATTATTACAAACAGAGCTAAATATATTTTAAAATAACCCATATTATCTCCTTCTAATGACGCGGGTCCACGCGCCACCTTCTGGCGCGTCGCTATCAACCCGCTGGTTGAATCATGGAACATTCTTTTGAATCTTTTTGGGAATATTTCATGCGGGCATGGCTGACCCTTTTTGTTCCTGCATTATTGGGGGTTTTGTTTCTTTTGGGGTGTTCCACCCAAAATAATAAATTAAACATCCAGCAATCAAAGCGACGAGTACGCCTAAAATTATATATCCGAGAGGTTTCTCATACCATTTATAAAAATAACAGTATCAAACTATGCTTTATTGGTCAAGATGGAAAAAAATTATGCCTCTGTTGAATATCATGATGGTTTCAAAATAACTAACATGCAAATTTGAATATTATTCAGCAAAGGAATAGCATTACCCGACAATTCCCCCAACCGTTATTTCTGGAATACGAAGGGTTGGTTGTGCGTCGCTTACCGGGGCTCCTTGACCATCTTTTCCACAGGTGCCTATCGCAAAACCAAGATCATTGCCAACACGATCAATTGAAAGAAGAACCTGCGGTCCATTTCCGACAAGTGTGGCCCCACGAACCGGTTCTCCGATAGCTCCATTTTCGATCAGATAACCTTCACTCACCTCGAAAACAAAATCGCCATTCACAGTATTGACCTGTCCACCGCCCATTTTTTTCACATAAAGGCCTTTTGGTGTTGAGCGAAGAATTTCTGCAGGGTCATCATTTCCCGGCGCGATCATTGTATTCGTCATCCGGGGAATTGGGCGGTGTTTGTACGATTCACGCCTGCCGTTCCCGGTTGAATGGGTCTTATCTTTCATTGCCGTAATACGATCATAGAGAAACATTTTTAAAATCCCTTTATCAACCAAAACCGTGCGTTGAGCAGTCTTTCCCTCGTCATCAAAAATGAAAGAACCGCGCTTTCCGGGAAGAGTGGCATCGTCAATTACCGTAATAATTGTAGATGCAATCTGCTGACCGATCTTATTGGAGTAGACTGATAAACCTGATTGCGCAAGATCAGCCTCAAGTCCGTGCCCGACTGCTTCATGAATCATGGTGCCGCCTGCTTCAGAGCTCAGCACTACGGGCATTCTTCCCGCCGGCGCTTTTCTGGCGGACAGCATCATAACCGCCCTTTTTGCGGCTATTTCCGCTGTCTGTACGAGGGATTGTTCATCGAATAACTCCATTCCCCGTATGCCGCCAATCGCTTCATATCCGGTTTGGATCACATCTGCATCTGCTGCTACAACCTGGACAAGAGCTGTCAGATACATACGGTCATCTTCAGCAAGAAAGCCATCAGAATTCGCAATAAGTACTTTTTGGCGGTTTTCCCGATAGACGACAAGCACCTGCCGAATCCGGCGGTCGATTGAGCGGGCTATCCTGTTTGCCTCAAGGACCATTGCGGTTTTTGAAGTCGTATCGACATCAGCCGGATCTCTCCGAATGCAGCTGTTTCCCGTATTTTTTTTTCGAATAAGGTTTATGTCTCGGTGCTGGTGTCCGTTGTTTGTTGTTTGCCTGACTGCCTCTGCAAGTTCAAGCAGGGATTCCATTGCAAGGTGATTGGTATATGCATAAGCTGTGCGATAGTCAGCGACACAACGAAGTCCGACACCCTGATCAATGCCGGAAACGACTTTTTCAATCTTATTGTCTTCACATAGAATGGAAAGCGGCGTATTTCGCTCAACAAAAATATCCGCGAAATCGCCTCCGTTCTCCAATGCTTTTTTCAGCACACGAGAATAGTCAATCGTAGTATCCATTATGCTCTCCTCAAAATCGACAAACCATTTCTTAGATATTCATTGTTCCTTCTTCATACGGTTCAAGCGATTGCTTTTGATCAGGGTCAACAAGTCGCACTTCTGCAACTGCTCCGGCAGGAAGCGTTATCCACTGAAGAGAATTCCTGAGATTGATTTCAGCATCAGAAACCTCGATTAATGTGCCCGTATAACGAACACCATTTGCAATGGCTATGACTTCTTTCCCGATCATTCCCTGAATATCTCGCATATTTTCTCCCTTGAACAATCTGTTTTCTTGTCTTATCATACAAAATCAGAACCGTGTTATATCTCAAGTCTGCCCCATGTTTCTTTTCGGTATCGCCACATTAAAATAGACATTCTGACAACCCAGTCAAGAATCGAGATCGACCAGACAAAATGGATTTCAAGTGCGAAAACCCCGGCACACAATGCAGCAATCGGAATTCTGACGAGCCACATTCCTACAAGCGTTGCGAGCATAATAAAACCGGTATCACCAGCGCCCCGAAGAGATCCGCCAAGAACCAGGGTGATCGCGATCGGAATCTGGGCAAATGCCGCAATCTTCATATATAAAATTCCATACCGTATGACTTCCGGATCATCCGTAAAAGCATGCAGCAGCGCAAAAGGAAAGAAAAAAAAGACAAGACCCATTACAGCCATGAGAATGACTGCCAGCCGGTTTGCCTCGAACGCCGAAAGCCGTGCATGTTCAGGTTTGCCGGCTCCTAAATTCTGGCCTACCATGGTGGCAGCAGCCACGGCAATTCCATATCCTGGCATGAAGGAAAATGCTTCAATCGCAAGCCCTACCTGGTGCGCTGCATAAACAACCGTGCCATATAACAATATCACTTTTGCAAAAACAAGGGCGCCCACATTCTGAAGCAGCCGGTCGATAAAAATCGGATAGCCGATTCGAGCAGTCAGCACCGTATATTTCCATTCCAGTGTTCTGGTAAAGGTAATATATTTTTTATGAAGCGATCGTGCAAATAAATATACTGCTCCCATGCACTCGGAAATAACAATAGCGATAGCCGCTCCTTGCACGCCAAGCTTCGGGAAACCAAGATATCCATAAATCAGGGGATACGCGACACCAACATGAAGAATATTCACAATCAAGGTCGCATACAAAGGTGTTTTTGTATCACCGGTACCCTGCATAATACCGGCAAGAACATTGATCGCAATGCTAAAAATAATTCCGGAAAATATGATCGTAATGTAATGGGATATAATATTTTGAACTTCCTGATCTGCACCAAGCAAATAAGCAACACGGTCACTATAAAACAATCCTAACAGCGTAATTAACAATGCAGCACCGGCAGCAAGGATACAGGCTTGAAATGCTGCTATGGAAGCCTCTGGTTTGCGATCAGCACCCCATAGCTGAGCAACAAGCACCGTAACACCTATGTTGATTCCCCAGGAAAGGCTCATCGCAACAAAAATCATAACCTGGGCAATACCGACTGCGGCAATGGAAGCCGCACCGAGTCCACCTACCAGAAAAATGTCAACAATGCCGACCGAACGCTGAAGCAGGCTTGAAAGAACAACCGGCAGGGCCAGAGAGAAAACCTGTTTTCGAATTGGTTGATCCATGGTATAGAGATAAATGTTAGATTAGCAAATTCGGGGAAGCTGTTCTCCCTGAAGCATGTCCATCATACGGCTTCCCCCGATCGGAGTTTCGAGCAGGAGCATGCGTGAAGGAGTTGTCGTTACTTCACCAATGATTGCAGCGTTGCGCCCGTATTCATGCATCCGCATAGCCGCAAGCACTTCCTTAGAAACTGCTTTATCTACAATGGCAATAAAAATACCCTCATTTGCTGCATACAGCGGGTCAAGACCGAGCAGGCTGCATGCACCTTTTACTGCAGGAGGTATGGGAAGGTCTTGTTCGCGGATGCGCATGCATAATCCTGATTCCAGCGCAGCTTCTTTTAAAGTCGTTGCAAACCCGCCCCGGGTAGGGTCCCGCATGAAATGAATTTCTGAAGAGGCCTCGAACATGACCTCTACCAGACCGTTTAATGGGCAGGAATCTGTAGTTATTTTGGGTTCGAAGGTCAAACCGTTCCGTTCAGCAATAATCGCAGTTCCATGACATCCTATTTCACCGCTTATGAGAATGATATCTCCGCTTTTAATCCGGGACGACGATATCTCACGGCCATCAGGCACATATCCGATTCCAGAAGTGTTAATAAACATGCCGTCAGCCTTACCTTTATTCACTACTTTTGTGTCTCCGGCAACAATTTGAATTCCCGCCTTTTTGGCAGCAGCAGACATGGATGCAATGATTGTTTTAAGATCGACAAGAGGAAAACCTTCTTCCAAAATGAAACCGGCAGTGAGAAAAAGGGGCCTAGCACCTGATACAGCCAGGTCATTTACGGTTCCATGAACAGCAAGATCGCCGATATTTCCTCCCGGAAAAAAGAGAGGGGTCACGACATATGAATCAGTGGTAAAGGCAATTCGGTTCGAGGGCATGGTTACGAGAGCGGAATCTCCTGCGCCTTTTATCCCAAAAGCTGGGCCGAAGTATTCATGAATCAGATCATGCATGAGTTTGCCGCCGCTGCCATGTCCAAGAAGAATAGTGTCCACCTGCAATGCTCCTTTTTATGAATGGCCGTATTTATAGTATGCTGCGCAGCTTCCTTCCGTGCTCACCATGCACGGTCCAACCGGGTTATCAGGAGTACAGCCAGCGCCGAATAAGGCACACTCAGTCGGCAGTTTTACTCCGCGAAGAATGTCACCGCAGGAACAGATTTCCGGTTCTAATGCATCAGAGGAAGGAGGTTGAAATTTTACATTTGCATCGAGGAAGGCATATTGTTCTTTTAGTTTTAATCCGCTTTGTGGAATCACTCCGATCCCCCGCCAGTATGCATCAGAAGGCTCGAAATATTTATTAAGAAGATTAAGCGCCCGTGGATTGCCTTCTTCCTTGACAATAGAACGATACTGAATCTCCACATGCGCGTTTTTCTGGTTGATCTGTCGGACAATCATCAGAATGCCGCTGATAATATCATGGGCTTCAAAACCAGTTACAACTGATGGTTTATGATACTCTGAAGCAACAAATTCATACGGTCGTGTCCCAATAATGGCGCTTACATGCCCGGGAAGGATAAAACCATCAACCAGGACGTCCGCACAATCGAGCAAAGCCTTGAGTGCAGGCGGAACGAGCTTATGTGAAGAATAAATGGTAAAGTTTTTTATCTTTTTTTGTTCAACGTATTCAAGTGTGGCGGCAATAAGCGGTGAAGTCGTTTCAAAACCGGTTGCGAAAAAGACGATCTCATTGCCTGGTTCCTGCTCCGCAAGTTTCAGCGCATCCAGAGGAGAATACAAGACCCGGATATCTGCTCCCTGCGACCGTGCCTCAAGCATGGATTCTTTTCCACCCGGCACCCGCATCATATCGCCAAAGGTAGTGAGAATAACGTTCGGTATTCGTGCGATCGCAATCGCCGCATCAACATCATGAATCGAGGTTACGCATACCGGGCAGCCTGGACCACTCAGCAGAGTGATGCTTTTCGGAATCACATCGCGTATCCCATGCCGAAAAATCTCGACCGTATGCGTGCCGCAGACCTCCATGAGTTTGAGCGGGCGATTTATCTGATTCATTAATTGTTGTAATTCTGAAAGCATCTGTTTCATGATAGTTTTAGATCCTGTTTGAGCCGTTCCCTGATCAGATATGCCTGCCCAAGAGAGACACAGGCATCATTGCAGGGAACCTGGCGATTCGTATAAACAGCAAACCCATCCGCGGTTAATTGGCGCATGGTTCTGTTCAAAAGATACGCATTCTGAAACGTCCCCCCGCTCAAAACTATCTGGTTCAAGGAATAGTGTGTGCTGAGTTTATTGACCATCGTTCTGGTCAGAGAAGCAATGGTATTATGAAACATGGTTGCAATTCTGTCGATAGGATATTTGCGCTCTTTGTCTGTTATAATTGACCGGATCATCGGGCCGACGTCTATTACACTATAGCCGTTTTCCTGCTTGAGCGCAACTTCGTACTCCTCATCGATTCCCGCACGCGTGAAGGATTCAAGGGCAATCGCTGCTTCACCCTCGAACGTATTTTTGTCGCAAATTCCAAGAATGGCGGAAACCGCATCAAACAGTCTTCCCATACCTGATGCGAGCGGAGATAGCTCGGAAGACTTTCGAACCAGGATCAGGTTTTCTATTGTCGATCTTCCATACCTCTCGATAAATCCGATTTTTTCAAGCTGCGATATCACGTCATTCTCCGCAGCGCTCACCACATAGCTTAGGGCTGTTTTCCATGGTTCCCTGATCGCCGCTTCTCCTCCGGGAAGAGGAACATGCTGTATGTGAGCGGCCCTGGTAAATCCCTCGATATCAGCAATAAGAAACTCCCCTCCCCACAAACTTCCATCAGTTCCGTATCCCGTTCCGTCGAAAACAACACCGATCACCTTGTCTATCAAGCCGTATTCAGCCATGACAGAACCAATATGCGCATAATGATGCTGAATCGAATAAAGCTGGATGGTCTGATCTCGGCTTTGCGACAATGCAGCTTGTTCTTTCGCCCATTTGGTGGTTCCGTACCCCGGATGCAGATCATGCACAAGATGGAGAGGATTCGTGCGATACACTTTTTTAAGATTTGTCAGAGTTTCTTCATAGAAAATTTTTGTTTCGTAGCTTTCCATATCACCGATATGCTGGCTTGGGATCGCGAATTCCCCTTTTGTTAAGGTAAACACTGTTTTTAAATCAGCACCACATCCCATTACTTCAGGTCCTTCGGAAGATAAGCGGATAGGATTCGGTGCATATCCTCGGGAGCGGCGGATGAAGGATAGTTCAGAGTTGTTTTCTTTTATGCTTTGAACTTTGAACCTCGAACTTTGAACTCTAATCACCGAGTCATCTACCCGCATAAAAATATCACGATCGTGAACCAGAAAACCGTCCACCAGACTACTGAGCTTCTTGAAAGCCTCTTCATTTTCATGGACAATGGGTTCTTCGGAAAGGTTTCCGCTTGTCATGACAAGGGCATCAAAATGTGGATTCTTGGTGCGATTCGCTTTGCCATCGGGATGGAGAAATAATAAATAGTGGAGCGGCGTATACGGAAGCATAATACCGACAAACTGATTATGTGGTGAAACGGCTTCAGGCAGAATACTGTCTTCTTTTTTCCGAAGAAGAACAATTGGCCGTCTTGCTGACTGTAAAAGGTTCTGCTCCTGAGCTGAGGCAATACAAAAACGCTTTGCAGCTTCAAGAGAAGGAACCATGATTGCGAACGGCTTATTACTTTTCCTTTTCCGATCTCGTAATCGTTGTACCGCCTCTTTATTCGTTGCATCACAGGCAATATGAAATCCGCCAATACCTTTTATTGCAACGATACCACCCTGTTTTAGCAGCTCAATTGTGACCAGCATTGCATTATTGCTTTTTATTTTGGACTCTGAATCCAGCCTGCCCTCGAACGCTTTAATCGGGGGAACTCTGAACTGAACTTTTGGCCCACACACCGGGCAAGCATTCGGTTGGGCATGAAATCGGCGATTGCCTGGATCATGATACTCATGGAGGCAGTTTTCACACAGGGTAAATGATGCCATGGTAGTATTCGGCCGATCGTAGGGAATGGATGTCGTGATAGAATAGCGAGGACCACAGTTCGTGCAGTTGATAAACGGATACAAATAACGCCTGTCATCAGGATCGAGCATTTCGCGTAAGCAATCATCGCAAATGGAAATATCAGGTGAAATCAGAGTAAACGGCTGTTGACTTTGATCCAGACTCGTGCGTATGGAAAAATCAGGATAACCAAAAAACGGGAGTGTAGTTACCGCAATATGAGTGATGGACGATAGAGGTGGTGCTTCCTGTTTCAGTTTCTGAACGAAATCGGCAACCCGGTCTCCTTCAATTTCGATAAGGACACCTTCGCTCGTGTTTGCAACATAGCCTTTTAAATTGAGGGATGCAGCAAGGTTATATACGAAAGGCCTGAATCCTACTCCCTGGACAATGCCTTTGACTAGGATCTGAGCCCGATCAGCCATTGGGCCCATGAATCCACCCCTTTTCCAGTCGCGCATGAGACTTCAAAAACTTCGAGTTTCGGGTTAAGCGCCAGGGAGTCATTCCGCATTTTATGAATATCAGCCTTTACATACGGCAGGAGATCGATCTTGTTTAACACAAGTGCCTTCGATTCCTGGAACATCAAGGGATATTTGAGCGGCTTGTCATGTCCTTCGGCAACGGACAAGACCATGATCTTCATGTCTTCGCCCACCTTGAATTCCGCAGGGCAAACGAGGTTTCCCACATTCTCGATAATCAGCATATCAAGGTCCTTCAGGGGAAGTTCTGGAAGAACTTCATTGATCATGTTCGCATCAAGATGACATGCACCGCCAGTATTAATCTGGACAACCGGGATCCCCAGAGCTCCTATGCGTTCAGCATCATCGGTTCCAACAATATCCCCTTCGATAACACCGATCTTGAGATGCGGTTTTAAAGCCTGGATGGTCTGCTCAAGCAGTGTTGTTTTCCCGGCACCAGGGGCTCCCATCAAATTGATAGCATACACTCCTGCATCTTTAAATTTTTTCCGATTTTCTTCGGCAATTCGGTCGTTTGCCTCTAAAATTCTAGTAACAACTTTAACTTTCATTAATGAATCTCCAAAGATACGATCTCCATCTCACGGCCTTTTGTTATTTCAAATGTCGTAGAGCCGCAATGAGGGCATGCGAGGATAAACGATGCGTCCTGCGCTTCAAATTCCTTTTTGCACGACTGACATATTCCCCCGAGCGGAATGATTTCAAATACCAGCGTTGCATTGGCAGCAATCGTCTTTTCTTTCAACGCATTAAAGGCAAATTCCAGTGATTCAGGAAGAACCCCGCTCGCCTTCCCGAGGCGGACAGTCACGCTGTCAACAGATTTACAACCCCGTTCACGGCATTGATCCCGGGCAATGTCAATGATATTAATCGCTAGAGATGATTCATGCATATATTCACCTGAGTGAACCGCTTCGGTCGAGATTTTTTGGATTGCAAAACCGGCATGGATAAGCACATAATCGCCGATCTGCGGCGTTTCAGGAAGCAATTTAATGCTGACTTCCTTTCGCGCTCCATAGACATCGATTACAGCTGTTTCCTGATCGATGGAAATGATTTTTGATGGTACCGCAAGACACATGATACAGACGCTCCTTACTGTTCCCTCGCGCAACTAGTAATATTTTTATCCCACTTTTCAACTGTTCTGTCAAGGTGAATAACGGTTTTTTCATGGCACTGAAGAACGAACATGAAACAAAAAGCTATTGATGCGCCGCAGGGACCCGCTTTTTCGATTCGGCAAAAATCCAGGCAATGCCAAAACCAGCCATAGCGGATTGTTTCGTTCTCATGAGCGGGCTTGTATCAAAAGCAGCCCCTGACAATTCATCATAACTCGCAAATCCGCCGAACCATATATGCTCAAAACGTTTTGAAACCGACATAAGCACTTGCGTCCCGCTGTATCCGCCGGATGCACGGTAAGCTGGCCGGATACCGGGAAGCGCATACGCAGGAGCTACACCGTAGTAATACTCATGAAACTCCTGAGTGGCAAAGACCGGTCCTATAATAAAGCCAAGATTCCATCCGGTGCCTGGCAATATGTTTTTGAAATGCACATTCAATTGCGGATTTATAGTAACCCCGATTCCCTTGATACTTGATAGATCCGTGGCTATGGCAAAAATTCCACGGATAGGAAGCCGAAATCGAAACGTCGTATCAGCATTACAATCGGTAACAAGACAAACGTCAAGTGAAGGTCCTAGCTGCATTGTCGGATTAAGATCAGGCATTCCCCTGCGGGCGGTATTGTTATCGCTTTTAACCGGAACTCCACCATCCGCACTCATGCTTAATCGTGCACGATTTGAACGAAATAGCAGCCCATACACACCGCCTTTATCAACCCGGAATATCTCGCCTCGGTATATCAGATACGGAATCGGGAGCACATAGAATCGCTGCTGATTCGAACCACGATAATCAGGCATGCTTAAGCCGCTTACCCCTAACCCAGCCTCCCATACAGGAAGATCAGAAGCCGCGCTGACGCTGACAAAAAACAGGCTTGCAATAAGACCGAGAAGGAGTCTGTCAGTATGTCGTGTTCTATTGCTTTTCATGATTATTTCGTTTCTTAAAATCCATAGCGATTATAGTCAAGACGCCGTCAAAATCAAGAATAATCTGCATGCGCTTGCTATTTCTTTATGAAAAAGGAAAGGAAGGTCGACTTGAAAATTACTCTGATTCCTGTTATGGTAACGTCCAATGCGAACAAAAGAATCACAATTCATTGGTTCCTTGATCGGAACCGCGATAGGTGACTCTCTGAGTGCGCGAATTGAGGGCATTACTGATGTTCAGTCTCTCCCGAAAATGGGGCCAAGATACACTGATGATACCGTCATGACTCTGGCGGTTGCCGAATCTCTGATTGAACGGAAAGGATATGATTACTGGGACATGACAGACCGGCTCGTCAGAAATTATGAGCAGGAACCCTGGCGAAGATACGGAACAGACATTCCCCGGATATTCAGAATGATGCAAAGCGGCAAAATGGGCTTCGGAATGCTCGATCGCCAACTCTATTCTGAAGGATCATTCGGGAACGGTGCAGCGAAGCGGGTATCTCCTGTTGGGCTGCTTTATCATGATAATCCACGCATGATGAGAGAAATCGCCTATCACACCGCTGGGATTACTCACAGCAACGACCTTGCGCTTGAAGGTGCCGCACTCCAGGCCTGTGCAGTAGCGCTTGCGGTGCTTACGAATCCGGGCGAGCTCAAGGCACATGAATTTCTTGGAGCACTCAGGATATTCACGAAGCCCGGTCCCTACCAGGAAAAGCTCAAAATCATCATGCAGTTTCTAACGGAGAGAGCTGAAAAAACGACAGTCTTGCAGGAGCTTGGAAACGGAAACGAAGCTCTGCATTCGGTTCCCACTGCCATTTATGCATTTCTCGTAAATGACGGGTTCGAGAATGCCGTCGCGTATGCGGTAAGCCTTGGAGGTGATTCTGATACCATCGGCGCCATGTGCGGCGCCATAGCAGGCGCTTATTACGGCAGGGAAACCATTCCTGATCGATGGAAAGAAAAAGTGGAAAACCGGGAACACCTCATAAAAATGGGAAAACAGCTTTGGGCCGTAAAACAGCACCTTGTGCCATAAATCCGAGCGTTCCCGGGTTCTATCGCACTTTGCTACTTCGCATTTTTGGTCTGGATAATTTTATTCAAAAGATAAATCATCGGCGACAGAGGAAGCATGAAGAGACGCCATCCGAAGAAACTTTTCTGGAGCATCAGGTTTTTATATCCCTCGGCAAAATTCTGCCTGGCTTTTTGCGACGCACCAGGAGCAATCCTCTGATAATGAAGCCCGATTTCATAATACAGCACATCAGCAAGCAGATACCTGGCAACAACCGGAAGATAAAATACGATCTTTGGCTTTCCAAAGAAAATCACATCAACAGCTAGTTCAATTTTGGCCGGTTCTTCCTCAGTCTTCGGCCAATAATATCCCTTGATATCCTGTTTTTTTTTCCTTTTTACCTGATCCACGAGCATGATTAAATCAAGCCCTTCAAGATGTCCCTGAGGAACCTGGATAACCAGTTTTTCAATCATTCGTTCTATATCAAAAGGGACGTTCATGCATCCCTGACACCGTATCCTCACGCTTTCTCCCCCTATTCGCTCTTCCTGAATAATAATTTTGAAACCAAAAGAAATTACTTCTTCCTGGATGTTTTCTTTTGAGCAGTCTTTTTTGCCTTAGGTTTTCCCGATTTTACGATCTTTTTTTTGAGATTTTTTTTAGATGGCTTGGCAGCAGCTTCCTTCTTCGTTGTTTTCGAAGCTGCTTTTTTATTCAAAGACTTTACTTTTTTCTTTGCCGTTTTTTTTCTGGAAACGGCTTGAGCACTCGATGATGTTTTCAAAAAAGTCCGGGAACGTTCTGCAAGCATAGTGGTTGATGAAGCGGTTGTAACAGACGGAATCTGAAGTGGAGCTGTCTTTGGTCGTGCCTGCTTGCCTTCAAGGGTGCCAAGGATATTTTTTTCCCGAACAAGGACGAACTCATGTCCTTCAATAGTATACGAACGACCTCCATACGGTTCATACAGGACCAGGTCTCCCGGTTTTACGACAGTTGGAATGAACCGCCGCTCCTTCTCATTCCGTTTTTTGTGCCTCTGTTCTTCTTCGTATGCGCCCGGTCCGATTGCCTCCACAATACCTTCATGCGGTTTTTCCTTCGCCGTATCGGGAATGTACAGACCGCCTTCGGTCAGATCCTCCTCGGCTGATGGCCGGATAACCGCCCAATCATGCAGTGGTTTTATAGTCATGTTCTTCCTCCTTGTGATAATCGTGATGGATATAAGTAACTTTCCGGATTTTATCAGGAATGGAGCATTCTGGCAATGTCATAACTCAGCTGCAAGGTCCGGAAAACGTTCTTCCATAAAACGCATGGAGGTTTCTCTCACGAGCGCGGCAGTTGATTGTTGCATCACCACCGAAACAAGATCCTGCGCATCCTGCATGCGGACCAGTCTGATCGCCCGTTTCACCCAGGGAATGGCGGCAACATTCATGCTGAGATGCTGAAATCCCATCCCGATCAAAAGTGCGGCGTAGAGCGGATCGCCCGCCATTTCCCCGCACATGGCAAGCGGTATCTTTGCAGTACGCGCAGCGTCAGATACAAGCCGAAGCAGTCGGAGAACCGCCGGATCAAGGGGATCGTAAATATAGGCAACATGTTCGTTCAGCCGGTCAATTGCAAGCGTATATTGAATAAGATCGTTCGTGCCGACACTGAAAAAATCTACTTCCTTGGCCAGAATGTCCGCTATGATCGCGGATGAAGGAATTTCAATCATAACGCCGATCTGGATATTTTCCTGAAATTCCCTGCCTTCCGCTTTTAATTCCATCTTGACTTCTTCAATGATCCGTTTTGTCTCCTGTACTTCATGCAGGTTCGAGATCATGGGCAGCAAAATCCTGATCTTGCCGTGAACGGTTGCACGAAAAATGCCGCGAAGCTGAGTCTTGAAAATATCACGGCGATAAAGACAGTAGCGTATGGCACGCAAACCAAGTGCCGGATTTGCCTCCTTTTCAAAATCCTCAGGCAGGGCAATCTTGTCCTCCCCTCCGATGTCAAGCGTTCGAATCACGACACCATAGGGATATGCTTTTTCCGCCACGGAACGGTAGGCGTTATAGTGCTCTTCTTCTGTTGGTAGGTCTTGTCTGTTCATGAAGAGAAATTCCGTACGATACAGCCCAATCCCGGTTCCTCCATGGTCTTCGACAGTCGGCACTTCTTCGGGCAGTTCAATGTTTCCTTCGAGATTAACCACATATCCATCAAGTGTCTCGGCAGGAAGTTTCTTGATTTTTTCAAGTTCATGTTCAAAATATTTATACCGCCGGTGTTTTTTCAGATAATCAAGGAAGGTTGCTTCTTCCGGATGCACGATCACCACGCCATGCAACCCGTCAAGAATCACCACATCCCCTGTATTCACTGCGGTGGTGATATTCTCAAGTCCAACCGCAGCAGGAATGCCGAGCGAACGAGCCAGAATTGCCGTATGGGATGTCCGGCTGCCCACGTCCGTTGCAAAACCCAGTATTTTATCTTTCCGCATCATCAAGGTGTCGGTCGGCCCCAGATCATGCGCAATAATTATCGCCTCATCCTTGATTTCAGCGAGGCTTTCCTGTTTGTGGCCAACAAGGTTTCGAAGAATCCGCTCTCCCACCTGCTCGATATCCTGCTTGCGCTCCCGCAGATATTCGTCCTCGATCATTTCAAATTTCTGATTAATGGCGGTTATCGTTTCCTTGAGGGCTCCTTCTGCATTCAGATGCAATTCCTTGATCTGCTTGATCACGCCGTCAATCAGCTTTTTATCCTCGATCAGCATGATATGCGCATCAACAATATAGAGATGCGATTTGCCCAACCCCTTGCTGATGCGTTTTCTGAACTCCTCAAGCTGCGACTTGGAAACTTCGACCGCGTTCCGGAAACGAGCCACTTCATCCTTGACACTGAGCTCCTCAATTTTTCTGCCGGCAACTACCACTTTGCGGCGATCAAGAAGATACGCTCTGCCAATCACGATGCCCGGCGAAGCGACAATGCCCTTGTATATTTTCTCTTGCATACGGTTTATCCTTCAACCCTTGCGACGCGGGAGGTCGCACTCATTGATGGAGCCTCAGGCTCCTGCCTGTCGAAAGCTCCACTCAGAATAGATATGATGCTTCAAATCACAGCATCATGCTATTCTTTTTCACCGAATTTTTCCAGAAAAAGCTTTTCTATTTCCCTGATGGCTTTTTCTTCGTCATCTCCCTGCACAATTACCTGAATTGTTGTGCCTTTGGCGGCAGCCAGCATCATGATTCCCATGATGCTTTTTCCGTCAATCTCGAGCATATCCTTGATAAAGGTAATTTTCGAGGAGAACATGCTTGCCGTCCTGACGATCTGGGCCGCTGCCCGAGCGTGAAGCCCAAGCTTATTTTCAATACGCAGATCCTTTTTCTTCATTCAAACCACTCCTAAAAAAGCAAGGCCAAGGCAAACAATCACGAGACCCAGCATGAGTTTAACCGGAGAACCACCCTTCCGCAATAAAACAATGAAGAGCAGCATTAGCAGCATCCCGGCAAAAGCAAGAAACAAGCCGGGAAGAGGTACCAGAGGACGAAATGTAGTGCTCCATGCGGGAAGAATAGCCGCTATTCCGCCGACAAGTGAAAGAGACAGCACTTTGAATAATTTTGCCATCTTTGTAAAACGGTAACGATCCATAAGATCCACCGGATCGCCGCTGTTTACATACCCCCAGAACAAAACCGAGGCTCGAAGCCTGATATGCCAGAAGTTAAATAGAATCAGAAAAAACAGCGGAGCCCACCACCACCCCGTGAAAAGCAAGGCTGTCGCAGTAATGGCTGCAAACGGCCGAAGCGCTCCCCAAAAGTAACTATCCCCAAGCGCACCCAGCGGGGCCATCAGAGATGTCTTGATGTTGCGGATATCTGCGACGGGATTTTTCCCCTGCGCGCGATCCTGTTCAAGCCGGACGGTTGCCCCTAAAATGAAGGAAGCAAGATACGGCTGGGTGTTAAAGTATTCAAGATGCAGCCGCATGCGAGATTCATACTCACCCGGATCAGGATACAGTTTTTTTAAGACCGGTTCTATAGCATAGGAAAAACCGAGCGATTGCATCCGTTCAAAACTCCATGATGCCTGGATCAGGAGCGACCGCCAAAAAACCCGAATAAGATCCCGCATGTTGATTTCACGCTTGGTCACGGTACCTCACCAGAAGCCACCCTACGGCCAGCACCAGAAGGAAAACAAGAATCAGGGGAGCCTGAAGCAGCGTACCTGCTACCACTGCAACAGAAAAACCCATAAGTAAAAATCCATCCAGAACAGTCGTTGACAGTTTGGATGCGATAATGGCCATTCCAAGCAGCGGAAGCATAGTCACAAAAAAAGCCATCCCCCGTTGAATAAAACCGGGCAGCTGGTGTAATCCCTGGACGGCAAGAATACCTGCTGGAACCAGAATGAGAAACAAGATAAAGGACTTCAGGAAAAAAAAGAACAGTCCTTTCAGATGCGCGCGGGTAATCCCTGCATAAACCAGGATCAGCGATGCACACGGCACATCGGCCAAACGCGCATTTCTTTTTCTCACAATCGTATCTGCCATCATCGTACAGGGAACCATCACGGTGGTCAGGAGAATGCAAAAACCGATTGTCGAAGGCCCGGCAGCACCAGTGCTTCCCAGCGCGGCAATCGCCGTTGCACAAATCGCACTGAATGTAGAATCAGCCGGAACAAAAGTGCCGATGGGGATATCCAGAACCCAGATCAATTCAAGAACTGTTCCAATCACGATTCCCGCGCCAATATCTCCCAGAATCCATCCGGTCAACGGTCCGGAAACAATCGGTTCCGATATCATGAACTGTCCTGCTGCGGTTCTATCCAGTCCGATCAGCCCGCCGATACAGGCAATCCCCAGAATGGCAAGAATCATATGAACATCAAAGAGGGTCATCATTTTGAATGATACCGCGATAACCGACCTAACGTTATCCCGCAATCAGCAAGCACCTGTGCGAGCGTCACTGAGCGTTCCGTGGGAACTGTCTGGATCAGCACTTCGATACCTCGCGCACTCATTTCCCGGAGCGCATCAAGATCCTTTTGGTCAACGGCAAGCACATCGAGCAGCTTTTGTTTTTCCGGAGCAAAATGCATGCCTCCGATATTAACCGACTTGATTTCCATTCCTGCATCCAACGCACGAAGCAGGTCGGCCGGATTAGAAAAGAGCACGATTACGCGTTCCCGATCGAATGCCGATGCCTTGAGCAGATTGCTTATTTCCTGAACCGTGCCGATGGTAAGTGCAAGGCCTTCGGGAACCGCGAGTTCCATAACCGAGCGCTGGAACTTGTTTGAGGCAACTGCATCATCAGCCACGAGAATCCGGGTTGCCTTCAAAAAAGTTACCCATCCTTCGACCGTCTGCCCGTGAATTAAACGATCATCTATGCGGGTAAGAACAATCATGACGGTTATTTTTTCCCTTTTAGCATCTGACTTGCAATGACAATACTTTTTTGTGCCGCTTCCTGCGCCAATTTTGCAAGTTCAGGAAGGGATTTCTCGTCACGATGATTTGCAAACTTAATCATCATGGAAAGGTTTACGCCGGTTACTACCTCGACTTTGTCGCTTAAAAAGGCAAGCGCGATATTCGACGGGGTACCTCCAAACATATCGGTAAACAGGATAACGCCTTTCTTCTGATCGACTTTTTTGATGGCTGCTTGAATTTCATCCCGAAGCGATTCGGGAGCGCTTTCCTGTTTTACGCTGACGGTCGCAACTCCTTCAATTTTGCCGACAATCATTTCGGCTGCCTTGATAAGTTCCGTCCCCATGTCTTCATGACATACCACTACCAATCCGATCATTCCTTCTCTCCTTTCAAACTGTATCCAGCGGCCTATGCGCCACAATCCCTGTGTTTGATATTGACCTCATGGCCGCTTTTTCTGAGACGTTCGGCAATCAGAAGCGATACAGCCACGGAACGATGCCTGCCGCCCGTGCATCCGAATCCAATCGTCAGGTAACTCTTCCCTTCCTGCTGATAACGCGGCATCAGATAGGTAATGAATTCCAGAAGCCGCTCAAGAAATTCCCGCGAGTCAGGTCGTGCCAGAATATAATCCTGTACCTGCTGCTCTTCCCCGCTCAACGGCCGTAAATCAGGTTCAAAATGCGGATTTGGCAGAAATCGAACATCAAACAACAGGTCGAGATCATAGGGAACACCAAATTTATACCCGAAGGTAAGCAACGTAATGATCATGGGCCTGCTGTCTCCGGACGATGAATAGTGGTGCTCAATGGTCTGGCGAAGATCATGGACCGTATAATCCGATGTGTCTATAATCCGATCCGCCAGCTTCCTGACTTCAGCCAGAGCCAGGCGCTCTTGCCTGACTCCGTCGAGAAGCGGCGTCATGCCGCCGCCCAAGGGATGCGGCCTTCGGGTTTCGCTAAAACGTCGAACGATTGTCTGATCGGATGCGTCAAGGAAAACGAGTTCACTGGTCAGAATGCGAGCTTTGAGTTCCTGATACAAAGTCGGAAATTGATCCGGAAACACACGTTCGCGAACATCAATGCCGATGGCGGAGCGAGCGGCATCCTGCGATTTTTGCGCAAAATCAACAAAGGGAAAAAGAAGAGCAAGAGGAAGATTATCCACACAGTAAAAACCGATATCCTCGAACGCTTTGAGTGCCGCGCTCCTGCCCGAACCGGAAAGACCGGTAACCACGATTAAACGAAGAGCGTTCATCCGGCAAGCCTTTGTTTCAATTTTTTGTTCACGTCACGTGCAGTATAGACGCCGCGTTGTTTCAGCATTTGATTCCGTGCGGCCACTTCTATTAACGTGGCCATACTTTGGCGGGGATGCACCAGCAATCGCAGATACGGCAGATTGGTTCCCAGAATCCGGTACCGTTGTTCACGCAATCCAATGAGGGTATCCTCCATCCCCTGCTGCCATTCCTGAAGTTCGATCACAAGCCCAACACCGGCGGAATCAGCCACCGCCGATTCTCCGTACAGTTCCCGAATATTGATAATTCCCAGTCCCCGTAACTGCAGCAACCCGGACGACAGCTCCAAAGCCCTGCCCACAATTTCCTGATTCTTTTTTTCAAGCAGCACCAGATCATCAGCAACCAGTTTGTGCCCCCTGAGCACCAGATCAAGTGCTGCTTCGCTTTTGCCGATTGCACTTTTTCCGATAATAAGAGCACCAAGCCCGAATATCTGAATGAACACCCCGTGGATTCCCGATTGAGGAGCAAATTGCTCAATCAACAAGTTTGTTATTTTTTTAAGTGTGCGGGTTTTGACAACAGGAATGGAAAATGATTTGGCGCAGGAAAGCATGTCGGAATCAACCGGTCCACCAGATGTCAAAAAGCAGGCAGGATTTTTTTTGAACATACGCTGCAAGACTGCACTCCGTTCGCGGGGGAACAGTGTATGCAGCTTCATCAGTTGCCCGGGAGATACATACACAACACTACCAGTCCACAGATCTCCCTGAGAAACCGGCGCACCTTGAAACGACATTACCTGGCCAGTTGTAATCTCCCGCAGAAGGCCGGCATGCCCGCCAAGAACGGTACAGAACGCTTCCAGGTTTTGAACAACGATCTTCATCGATGATAGGCCGCCGAGGGCTGCGGATACTTGCTGTCCTCTTCGCATATTAATTTTGTCAACGCTTCACGGTTGGACGCTTCTCGCAGCTGTTTTCGCATCAGAGGGTTCTTCAGGATTCTCGATATTCGGGAAAGGATTTTTAGATGTTCTCCGGGACAGTCTTCAGGAGCGATAACAAGAAAAAACAAGAACACGGGTTTCCCGTCCACGGAATTAAAATCAACACCATGAAACGACCGTCCGAATGCCAGAATCATTTCCGCAAGAAGCGGTACCTTTGCATGAGGAATGGCGACACCGTCCCCGATTCCCGTGCTCCCGAGCGACTCCCGACCAAGCAGCATACCGACAAGCTCTTCTTCATGATCGATCGTGCCTCGCTGTTTGAGAAGCGTACAGAATTCCCTGATCACGCCGATTTTGTCATCCGCGTGCAGGTCTTCAATAACGAGAGCATTCTGGAGCAAATCTCTGATCGTGCTCATACGGTACCGCCTTTTATACGGCCGGTTCTATCAAACCGACATTGCCATCTTTTCGTTTGTAAATAACACTGACCTGGCCGGTTCCTGCGTGCAAAAAAATGAAAAAATCCTTGTCAAGAAGCTCCATCTGCATAATCGCTTCTTCCGGCAACATGGGTTTCAAATCAAACTGTTTGACCTTGATAATCTGTGGGATGTGATCGTCCGGGGCTGGAGGTTCGGCCAAAGCGGCTGCTTCTCCCTTGCCGGTCTGATGTTTGTGCGTCACCAGTTTTTCTTTGTACTTTCTGACCCGCCGTTCGATTTTTTCTATCAGCAAATCGATGGTAGAATACATTTCATCAGTCTGTTCTGAAGCCTGGATCAAAAGTCCGTTCGATTTTATAACTGCTTCGGCAAAATGATGCACTTTTTTGATCACGGAAAGGGTAATAACGATGTGAATGGTTTTGGGGAGATATTTTTCAAGTCTGCTGAATTTCTCAATTGCATACTGCTTTAACGAATCAGTGACTTCAATATGTCTTCCAATAACATTGATCTGCATGGGACCTCCTGATGGTTATTGAATTTTGTCAACGGTGCAGGAATCGAACCGTTCATTTCCTGTTTATCGTATTCGCTTTCGGACGCTGGTCGGCGGTATCCTCAATTCTTCGCGATATTTTGCCACCGTACGACGGGCTATGTCGATTCCCTGTTTTTTGATAGCATCGACAATCTGCTGATCTTTCAACGGCGAAGATGCATCCTCTTCCTTGATCATTTTTTGAATGACATTCTTGACTGTCAGCGAGGAGATGTCTGATCCCGCGACTACCGAAAATCCGGTGGTAAAAAAATATTTCATGGGGAAAATGCCCTGGGGAGTATGCATAAACTTGTTGGTCGTGACTCTGCTGATGGTCGATTCGTGCATGCCGATGTCCTCCGCAACGTTCCGAAGCACCATCGGTTTTAAGTGGGCGATTCCCTGATTCAGAAATTCCTCCTGAAAGGCAACGATGCTTTCCGCTACTTTGTAAATGGTCTTGTTCCGCTGCTCCATTCCCTTCATAAGCCACTGAGCGGAACGGAGACGTTCTTCAACATAGTCCCGGGTGACCTTGTCGATGGCGTCCTTTCGATGCAGCAGCTTGCGGTAATACGGATTAATACGAATACGGGGAAGCCCTTCATCATTAAGCTGGATCACATATCGGTCTTCAATTTTTGTAACATACACATCCGGCACAATATAGTTTGTATCTGAAAGAACATAGGGGCGCCCCGGTTTGGGTTCGAGGTCATGAATAATGATCTGGGAAGCTTCCATAACTTCCTGCATGGTCACATTCAGAACTTTTGCAATGTTTTGATATTTTCTTTTCTCAAGGTCCTGCAGATGCTGTAAAATGATTTTTTCTACCAGGGTGCCGCAAAGATCGAGCTGCCGAACCTGGATAAGCAGGCACTCCTGCAGATCGCGCGCTGCAATGCCGAGCGGGTCAAAACTTTGGATCAGATGAAGCGAACGCTCCAGCTCCTCCCCGGTAAGCCCTGACTGAGAAGCGACTTCTTCGAGCGTGGCCCGAAGATATCCATCGTCATCCAGGTTACCGATAATCCATTCTCCGCCTTTTACAAGCGTGGAATCGGATGTCGAAAGATGGAGCTGCCAGAGAAGGTTTTCATTGAGGGAAGGCAGCCGGGTAAGCGTCTGGTCATAGGAAGGAAGTTCATCATCCGGTTCTGATGAGCCGAAATCCCGCCCATCCCCCAGTTCATTCGGATGAATATATTCATCCCACTGAGGGCTGAATT
The DNA here is from genome assembly GCA_041650055.1 of Nitrospirota bacterium. Lineage (GTDB taxonomy): Bacteria > Nitrospirota > UBA9217 > UBA9217 > UBA9217 > JBAZLV01. The sequence continues at coordinate 14,081 of JBAZLV010000018.1, read as the reverse complement.
CCATGTCACTTTTCAATTCCCCGGTTTCAGGCGCCGGTAGCGTGCTTTCCACGGTTTGCACCGTACCATTCGTGACTTCCTGGACCGTTTCCTCGTCGTCTTCGGGTGTATCGCCAACAGTGTCCGGCGATACTTCCTCCAGAACGGGATTTTCAACAAGCTCCTGGGAAATAGACTGCACGAGTTCGAGACGGGACAGCTGCAACAGCTTGATCGCCTGTTGCAATTGGGGCGTCATAATCAGTTTTTGCTGCAGTTTTAATTCAAGCCGTGCTTCCATAATAGTCAGAAACGGAAGAATTCTCTTTCTTTAATTATAACCGAAATGTCTCTCCCAGATAAAACTGGCGAACCCTTGGGCTTGCTGTAATCTCATCGGCGCTTCCTGCTTCGATAATTTTTCCTTCATTAATAATGTAGGCGCGGTCGGTAATGGAAAGTGTTTCCCGAACGTTGTGATCGGTAATCAGAATGCCGATGCCCTTGCTTTTCAGCAAGGAAATGATCCCCTGAATGTCCTGCACCGCGAGTGGATCAATGCCCGCAAACGGTTCGTCCAACAGAATGAATTTCGGCGAGAGTGTAAGAGCCCGGGCTATTTCCACCCGGCGACGTTCTCCGCCCGACAGGGTGTAGGCCATGTTATCCGCGAGATGAGCAATGCCAAGTTCGGCAAGAAGCTGATCCCTCCGTTCTTTTCGTTCGATGAGAGAGAGCTTCATCATCTCCAGAATGGCCATCAAATTCTCGGCTACGGTCAGTTTTCTGAAGACCGATGGTTCCTGCGGGAGATACCCCACGCCTTTTTGCGCCCGCTGATACATGGGCATTCCGGTTATATCCGTACCATCAAGAACAACCCGTCCGTGGTCAGGTCGGACCAGTCCGACGACCATATAAAACGTGGTTGTTTTGCCAGCACCATTCGGACCGAGAAGTCCCACGACTTCGCCGTATTTGACCTGAAGGCTTATTCCCCGGACGATTTTCCTGCCGCGGTAACTTTTTTCCAGTTTTTTGGCTTCTAGTGCTTGCATGCTATCCTTTACTCAGGGTTTTCCTTCCTCTGATTTGTTCTGCTTATTCTGATAAAAGAGAACTTTTCCGCCTTCTACAACGCTTCGATCATCTCGAATAAAGAGCGTTATAGTATCTCCCCCAAGTTCATTTTCGTCTTCGAGAATCCTGGCTTCGCCTGACAAAACGATTTTCTCTTCCTTGCTGTAATACGAAGCTTTATGAGAAAATGCGGTCCTGTTTTCCTGGCGAACAACCACATTTCCATAGGCGTCAATTTTCCGTATGCTGCGTGATCGGGTATCGTAAAAAACAATAAGCGAATCAGAGGTAAGGGTCATACCCTTTTTTTTGAGAGTAACATCTCCTGAAAAGGTAACCGTATCTCCGATTTTGTCCGCCTGCATGCTGTTCGACGTAATCATTACAGGCTCGCGCTCCGTCTTTTCAGGCCGCGCAGCGAAAACCGTTGTGGCGCAGCACATGATCAGCACGAGAATGGCGAGACTATTCCTGCAAAACCGCTTTAACATTGTCTTTCACCGTCATGATACGCATGTCTACATTGGCCGAAATGCCCGTACCTTCCAGGTAAATTTCCTTCCCCAGCAGTTTAAAAGGGTCAGCTGTCCAGACAAGCCGTTCTCCGGCTTTCCAGAACAGGGAATTTGTCGTCAGGATATATCCATCGCTTGTCGCAACCCTGACCTGTTGAGCGCCCTTATGCAGGGACGCGTTTCCATTTGAGGTATCCATGGTTCCCCGATCTCCAAGAATGGTGGCTTCCTTGGCATCGCGGTCCGCGCTTTTAAAAAGAATCTCGATCTCCTGCAGCTGGGCTTCCTTGTTTTCATACAGGTCGGCATTCCGTGCATGCATGCGCCAGGAAACGATTCCATTCTCAGATTTTGCAAATCGGAACCCATCCATACTGATAAGCAGTCTGTTGCCCGCAGGTTGAAAAAAAACAGGCACGGGGATAACGGATGCTCGGGAAAAGAAGTAGCTTCCGGAAATGACTGCAGCAAGAAGAACAGCCGTGGAAACAAAGATCAGAGTTTTTTTATTGACCTTCATACGTGCATTATGAGAGAAAACCAGCTTGAAAATAAAAAAAGCCTTGGAACGAACGGCTCTATGCATAATGTATACCATAGGATCGCTATTCTGTAAAGATAAAATCCCTGCAACCGTTACACGATTTTTATGAGGGAGCGTTTAGGCGCATTTTTAAAGCTGACAATTCCTCTTCCTTTTGTTGGAGAAGAGCCTCGAGCCGCAATCGGTAGGACATATCGTGAAGAACGGATTGAATAAACTTTTTCCCCATGAGGGAAAGCCGTACGGAGCGGATATCAACCGGAATAACGGTGCCTCCCTGAGTGCGGAGTTTTCCGTACTGAAGAGACAACCGTCCGTCCGCAATGCCGGAGAGCATGTCATCTGCGATCAGGGTATTGTCCAGCAGTTCAAATAAATTTTTATGCAGAAGATCATATTTTGCATATCCGGTCAGACGCGCGGCCTGATCGTTTGCAAATACAATGTCGCCGTTTTCCGCCAGAACAAAAATGGCTTCACTTGCATTTTCTACCAGATTCCGGTAGCGCTCTTCCGAAGAGCGGAATTCCTCGGTTTTTTCGGCAATCCATTGTTCCAGTTCGAGGTTCATTTTCCGTAATTCAGCCTGCATATGTTCGTTCTGAACCGTGGTTGAAATAATGCCGGAAAGTGTCGTAAAAAAATTAATCTCTTCATCCGTAAATGTTCGGGTTTTCCGATAGAAAACTTCTATGAGCCCGACCAGTGATCCGTTCGAATACACATATAAAGGAAGGCAGTACAGAGACAGGTAGCCCTCCAGAGGAAGACCGGGGATTTCGTGATACCGGGAGTCGGAGTGAAAATCTTTTAGCATAGCCGGTTCCAATCGCCGGCCAACCCAGCCCTCGATCCCGGTTCCGAGCGGAATGCGTGTTTTCCCGATTGCTCCTTCCAGGACGATATTGGTTGCTGCAAGCAGCAGTTCGTCATTCTTGGCATCATACAGGTAGAGAAAACAGGCGTCCGCCTCCATAACCCGGGCAGTTACATCAGTCACATCCTTCAATCGCTCGGAAAATAACCGCGGAGAATTTGCCGCATAATTAACGTCATAAATACCGAGGAATTTAATGAACAGGTCATCTTTGGTGTCGAGCAGTTCTTCCTGTTTGAGATGCAATTCCAGATTTGCATCTTCAAGCCGTCGATAAGAGGGATAGAGCATCATCCGATACATGCCATAGGAGAGCAGCGGGACAAGAAGGACAAGAACTGCCAGCATGATGATTCCCGCCTGGATATTCTGGGCAAGAGAGAACCCGGCATATGCACCGGCAATTACTGACGCAACCACTATGCTGGACAGAATAACAACCAGGCACCGTGTGCGGTGTTCCTCTTTGGTTTGGTGCATATAATCCCTCCCCGTTTTTCCGCTCACTTCCGGATGAATCGGACCAGGTCCTGTACGGCCTGATCAACATGAGCGGGAATATCAAGAACAATACCCTGCTCCCTCAATTTCAAAAAAAGTTCTGTCAGAAGCGGCGGATCGATATGCGAGGCTTGTAATGCCTCTGGACGTTGGAAAATATCTGCTGGTGTTCCTGCGGTTACGATGCCATGTCCTTTTGCCAGCACATACACCCGGTCCGCAAATCCCGATACAAAATTCAGGTCGTGCGTCGACAGAATAATGGTCATTCCCTGCTGATGATAGGAGGTAAGCAGCATCACCAGTTCGGCACGCGAACGCGAATCAAGCCCTTCAAACGGTTCGTCAAGAATTAAAAGATCGGGATGCATGACCAGGGCTCCCGCAAGCGCTACTTTTCTTTTTTCCCCTCCTGAAAGATAATGACAGATTTTATTACGCAAATGCTGTATGCCAAGCTCTGCCATGACTCGGTCAACCATCTGGCTAATTTCATCCTTTTTATATCCGTAGTTGCGGGGAGAAAATGCAATATCTTCCCACACGGTCGGAGAAAGCAGCTGGTCATCAACGTTCTGAAGAAGAACCCCGATCCTTCTCCGGATATCCGCATACTGCTCAACCGGGTTTTTGCCGAACACAGTAATACTGCCCTCATTCGGCTCAAGCAATCCAAGAATGTGATAGAGAAGCGTGGTTTTTCCGGAACCATTGCCTCCTAACACAACAATCCGTTCGCCTCGTTCCACAACGAAATCCAAGCCGCATATATGGATTTCAGTGGTATCAGGATATACATGTTTTAAACAGCTTACGCGAACAATACGCTCCATTCACATTCCTTGCAATCGAAAGAGTAACTTCTAGCGTGCCTCGTCTTCATTCCGGACACTACAAGATTCATCTCCAGATAATTCCAAGAAGAAGAACACCCATCCCTATTCCGAGAGGCACTCCATCCCGCGGATAGACGGTAACATCGCCCTGGTCAGCCATGCTTCCCTGATATCCTCGAACCATCATTGTCGCATACAATCTTGAAGACCGTTCAACAGTCATGATCAGAAGCATGCCGATGCCGGGTGATACGTTTGACGCATTTTTGAAAAATCGGCCTTTTGAAAATCCGCCCCGAATACGTATGGCTGTCACAAAGTGCCCCATCAGATCAAGCACAATGAAAAACGAGCGATAGGTCATAAACAGTCCTGCTGCAAGAACTTCGGGAAGTATCCTGGTAAAAAGAGAAAAAATCCTCGGATACGGAGTGCTTACAATCAGCATCAGAACCGCCAGCGCCGGAGTAATTGCCTTCAGCACAAATAAAAGAATGATGAAAGATTCCTTGCCAAAGCTGAGCGCATATACCAAGGCGAAAAAAGCGCCATACCAGGAGAAAAAAGCGATTTTCAACCAGGGAAGGCCCGCTGCTCGAGCAAATACCAGTAAAAACCCATAGCCGAGAAGAAGCGGATAAGGGTTTTTTGCCACCACGGCAGCAGATACCACCAAAAGGACAAACAGTATTTTTGAAATCGGAGAAGCCTTATGCAGGAATCCGGTCCCGGTCGAAGCCCAATAATCAATTTTTGCCACATCAATCATGGCAGACCTCGTGAAGTGTCCTGTCCCCTGTGCAGCACATGATTCAGCATCTCCGGTTTTACCCGGGAAATAAAACGAATCACAAATCCGGTGATGGTCGCTTCAAGAATCCAGCCCAAGGAACCGAGTGAAACCACGAGCACGGTGAAGCGGAGAAGGTTAACCGTACCATCCTGCGACGGCTGTTTGGATGTGTGCTCATGTTCAGGAAGAAATAGTTCCGGACTGCTTTGAGAAACGGCTACAATCATGATCAGAATTATTGTGGAAAAAATGAGCGTTCCGATTGTAGCAAGAATAGATCGGAGAAAAACAGATCGTACTCTTTTAAGAAAAGAAAATAACGCATGTCCCAGGACCGCTTCCGATCCCAAGAGCAAGGCATTCAACCCGATAACCGTAATTCCGCCGTGCCCCATCAGCGCAAGAATGAGATTGGTAATGCAGGCAGCAAAAAAACCGAGCACCGGTCCCAAGAGGATGCCTGCAGCAACAGACAGATTAATATGGTAAGCAAGAGGAAGTATCTCAAGGCTCATGGCAACGAGCATGACCGCACTCAATCCTCCGAGAAGCGGTATCTTTTTTAGCTGGTTTGTTGATCCAAGACGTGTCAGACAAAACCCAATCGCAGCCAGCATAAGGACAAAACCGAGAACCCAGAGCCAGACGGGAAGGATGCCGTCAGGAATGTGCATATGTGTCATGAAACCTCCTTGCCAGTATCCTCATCCGTGAGGACCTCCATCACCGCCCTTGCTCGCTTTTTTAAAAATGATAGACGCCCCGCCTGATCCCACAAACATATTTAAAAACGAGCTGATGATGCTGATAAGTATTCCTCCGAAAAAAGCAGTTGAAAAAGAATCGATTGTAAAACCAGGAACGGTATCAGCAATGAGTTTTAGGAACACTGCATTGACAACGAGAGTAAACAATCCCAGCGTAAGGACCGTGAGGGGTAGCGTTAAAAGAAGAACAATCGGTCTGATCACTGCATTCACAATGCTGAGCACTCCGGCCGCAATGATCCCGGCTTCCACACTGTGAATGCCGATACCGGGAATCACCAGTCCGGCGACAACAAGAGCCAGAAGATTGATAGACCAGCGCAAAAAAAAACCGACCATGTGTCCTCCTCAAGTGAGAAAAATCTTATCATACTTCCCCGCTGTTTGCAACTTACTCCCTTTCATACACAAACAAATGTATGAACAAGACTTCTTTGTAAACAGAGAAACTCACATTTCACACAGGGGTCTATCTTGATCAAAAGAAGAAACTCATTGACTTCCTTCAATTTCTATGATAAAAAAATCTTCAGTAGAAAGCATGATTGAATACCTTATTTGATAGGGGGAACCATGAGATTATTCTCTTTCGTGCTCGTGCTTGTTGTGATTGCCGCCTTTGGCGGAGGGGCATATTATTATATGATGGTATACCAACCAATGGTTACTGAATACGAGAGAATGAAAACAGGCATGCCGGAGCTGGATAATGCCCGTAACGAACTGAGAAAATATCGTGATAAAGAGCGACTTGAGAGCAGCTGGGTAAAACCAGCCGTTGATACGCTAAGCGCGGGATTAAGCGACGAGGTCACTGCCGGCAAAGCAGAAGTTCTTTCCGGGGGCGACAAGGTCATTATCAACATTTCAGAACAAGTACTATTTCAGCCGGGATCAAAAACATTCGCACCGGGAAGTGCCCAGTTTCTTCTCAAACTGGAATCGCTGCTCCGGAGTGAAAAAATTGCAGGCAAGGATCTTTCTATTGGAAACGCAACAAAATCACCTGCTGCGCAACCAAAGAGCAAAGGAAGGGTTTTAACTAAAGATCCACGAACGCTCGCAATGGAACGGTCTCTTGAACTGGTCAAATATCTGGAGAAAAAAGGCATCAATCCGGATACGTTAATTACCGTTGCGTATGCATCTAAACAACCCTTAGTTGGACAAAAAATCAAAGATCAGAAAACCATGATCATTATCGCAAACCAGCCTCAAATTTCGATCGCGGTTGCAAAGGAACCGGTCCCGCAGACCAAGGTGACACCGACAACGAAGCTCTCTACAACCGCAGTAACGACTGTTTCTTCGGTCGCGACAGCAACTACAAAAACAGTTCCGATGCAACCGAAACAGGCATCACAGACACCAAAAAAGTAACAGAGCACAGAGTATGATACGTGAATGAGTCAGTGCTTTATTCGGCCTTCTTGGTTCCATGAATAGATGCGTGCGATCGGTACTGCTCGCATAATAGAAGTTGAATAAACATTTTGTGCACGATCACGAATTCGCCTGTCCTGATTTTGGCCGCCTCGCGTATGCACAACAAACTCACCGCTTTCTCCGACCGGATACCAAAAAAAATGAGGCCTCAATGGCTGATAACCAGGTAACAGAAAAAATAGCGCAGCTTGAACAGGAATTACAGCAGTCCCGAAACCATGAAAAAGCGCTCGGCATCTTACTCGAAAAAAAGCTGAACGAGCTGTATATCCACTATCACATCTCCCGAACAATCGGTTCCTTGCTCGACCTTCAGGAAACCCTCAGCAAAGTAACCGAGATCATTCAAAAAACTCTCCCGTTTGAACGAATATCCGTGTATCTTGTGGATGAAAAACGAGAATACCTTTCTCTTGCCTTTTCTAAAGGGCTGCAGATACAGGAAATGCGGCTGGCCATTGGTGAAGGAACTCCCGGACGCATTGTAGAAAATGGTGAACATGTCCACATTCACGATCTTTCCATTTTTTACAAAACCTTTAATGATTTTATCCATTATTCAGGAGAGGAAAAACGCGGAGGCTCGTATGTGGGGATTGCATTAAAGGTACATAATGTAACGATCGGCGTCATTGGCATGGACAATTCATCTCAGTACGGCCTGAGCGTCGATGACATGGATTTCATGGCGATTCTTTCCCATCAGCTTGCTGCGGGAATTGAAAAATCCCTTCTCTTCGAAAAGATTCAGCACATGTCCCAGCACGACGGTTTGACGTCCCTGTTTAACTACCGAATGTTCCGGGAGCGGCTTCAGCAGGAAATTGCCCGCCGGAACAGAACCAGAAAACCGCTTTCCTTACTCATGCTGGATATCGATCATTTTAAACAGTTCAATGACACGTATGGTCATCAGGCAGGAGACGAACTCTTGAAGGAATTGTCAGCCATCATCACCCGTCAGAGTAGAAGTGACTCACTCGATATTTGCTGCCGGTATGGCGGCGAGGAATTTGTGGTAATCATGCCTGAGCTGGAACTGCATCATGCAATGGTGGTTGCCGAACGCATCAGGAAATCGGTTGAAGAACATCACTTTACTTTACAGGACGCATCCAGGAGTGGCAAAGTTACGGTTAGTCTTGGGGTCGCTTCACTTGCGGAAAACGAAGATATGACGATTGAAGAGGTGATTAAACACGCGGATGAAGCGCTTTATTTATCGAAACGTAACGGAAGAAATCGGGTAAGTTATCTTCCTGCAAACACTGAAAACCCCCGCTGTTAACAGCCTATCCTTTTTTATTCGAACGAAGCTTCGTTAAATACTCAAGATAACTGCGTCCTCTTTGGCGCGAAACCGGGTCTTGCTCCATGGCGACATATCTTTGTGCATAGTGAGATGCCTTGTCATACTGCCTTGTCTTCTCAAATGCAAGCGCAACGTTCCAATATCGTTGGGCAACATCCGGTTCCTGATCCAACGCACGGGAAAAATAGTGAACTGCTTTCTCATACTCCCGGCGTATCATGGAAATCTGTCCCATGGTATTCAAGGCTTGCGGCATACCGGGAGCAACAGAAAGTGCCTTTTCCGCATACAGAGCCGCCTCATCAAAACGCTGTAACTGAACCATCACAATCGACAAATTATTGAGCAGACTCGGATCGTACGGATCGTGATGAAGTCCGGTTTCCCATGCTTTGACAGCTTCATCGTATTGATCCAACCGGTAATACACCACGCCGATTTCCCGATACAGATCACGAGGGGGCACCGTCCCGTCATCAGGCAGCGCCACAACCGTTCTGAATTCCTGAAGGGCTTTCTGATACTGGCCGGCAGAGGAAAGCGCCTGGCCGTAATTTTCATGTGCCCGTCGCTTTTCCGGAGAACGTTTGACAATATTTTCCCACAGGGTTACGTGGTTTTGATAAATCGCGTTGCGCTGAAAGGATGCAATTCCAAAGACTCCGATCAGGATGAGGAATACAGCAAGCATGACAAAGGAAAAATGATCCTTTTTTTCATGCTGAGGATTTTTTTTGAGAGAGGTCTTTTTATCCAGGCTTTTTTTCTTCATGGAAGCGTATTGTATAATTGCTTGTTCAGTGGTGTCAAGAGAAATGATGAATGAGTGTTGTCCAATTCACGCACAGAACCGCATATAATAATGCGTTATTCCATTCTGGCCAGATTGGTACCGGGATAATAATGGGAAAGAATAACAAAATAGTTATGGCCTCTGCTTGCCATTTCCTGGGCACCCCACTGACAAAGCCCTACTCCATGCCCGCTGCCTCTTCCCCGGAAGACGGCTTCGTTTTCAGCAAGTTCGAGATCAAAAAAAACGCTCGGGATCACCGTATTGCCAAGTGCTGTTCGCAAGACTGCACCGGATACATGCACAGTCGTATCCACAACGTCGAGTGCAATGGTTCTTGCGCGGCCTGCATTCGTTCGGCTGTTTATGGTCATTCCTTCCATTGCATGAACGCCATATCCCTTCTGCTTCAATGCGTTTTTCACCGTTGACAGCTTCAGGGTTTTTTTCCATACACCCAACGGTGATATATTTTGACATCCGCAGGAGACACCTTGCAAATACGGTTCATCCATATTCCATAATTCAGCCGCATTTTCAGTATGTCCGCCACAGCTTGCATGATAAAAGGCAGGAATAACGTCCCCCTGATACACGAGAAACAGTCCCCTGGTATCGTTCACTGCAGTAATTGCATTCGGCCTTTCGCTGAGAATGCCGTTATACACCTGGTTTTTAACTGTAGCGAGGACATGATACGGTCGAGTACCGGCCATTCGTTTCTGATAGAGAGCGTATGTTCGTGAGGCGACTGCCTGTGCTTTTAATGCTTCCGGGTCCCAGGTGTGCGGAATTTCAGAGGCAATGACGCCTTTCAAATACTCTTCGATATTGAGATCGTTAATGATCCGCAGTCGTCCAGTCTTGGTTTTCTGAAGTTCAATCCATCCGCGGTATTGTTTTTTATTTACCTGAATGAACCCGGAACCAGCACTGATTCGCATCGGGGAAGTACCGATAGATCGGGAGTGAATGGTGATTTTTTTTCCCTGTCTGCCGGAAGCGTTCCCTGCAATGAGAAGGCCGGAAGGCGACGAGAGCGTGACCGTTGTCTGGCGGTCGGAAAGAAGGACGCGGATATTTTCAGAAGCGGCTGTGTTTCCGGCATATATCCAGGACAGCATTCCGATGATGAACAATGTTGTGAGTATCCGCATAACTATCCGAAACATAATAAACAATAAGGATCAGGAAAATATCCATTCAAACTTCAAATTATCCCTGCGCTTCCCGTTTTTTTTGATAGCGTTCCCATTCGCTGTACACGCATCCGCAGTATGATTGGCGATACAGTCCCATGGCTTTCGATTCAACGATACCCTCTCTCCATCCTTTTCGAAAATCCTCGTATAAAAAACGAATTCCGTATTCTTCGGCCATTTCCTGTCCGATTGCTGCTATACAATCATGCTTCTGATATTTACTATACAATAACGAGCTGGTGAATGCATCCGCACCCTGCTTTCGTGCTGTTGCAGCTGCTGTAGAAAGCCGCATCCGGTAACATGCTTCACACCGGTGCGTTCCTTTTCCGGCGGCTTGAAGAAAAAAGGAATCAAGATCGAATTCGTGTTGATAGAGAACAGAAAAACCTACGCGTGATGCAAAATCCTTCAGTGTGTCCACGCGCCTTGTATATTCCTGGAAAGGATGAATATTCGGGTTATAAAAAAAACCCGTAAGGGTGTATCCTTCGTCTTTTAAGTGAAAATAAGGGAAGAGCACGCAGGGAGCGCAACAGATATGGATAAAAACGTTCATAGCGAGCGTTCCTTGCTGGAAAAATCAGTTGTGATGCCGATGCCATACACCATTACAGCAGCTTCTCCTGGGAATTTCCGGGCTTGATTTTCCCGAGATAGTCATACGCCGTGCGGGTAGCCTGTCTTCCTCGAGGCGTACGATCAAGAAAACCTTCCTGGATCAGGAACGGTTCGTACACATCTTCCAGGGTGTCCTTTTCTTCCTGCAATGCCGCTGCAAGCGTGTCCAGTCCGACCGGTCCTCCGTCAAATTTGTCGATGATCGTACAGAGGAGCCTGCGATCCATGTGATCGAGCCCTTTTTCATCAACATCAAGCAGTTTCATGGAACTCACTACGATTGCCCGGGTTATCGTTCCGTTACCCTGAACCTGGGCGAAATCACGTACGCGTCTGAGCAACCGGTTTGCTATCCGCGGAGTTCCGCGTGAACGGCCTGCAATTTCAACTGCCGCATCCTGCTCAATCGCAATACGCAAAAGACCTGCAGAACGCTGGATGATCGTGGCAAGTTCTTTTGCTGTATAAAAGTGCAGACGATCGATCACCCCAAACCGGTCCCTGAGCGGTGAAGTTAAAAGACCGGTTCTGGTTGTCGCTCCCACAAGGGTAAAGTGCGGGAGATCGAGTTTGATCGATCGCGCCCCCGGCCCCTGCCCGATAATAATGTCCAGCTGAAAATCCTCCATGGCAGGATACAAAATTTCTTCCACCACCCGGTTCAACCGGTGGATTTCATCAATAAAAAGAACATCATGCTCCTGCAGATTGGTCAGAATTGCGGCAAGATCTCCGGCACGTTCCAATACCGGGCCGGATGTGCTTTTAATCCCGACTCCCAGCTCATGAGCAATAATAATCGCAAGGGTCGTCTTTCCTAAACCAGGAGGTCCGCAAAACAGAACATGGTCGAGCGCTTCTTTCCTGGCTTTAGCCGCATCAATAAAAACCCTGAGATTCTGCTTGATCCGATCCTGCCCTACAAAATCTTCGAAGCGACTGGGACGAAGACTCCGGTCAAACCCACAGTCATCATCCTGCTGGTCCGGTTCAATGACACGGGCGGATGCGGACACGTCTTCTGGTATCTTGTTCCTCACTTGAATTTATCGCCTTCCCAAGAGAGACAGTGTTTCCTTAATAAGCTCTTCAAGACGGATATCTGGTGTCCTGTTTTTCACCTTAACCAGAGTCTCTTCAATAAGCGGTTTTTTGTATCCTAAATTTACCAGGGCTGAAACAGCATCGTCAGTGATTCCTGAAGCCTTCCGGCCGGATTCCCCTGAAACAACCACCTGAACGTGTTTTACTTTATCGCGCAACTCGAGAATCATTCGGGCAGCCGTCTTCTTTCCAATGCCGGGTAATGCGCAGAGCCTGGATTCATCCGACTGCCGGATGGCATATACAATATCGCTTACGGGCAGGCGGGAAAGAAGTGTCAGGGCAAGCCTGGGTCCGATCCCGGAAACCCCTATGAGAAGCAAAAACATGTCTTTTTCCAGCTCGGAAAAAAAACCGAAAAGCGAAAGAGAATCTTCCCGAAGATGCGTATGAATATGGAGGGTAACTTCTTCTCCGTTCTGCGGAAGAACGTGCGCCGTTGAAGAAGGCACGAAAACACGATACCCGACCCCTGCAACATCCACGATCAGAAAGTCATCTGTTCTCCGTTGTAGTCGGCCGGTCAGGGAAGCTATCATCGTATTTTGCCTGTGCCTCGATACCCGCTTCCCCGGTTTATCTGCCTCAGGGAAGACGGATTTCTGATAATTTCGCGCAGCCGTGACGAGTGAATATGACAGATCGCCGCGGCCAGTGCATCAGCCGCATCAGCAGGATGCGGAACCTTCTGAAGTTCAAGCACGGTTTTGACCATGAACTGAACCTGTTTCTTTTCAGCCTTTCCATTCCCGACGACCGCCTGCTTCACTTCAAGAGGGGAATATTCAAAAACCGGCACGCCAGCGTTCATGGCGGCAAGCAGGGCTACGCCCCGTGCATGTCCCAGTTTCAGCGCTGATTTGATATTCTTGGATACAAACAGATCTTCAACCACAATAACCTGCGGCCGATACTGATGAATGATTTTGCCGAGTTCTTCGTAAATTTTTTTAAGACGTTTCGGAAACGGCTGTTTGGCCGAGGGACTGATCCCGCCTGATACAACATGAAACAGCTTGTGGTCCTCTTCGGCAACAATGCCATATCCGCTCGTAAGCGTTCCGGGATCAATACCCATGACTCTCATACGTCGACCGCCTTCTCATCATAGTTGTGAATCAGAAGCCGCTCTGAATGAAAACCGGTACAGAAAAGCGTCTGACTCATGCATTCTGCGCCATGATGTCTTCAGGAATATCGAAATTGGCGTGGACATTCTGGACATCATCATTGTCTTCAAGCGTTTCGACCAACCGTAACATCTGTTCTGCTTCCTTGCCCTGAAGTTTGACCAGGGTTTGCGGAACCATAGTGAGTTCGGCAACTTCCGTGGGAATCGCTGCATCATCAATCGCTTTTTTCACTTTTTCAAAATCAGCGGGAAGCGTTGTGATAACCATGTTTTCATCTTCCGTCTGCATGTCCTCCGCGCCGGCATCAAGCGCCACAGACATCAGTTTCTCTTCATCCGCTTTTGAGCGGTTTATTACAATGTATCCTTTTTTATGGAACATCCAGGAGACACAGCCCGCCTCTCCCATATTCCCGCCTGCCTTGCTGAAGATGCTTCGTATCTCAGAGACTGTCCGGTTCCGGTTGTCCGTCATGACTTCAACGATAACGGCAACCCCTCCGGGGCCGTACCCTTCGTACATTACTTCTTCATAGGAAACACCCGGGAGTTCACCCGTTCCTTTCTGGATGGCGCGTT
>JBAZLV010000017.1:0-44076 GCA_041650055.1 Nitrospirota bacterium | reverse complement strand
TGGGATTTTTTAAATGACAGAAAGGTCCCGAGAGAAACCGAAAGGATGGATGTGTTGACAGAATGAGCAAAAGTATATTCATCATACATTTTTATGCTCGTCAATCCCAGCAGGGCGTCTCGGTTATCAAGGATGTTATCAACCATGGTTTGAACCGTTTCATTCATCTTGCGCATGTTGATTGCTTTTTCGAGATGCACGGCCTGAACGGTTTGCTTTACCATATCCACAGCTTCTTGAAAAATGACAGCGGCTTTCTGCTTCCCCTCCGTGCTCTCGACTGATTTTTTTTCAACCACGGATACCTGGTGGAGTTCAATATGGATGATGCCTTCCTGCGCAATCATATGCGCCATTGTTCCCTGCTCAGAAAGGGTATCCTTATTAACAAGGACAGCAAAATGAATCAGCTCGGTTTCAATCAGGCCTGGCTTAAAGATAATCGCACTAACCTCACGATTGACAAAAAACTCGAGAGTCAGCGTCAGACTGGGATCGAGCGGAACAGAATGAGTTTCGAAAAACAATTCACCGCCGACCAGGTAGAAGGCAACTTCTTTTCGATCGGTCTTTAAAAGTTCAAAGCTAGCAAGAAACTTTTCTGCCGACGCCTGCAAAAAGGGATGATCCTCAGGATATAATGTTGTGTTTCTAAGAACAGCGGCAAGCTGCTGAAATGCAGTTCGTGCAGTTTGGATCAACGCCTGCTTTGCAAAAAACGAATGCCGCGCTTCTTCAGACCGAGTGTCCTGCAGGTCCGCCATTACTCAATCTCCTTTGAATTTCATCCATGGACGTCCGTGCCGCATTCCTGCGTTCCACCTGCGCTTTTCGGGATCTCCACCATCGAATACGAGTATATCGTTTCAGAAAGTCTGCGGTCTCAGGACCTCCGATTTTTCCGAGAACCTTGATTGCTTCAAGGATGAGCGGCTGATCTTTTTTCCTGAGCTGCAGGTTTTCCAGAAATGCCGTGAGATATCGTGATTCATCGCTTCCGATTCGAGGAAGAATGGCAAAACTGCGGATTGCCATAAGCTGCATTGAGTCATCCGGATCATCAAGGAATAGGGCCAAAAAACTAGCCGCTTTTTTACCGCCGATTGAAATAAGGCCACGTGCGACTTCCTGGCGTATCCGGATATCGGGATGCCGCGAGGGTTTTTGAAAAAACGGCAAGACTTGTTCACTTTTACTTTCTGCAAGAATGTTCACTACATTCCGGACAACATACCAGCGAGGATCAGCAAGATAACTGCTCAGTACCTCTACCTGATCCTTTCCCAATCCCTTGATAAGATCCAGTAAAAAAAGTCTGGTTGACCGATCTGTTTCTTCTGCGAGGAGTTCAAGCATGATTTCGGTGGTCTCTCGTTCAAATATAGACAGGTACGCTCGGGCAGCAGTATATTCAGCAGAAGCTTTATTGTAATTTCGGATATCTTTCAGGGTCTGGGTAATAGTATTTTTTGATACGCTTTTCTTCAGTGCTTCATCCAATCGGGGCTGAAATGCCGGATCTACCGGCATGTGGAAGGCCTGAATAATAAGCGCAGCCAGCATATAATCCTTCTGCTTTAACAGATAGGCAAGCATTTCTTCGAGTTGGTGAACCACTCCACAAAAATCATTCAATTCTTTTTCAGGAGAAGACATCAGGGGATTCTTTACCTGAGAAAGAAGGAAAATAAGCGTGCGGACAGCTGCTTCCACAATATCCGTTTCCAAGCCGATTTCAGTCATAGCTTGCAATACAGCTCTTTCTTCCGATGTATACTCGGCAATATCCCGGGCTGTATCGTCGAGATCAGGAGGAATGAGGACGGGCTCGATTGCAGAGGGAGAAACCGGTACTGCTACCGGGCCTACATCCTTTTCAGATGATTTTTTTAATAAATGCGAAACCTGCTTCATATTCCAGACGTTTGAGAACCGTCCACTCAGAACCTCATGCAGTTCATTCGGAATATGTTCTTCAAGTTTGTCCTTCTGCTCTTTTGCGGTATCAGAATCCAGGTCCCTGTACAGTTTATCCCCGATCAGGCTGTCCCGGACCGACGGTTCGAGGGAAAGAGCTGATTCTGCCAGTCCGTCAAACATTTCCTCAATTTTTTCCGGATGCTGTTCGCGGATGGAACGACCGGTCTCCTGATATAAAACAAACAACCGGTCTTCAAGGGTTTCCTCCTCTTTTTTTGTTTCTTTGGCCTGTTGTACCAGTGCTGCGCCAAATCCAGCAGGATTGGTCAGCAAATGACCAAGAACAAGCATCTGGCCAGAAGGCAGACGGTCTTGTTCGGCAGAACCGGAAGAAGAACCATCCTTCGCTTCGTCAGTGAGTGAAAGAATTTCGCTCAGTCCCGCTTCAACCACTTTAATATGATGGCAATTCTGCTCCCACAGAAGAGAAGCAACTCCGCTTTTCATTGCCATTTCTTCCGGAGAGAGTGCAAACGCTTGGAACAATACGAGGAGTTCTTCCTCGGTCACTCCTGTGCTGAACACGACCTCACGAATGCCTTTTGCAAACAGATCCTGCGCAACACTTCGATTCAACTGGATATCTTTTCCCGCGGTCGTATACCCGTACGTAATATCGTTCTTTTGAACAACAAGAGGATATTCAGGAGCATTTTCAAGAAAATGTCCCAAAATTTCAGCGGATTTTTTTATGGATTGAGCGTAGATGGGATTATTAGGCGGATAGAGCTTCACAGCTCTAATCGCGGCGACCAGGCTTCGCATGACTTCTAGAATATCAGCGGGGAGCGGATCAAAGGTCTCCTGCATTTACGGAATATAGCATAAGTATTTTTAGCTGTCAAAAGATATACGTTGAAGAGAATCAGTCAAACGGTTTTCTCTGGTCCTCGACTCTCGATAGAATTTCGCCAGTATGTACTTTTGTTATGAGCAGATCGCCCGCGGCAACCTGGGATGCATTTCTCAGAATGGTTTCAGAAGGAAATACTGTGGTAATGCTATATCCGCGTGCGAGAATATGTAACGGATTGAGATGGTCAAGGGCGGTTGTCAATGACTGCAGCAAGGCGCGATCCCTCCGAAGATGATAGGAAAATCCTGTGATCAGCCGTTTCCCCAACTCATCGA
Organism: Nitrospirota bacterium; assembly: GCA_041650055.1. Lineage (GTDB taxonomy): Bacteria > Nitrospirota > UBA9217 > UBA9217 > UBA9217 > JBAZLV01. The sequence continues at coordinate 40,965 of JBAZLV010000017.1, read as the reverse complement.
TGCGCTGGATTTGTTGCTCCAGTTTTTTTCTGGGATCTTTAAGCTGCAAAAGATTCTCGGAAAGCAATACACGGAATTGTGTAAGTATTCGGCGCATTGCTTCAACAAGATCCGTCTTGAGCATTCCGAGATGCTTGTAAAAAGCATCTTCACTCTCCACTACCATTTCTGCTGCAGCAGAGGGGGTGGGTGCCCGCAGATCGGAAACAAAATCAGTGATCGTGTAATCGGTTTCATGTCCTACTGCTGAAATAATCGGTATGCGAGATGCATGGATTGCGCGGGCAACGCTCTCTTCGTTGAAAGCCCATAAATCCTCAAGAGAACCTCCTCCCCGTCCAAGAATGATGACATCGACGTTTTTTTCATAATTAAAGTATCGAACTGCCTCAACCAGGGAAGGAGCGGCTTCTGGTCCCTGGACCGGTATTGGATAAAGAAGAATATGCATCCGGGGATGGCGGCGCTTGATCACGCGAAGGATGTCATGAATCGCTGCTCCGGTTGGTGAGGTGATAATTCCAATCCGCCGGGGAAGCATGGGAAGTTGTTTTTTATGCTCAGATGCAAACAAACCCTCCCGATCGAGTCTGGTTTTGAGCTCCTCGAATGCCTTTTGAAGCGCACCGACACCCAACGGTTCAATGTAATCAAGAGCCATCTGATATTCGCCGCGCGGTTCATAGACTCCTACCCGTCCACGGCAGATAACCTGCATCCCATGCTGGAGGGTAAATTTAAGAAATCGTTGGGACTGTCGGAATAGGACTGCACGGATCTGGCTTTGTTCGTCCTTAAGCGTAAAATAGGCATGGCCGGATTGAGGAATACTGAGATTTGAAATTTCGCCGGAAATCCATACTTCCGGGAATGTGTCTTCCAAAAGATCTTTTATTTGGGCGGTAAGCTGGGTAACTGTCAGAATGGACGTCTTCATAAAGGGAAATGCTACCTGTGTGATTCGTTATGATATCTGAATTCTGCTTATAGAATCCGCCTTTCCTGTCTTTTCATCAATAGCAACGAGTACCGCACACAAACGCACCGGCCCTTTTGGGATTTCAAAACGATGCGGGGTCTGGTATCGGAACCGCGCAATTGCCTGTTCCTTTTTCACCCCGATAACAGAGTCAGTCGGTCCGGTCATGCCGACATCCGTCATAAACGCCGTGCCGTTCGTTAAAATGCGTTCATCAGCGGTCTGAACATGGGTGTGAGTCCCGATTACCGCGCTTGCCTTCCCATCCAGATGCCAGGCAAGAGCTATTTTTTCGGAGGTCGCTTCAGCATGAAAATCAACGATCACAACTGGAGTCTGTTGTTTGAGTTTTTCGATTTCAGAATCTGCAATCCGGAAGGGATCGTCAAGCGTGGACATAAAAACACGGCCTTCAAGGTTCAGCACTGCTGCCTTGTCTCCTGTGGCAGTAGAAAAAATTGTACTCCCAAAACCCGGATTTCCGGATGGATAATTGGCCGGCCTCAGGAGCCGCTCCTGTTTCTCGAGATAGGGCTCGATCTCTTTTTTATCCCAGACATGATTGCCTGATGTCAGGATATCAATTCCCATAAAGAACAGCTCATCAGCAATGTCAGGTGTAATCCCGAATCCGCCGGCTGCATTTTCACCGTTCGCAATAATAAGATCCGGCTGATACGTTTTAACAAGACCGGGCATTTCTTTTTTCACCATTTTTCTGCCCGGCTCGCCAATAATATCGCCAATGAATAAAACCTTCAAGAAACCTCCAATGATTCACGATGCCTGAAAGCAATTCCTGAGTGGTTTTACATCCTGCATCAGGCATCTTGCATCCGGAATCGATTTTACTTACTTCGCATATTCCACATATCTGCTTTCTCGAACCACCGTTACCTTGATCTGGCCGGGATACGAAAGCTCTTGTTCTATTTTTTTCGCGATGTCACGCGAAAGCTGTGAGGCATGAGCATCAGAAAGATCCTCCGGCTTGACAATGATCCGGATTTCTCTGCCAGCCTGAATTGCGTATGATTTTTCAACTCCCTTAAAGGAATTCGCCGTTTGTTCGAGCTGTTCGAGCCGTTTCAGATAACTTTCAAGCGTCTCGCGCCGAACTCCCGGTCTTCCTGCAGAAAGCGCATCAGCAGCTGCAACCAGAACTGATTCCACGCAGTTCGGTTCTCCTTCGCCATGATGCGTCAGGATCGTATTAATTACCTTGACGGATTCGCCGTATTTTTTGGCTATATCGCCGCCGATCTGCGGATGCGTACCTTCCACTTCATGATCAATCGCTTTCCCGAGATCATGCAACAGACCTGCCCTGCGTGCCAGTTTCTGATCAACACCGCATTCTGCCGCCATAATGCCTGCCAGGTAGGCAACTTCGCGCGCATGCATCAGCACATTCTGTCCGTAGCTGGTCCGGTATTTAAGCCGGCCAAGCAGTTTGATAATTTCTGGATGAATGTTATGCAACCCAAGATCAAAAGCCGCCTTCTCTCCCTCTTCCTTCATGGCAAGATCGAGATCTTTTTTCACCTTTTCAGCAATCTCTTCGATTCGCGCCGGATGAATTCTCCCGTCATGAATCAACCGTTCAATCGTTAATTTTGCAATTTCCCGGCGAAGAGGGTCATAACAGGAAAGGATGACCGCTTCCGGAGTATCATCAATAATGAGATCAATGCCTGTCGCAGCTTCCAGCGCACGTATATTCCTGCCTTCGCGTCCGATAATCCGGCCTTTCATTTCATCATTCGGAAGATTCACGACCGATACGGTTGCTTCTGCAACGTAATCGCTTGCATACCGCTGAATGGCAAGACTGATGATGTTCTTGGCTTTTTTATCTGCCTCTTCTTTTGCCTCGTCTTCAATCCGTTTGATGGTCTTGGCCGCTTCGTACTTCGCCTCCTCCTCCATCGATACCATGAGCTGACGCTTGGCTTCTTCTGCGGTCATGTTCGCTATCTTTTCGAGCATCTGCCGCTGTTCGCGAAGTCCTTTTTCAAATCGTTCTTCCTTTTCAGCAGTGACTTTTTCCCGTGCGAGCAGTTCTCGCTCTCTGCGGACGGTTTCTGCTTCTCTTTTTTCAATACCCTCGATTTTTTTCTCGAGGTTTTCCTCTTTTTGCGTCAGACGGCGTTCCTGATTTTGCAGTTCCTGACGTTTCTCGCGGTTTTCTTTTTCAAAATCGGCGCGTGACTGATAGAGTTTTTCCTTTACTTCGAGAACTGCTTCCTTGCGCTTTGTTTCTGCTTCCCGTTCGGCAGTGGAAACGATTCTCACTGCTTCGGCTTCTGCATCCTTGATCTTGCTGGCAGCAACTCTGCCCTTTGCCAACATTCCCATTGCAAAACCTGCAGCAAGCCCTCCTAAAAGCAGGATAATATATGATTCAATCATGTTTCTCCTCCTGAGAATTTCTTCTGCAACCCGGCAAGACGTTCTTGAATCTTTTTTTCCTCGCCCTGCTCCGTCGGTTGATAATACTCCCGCTTCTGCGGGAGGTACTGCTGAGCCGTATAGTGGCCCGGAAAATCATGAGGATATTTATATCCTTTCCCTCTTCCCAAACGACCGGCACTTTTATAGTGCGCATCTTTTAAATGATTCGGGACGGGAAGCAGGGGTTCTTCTTCAATATCCTGCATTGCTTTTTGAATTCCTAAATATGCGGCATTGCTTTTCGGCGCTGCAGCAATGTATGCTGCAGCATGTGCAAGCACAATTCTTCCTTCCGGCATCCCTATTCGTTCAACCGCCTGATAGGCTGCTGTCGCGATCACAAGAGCCCGTGAATCGGCAGTCCCCACATCTTCGCTTGCCGCAATAATCATCCTTCGGGCAATAAAAAGCGGGTCCTCTCCTGCGACAATCATTTTTGCCATCCAATACAGTGCAGCATCAGGATCGCTTCCCCGCAAGCTTTTTATAAATGCCGAGATGGTGTCGTAGTGCTCATCCTCATCGTACACAAGTCCCTTTTTTTGGATGGATTCCTGGGCTACGGTAAGATCGTAGAGGATCGTTCCATCAGGTTGCGGGGGCGTGGAAAGCACTCCTATTTCAAGAGCGTTTAATGCTCTCCTCGCATCGCCTTGCGCCATCGTAACAATGCGATCAAGCGCCTCAGGAATCAACGTAACCGGAATATTCCCTAGGCCGCGTTCCTTATCTGTCAATGCCCTAAGGAGCAGCTTGCTTATATCATCACTGCCAAGCGGTTTGAATTCAAAAATCTGTGATCGGGAAGAAAGCGCGGGAATAATCGAAAAGAATGGATTCTGCGTGGATGCACCGATCAGCGTAACCGTTCCCTGTTCCACATCGGGAAGAAGAGCATCTTGCTGTACCCGGGTAAAACGGTGTATCTCATCGATAAAAAGAATGGTTCTTCCATTGTTGTTTCGAAGAGCTGCCGCCTCCTGTGTCACCCTGCGTATATCAGCAACTCCGGCGGTTACTGCATTCAATTCGACAAACCGTGCCTTGCTTCTGTCAGCAATCAGATGCGCAAGTGCGGTCTTGCCAACACCCGGAGGGCCGAAAAGGATGAGGGACTTAAACCGGTCTGTTTCAATGGCACGACGCAAAAGCTTCCCGGGTCCCAGAATATGCTCCTGTCCTGCAAATTCAGACAGATCGCGCGGCCGCATTCTCCATGCCAATGGAGCAGGCGACTCGGACACAGAACCGGTATCGGGGAATGAAGTTGTAGGCGGATGTTTAAGATTCAACGTGCATCATTACAGCAGGAGACCAGAAAGGCTTGTGATAGATAACCGGGATACATGAATGCTACACACGAGGCACTATGCTCAAAAGTAATCAGGAGTATGTGTTAACTATGCCGTAAGCAACTATGTAACTATTTGAAACTATTATTTTTCTCCTAAGATTCTTTTTGATCTTTTTATATACATAAATCAATGCCTGATGTGCCGCTCTTCATGAGTCAGATAATCCAACAAACGCATTGCTTTCAAAAATATTTTCATTCCCGGTTAATGGAATAACATCAGAAACATCTATCACAAGCGCCGCAGCTGAAGTCCTGCTCCTTTCTCATCAGCGCTCATTTGCTCTTATGCTCTTAAAAAAAATTAACGAAACACAGACCAAAGATACGAGAAAACTCCCCCGCCTTTGCCGTGCAGATATTCTTGATTCCTGGTTTATACCAGGTGGGCGCCATATCGGAAAGTTTAGGCTTCCCAGTACAAGCTGGGCCTGCACACCCTTTCTGTTGATAGCTCCCTGTTTATTGTTTTCACGAGGAACAAGATCTATCTATCACGAGCAATGCAGGGGAACTCTATTTTGGTATTACTATATATCAACAAGTAAAAAATGGCAAGTGGAAAAGTGGTTTCAAAGGCGGGAAATATGATCATTATCAATTTGTTCCGTGATATCCAGCAGCTGATTTGTCCTGGTATCCGCTGATTGGGTAAGTGCGGTCAGGTCTTTTTTAAGGGCATGGAGCTCATCGGCAAAGGTAAGTGCGGTCAGGATGGCCACACGGTGAGGATCGACTGTGCCGGTTGCTTTTTGCACTTCCTGCATCTTTGCATCAAGAAATGCTGCCAGCTCCCGGATATACGCAGGATTATCACGTCCTTTGATACTGTAGGTATGGCCAAATATTTCAACTTGGACGCTGTCCATAGAAATACATCCTTATGGTGAAGAGTGTTCAGCGTTGTTACAGCAATGCATCCACAAATGCTTTCGGATCAAAACCTCTTAAATCTTCAATGGATTCGCCTATTCCAATAAATTTTACGGGAATGCCCATATCCTGATATATGGCAAAAATAATTCCGCCTTTTGATGTCCCGTCGAGTTTTGTCACTACAATCCCCGTCACCCCTATTGCTTCATGGAACATCTTTGCTTGTACAAGCGCATTCTGACCGGTATTCCCATCCAGAACAAGCAATGTTTCATGCGGAGCACCGGGCAGTTCGCGAGAGAGAATGCGGTGAATTTTTTTCAATTCTTCCATAAGATTCGATTTGGTATGCAGGCGACCCGCTGTATCCACGAGGAGCACATCCACCGCACGCGCTTTTGCCGCAGACACAGCATCAAACACAACTGCTCCAGGATCGGCACCTTCCTGATGCCTGATTACCGGAATATCCGCACGATTTCCCCAGATCAAAAGTTGTTCTGACGCAGCAGCCCGAAAGGTGTCACCGGCTGCAAGCATCACATTCTTTCCTTCTTCTTTGAGGCGATATGCTAATTTACCAATGGTTGTGGTCTTTCCTGAACCGTTGACCCCGACAATAAGCACAACGGAAGGTGAAGCCGTAAGCGAAAAGGAAGATGGCCGCGAAGCGACAATCTCATGCAATACCTGCTTAAGCCGATCTCGCACGGCATCCGGCGTTGGAAGCTCATTTCTCTTAAACCGGTCTTTTAAATCCTGCAAAACCGATGAAGCGGTTCCTGTTCCGACATCCGATGCAATAAGAGCTTCCTCAAGATCATTCAGAAACGCTTCATCTATTTTTTCTCCAAGAATAAGAGAACCGACCTTATCAGAAAAATTTTTTCTCGTTTTCTGAAGACCTTCTCGGAAACTATGGATAACATCAAACATGAATACCTCGTGGAAAACACAAGCCAAGCTACAACGAAATTACAAATAAGAACCAATATCAAGTTTCAATAGTAACGTTTGGAATACTGTTTTGTGCCCGGAGCTCTTGGAACTTATGTGCTGTTTTTAACATGACTATTGGTACTACTCTTCACCACCCGATGGTTTACTGGAAAAGCCAGACTGTCGATACAGGTAGCGGTCATGCATTTTGCTGAAGCAACTCCAAGCACCTTCGCTGACCTGTTCTTTTTTTATCGTTATATCAAAATTATTGATCTTTGCGCAAAGATCATCCAGATAATTAATAATAATCGCCTCGCGGATCTTCGGTCGTTTCGGTGATCCATATTCATATTCCCCGTGATGTGACAGCATGATGTGCTTGAGCAGCATGGCCAATTCTTCGGGAAAACCAGGTAGGGTTTTCACCTTTTCAAGAACCATTTCATAGCCAAGGGAAATATGACCGAGAAGCCGTCCCTCAGTAGTATACTCAATCGATTTTTTCACTGCAAGTTCGCGAACTTTTCCAATATCATGCAAAAACGCTCCTGTAGTCAACAAATCAACGTCGACAGAAGGAAAATGCTTTGACACATCACGAGCCAGAAGGGTTAGCTCGAGAACATGTTCAATGAGCCCGCCGATATAATTATGATGCAGCGTTTTTGCAGCCGGAATTCGCTTGAAAGAAGCCATAAAAGCGGCATCCTGCAAAAAGGCATTTAAAAGTTTTCGAAGATATTCATGAGAAACGGAAGACGCAATGCGTTGCAATTCCCGCTCCATTTCGTCAATGTTCTGCGGAGAGGCTTCGAGAAAATGTGCGATATCGACCTGGGAATCGTCGACTTTTTCGAGCGCTTTCATTTTGATCTGCAGAGACCCCTGATAATTTGATGCCATTCCCTTGATGCGCACGAAGTCTTCTCGTTCAAATTTACGAGCAGCTTCGTCCGCATTATCCCATAGCCTGCCGTCAATCTCGCCGGTTTTATCCGCAAGCTTAAGGGCAAGATAGGTTACGCCGTTTTTTGCAGTGGATATCTGCTTTGAGGTCACCAAATACGTTTCTTCTATCCAGTCGCCTTCTTTCAATGATGCTATCGTTTGCATACTGCTCCTCGTGTAATTTATTGTTTTGATATTAACGTATCATTTTGGCATTGTCAAACGCAAAAGGGCTACGCTTCCATAAAAAGCAAAACTGACAGGCTGTTTATCCTCATACAATGCCGGATAATTTTATTTACAGAAAAACGCAGCTCTGATACAGTCTTCGATATTCATTATCTAACTTACTTTTTCTGATTTGATATTTTAAAAAATAGAAATCAAAGGAGGAGACATGTCTGACACGAGAAGTTCAGCAATGCGCGGATGGTTCGTTGTTTTAGCCGGCCTTGGCATTAACCTTATACTCGGAACATTATATGCGTGGGGCGTGATGGGAAAAGCGCTTGTTGTTCAATGGCAGTGGAGCAAGATGCATGCCTCTCTTCCCTTTGCGGTCTCAACGGCTGTCTTTGCTCTCATGATGGTCTTTGCAGGTCGCATGCAGGATAAATTCGGTCCCCGATGGGTTGCTGCTTCGGGTGGGGTCATGTGGGGACTGGGGCTTGCCTTGTCATCAATGGTTCAATCGCCATGGGCAATGACCATGACTTTTGGTGTGTTGGGTGGTATCGGTCTGGGACTCGCCTATTCAGCAACAACGCCTGCTGCGGTCAAATGGTTTCCGGCATCTAAAAAAGGCCTCATTACAGGCATTGTCGTAAGCGGAGTCGGAATTGCTGCGGTCATCATGTCGCCGCTTACGCAGTTTCTGCTTTCGCATACAAGTATTCAAGGGACATTTCTTGTTTTAGGAATCGGCGCAACCATCACGATCATTGCCATGGCCATGACCCTGAACAATCCGCCTGCCGGATATTCTCCTGGAGCATCAAGTCCCTCGGCTGCGAAGAACGCCCCTTTTTCCATTTCAGGCAAGATAAGGACTGGAATGAGATGCTCTTAACCATACCCTTTTACACGCTCTGGATCATGTTCGTGCTTGCTGCTTCGGCGGGGCTTTTGCTGATCTCGAATATCGCCATTATCGCAAAAGAACAGGCTGCATGGGAGGCAGGTTTTATTCCGGTTATGATCCTTGCCATTTTCAATACGATCGGCCGTTTCGGGAGCGGAGCGGTGTCAGACCGGATCGGGAGAACCAATACCTTGATCATTTCCTTTATGGTGCAGGCCATCAATATGTTTTTGTTTACATTCTATGCAAGTCCGCTCGCAATCAATCTTGGTGCAGCCGTTACCGGCATATGCTATGGGGCGCTGTTTGCGCTAATGCCGGCTGCTACCGCTGATTTTTATGGTTTAAAAAATCTTGGCGTTAACTATGGATTAGTTTTCACGGCATTTGGAGTTGCTGGTGTATCAGGTTCATTGCTAGGTGGAAGAATCAGAGATCTTTTTGGCTCGTATACCGGTGCTTATATTATCTGTGCAGTTATGTTAATCGCCGCAATGGCGCTTGCTCTTGTTATTAGGAAGCCGAAAAAAGAATAAGAACCCCATCTCATGTATCAAGAATATTCGTTCAGGCCGGAAATTTTTCCGGCCTTTTTTTATTTAGAAAGAAAATATTTCCATAGAAGAGAGATAAAGAGAACTACGAGGGAAAAAACGAGAAAAATTCTGACAACACGAGAGCCGATTTTTATTGCAAGCGTGCTGCCAAAAAAGTTCCCGGCAATGTTGGCAAGCGCCAGTGGCAAACCCAAAAGGATAAGCACTTTCCCTTCCATGAAAAAAATAACTGCAGCAGACGCGCAGGAAGCCAAATTAAACACTTTCGCAGTCCCCGACGCATACACAAGATCCAGTCCGATAAGCAAATAGAGCGCTATGATCAGAAAACTTCCTGCTCCAGGACCGAAAAAACCATCGTAAAATCCCAGGAGAAACGCAATAAGAGGAACCTTAATGTAGAAATCAACGGATGAAAACTCTTGAACGGTAACTCGTTCTTTACGCGGAATAAGACTGCCGATAACAGCTAACGGCAAGAGGAACGTAATTATTTTCCCAACGGTCTCATTCTTAAATAAAAGAACCGCCTCTGAACCGATCATTCCGCCGGCGAGTGAAAAACCTAGCCCGATGATTGCTATCTTCCAAATAACTTTTTTATTGCGTACGAAATTCGCAAGTGCGACAGCAGTGCCAATGGAAGATGCAAATTTATTTGTTCCGAGCGCGGTCTGAGGAGGAAGTCCTGCAAGTAAAAGAGCAGGAAGAAGCAAAAGTCCACCACCCCCCGCAATGCTATCAACAAAACCGGCGAGGAATGAAACAGCGGAAAGGACGATCGCTATGATCAGAAAATCGGAATCAGACATGCATTATGAAACGGTGTTCATCATCTCTGAGCCACCGTTCACCCGCTCCTTTATTCCATTTCGTGTTCATGACCTGATTCTTGAGGAATCTTAACCGGAGAAGGAACCCCTTTTTTCTTATAATAATCATCAAGCGCCGATTTCAACGCTTCTTCTGCCAGCACTGAGCAGTGCATCTTGACCTTTGGCAAACCGCCGAGCGCTTCTGCAACTGCAGCATTCGAAATGCTCAGTGCTTCAGTAATCGATTTTCCCTTAACCATATCGGTCACCATACTGCTCGTTGCAATTGCTGCACCGCATCCGAATGTTTTAAATTTTGCATCCGTAATGATATCGTCCTTTACCTTGATATAAAGCCGCATTACGTCCCCGCATACCGGATTGCCGACCGTGCCAACACCATCAGCATCAGGAATTTCCCCCACATTATGCGGGTTCGCAAAATGATCCATAAATTTTGAACTGTATTGCTCCATTGAATAAACCTCCTCCATTATCCTTTCTTTTTTATCATATCTTCATAAAGCGGCGACATATCGCGTAGACGCTGCACAATCGGAGGCAGCGTTTCGATTACATAATCAATATCTTGTTCGGTGTTCCCGATTCCGAGCGACATCATCAACGTACCATTCGCTACAGCCGCATCCGTTCCAGTGCAAACAAGAACATGCGATGCCTTGAGCGAGCGTGAAGTACATGCCGAGCCGCTCGATACGGAAATGCCTTGCATATTCAGAAACAGGAGCATTGATTCCCCTTCAACATACCACATGGAAACATTCAGATTATGGGGTAGTCGGTACTCCGGATGGCCGTTAATCACCATGTGATCGATACGAGCCAATAATCCTTGCTGCAAACGATCCCGTAGGTGCGACACATGGGCGACCCGATTGGAAACCTCTACTGCGGCAAGCTCTGCTGCCTTGCCCAATCCCACAATAGCGGGAACATCCTCAGTGCCTGCACGGCGACCCTCTTCCTGAACACCGCCTTCAATTTGCGGTTTGACTCTGACACCTTTACGGAGATAGAGCGCGGCAGCCCCCTTTGGTCCGTAAAACTGATGACCGGCAAATGAAAGCGCATCAACACCCAACGCCTGCACATCCAGAGGAACCCACCCTGCAGATGCCACGGCATCCGTATGAAATAAAATTCTTTTTTCACGCGTAATATCGGCAATTTCTTTGATTGGCTGGATCGTTCCAATTTCATTATTTGCATGCATGATAGAAACAAGAATAGTATCTTTTGTAATTGCTTTTGAAATCGCATCGGGATCAACCACCCCTGTTTTATCCGTCTCAAGATACGTTACGTTGAATCCCGATCGTTCGAGTGATTTTGCGGTATGTAAAACAGAAATGTGCTCAATCTGAGACACAATGATATGTTTTCCTTTTTGACTGTTTGCCTGGGCCAGGCCTTTCAAAGCGAGATTATTAGACTCCGTTCCGCTTGCAGTAAACAAAATTTCTTCCGGCTTTGCTCCAATGAGTGGAGCGGTTTTCGCTCGTGCTTCCTCAATTGCATTTTTGGCATCTCGACCGATATCATGCAGGTTTGAAGGGTTTCCGAACTTAACTGAGAAATAAGGGAGCATTGCTTCTAGCACCTTCGGATGGACCGGCGTGGTCGCCGCATGATCGAGATAAACTTTTCTCATTAACACACTCCCTTTTCAGCAACAGTTCTTTTTCTAGTTTGCATCTGCTTAGAAGATTTTTGCACTCGCTGTTGCTGTAATAAATCGGCAAAACTGATGCTGTCGAGCGCTTTTTCAATCGTCGCCCCGACCTTTTCCCAAACCATCCGTGCCATGCAATCATCTGCCTGAAAGCATTCAGGTGATTCTCCGGGATCAAGACAGTGCGACAAGGCAATCGGACCTTCGAGCACACGCACAATATCACCAATCGTTACCTTCGAAGGATTCCGACCAAGCAAATACCCCCCTGCAGGACCGCGGACACTTTCTACAACACCTGCTTTTCCAAGACGATGCAGAATCTGCTCAAGGTAGGAATAGGAAATTCCCTGTCGTTCAGCTATTTGCTTGATAGTAATTGGACCTTCATTGTAACAACGCGCGATTTCAAAAACCGCACGGACACCATATTTCCCTTTTGTTGATAATTTCATTGGTTAATAAATAATGTAACGGTAATATGAACAAACGATAACAAACTTGACTATTTTTGTCAAGTATATCCGATAGAGAAATTCTATTTCCTGTTCGCTCTTCATTTTGTTTATGCTATACTCCGGCTCATGCAACAGACAAGCCCTCATAAACCCGTTACGAGCAAGGAAAACGCTACAATCAAATATCTCCGCTCTCTATCAGATCCTAAAATTCGCAAAAAAGAACATGCTTTTTTGATTGAGGGCATAAAAATGGTAGAAGAAGCGCTGCGAGATGATCTTGGCGTCACCTTGGTCATAGCAGCGCAAAACTTACTCCAGCATCACGGAAAGGGTATTTTAAAACTTGCGGAGACAAAGAGAATAAAAATCTTCTGGATATCCGAACGGTTAATGGATTTTCTATCGGAAAGCAAAACACCGCAGCCGGTCATGGCTGTCGCGAAAATGAAGGAACATTCAGAAAGCGAGCTGATCAATCAAGCAGCCGGACTCATCATCGTTGCACATCAACTTCAAGACCCGGGCAATCTTGGCACAATCATACGAACAGCGGAAGCAGTCAATGCCTCGGGGATTGCGATTACTCGAAACACCGTTGATCCATTGAATCCCAAGGTGATCCGCGCTTCCATGGGAAGCATATTGCGTGTGCCAATTGTATCGATTCCCGATATTTCTCGTTTTATTTCATCCTGCAAACAAAACGGATTTCAAACCATAGCAACTGATGTAATAGCGAAGCAAACTCATTTTGATCTTGATCTGAAAAGAAAAACACTGGTTATCCTGGGGCAGGAGGGATCAGGTCTTCCTGGTGATTTAATGGATTTGGTAGATGTTCAAATTAAAATCCCTATGGCCGGTACCATAGATTCACTGAATGTGGCAACTGCTGCAACAGTGATTTTATATGAAGCATTCAGACAACGCATTTCGATGTAAAATTACTTTCCAAACTTCTCCTTCAATCTTTGCAACACAACCGGCGGCACCAACGTTGAAACATCCCCCCCAAAACTCGCCACTTCTTTCACGACCGTAGAGGTAATAAACGAATACGCTTCATTCGGCATCATAAATACGGTTTCAATATCATTGTACAACCTGCGGTTAGTAAGGGCCATCTGCATTTCATACTCAAAATCAGAAATGGCGCGAAGACCACGCACAATAGCAACCGCCTCTTTCTGTTTCACATAATCGATAAGTAATCCATCAAAACCCTCGATTGACACATTTTTTAAATCCTTAGTAACTGCACGAAGCATTTCAATTCGTTCTGCGAGACTAAAGAGCGGCTTTTTTTTCGGATTCTCCGCAACGGCGATGACCAATTCGCCAAAGATCCTGAGACTGCGTTCAACCAGATCGAGATGCCCATTGGTTGCCGGATCGAAAGTGCCGGGATACACAGCGATATGTTTCAACATTGCGATTTCCTTTCGTTGTTATGGATCAAACTTATAAAATGTCAGAACCGTATCTCCGTAGACTGCCTGGCGATACCGCATAAGATGCCCAACGAATTCCGGCGTTTGCTTTTTTTTAAAATGCTCTGCAATTACGACAGCATCCGATTTCATGAGAGTACCTTGTTCGATTAATACAAGGAGAGGCGTTATCTCATCAGTATATGGCGGGTCAAGAAAAACGATATCATAAGTACCCGCTGATTTTTTTAAAAATGATTCTGCCTTCGACGACACAACATGCACCTGGTCACCAAAACCCAGTTGCTCAATGTTCTGTTGTATTGCCTGTAATGAACTGTGGGAAGCATCCACAAATGTAACGCTGTCCGCTCCCCGGCTCAATGCTTCTAAACCAATACCACCGGCTCCTGCATAGAGATCAAGAAAGTCGGCCTTCAGAATTCGTTCGCCAAGAATATTAAACAGCGCCTGCTTTACCTTATCGGATGTCGGCCTGACCCGTAATCCTTTCGGAACGTTTAACTGCCTGCCTTTTCCTGTGCCTCCTGTTATTCTCATTATTTCCCCATTAACACTTTTTTTCGATGCTACCGAAAAACCCTTGATGAGTCAAGCGATTCTTGACACTAGTAAGCAGAGAGGCTATACTTCTCCTGTCTGAAAAAGGAGAATGCAATGCGTAAAAACATGAGAATTGCCTTTGCGATTTTGCCGATTCTTTTGTTTGCTCTTGGATTTGTTGGCTTCGCTTTTTCACAAGATACAAAAAAAGAAAAACCACAGACAATTGAAACAGCCCCTTCAAAAAAAGTATACCTCATTAAAATAGAAGCTCCGATCACACCTGTCGTTGCAGAATATATTGTAAAGTCGATTGATAAAGCCTCAGAGCAAAAAGCAGAAGCGCTTATTATTCAGTTAAATACTCCCGGCGGGCTTGTGGATTCAACGCTTCAAATCATCATGAAAATGATGTCTGCAAATGTGCCCACCGTTGTGTATGTTGCTCCTTCGGGTGCCCGTGCAGCATCAGCAGGAGTTTTTATAACGCTTTCAGCAAATATCGCAGCCATGGCGCCGACAACGCATATCGGCGCTGCCCATCCCGTTCAGCTTGAAGGCAAAATGGATAAAACCATGGAACAAAAAGCAGTCAACGACCTTGCAGCCATGGTACGGGGTATTGCCGAAAAACGAGGCAAGAATATAGAGTGGGCAGAAGAAGCGGTACGAGAAAGCGTATCCATTACGGAAACTGAAGCACTGAAAAAGAAAGTGATTGATCTGGTATCACCGGATATTCCATCGCTTGTTGCCGCAATCAATGGGAAAACCGTAGAGGTTGCGCTCGGGAAAAAAACGATCAACACAAAAGGAGCGGAAGTTCAAGAACTGGAAATGGGTTTTCGATACCGGCTTCTTGAAATTATTAGCAATCCCAACATTGCATACATTCTCATGATTCTTGGTTTCTATGGTCTTTATTTCGAGCTTTCCAATCCCGGTTCAATTTTCCCTGGTGTTGCCGGAGCCATTTGTCTTATTCTTGCATTCTATGCTCTGCATACGCTTCCCATCAATTATGCCGGCCTGTTACTGATTATTCTCGGGATCACTCTCTTCATTGCAGAAGCATTTATAACAAGCCATGGAATCCTCGGTGTAGGAGGAACAATAGCCATGTTACTGGGATCAGTCATGCTTATTGATTCGGCATCTCCTTTTCTCAGGATATCCTGGGCAGTAATCATTCCGGCAGTTATTATATCAGCAGTGTTATTCATTATCACCGTTATGATAGCAATTCGTGTTCAGCGGGAAAAACCGGATACCGGGATGGAGGGCATGCTGCATTTACAGGCAATTGCCAAAACAGACATCCATGAAACGGGCCAAGTGTTTCTTCGCGGAGAATTCTGGAATGCAAAAAGCAACGAGCCGATCGCAAAAGGAGAAACCGTGATCGTGCTCGATGTTGAAGGACTTACCTTAAAAGTTGCAAAAAATGAACCAGGTTCAAAATCGATCGAAACGCCTAAGGAGGGCTAATATGTTCCAGGTATTCGGAATGGGAGCATTATTCTTTATTTTATTGATCATCGTTGTTCTGTACAATATCGTGAAGGTCCTGAAACAGTATGAACGCGGCGTCATTTTCACACTCGGCAAAGTAAGCGTCGAACATGGCGTAAAAGGACCGGGGCTCATTTTGCTTTGGCCTGGAATTCAGAAGCTTGTACGGGTCAGTTTAAGAACCGTGACCATGGATGTTCCTTCTCAGGACATTATTACCCGGGACAACGTTACCGTCAAGGTAAACGCCGTGGTATATTTCCGGGTTATTGACCCGCGCAAAGCCATTGTTGAGATCGAGGATTTTTATTATGCAACATCACTTATCGCGCAAACAACCCTTAGAAGCATTCTGGGTCAGAATGCGTTAGATGATTTACTTTCCAATCGCGAAGCAATCAATGCAGAGCTTCAGAAAGTCATTGACCTCCAGACCGAGCCCTGGGGAGTCAAGGTAACGACCGTGGAAGTGAAAAATGTTGACCTTCCAGCAGAAATGCAGCGTGCCATTGCGATCCAGGCGCAGGCAGAACGGGAACGGCGTGCAAAAGTCATCCATGCAGAAGGAGAACTCCAGGCATCGAGTAAACTTTCAGAAGCTGCTGACGTTATCAGTAAAAACCCGACAACGCTTCAGCTGCGGTATCTTCAAACACTTACGGAAATTGCATCGGAGAAAAATTCAACGATCGTTTTCCCGCTTCCCATTGACCTGATATCATCTTTTCAGAAATTTTTGCAGAAAAAAGGGACAGAATAACATTCAGACAGGATATATCCGATAGAATAAAAAAAGGGGGCCTCTAAGCCCCCTTTCTGTTTTAGATAGGTAATGCTTATTCTTCTGTGACAGTAATTGCTTTTTCCGGGCAGCCTTCCACACAGGCTTCACAGCTGATACATTCTGACATATTTACCGGCACTGCCTTGCCATTCTGCATCTCAAATACGGATACCGGGCATGTATCTACACAGATGCCGTCGCCGTTACACTTGCCATTATCCACCGTTACTTTATACATAATCCATTCTCCCCCTTGAAGGTATAGTTAGAAAAACGGCTTATTGTACCCTCGCGAATTCATAAAATCAAGAGAGAAAAATGAATCCTGCAACAGTTTTCTTTCTTCAGATATAAAAAGAGCCAAAACCACCTTTACTTTTCTGTTAGATGCGCTATATTTTAGCTATACTACTTTTTTCGTAGAGAAAGAATGGGAAAATGGATCCAACCCGATCTGAAATGAAATTGAACCTTTTTATTCTTGCCTTTGTACTGTTCGGCATGGCAATTCTCCTTGGTATATTCATGCCGGATATCGGACCGGGAAAGATCGTTTTTATCTCGGTATTCTTCATTCTATCCATTATTCCCGGAATAATTGCTATTCGACTGCAGAAATTATTCCGAGCGTCAACCGAAGCAACCCGGCAATGCTCAACGAGAGACCCGCTCACCAATTTATACAACAAGGTCACCTTCTGGGATTTTCTCAGCTATGAGATAGAACGGTCAAAACGCCAGAAATATCGTTTTGCTCTCATGCTGATAGATATCGATAATTTTAAAAACATCAATGACCTGCACGGCCATGAAGTCGGCGATGCATACTTGAAAGATTTTTCCGTCATCTTGAAGGACGCAATCCGCAAGGGCGATATCGCAGCCCGGTATGGTGGAGATGATTTTGCCGCAATTTTACCGGTTTGTGATGAGGCGCAGGCATATATTGCATCCAAAAGGCTGCTTCAGAATATTCACGCTCATTCGCTGTCTCAGTCCGACAAACTAGCAACTCCCATTACAGCCTCGATCGGTCTTGCGATATTTCCTGATCATGCAGAGGATGCGCAGGGTCTTTTCCTGCTCGCCGAAAATATGTTGCATAAGGCCAAGGCATCGGGAAAGGACCGTTTAAGCGCTCCCAGTGAGGATATGGACATAACGCTGCTGAAAAGCGTGGGAGAAAAAAGTCTATTCATCATGGATGCAATGAGAAAACATCGTATTGTTCCTTATTTTCAACCGATTGTCTCTTTGCAGGACCAGTCAATTTTTGCTTATGAGGTTCTGACGAGAATAGTGACTCCCGAGCGGATCATTCCAGCGGCGGAATTCATAGAAGCCGCCGAAGGGATGGGAGCCATCGGAAAAATCGATGCCCTGATCATGGCGCATGTTTTTACTTCAGTAAAAAAGCATGGCTATACCCGCAGTCTTTTTTTTAATATTTCACCCAGGGCGCTGATCCTGCCTGCGTTCATGGACGCCGTCCGTAATCAGGTGGAGCGCCATGGAATCTCTCCTTCACAACTGGTATTCGAAATCACCGAACGTGACACTGTAAAGAACATTGACGCGCTTGAAACAATCATAAAAGATTGGAAACGGGAAGGATACCGGTTTGCAATTGATGATTTTGGTTCGGGCCATTCCTCCCTCCATTACATTAAACGGTTTATGGTTGACTTCATGAAGATTGACGGTGAGTTCATAAAGAACATAAACGAAAGCAACTCGAGAGAACATATTATCGTCGCCAACATTGCAGCACTTGCAAAGCAGCTCGACATCAAGGCTATCGCCGAATATGTAGAATCAGAATCCATTCTTGAAAATATCCGCCTGGCGGGAATTGAATATGCACAGGGATATTATTTCGGTCGCCCAGCGCCTCATTTTATCTGACAGTTCTTCTTTTCGTATCCTACCAGCCAGTTCCTGAAAATATGCTATGGCTATTCAGGGAATTGCAATTCTAAGCATAGCGAAGAATCTTCCTTTCCAAAGACTTGATATCTTCACTTCGTTGAGGATGACGGCTTACAAGCTGTTTCCAAAAGTCTGTTTCATTCTGACATCATCAAACTTCATATTGCTTTATCCACCTTCCTGATTTATAATCTGCACCCGAATACAGGATTGTACTCTCGCATTCAAATTGTTCCTCAATGGATGTAGTGCCCGGAGGCTTGCATGGCAGCAACCTATACCGCAAAAGATATTACAGTTCTTGAGGGGCTTGAACCAGTCAGAAAACGACCAGCCATGTATATCGGTTCAACCGACATGCGCGGTCTTCATCATCTCGTCTGGGAAACCCTTGATAACGCGGTCGATGAAGCTCTGAACGGATTCTGTTCATCCATCACCATCCGACTGGAAAAGAATGGTGGAATAACGGTTATCGATAACGGCAGAGGCATTCCGGTTGATATCCATCCGAAAACAAAACGGCCAGCAATCGAAACGATTCTCTGCACGCTGCATGCGGGTGGGAAATTCGATCATACTGCCTATAAGTCTTCCGGCGGGCTGCATGGCGTCGGTGCATCCGTCGTGAATGCTTTATCCGAAACGTATATTGCAACGGTCTGGCGTGACGGCTATGAATGGACACAGGAATTTTCCCGGGGCAAACCGAAAGGCGCCTTAAAAAAAGGAAAATCGACCAAGGCACGAGGTACACAGATTTATTTTCATCCGGATCCGGATATTTTTTCAAAAACAAGTTTTAACTACAAAACAATTCTTGAAGTATCCGAAAGCAAGGCCTTCCTGAACCGCGGACTCAAGATCACCATTGAAAATCCGCGGGATGGCGAAAAACCCGTTGTCTTTCGGTATGAAAACGGAATCAGGGATTACATCAAGCGGATTGTCGAGGAAACCCAGCTTGTCAATCCCGAGCCTTTTTATCTCGAGAAAGAAGACGATTTTAAGATCGAATGTGCGATCCATTGGACCACGTCAACTGAAACCGAGGTTCACTCCTATGCCAACTCGATCAACACATCCGATGGCGGAACACACGAGCTGGCGGTACGACAGGGTCTTACGAAAGCCGTGAGAGCGTATGCAGAGAGGAAGAATCTTCTTCCAAAAAACGTCAAGACCATCACTGCGGAAGATGTCTACGAAGGATTGTACGGCATTGTAAGTGTGCTCGTAAAAAATCCGCAGTTCCAGGGACAGACCAAGGAAAAACTAAACAATCCGGAAATATCCTCGCCTATTGACAGTGCAGTCAGAAATGCATGCGAAGCATATCTGCTGGCGAATCCCTCCATGGCAGATGCTGTGGTAAACAGGGTCGTACTTGCAGCCGAGGCACGCCTTGCATCAAGGGCAGCAAAGGAAAGCGTTGCCAGAAAACTTTCATCGTTGAAACTGAATCTGCCGGGAAAACTGGCCGACTGCTCCTCCAATAAAACAGAAGACACAGAACTTTTTATTGTAGAAGGTGAGTCTGCAGGCGGCTCGGCAAAAATGGCGCGTGACCGGAAAACCCAGGCAGTCCTCTCGCTCAGAGGAAAAATCCTGAACGTGGAGCAGGTTGCTTCGCTTGAACGGATTCAGTCAAACAATGAAATCAAGAATCTTCTTGCAACGCTCGGCTGCGGCGTTGGTCAGCATTTTGATGTAAATAAGCTGCGGTACAGCAGAGTCATTCTCATGACCGACGCGGATGTGGATGGAGCGCATATCAGCGTACTTCTTTTGACGTTTATCTACCGGTACATGCCCGAACTTATTAACCATGGTCATGTCTACCTTGCGATGCCTCCTCTGTTCAAGATTGAATCAGGAAAAGAAGTTTTTTATGCCATGGATGAACAGGAAAAGGAAAAAATTCTTTCACGACTAAACGGGAAAAAATATGAAGTTGGTAGATTCAAAGGTCTCGGAGAAATGAATCCGGAAACGCTCAAAGAAACCACCATGAATCCAAAGACCCGAACACTGATGAAGATACAGGTAGTTGATCATAAAGCAACCGGCGACGTATTTGAACGTCTTATGGGAAAGGACCCGAAAGCGCGGTTTGTGTTTATTAAAGAACGCGCTGAATTTGCTGAACTGGATATTTGACCATTCGTCATTCCTCCAAGATATCTCTTTGTATTTCTTTTTGATCTGTATTATCTTCATTGATATTCCTCTATGCATGGTTCTGGCAAAGGAGAACCGCATGAAAAAAGGCTCGCTTCCTCTTATCGTAACCGTCCTTATGCTTTTTTCCTGGCATACTCCTTCCCATGCTGCTTACAGCTGGGTCGATGACAAAGGCCAGTTTCATATTACCGATTACCCGAAACCAGAAAAGCAACAACCCGAAGAAAAAGCTATTCCTTCAGAGGAAGAGAAAACCGCTGCTCCAGCTTCTCAAAAACAGGCTTCTCAACCACTGGCGGCTCCCAAACAACCTCAATTACCAAGCATAAAATCCTCTGCATCGTCGACAGTTTTAAAAACAAAGGGAATCGTCTCATCTCCCGGAATAACCGCAGCATATCAATCAACAGGAACCACGACACCACAATCCACCGGATCGAAGACCGTGTCTCCCTTACCGATGCAACCGGTGGATCCGGCCATCGCCAAAAAAACACAGCTTGTGGCGCTCTATACTGAGAAAATGAAAGTCATCTTCATCTTATTTCTTGCAATCTATTTTTTCACATGCCTCTGCCACTATCGTATAGCAAAAAAACTGGACATTCCTGCTGCGTGGCTTGCCTGGATTCCTATTCTCCAGATCTGGATATTCTTCAAATCCGCAGGAAAGTCACTTTGGTGGATCATACCTTGTCTTATTCCCTTCCTCAATTTATTTGTCATTTCCTATCTCTGGATATGCCTTGTCGAGAATCTGGGACACAACAAATGGCTGGGACTTCTTATGCTCATTCCAGGCGTTAACTTCGTTTTTTTAGGGTTGCTTGCTTTTTCAAGTATCCAGGAAAATGCATCTTCGCATACTGTTCAGCCATATTAGAAGCAGCAGTGCCTTCAATAAAATATTACTCCCCTCTCGCTCCTCTTTCTCGTTGAACTTATTGAATCCATCTGGTATAGTACAGAAACTTCTTATTTTGCAAAGGCTTCCGATTTATGATCCATCCATCGCTCGAAGAATTTAAGCAGAAAGCAAAAAAGGGAAATCTCATTCCTGTATATCGCGAGATCCTTGCCGATATGGAAACTCCGGTTTCCGCATTTCTCAAGATTGATGATAATCAACATGCTTTTCTTCTTGAGAGCATGGAAGGCGGAGAAAAATGGGCCCGATTTTCGTTTCTCGGGAGCAGGCCTTCAATTGTTATAAAAAGCAGACGAGAAACCCTGGAGATCACTCGCAACGGGAAAACGAGAATAATTGGAAGTCAGGATCCTCTTGAAGTAATCAGAAAGATATTATCAGAATATAAGCCCGTGCCTGATCCTTCGCTCCCGCGGTTTTACGGCGGCGCGGTCGGCTTTTTAGGGTATGATGTAATCCGCTTTTTTGAAGATATGCCGATCAGGGAAAAAGACGGACTTGATGTTCCGGATTCCTGTTTCATCATCACCGATACCCTCCTGATCTTTGATAACCTGAGCCACAAAATCAAGGTCGTTTCAAATGCTCATATAAACGGGAAATCAGCAGAAGCCGCGTACCGGGAAGCCACACGAAAAATCAATGCCCTAGTTAAAAAATTAAAAACCGCAATAAAAGATCAGCATTCGGGACATAAGAAAAAACAACCGGAGCACGCATTATCTTCAAATTTTACGCAAGGTGAGTATCAAAAGGCAGTCTTGAAAGCCAAAGAATACATCAAGGCTGGAGACATATTTCAGGTCGTGCCTTCTCAACGATTCGAGACAAGGATCAATGCAGAGCCTTTCGAGATTTATCGTGCACTCCGGCTGATCAATCCCTCTCCATATATGTATTTTCTGCGCTGCGGTAAGGCAACGGTAGTGGGCGCTTCGCCCGAGGTTATGGTAAGGCTGGAAGGCAATCAGATTGATCTTCGGCCCATCGCTGGAACACGAAAACGCGGTTCAACAGAGGAAGAAGATGCAAGTCTTGCGACGGAGCTGCTTTCAGACCCGAAAGAACGAGCGGAACATATCATGCTTGTTGATCTTGGAAGAAATGATGTCGGAAGAATAAGCACTCCAGGCAGTGTCCAGGTTACCGAACTCATGGTGATCGAACGATATTCCCATGTCATGCACATTGTCTCGAATGTCCGAGGAACACTTGCTTCAAATAAAAATGCCTATGATGTTGTCCGTGCATGCTTCCCTGCAGGAACCGTATCAGGCGCCCCGAAGATCAGGGCAATGCAGATCATTGATGAACTCGAACCAACCCGGCGTGGTCCGTATGCTGGTGCCGTAGGCTACTTTGGATTTTCAGGAAATATGGATACCTGCATCACGATCCGGACGCTGATCATCAACAAGGGTGTTGCATATATCCAGGCAGGCGGGGGCGTGGTTGCAGACAGCGATCCGGCGGCAGAGTATCAGGAAACCGTAAACAAGGCAAAGGCAATGATGCGCGCCGTGGAAATGGCGGAAAAAGGACTTGATTAAAGCAAATAACCAATCAGCAAGCTCCAAATGTTTGGATATTGTATTTTGGTGATTGGTTATTGATTTGATTCTTGAGCTTTGAGGTTTTTATGTTACTAATGATCGATAATTACGATTCCTTTACCTATAACCTTGTCCAGTACCTGGAAGAACTCGGACAGGAGGTAAGGGTTTGTCGCAATGACAAAATAACCATCAGTGAAATAGCATTCTTGAATCCTGAGCGGATTGTAATTTCTCCAGGTCCCTGCACGCCAAAGGAAGCCGGAATTTCATTGGAGGTGATCAGGAATTTCAGCGGTAAAATTCCGATTTTCGGTGTTTGTCTGGGGCATCAATGCATCGGCCAGGCATTCGGCGGCGATGTGATCCGTGCACCATATCTTATGCATGGAAAAACATCCATGATTCATCATGATGGGAAAACAATTTTTACAGGCGTTCCCAATCCGTTCGAAGCAACCCGGTATCATTCCCTCATTATCGAGCGGAGAACACTGCCTTCAACACTTGAGATTTCCGCATGGACTGACGACGGCATTATCATGGGAGTGAGGCATAAACAGTACAAGGTTGAAGGTGTGCAGTTCCATCCAGAATCGATTTTAACGAACACGGGGAAGGATTTGCTCAGCAATTTTTTGAAGCTATATATAATTGCACATTAAAACCACGGGAGCTTCGCTCACACGGATATACACAGATAAAAGCGAGATGCTAAATTTTTAAACTGTGTTATTGAACCGTGCTCATCCGTGGTTACTATGTTGCCTGTCTGTATGCAATCGTGGTTGAGGTTCTATGATTAAAGAAGCAATTGAAAAAGCCGCCGGCGGAATCAACTTAACCGAAGCTGAAGCCGAAGTCGTCATGCGGGAGATCATGCAGGGCGAGACAACGGATGCCCAGATCGCAGCGTACATTACTGCGCTCAGAATGAAAGGCGAATCCGTTGAAGAAATCACGGGATCAGCACGAGTCATGCGGGAAAAAGCTGTCCGGATCAATCTTGCGTCGCGCTATCAGATAGATACCTGCGGCACGGGCGGCGACATGGCACATACATTCAATATTTCAACTACCGTCGCTTTTATAGTCGCCGGCACCGGCGTCACCGTTGCGAAGCACGGCAACCGGTCAGTATCAAGCAAGAGCGGAAGCGCAGATGTGCTCCAGGCACTCGGTGTAGCCATAGATATTCCTTCTCAAAAAGTGGAGGAATGCATGGCGGAAGTGGGAATCGGTTTTTTATTTGCTCCGTTGATGCACCTGGCAATGAAATATGCGATCGGTCCACGGAGGGAGATCGGAATTAGAACGATTTTCAATCTTCTTGGTCCGCTTACGAATCCGGCAAAAGTGACATCACAGCTCATGGGCGTGTACGCCGAAAATCTCACGAACCCGCTTGCGCACGCACTTGGAAATTTGGGTGCTTCGCATGCATTTGTCGTTCATGGTATGGATGGTCTTGACGAGATAACCTTGACAAATAGAACAAAAATCTCAGAATACAAAAACGGCACAGTGACCGATTATTTCATTCAACCTGCTGATTTTGGTTTCGCCTTATGTACGCCGGATGCTTTAAAAGGCGGTGATGCGGCAAAGAACGCCTTGATTACCATTGATATTCTGAAAGGCAAGAAAGGCGTGCAACGTGATATTGTTCTCCTGAACTCCGCAGTTGGATTGACGGCTTCAGGAAAAGCAGCTGATATTCCAGAAGGTATCAGGCTCGCCAGTGAATCAATTGATTCTGGGGCGGCATTGAAAAAACTGGAAGCCTTGAAGGCATTTACGAACAGAAAATCTGTCTGAACCGGGATACGAATGCAGCAATCGACACTATTGACCCAAATCATTGCTTCTAAAAAAAAAGAGCTTATTGAAATCAAACGACGTGTGTCTTTTCATGATATAAAAAACGCGGCGCGTGATGCAGGAGCTGTTCGCGGTTTTGCAAAAGCGCTTTCAACAGGAGGAGATACCCTCAGGATCATTGCGGAAGTAAAGAAAGCATCACCTTCCAAAGGAGTCATTCGACAAGATTTTGATCCGATTGAAATTGCAAAGACCTATGAAGAACACGGGGCTTCCTGTATTTCAGTCCTGACCGAGAGTCGTTTTTTTCAGGGAAGTCTTGGTTTTTTGCCGTTCATCAGAGAAGCGGTCAAACTTCCGCTTCTCCGCAAGGATTTTATTATCGATGCATACCAGATTTACGAGGCGCGCGTCGCCGGTGCTGATGCTATTCTGCTAATCGCCGGATGCCTTGACAAACGCGAGCTTGAAGATTTCATCGGAATGGCAACCGAGCTGCATCTGGATGTGCTTGTTGAATCGCATTCCTATTCCGAGCTTGACAAAACGCTTAACGCCGGCGCTCTGCTTGTTGGCATTAATAATCGCGATCTTGCAACGTTCAAGGTCGACCTGCAAACAACGCTTGATCTCTTGAAGGATATTCCGGATGATCGCATTGTCGTGAGCGAGAGCGGTATCACGAATCGTAGCGATATCCTTCGGCTGGAGAAGGCAGGCGTTGATGCGGTCCTTGTTGGTGAAGCTCTCATGCGTGAACAGGATATCGGTGCAAAACTGAAAGAGCTGACAGGAAATTAATTCTGATTCATGATCATAAATTTGATACAATAAACTATTTGATGCGCTTTATGAAGGGGGACGTATGAAAAAAAGTTTTAGCCTTGCAGCTGTTGGTGGTGTGTTATTATTGTTTTTGCTCGTTCATGCATCCGTCGCGGAACAGAAGAAACCGGAAGCCTCACCCGGCAAAAATGAAGCCCTATTCACCCAGATAGAAAGTGCTGTTTGGGATAAGCTCAGTTCAAATCCCAATAAAAACAGATGGGAAGTTGTAAAGATCATTGTGCAAAAAGTCAAGGAATCCATTCCAGACAAACAGGGCCAGGTAACTTTTTTGGAAAAAGCCCGTGAAATGAGTTCACAAAAGGCGCAATTAAACAAAGGCAAGGTTGATGCCACAACACATATGTGGCTCTCTATAAGTCTTATGAAAGCAAAGGAAATAATTCTGAAAGAGAGTGGACAGTAGATACATTTTTTGACCCGGACATACTCTTCATAATACATTCCTGATGCCCAAGGGGGGGCGGCTATGGTCAAAATCAAAATTTGCGGAATTACGAATCTGGACGATGCTCTGGCGGCGGCAACATTCGGAGCTGATGCATTGGGATTTAATTTTTACAAAAAAAGTCCTCGTTACATCGAGCCCGAAAAGGCTTTGGAAATCATTTCGCAGCTTCCCCCGCTCATTACGTCGGTCGGTATTTTTGTGAATGAACGCGAAGAAAAAATACGGGAAATTCTGACAATGACATGCATACAAGCAGTCCAGTTTCATGGAGATGAGAGTCCCGAGTTCTGTCAACGCTTTGGAAACCGCGTCATCAAGGCTTTCCAGGTCAAAGACAAGGAAAGTGTAAAACACATGGCTCAGTATCATGTCGGCGCATTTCTGCTCGACAGCTATCATGAGAAGCTTCGCGGAGGAATCGGCGCGACGTTTGACTGGCATCTTGCGGTTGTGGCAAAAACGTTTGGAAGAGTCATTCTTGCCGGCGGTCTTACTCCTGACAATGCTGCAGAAGCGGTGAAACTCGTTCAGCCGTATGGAGTCGACGTTGCAGGCGGAGTCGAACGCGAAACAGGCGTTAAAGATTATGTCAAACTTAAAAAATTCATTACCGAAGTCCGGAGGGCGTCTCGTCCATGAGCATGCCGGATAAACACGGGCGATTTGGTCAGTATGGCGGGAAATTTGCGCCCGAGACCCTGATCCCTGCCCTGACCGAGCTCGAAGCAGCTTTTCATGCAGCACGTCTGGATAAAATGTTTCAGACCGAGCTTGAAACGTATTTCAAGGAATACATTGGGAGGCCAACTCCCTTATATCCCGCATGGAGACTGACGGAACACCTCGGCGGAGCTCGGATTTATTTAAAACGCGAAGACCTCTGCCATACCGGCGCCCATAAAATCAATAATGCGCTTGCTCAGGTTCTGCTTGCAAAACGGATGGGAAAAACCCGTGTTATTGCGGAAACAGGAGCGGGTCAGCATGGCGTTGCAACAGCAACTGCTGCTGCCCTGCTGGGCCTTGACTGCGACGTGTATATGGGAACCGATGACATGGCCCGCCAATCATTGAACGTCTTCAGGATGAAACTGCTTGGCACTACCGTTCGACCCGTGGATATCGGAAGTAAAACTCTCAAAGATGCCATTAATGAAGCAATGCGGGATTGGATCACGAATGTGGGAACCACGCATTATGTGCTCGGGACCGTATTTGGTCCGCATCCCTTCCCCATGATGGTCAGGGAATTTCAATCCGTGATCGGAAAAGAAGCAAAAAA
Organism: Nitrospirota bacterium; assembly: GCA_041650055.1. Lineage (GTDB taxonomy): Bacteria > Nitrospirota > UBA9217 > UBA9217 > UBA9217 > JBAZLV01. Next base: position 13,521 of record JBAZLV010000017.1, on the reverse strand, counting down.
ACAGATTGTAAAGTTCGAGGGAAGGCTTCCTGACTGTCTGGTTGCATGCGTTGGCGGAGGATCGAACGCCATGGGTCTTTTTTATGCATTTCTGCCCGATGCATCCGTCAAGATGTACGGAATCGAGGCAGGCGGCCGTGGCATTACACAGGGAAATCATGCTGCACGGTTTGCAGGAGGTTCGCTGGGTGTTTTGCAGGGATCCAAAACCTATATCCTGCAAGATGAACAAGGCCAGATCGAACTTACCCATTCCGTCTCTGCGGGACTTGATTATGCAGCTGTTGGTCCGGAGCATGCTTTTTATCGCGATTCAGGGAGAATTGAATATACATTCGCAGTCGATGAAGAGGCTTTGGAAGCGTTCGATCTTCTGGCGCGGCTGGAAGGCATTATCCCGGCACTCGAGAGCGCGCATGCAGTTGCTTATTGTCTGAAACTTGCTCCTACGCTCGGAAAAGAGAAAATCATTATCTGCAACCTTTCCGGACGCGGAGACAAGGATGTGATGCAGGTAGCAGCGATAAAGGGTGTAGATTTAAAATGCTGAAAATTTAACAACACGGCGCCAATAATACTATGTCCAGAATAAAAAAAACCTTCAAGAAACTTGCCGGAAAAAAAGAAACTGCTCTCATCACGTATATCATGGCTGGAGATCCGGATCTCGCCACGACGAAGACACTTATCCTCGAAATGGAAAAATCCGGCGCGGATATCATCGAGCTCGGCGCGCCCTTTTCAGATCCTCTCGCAGACGGACCCACCATTCAAAAGGCTGCTCTCCGATCTCTGGAAAATAAGACAAGCATTCATGACGTCCTGCAGCTCGTGGCTGATGTCAGGAAAACCAGCCAGGTTCCGCTTATTCTCATGACCTATTACAACCTGATCCTCAAGTACGGCGAAGAACGCTTTGTGAATGACGCGATTGCCGCCGGACTCGATGGAATCATTCTTCCCGATCTTCCGCCGGAAGAAGCGGAAACACTGATTCGCCTGTCAAAAAAAACAAATCTTGACATGATCTTTTTGCTCGCGCCCACCAGCACGGATGAACGGATCATGCGTGTCAGCAAACTCTCCCGGGGATTCATTTATTACGTTTCACTCACCGGAGTGACCGGCGCAAAACTCATTTCTCAAAATGCTATCGGGGATTCCCTCACAAAAATCAAATCCATGACTGACAAACCGGTTGCCGTCGGGTTCGGGGTTTCAACGCCTGATCAGGCAGCCCAGATCGCGCTTGTTGGCGCGGACGGTGTCATTGTAGGCAGTGCGCTTGTGAAAATTATCGAGGATCATATCGGAAAACCGGAGCTTGTACCCTCGGTTGCGACCTTCGTGAGGGCATTGAAACAAGGAGTATTGACCCGTTCACATGATCAGTAATCATTAAAAACTTTAACCACTCGGAAAATCAGGGAAAAGGAGAAGTACCATGAGCGACATTCAAGCACAACTGTTTGCAAAGTACGGAAAAAAAATTCCCGCGGGCACAACGCTTTTCCGGGAAGGCGATCAGGGCGAAGTCATGTACATTATTCAATCCGGAAAGGTCAGGGTGAGCAAAAGAATCCGAGGTGTTGAAAAAACGTTGGCAACCCTTGACAAGGGAGAATTCCTCGGAGAAATGGCTATCTTAAACGACAAGCCGCGGTCTGCAACCGCTGAAACCCTCGAACAGTGCGATATGCTCGTGATTGATCGGCAGACCTTTGATTCGCTGATCCGGGGCAATGCTGAAATTGCCGTCCGGTTTATCAAACGACTTGCAGAACGGTTGCGGGAAGCGAATGAGCAGATGGAAGCCTTAATGATCAAAGACACTACCAGCAGGATTGTCACCATCCTCGGGAAATATATCCGTGACCAGAAAGGAAATGATTTTAGCATATCAGTTGATGATCTTGCTGGACTTGCAGGAATAGACACCGTGTCCGTAAAAATGATCGTCGAAAAACTTGCCCGTGTTGGGATTCTGGAATTCACGGGAGGCCGGATTCACGTTGCCAACCAGGAACAGGGTAATCGGCTGCTCCGGTATATCGAGATGAGAGAAATTTTTGGGGAAATTGCGTGAGGAAAATCCATGCGTCTTCATATTGATAAAAAAGCAGGGATCGGGATCGGACTAATCGTTGCCCTGATTTTATCGATTCTGTATCTGGGAAACGCACGATTCTTTGAAGTGATCGAAGAAAAAACGCTCGATATGCGTTTTATGCTCCGCGGACCGATTGTACCAGGCCCGGAAACCGTGATTGCGGCGATTGATGAGCAGAGTATCCAGAAACTGGGCCGCTTTCCCTGGCCTCGTTCTGTCTGGGGCCGGGTTGTCGACCGCCTCTCAGAAGAAGGTGCAACAGTTATTGTCTTTGACGTTTTCTTCTCTGAATCAGAGCAGGTGGATTCGGACGATCTTTTCCAGCAGGCAATACGGAAAAGCGGCCGGGTCATTCTTCCCATGGTTTTCGATCTCGTAGAAGGTTATAAAAGCTCCGGATTCACCGATAAAAAACTGGATTTTCTGCTTCCCTCCGCATTCGGAACAGTGAGACATGCTGACATGCCTTTTTCAATCAAGGCTGGAATGGTTCTTCCTACTCTTTTGCGATTCTCGTCCTATGCAGCGTCCGTAGCGCATATCAATATGCTACCCGATCGTGATGGAACCATACGATGGGAACTGCTCGCAATTCGATACCATGACCGGTACTATGCTCCAATCGGCCTTCAGGCAGCGCGAGTCTTTCGCGGTATCAAAATCCAGGATTTTTCGTATGATCTTGCAGGCACTGTTCAGCTCGGGGCCAGCATCATTCCGACGGATGAATACGGACGAATGCTCATCAATTATCGTGGGCCAAACCGGACGTTTCCCACCTATTCCATTTCAGACATCCTTGACCGCACCACATCACACAATGTATTCAAGGGAAAAATCGTGTTGATCGGCGCAACAGCAATCGGTATCTATGACCTCAGAGTGACGCCGTTCTCCACGCACATGCCGGGAATAGAAAAGCACGCAAGCGTTGTGGACAATATCCTCAAGGGAGATTTCATCCGGCGGACGGATACCGGCGTCCTGCTGCTCATTTTTGTGTTCGCCGTTTTACTGGGCGTTCTTCTTCCACGGCTCGGTGCCCGGGCAGGAGCTCTTTTGTTTATTGCTCTCCTCACGGGCTATGCAGGATTTGTCTATTATTTGTTTGCTGTTAAAGGAATCTGGTTTAATTTGGTCTATCCCTCTTCTTCGCTTTTTTTCGGATATACCAGCCTTACTGCCTACCGGTTTTTCACTGAAGAACGCCGCGCGCGTGATATACGCAAAATGTTTTCCAGTTATGTTTCGAAGCGGATTGTTGACGAACTGATTCGGGATCCCAGCAAGACAAAGCTTGGCGGAGACCGCAGAGAAATTACAGTCCTCTTTTCCGACATCCGAGGATTTACTGCATTTTCAGAAAAGCGCCAGCCTGAAGAAGTAGTCTCGCTGTTAAATGAGTATCTCGGCGCCATGACGACTATTGTCTTTGAGCATGAAGGCACCCTGGATAAATTTATCGGCGATGCAATTATGGCTCTCTGGGGAGCGCCGATCGGGCAGCCTGATCATGCGAAACGGGCCTGCATCTGTGCGCTCGCAATGATTGAGAAACTGAAGGACCTCCAGGCCAAATGGACAGCAGAAGGCAACTATGTCATAGATATCGGCATCGGAATCAACACGGGAGACATGGTCGTCGGGAACATGGGTGCCGAAGGGAAAAAAATGGATTACACGGTGATCGGGGACAATGTAAACCTGGGATCGCGCCTCGAAAGCTTGACAAGACAGTACAATAATCATATCATCATATCCGAATCAACGTATGAACAGGTGAAAGATGTCGTCGATGCCCGGGAATTGGGCACGGTAACCATAAAAGGAAAGCAGCTGCCGGTCGTGATCTACGATCTTATCGGTCTCAAAAAACCGGTCGAACGCGCAGACAGCAGTGAGAATAACAAAAAGGACAAGGGAGGAACTGCATGAAATTAAAGGTTCTCGGTTGTTCTGGATCAGAAGCAAAGGGGCATAACACCCCCGGTTTTCTGGTAAATGGTGTTCTCATGCTTGACGCTGGAACTATTACCGCCGCGCTACCGGTTGAGGCTCAATGCAAAATAACCGATATCCTGATCAGCCATGCTCATCTTGACCATATCAAATCGCTTGCTTTTCTCGCGGATAGTATTATCGGACGTATAAAAAAGCCGGTTCTGATCTGGGCAATCCCTGACGTAATCGAGGCAATCAAAAAAAATCTGATGAACAATGTCCTATGGCCGGATTTTACCAGAATCCCGACTCCCGAGAACCCGGTCTTTTCTTACAAACCGATGGAAATTGAAAAAACCGTGACAGTTGCAGGCTTACAGGTAAAGGCAATTCCGATGACGCATCCGGTGCCGGCGGTTGGTTTCCTCGTGAGGGATTCTCATGCTTCCATTTTATACAGCGGCGATACAGGCCGCAATGAACTTCTCTGGAAAGAAGCTGCAAAAACCCCGAATCTAAAGGCAGTCATCGTGGACACTTCTTTCCCCAACAGCCTTGACAGCATTGCAACTCTGAGCGGCCATTTTACCCCGGCCCAGCTTGGTGCTGATTTAACTGCATCAGCAGTAGATAGCAGAATTTCGGTTTTCATCAGCCATATAAAACCGGTTTATGAAAAAACGGTCATTCGTGAATTGGCATCTCTTGGCAGAAAAAATATCAGGATTCTGCGTGCAGGAAAAACATATTCATTTTAAGAAAGAGTGATCCGGCAGGTGTGGTATTCCTGAGTACGGAAAAGAAGGAGAATCATGGCTTGGTTTAAAAAAGAACGACCGGTGACTGAACATGAGGAAACACCGGTAAAAAAAGTGAAAATCCCCGAAGGCTTGTGGGTCAAATGCGAAAACTGCAAGGAAATCATTTATCGGAAGGAAGTGGACAAAAATTACAAGGTCTGTCCGAAATGCGACTATCATTTTCGTATTTCTGCTTCTGAACGGCTTCCCTATCTTCTCGATGAAGGAAGTTTTCTGGAAGTGGAAGACGGGCTTTCACCCAAGGATTTTCTCGGCTTCAAGGATTACAAGGATCGGCTGAAAAGCCATCGGAAAAAAACAGGACTCAAGGATGCCATTATCTCGGGAGAAGCGAAAATCGGCGGCAGACCTGTCTCCGTCGTGGTCATGGAATTCAGTTTCATGGGCGGCAGCATGGGCTCCGTCGTCGGTGAAAAAATTACACGAGCAGTCGAACGGGCCATCGAAAAAAAACTGCCGTTTATTGCCGTATCTTCATCTGGCGGGGCCCGTATGCAGGAAGGAATTCTTTCGTTGATGCAGATGGCAAAAACATCGGCTGCCGTTGCTCAACTGGGCGAAGCGGGTCTTCCCTTCATTTCCGTGGTTACAGATCCAACGTTCGGAGGAGTCACGGCAAGCTTTTCCATGCTGGGCGACATCATTATTGCGGAACCCAAAAGTCTCGTCGGATTTGCAGGACCGCGGGTCATTGAACAAACCACGAAGCAGCAGCTTCCTGCTGGATTTCAGCGTGCTGAGTTCTTGCTCGAACATGGCATGATCGATATGATCGTGTCGCGCCGGGAACTCCGAACAACACTCGCTCGAATTCTTGATTTTTTTGAGGAGCGCCAGCAGGAAGATAAATAAAAAAATAGCCGGTCAAATCGGAATTTACGCGGTCAGAAGACACCCATTGTTCACCATTTTACATCGGATATCCGTGGCTGATCCACTTCTCATTTCTTCCTGTTCAGCCATCTGAACAAGTTTCGGCACATCGTGTCCAGAGGCTGTCTTTCCAGTTCAAGCAATGATGCTTCAAGTTCGGTCAGCAGCTCATGTGCCTCTTCAACGAACATTTCATAAGCTTTGTCTACCGCTCATTCATAGCGTAGTCCCCGCGCTTTCACGAATGTTTTGCTCCACTCGAGGCCTATTCGGAAGAATGCCGCATTTGTCCTTGCATCCTTAGACGCTCAAAAACTAAAACATGGAAGTGAGCGTAATATCCAGAAGTATCGCTGTTTTATAAAAAACTTAAATATTACTGCTGGTTATATGTAAAATTTTTGTTTTTTCTATACTACAAAAGTATTGACAGAAAAATCGTTCTTGGATATTATGTGCGGTCAAAATTGCAAACTTTTGTATTGGGAGGAAATACGATAATGGCAGAAGAAAAAAAAGAATCGTGGCTTAATTATTTAGCATTGACTACTGTTATATTTGCCGTCTGTGCAACACTGGCAACGTTGAAAGGCGGAGGCTATAGCACAAAAGCAGTCATGTCTCAGTCGCAGGCGTCTGACCAATGGGCATACTATCAGGCCAAAAGCATTAAAGGATATGTCTATGAACTACAGAAGGAAAAATTTGAAGTGGATCTGAAAACCATGAAAGGAAGCGTGTCTCGTTCCCTGGCATCAGACCTCGAAAAAAAGATTGACGGCTATGCGCAGAAAATAAAACGCTACGATGGAGAAAAGGCTGACATCATGAAAAAAGCGCAGGAGCTTGAAGAATCCAGGGATACAATCCAGAAACATGCCGGGGCATTCGGCATGGCAGCCATGTTTCTTCAGATCGCTATCTTGCTCTCTTCGATCTCCGCGTTAATGAAACAAAAATATTTCTGGTACCTCGGCATGGGATCGGGTATCTTCGGTCTTGTTTATTTTTTCAATGGTTTTTTTCTGTTCCTCAGATAGGCGTATTGGATTATACTCTTTACAACCAACAGCGTAAAAGGAGCCTTGGATGAAACACGGCACATGGCAGATACTGCTCGGCATAGTACTCATCGGGACATCAGTCCTACTCTACAGCGCTCAGATATCTATCTTTAAAAACCCGCACGAATCGTTCTTTCTCCTTTTTCAGGATCTGGCTTTTGTTCCCATTCATTTCCTGCTGATAACGCTCATTGTCGACCGGCTGCTGATCCTGCGTGAAAAAAAAGCATTAGTAAACAAATTAAATATGGTCATCGGGATATTCTTCAGCGAAATGGGAATAGACCTTTTGAAGAAGTTTGTTGCACATGATCCGGGCATGGAAAATAAAAAAAATAATTTTTTAATTGCCAACGACTGGACTGATCGTCTGTTTTCTGAAACCATCAAAAATATGAGCACCGTACCGCTTCATGTTGTGGATATCGGAAGCAGTCTCCCTGGATTCAAAACTTTTTTGATCAGCAAAAAGGCATTTCTGCTCCAGCTTCTTGAAAATCCAAGCCTGCTGGAGCATGCAACATTTTCCGAACTGCTTCTGGCCATTTTTCATCTTGCTGAAGAACTTGAAATGCGTGATAATGTGTCGCAGCTTTTTCCTGCGGATGAAAAACATCTGGCCGGAGACATGGAACGAATCTATACGATTCTCGTTGCAGAATGGCTTGCCTATATGAAGCACTTGAAACGTGAGTATCCGTATCTCTTTTCTCTTGCCATGCGCAAAAATCCGTTTGATGCAGATGCATCTGTTATCATTCAATAACGTCACTGTAGTTCTGCAACAAGGCAGCTCATAGAAATTGCGAGGACCCACATGAAGAGTAAACAAGAATTTCAAGGAAGCGGAATTCTCTTTTTAAAATACGTTTTTTTATATGTAGTTGTTACGGCCCCTATTCTGTCCTTCTGCCTCATGGGAATGAACTTCCTGCCGGTCCTGGTTACCCTGTTTTTTATTGCAATTCCTGCTGTCCTGTTGATCGGCCTCTTGATTTCGCGGTTTGACGGATTTTCATTCGATGATGCGCAGAGCCAGATTGTGAAAGCTTCCGGGAAAAGGATTCCCTATTCAAAAATCCAAAAGCTGATTATTCGGGAAACAGGGAGCATGTGCCAGATTGTAGTTCAATATGGCTTTATGCGGAAAATCGCGCTGTCCTCTGCATTCAATACCAAAGATAAATCCCATGCGCTTGAGTCTATTCTGAAACGATTGCCGGATTTATCTGTTCAGGAAACACGGTATGCTGACTGGAAAACCATTGGCATTCTAATGACCACCATAGTTTTCCTAACGGCTGTTTTTCATGTCGTGCTGTATCGAACGAGCAATACCATCGCTCACATGCCTCAGCAAGTTGCCTGGAAGGTTTCTGAACGAGCCTTCAAAAATGTATCAGCGCATTCTCTCGGGGAGTTTGGAATTGCAATGCCGGAGCAATTTGAGCTTACAAGTGAAGACCCGGATGTTCTTCAATTCCATGCTATGAATGATCATGTCTGGGTAAAATTTGTCATACCAGCTGAAAAATCAAATGCTCATATTGCTCTTAGATTCATAAGATATGCAACAGGAGTTCAAAACTATTATGATGTGCTCGAAACGGCGTACACTGCTCGGATAGGGATTTTACCTCTTGTCATTAAATACATTGCATTGCAGAGGTTTGATGATGTCAACCTGTACGCGTTTCAACAGACGTCAGCGCTTCCACAGAAAAAACAAAGCCGAAAGAAGGAGAAACCGTCCCCTGCTGTTGTTTCCATGATAAAGGGTTTTATTGCACAAGGAAGGAATAAAACGCAGGAAGTTTCAACCATGCTCCTGACGGATATGAGCGGGATGAAAGAACTTCATGTGGTAATTTCAGGACCAAAACGTCTGGATGAACAGGAACTGAAAAAGATTACTGCTGCCGTGTATCTTCAACCATCCCGATAATTACCGCTTATACTCTACAAAATTCCCCGGTTCAAGAGAAATGATGCTTTTTCGAACAACCGCTGTTGATGACTCCGGTTTTACGATAAACACCTGCACTTCACCAATTGCCTTCCGGGGGAATGACCCTTTTTGAGAGCTGTCATACACAATAAAGCGGTCGCCGGGCTCTACTCCATCAACGCTTCCCTGGTTTAAATACACAAAATTCAGCTGTGCATTAATCGTGCGCTGGTCAGTTGTTGCGATGATTTTCCCGGAAATATCCTTGTCTTTCTTTACGTTCGGCTCATACACAAGCACCGGTTCCTGATAAGGAGACAGACGGTTGTTTTTCTCAATGGTATCGAACGAGAGTGTAATCCGCGCGGTCGACGGCTTGCGTTCATCGATTGCTATGATTTGCAGAATGCCGAGTCCGTGAACAAGACTTCCGGATACCTTTTTCATTCTCGGATGTGGAATCGTTTTGCTTCTGCTGGTGATCAGAAATTTATCTCCGACTGATACGCTTTGTGACGATGGGAAGGAAACATACACCAGATCACCAAAACCAAATGAATTTTTCAATGCTTCAGGAGAACCGACAATTTTCCCGACCGTTTCTTCTTCAAAATTTACGAAGCCTGCGCTTAGCATAGCGTATTTGTCGATAATCGGAACAGGCTGTTCCTCAGGAAGAATAAGCCTGCTTCCCTGCTCGACCGTGGCAGGAACGGTTGAGGTCGGTTTTGACTGGAGAATAGGGGCTTCCGGAGAACGCTCAATGCGCCGTGGAGCAGCCTGGGGCTGCGGTTCTATCCGTGTTTCAGTCATCTGTTTTTTCGGAACAACTTCTTCTGCAGACTGTAAAGCACGCTCCACCGGAGCGAGATTCGGAATCACAAGCTTGTTTCCCGGATAAATCAAATCGGGATTTTCAATGAAGGGATTTGCCTTCCAGATAAACGGCCACAGAAAAGGATCTTTCAAAAAAGAGTGTGAAATATCCCAGAGCGTGTCGCCTTGTCTGACAATATAGATTCCTGATTCCTGTTCAGCCGGGGCTGTGGCTGCATTTTCCGTTTCGGTCTCGGGGATCACAACGTTATTCAGTGTTTCAGAAGAGGGCTTTTCCTGCGAAGGAATGACGTGTGCGGAAGGCTGGGCAACAGGTTCCGTGACAACGGTATCCGGGGACTTGATGGGTTCTTTTTGCTCCTGGACATAGGCATTACCAGGGAAGAGCATTACGATAAAAATGCCTGCAACCTGGATAAAGGTTTTTAGTCCTGTCGCCATACTGCCTCCTGACACGAAATGCGCAAACATAGATTTTGATGCGGGACAATACGGAAGCGTTTCAGAAAATAATTCATCGTGTTTTTTTAACTAAAGATATACGAGAAACCTCTTGTTTGTCAAGAGAATAATGGGTTTTGAACCAACCAAATCTTGCTTTTAACGCAGCTTTTTGGTATTCTGCCGAAACATGACAGATGATCAAAAAAATATCCCGATCGGTGGCCGACGGGTCCTGTATCTTTTTATTTTTCTTGCCGTCACAGGTATTGCCACTGCGCTGCAGCTTGAATTTCGTGGTTTTCAAGGACCGCTTTCCGATAATATTCTCATCCTTATTCTGATCAATGCAAATTTCTTGCTCCTCGCAGCGGTCATTTTTATGATCGCGCGCAGCCTCTGGAAACTTTCCATGGAGCGGAAACACGGCGTCCTCGGCGCACGTTTCCGGACCAAGCTCGTAACGGCATTTGTAAGCCTCTCGTTCATTCCTCCCATTTTGCTGTTTCTCATAGGAAGCGGCATGTTTACAAGCAGCATAGAACGGCTTTTCACACTCCGGATCGAGAACTCGCTCAAAGATTCCGTCGCTATTACTGAGGAATATTATGGAAAGATCAGAAAGGACGCAACAGCCTTTGGCAGAAACATCAGTAAGCAGATTGCCGAAATCGGGCTTCTGCGCGGAGTAGAACCGACAATTATCAAAGAGTATCTTTCAAAGAAGGCAGAAGAGTATGGACTCGGATCGGTTGAGCTTTTTTCCTCTCCTCGCGATCGTATCTCTGCTGCCTCAACCGGTCAATATCCGCCAAGAACCTTTACTCAATCACCGCCGGATCTCGTGGCTGAAGCTTTTTCCGGCCAGGATGCTGCGGAAATGACTCCCTTATGGAAAAAGGGGGCAGTCATCAGAGCGGTTCTTCCCGTGTATGGCGAGCAGGAGAATGATCAGGGTGAAAAGCCAGTCCTTGCTGCAATAGCCGTGAGTTATTACATTCCCCAAAGTCTTGCAGCAAAAACTGATGATATTCGGGAAGGGTATACCCAGTATCGCTCGGCTTTCAAGAAAAAAGAACCCATCAAGCTTGCATATCGACTCGGTTTTCTGGCGGTAACGCTTGCCCTTTTGCTTGCATCGATTTGGGTGGCTCTCCGAGTCGCGGCAGGAATTACCGTTCCGATCAAAAAACTCGCAGAAGGAACAGCGGCCGTTGCCGCTGGGAAGCTGGATTACCACATCGATGAGACTTCGGGAGACGAGGTGGGCGTCCTGATTGATTCATTTAACCGGATGACGCATGAACTCAAGAATTCCCGCATGCAGATTGAACAGGAGATCAATTATAAGAAAACGATCTTGTCTAACATAGACACCGGCGTGGTTTCGCTGGATCGCGCCGGTCGAATTACAACCGTCAATCAATCCGCTTCGAAAATGCTCGATATTCAGGAGCAGGATGTGCTGGGCATGCGGTACGATGCTGCCTTTGCCTTTATCGAGCTGACGCCGATCCGGAATTTATTCCGCAAGCTTGAACAGAGCGGCGGACGCGCGGAAGGAGAACTCACGCTGAACGTCCGCGGGCGCATGCTGACCGTCGGAATCCGCGTCTCGTCCTTGCGTGACGGCAGCGGCACACCCATCGGCCTCCTTATCACGTTCGATGATCTAACCGAGCTTCTGCGTGCAAAAAAAGCGGAAACATGGCAGGACGTAGCGCGAAGAATCGCGCATGAGTTTAAAAACCCGCTGACGCCGATCATGTTATCTGCCGAACGACTCAGGAAAAAACACGCGGAGCAATCCTCGGATTTTGACACCGTGTTTGACGAATGCAGCAGAACGATTGTCCAGCAGGCGGACGGACTCCGCAAACTGGTTGACGAGTTCGCAGACTTTGCGCGCATGCCGAGCTCCAATCCCACGTGTCAACCGCTGGCACCGGTGATCAACAGTGTTGTCAATCTGTATGCAGGGGCGCACAAGGACATTGTGTTTGAAACAATTATTCCATCGGATTTTCCGGATGTATTGCTTGACCGTGAACAACTGAAACGGGTATTCATCAATCTTTTCGAGAATGCCGTCGAAGCAATGCACAAAAAAGGGCGGATTACGGTCACAGCAAAAATTATCGAAACAGGAATGGCACAGATCGATGTGGCTGATGACGGTCCAGGCATTCCGCCGGAAGATATTCCCCGGCTGTTCCTGCCGGATTTTTCGAGAAAAAAAATTAAAGGCGGCCTGGGGCTTGCTATTGTGTTACGCATTATCAAGGATCATAGCGGAGTCATCAAGGTGGAGCAGAACTGCCCGCGCGGTGCCCGGTTTATTATTGAATTGCCCACAAAAAAAGCGTAGCTGGAGACCCATGAAATTTGAAAGGAGTTCTGAATGGATACTGCCTCAACAGTATTGATTATCGTACTTGCCGGATACTTCTTGTTCCGGCTGTTCGGCATACTGGGGCGCTGGGGGATTAAGCAAATAACGCCCCGGCAACTTCAGGAAAAAAAAGGAGTGGTGCTGCTAGACATCAGGGGCACCAAGGAATATAAACGCGGACATATTCCCGGTGCGGTCCACGTTCCGTTTACCGAAATCGGCAGCCGGGTTAAAAAACTCAAAAAAGAAAAAGAACTGATCGTCTACGATCAGAGCGGGACGAAAAGTCTCTGGGCAATTCGCCGCTTAATCGGGATGGGATATAAAAATTTGTACAATCTGAAGGGCGGCTACAATGCCTGGAAGAAGTCCTCTTTATAAGGAACTAAAGCGCGATTTTGATACACGGAAGTATTTAATTACAAAACGGCTCAAGGAATTCGAAGCTGTCTATAAACAAGGCGATCAAGCGATTTTCGAGGAACTGTGCTATTGCATTGTAACGGCAGGCAGCAGTGCAAAAATGGGAATGCGCACCATCGATGTGCTTCGGGATATTCTCATAACGGGAACACTCGAAGAACTTCAGAACCGTGCGCAGCAGCATCGGCTCAGATTCTGGCGGATCAAGCCTGCCTATATTGTGCAAACGCGTGATTTTCTTCGGCAGTTCTGCAATCTCAAACTTCGTTCATTGCTTGAATCTTTTGACTGTAAGTACGCCCGTCGTGACTTTTTTGCTCGAAATCCTTTGATCAAAGGACTGGGGTACAAAGAAGCAAGCCATTTTCTTCGTAATATCGGATTTCAAGGCTATGCGATTCTCGACAAGCACATCTTGAACAGCCTGCATGAAATGCGTGTCATAACCAAAACAAGTCCTCCATCAACCCGTAAGCACTATCTTGCGATTGAAAAAAAACTGGAACTCGTTGCACAAGACCTCGGCATGGATATTGATCATCTTGATTTGCTGCTGTGGTCCCGCAAAACCGGTGAAATTCTGAAATAACATAAAATTAAAAACGACTTCTCTGTTGACAGTGCTTCCGGTCTTATCTAGAATAAATTCAGATACTCGTTCCATGCAAGGA
>JBAZLV010000016.1:0-45220 GCA_041650055.1 Nitrospirota bacterium | reverse complement strand
GCTCCGACGGTCCGGCCGCCTTCACGAATGGCGAACCGAAGTTCTTTGTCCATAGCTATCGGGGTGATCAGTTCTACCGAGCAGCTCATGTTGTCCCCTGGCATCACCATCTCTACGCCATCCGGAAGCGTTACCACACCCGTCACATCCGTCGTTCTAAAATAAAACTGCGGCCGGTAGCCTTTGAAGAACGGAGTGTGCCGTCCGCCTTCTTCTTTGGTCAAGACATACGCTTCTGCTTTGAACTTGGTATGCGGCGTGATGCTTCCTGGTTTGGCAAGCACCATCCCGCGCTCAACTTCTTCTTTCTTGATGCCACGAAGAAGTACACCAACATTGTCTCCGGCTTCTCCCTGGTCTAACAGCTTCCGGAACATTTCTACACCGGTAACTACGGTCTTCTGAGTCGGCTTGATGCCCACAATCTCGATTTCATCACCAACTTTGACAATTCCGCGCTCGATCCTTCCGGTTACCACCGTGCCTCGACCGGCAATCGAGAAGACGTCTTCAAGCGGCATGAGATAGGGCTTGTCAACGTCACGTTTCGGCTGGGGGACATAACTGTCAATGGCATCCATGAGTTCGAAGATGCTCTTGTATTCAGCAGCGTTGACATCTTTGCTCTCGCTCTGAAGGGCTTTTAATGCGCTCCCCTTGATGATCGGGGTCTTGTCTCCTGGGAACTGATACTTGGAGAGAAGCTCTCTGATCTCGAGCTCGACCAGTTCGATCAGTTCGGGATCGTCAACCATGTCTACTTTGTTCATGTACACAACGATGTACGGCACACCAACCTGGCGGGCAAGAAGAATATGCTCTCGGGTCTGAGGCATCGGGCCGTCTGCGGCTGATACCACGAGGATGGCTCCGTCCATCTGGGCTGCTCCGGTGATCATGTTCTTAACGTAATCGGCATGGCCCGGGCAGTCGACATGCGCATAATGCCGCTTGTCGGTCTGATATTCAACGTGGGCCGTTGCGATGGTAATACCGCGCTCTCGTTCTTCCGGCGCTTTGTCAATGTTGTCGTACGATACAAAGCTCGCCATGTTCTTTAATGCCAATACCTTCGTAATGGCTGCGGTCAAGGTCGTCTTGCCGTGATCGACGTGCCCTATCGTTCCTACGTTTACATGAGGTTTCGTCCTCTCAAATTTTGCCTTTGCCATGTCACCCTCCTGTCGGATGGAAAATAAAACTTTTTGAAGTTATCTGCACACACTGGAGCCCATGAGCGGGATTGAACCGCTGACCTCATCCTTACCAAGGATGTGCTCTACCAACTGAGCTACATGGGCGATCTTAACGGCTTAAACGGTTCAAACCGTTTGAACGGTTAATGGAGCGGGAAACGGGATTCGAACCCGCGACCCCAAGCTTGGAAGGCTTGCGCTCTAGCCAGCTGAGCTATTCCCGCATAAGTTATGTACAATTCCGGGTAGCCGGAAAAACCAGAGAACTGGTGGGGAGGGGAGGTTTCGAACCTCCGTAGGCTGACGCCGACAGATTTACAGTCTGTTCCCTTTGGCCTCTCGGGCACCTCCCCAAGTTGCAACAACTGACAGAAACAATATGAAAACACTGAATAAACAAATAAATTGGAGCCACCGAAGGGACTCGAACCCCCGACAGGCTGATTACAAATCAGCTACTCTACCAACTGAGTTACGGTGGCAGGATATCTTTCGAAGCCCTCACTCCCTTGTTTACTCTGGGGAAAAACGGTATTAGAAGGTGACAAGCTAATGACTCCACGTTAAAGAACTGTTATTATAAGAGAATGGAACAAATTTTGTCAAGTAAAAAGATTGTACTTTATCAGAATACTTAAGAGGTCCGTTGCCGCAAGACTTCATAAAGCAGAACTCCTGCTGCAACGGACACATTCAAAGAATTGATGTTTCCCCGGAGTGGAAGGGATATCAGATAATCGCAATGATCCTTTACCAGTCTCCGGATTCCTTTTCCTTCGCCCCCGAGAACCAGAGCCGTCGGAGAGGAAAAATCCGCATTCCAGTAAGACATTCCAGCCCCTGCCTCAGCCCCTGCTATCCATATACCATTTTTTTTGAGCTCTTCGATTGTATTTACAAAATTTGTAACCCTTACCACCGGGACATATTCAAGCGCTCCTGCCGCAGTTTTAGCAACAGTTTCGTTCAAGGATGCTGCGCGCCGTTCAGGAATAATAATCCCATGAACCCCGGACGCTTCGGCTGTTCTGAGGACAGCACCAAGATTACGTGGGTCTTCGACCCCGTCAAGAAGAAGAAAGAGGGCGGGCTCGTTTCTTTCTTGAGGAATCCTCATGATATCATCAAGACTTTTATAGGAAGTAGGTGAGGTGACTGCAACAACCCCTTGATGGACTGCATTCGGCAGATCATGCGTAAGGAAATCTCGCGATACAAATCTGATTTCAATATCCTGTTCACGAGCAAGCCGGAGAATTGCCTGGATATCGCGTTCGGACTTTCGCTGTTCTGCGATGAAAAGCCGTTGCAACGGCCTTCGTGCCTTGAGTGCCTCTGTTACCGGATTGATGCCGAAAATTTTATTGTTGGACATGAGCAGACTTTTTATCCAGAATAGCCATACGTACGATTTGAAAAACTGAGATCACTTGAAACGAATGAGACAATCATTTTGGTTTCCATACAGTGCCATCTGCACGATCGAAGAGTGTTACTCCCCCATCATCAAGAATTTTTCGAATACGGTCAGCCTCTGCCCAGTTTTTATTCGACCGTGCCTCATTCCGCTGATGAATAAGCCGCTCTATCTCTTCCATGGGCAAGGTAACTTTACTGTCTGCAAGCCTGCTTTCCGCAAACCACTCTTCCGGATGCCGCGTAAATAATCCGAGGGTAGCCCCAACATTCATAAAAGCATCAGCCGCAGCGGTCAATATAAAATAGGCGGCATCATCGCGCTTTTGCTGGATCTCCGCAAGAAATTTGTTCACATCACGGACCAGATCGTACACCAGCCCAATGGCGTATGCGGTATTGAAATCATCGTCCATTGCTTCTTCAAAAGCCGGGGGCAGGTTCTTGATCTTGTCTAAAAGCGGCCGATCACCTGCTTCAATAACGTCCTCTGCTTTTCCTTCGGGCGCAGACTTTTCATTCAAAATTTTTACAAGCGCTTCTTTCATGGTATAAAACCGATCAAGCCCTGCGCGTGCATCTTTTAAATTCGCATCAGAAAAATCGATCGGGCTTCGGTAATGGGTCGAAAGAAGAAACATTCGGACTACTTCTGCGTCAAACTGGTCAAGAATTTCGCGAATCGTGAAAAAATTGCCGAGCGATTTTGACATCTTCTCCTGATTGGTATTCACAAATCCATTATGAACCCAGTAGTGTACAAACGGTTTTCCGGTATACGCTTCGCTCTGAGCAATTTCATTTTCATGATGTGGAAAAATGAGGTCCTTGCCTCCTGCATGAATATCAAGCGTCTGTCCCAGATGCTTGAAACTCATGGCAGAGCATTCAATATGCCAGCCCGGCCTTCCCAGCCCCCAAGGGCTGTCCCAGGCAGGTTCTCCGGGTTTTGAACTTTTCCAGAGAGCAAAATCCAGTGGATCAGCCTTCCGCTCATCAATCTCTACCCGAGCACCAGCTTTCAGATCGTCAAGATTTCTCTTCGAGAGTTTTCCATATCCGGCAAAACTCGATACACGGAAATATACATCGCCGTCAATCGTATATGCATGCCCTTTTTCGATCAGACGCTTAATGATTTCGATCATTTCGTGAATGTGTTCGGTTGCTTTCGGTTCGATATCAGCTCTCGCCACTCCGAGCCGGTCCATATCTTCCTGATATGCGCAGATATATTTTCGGGCAACATCATTAGCGGAAATTCCTTCCTCCTGAGCCCGCTTGATGATTTTATCGTCCACATCCGTAAAATTTCGAACATACGTTACAATAAAGCCTTTTCGTTTAAAGTAACGCCGGATAAGATCGAAAGCAACAGCCCCGCGTGCATGACCAAGATGGGAATAATCATACGCCGTCACGCCGCACGCATACATCGCAACCTCGCCAGGGTTTATCGGGACAAACTCCTCTTTTTTACCAGTCAATGTATTAAAAATCTTTATCATACTGTAAGCATTCCTCTTGAAGAAAGATGTAATGAATTCCTGTAATTAAGTATACCGGAAAGATTGTGAAGTGGAGAAGAGAGCGTTGAAATACTATCGATTACTCAAATTTTTGTCAAGAATTAAAACAGGACTGCAAAACACAAAATACATGACAAAATTGCAGAAAGTACACTACAGGAATCACAACCGGCTTAGGTTGCAATATCGAACAAAGTGTGATACATGTTATCTACTGTAGCACTTCGTATTTTTCCTGTTTAAAGATTTGGAGTCTTTTATGTCTCGATCGAATAGATTCATAAAGGCATGCCGTAAAGAACCAGTGGATTGTACGCCGGTCTGGATGATGCGCCAGGCTGGCCGGTATTTACCTGAATATCGGGAAATCAGAGCAAAGCATTCATTCCTTGAAATGTGCAAGACACCCGAGCTTGCCGCAGAAATCACGATCCAGCCTGTCAGACGTTTTGAAATTGATGCGGCAATTATTTTTGCTGACATTCTTCTGCCATTCGACCCCATGGGAATTAAACTTGAATTTGCCGAGGGAGAAGGCCCAATAATCCGTAATCCGGTACGAACCATGACGGATGTACGGAATCTCAAACAAATCAATCCGGCTGCTCAACTCGATTATGTGATGAAGGCCATACGGCTGGCTTTAGAGAAATTGAATGGCTTTGTTCCTCTCATTGGTTTTTCAGGAGCGCCGTTTACCCTCGCCTGTTACCTGATTGAAGGAGGAAGTTCCAGGAGCTATCAACAGGCAAAAACCATGATGTTTAAAGAACCTCAAACATGGCATGCGCTCATGGAACAGCTGACAGCCATTATTGTTGGATATCTTAATGCCCAGATTGATGCCGGTGTGCAGGTAGTTCAGTTATTCGACAGTTGGGTCGGAGCCCTCGGGCGAGAAGACTATAAAGAGTTTGTGCTTCCCCATCAAAAAAATCTTATCGCAGGAATAGAAAAAACCGTTCCGCTCATCCATTTTGCGAACAATGCAAATCATCTGCTCGATATGGTAACAGAAGCAGGTGGCGATGTGATTGGAATTGACTGGCGATGTAATCTTGGATCAGCCTGGAAAGAGATAGGCTACGACAAAGGCATACAAGGAAACCTAGATCCGGCTTCTCTCTTCGGCACAAGAGAGTTCATCAGGAAGCGAGTTAAAGAGATTCTCGAACACACTGGCAACAGAAACGGCCATATCATGAATCTCGGTCATGGCATTCTGCCTCAGACGCCAATCGAAAACGCAGAAGAGTTTATTAATACGACACATGCGCTGAGCAAGCGAACATGATCCATGATACCCGATACATGATGCCTGATAACACCGTCTTTATCTCAAATCCTGTATCTGGCATCGTGCATCCTGCATCCTATGCCTAACAACACTGCCATCCTCCTCATATCCCTCGGCGGGCCGAGGTCGCTCAATGAGGTCGGTCCATTCATGACCGCCTTCATAGGCAAGCCTGTTCCTCCGTCTGTTGTATCCGCAATTGCTGAGCGATACAAATTGATCGGTGGAAAATCCCCACTCCCCGAAATTGTGAAAGCACAGGCAGAAGCGCTCGAAAAAAAGCTTGCGGGCAAATGCTGTGTTTATGAAGGTTTCGTCTGTTCCCACCCAACAGTTGAAGAGTCCTTCCAAAAAGCACTGAAAGAAGAAGCCACGCATGTCATCGGGCTTTCGATGTCGCCGTTTGAAACAACTGTTATGACGAGCAGATATCGTGACGCATTCGAATCAGCCGGAGTTGCGATCAGAAAAACTTTTATCCCGAGCTGGCATAATAATCATTTTTTCATCAGAGCATGGCAGGAAAAAATCACCGAGGGCTTAGAGCGATTTAGCCATGAAGACCGCAAACAATGCGTGGTTATTTTCACAAGCCACAGCATACCATTAAGATATATTACAAGCGGTGACCCTTATCAGAAACAAATTGAAGAAACAATCAAGCTTGTGGCCGAAGGACTGGGATTAAAGAAATGGCGCATTGCATGGCAGAGTAAAGGCGCTCAAGCAAACGAGCCATGGCTTGAGCCGGAAGTTGAAACTGTCATGGATAAGATAGCGCAAGAAGGTCATAAGGCTGTGCTCGAAGTACCGATCGGTTTCACATGCGATCATCTGGAAACGCTCTACGACATAGACATTGTCCATCGTGCACATGCGGAGAAGCTGGGACTCAGGTTCAACCGTGCTGAATCATTGAATACATCAACGACGTTCATCAAAGGCCTGGCAAATGTTGTTTTGAAGAAGATTGAGTGAAAAAATTATCTCGAATAGAATCCCACTTGAACGTGCATCAACGACAGGTTTGCTGTCCCTTTAACCTCGGACATATGAATCAACTTCCCACTTCTTCCGGGCAGACAGCGCTACTTCTTCGTCGCAGTCAAAACAACATTCTGGTTCAAAATCTTTGTCTTCACGCCTTCAAATCCTGATTGCACAAGCCATTCTTTCATTTCCTGAGAAGTGTAGCTTCTACCGGATGGCGTATTTACAAGCATATTAACCGAGAATAATGCGCCGGAAAGTGGAGAGTTTTTATTTTTCTCCAGCAGAAATTCTTGTATTGCGATCTTGCCGTTAGGATTCAGGGCGTTTCTGGATTTTTCAAGCAGCGCCAGGTTTTGGTCTTTTGACATTGAATGGAAAATCTGGCTGATGAACACGAGGTCGTAATTGTTTCCAATGTCGTCAACCGTATAATCCCCGCGCAGGAAATTGATATTCCGAACCTTTGCTTCACCGACTATTTTCCTGGCTATCTCTATCGTGTCCGGCAAGTCGAAAAGCGTGACGGATATCCCCTGCCGGGCCAGCTCCATACTGTATGTGCCCGGACCGCCTCCAAGATCAAGCGCCTTTTTCACGCCACGCAAGTCGATGTTTTTTACAACATCTTTCGCCCGGAGCAGTGCATTGTTATGCATGCCCTTGATAAATGACTCGTTATCACGGATGACAGAATGATTCGGAAGCCCGGATTTGACAACCTCATCAAGACCCGACCAGTTTTTCCAGAGAAAATCCGCGTAGCGCAGCATATCGCCCTGATACCACGGGCTTTTCTTAAGCAGAAATTTTTTTGCAATGGCCGTGTTTCGATATTTTGCGCCTGTTTTTTTGAGCAAGCCAAACGCGGAAACCGCATCAAGTAAAATCTCGGTAGCACGCTGATCTGTTCCCACTGCAGAAGCGACTTCCGCGGCTGTCTTTGGAGTTTGGAGTTGCTCGAATACTGCATAATTGTTTGCGGTCAATATCACCCGTGAGGCTCTGTACCCACCCCACAATTGTGCCAATTCCTGGAATTGCTTGAAAAGTTTTTTATCCATGAGTGTTCATGCCTTTCTCCTAGCGTTTGGAGGCATCACATTTTTTCCCATTACCAGGTTACGAACAATAGTGTTGCGAAAATCGTATGGTTAGTATGATTATCAGGTTGGTCTTTTATAAAGCTCGTATAAACAGGAAAATAGCGGCTCGACCAAAAGGGCTGATATGCCCATACTAACATGCGCAGAGCCGCTAATAGTTTGATAGGGAATTACTTCTCGTTGATGGTTTCTGTAATCTTGAATCCGAAATGCCTGCCCCCTGCTTCGGTGTAACCTAAAACTTTATCTCCCTTGGTCAATTTCACAACGGAAATGGGTTCCCCGGAGGGTTTGGTCAGCCGGATGGTTTCCGCATTCTGCAGGATGAGAGAAACCTCTTTATTCTGGACTTCAGCCACAATGTTCAGCATCGGCCTCTTCTCAATCTTGAGCCTGCCGACCGTCGAAACAAAGCTTTCCCCTTTTTGATTCACCACAAGGATTTCATCACCTGTCCGGAGTTCATCCAGATATTTCGTTTTGCCATTCGGCAGCATGATATAGGCGTGAACAGCGCCGGCATTCACGCGGAAGGGCCGGGGCTCTACATACGGGTTTTCAACGCTCTCCGAATGGACCAGGAAAAAGGCATTGCTGTAATTACCAATCAGCATTCCCTCTCCAAAGTTCATGTCCGTAATCGTATCAATGCAAACCCGGTCCCCCATGGAAACTTTTTGAACATCCTTGATAACAAACTCCTGGAGCATCAACTGCGACCCAATGCCTTTGGCAAAATGAACAATCTCTTTTAAAACAGCGGGATTGTCCGTTCTTACGAGAACACCCCAGACCCCTTTTTCCAGGATCGTTAATGCCACTTTGGCATCCTCAGAAGAAGAAACGGGGAAAAGAACCTTCGCGCCCTGGGCAATGATGTTCTCCAGGGGAATGATTGTCCAGTCCCGACTTTCCACAATGGCTATTTCCTTCGTAAGAGAGGCGATGCGTTCTTCATCCGCTTTATTACTGATCGTGATCTCCAGGACGTCTTTTCCCAATCTCAGGTCAGCCTTCTCAGCATCGGAGACCACAGTGATAAGACCCAGAGCCTTGACTTTTGCAACATCAGCCTGAGCAACCAAAACAGCATCGACACCGTTTTCAATGGCCGTCGTTACGAGATCTTTATTCCAATTACGGCAATCGAGCCAGACCCTTTTCATTTTTTTGCCTTTCCTTCAAGGATCGCCGTTGCCTCAGCCACACTCGCATCCTCATGGATAATCGCCTTGATTGCTTTGATCATCAGACCGGGCTCCTTATGCTGAAAAACGTTCCTGCCAATGGAAACACCGCCGCCGCCTGCAAGAATGGCATTCTTAATATTTTTCAAAACCTCAATATCATTTTCCGCCTTTTCTCCTCCGGCAATCAATACGGGAATACGACACCCTTCGATTACACCTCGGAAACTGTCCGTGTCGCCCGTATAATTGACCTTAACCAGATCGGCCCCCAGTTCTTCGGCAACCCGAGCGGCATGCTTGACAACGGCAACATCACTCTCGACCTTGATCTTTTTCCCGCGTGTATACATCATCGCCAAAAGCGGCATGCCCCATTCCTGACATTTTTTAGAGACTTCGCCAAAATCCTTCAGCATTTCTTTCTCATCTTCAGCGCCAATATTCACATGGATGGAAACTCCGTCCGCACCCAATTTGATGGCTTCTTCCACGGTACAAACGAGAACTTTTGAATTCGGATCAGGACTCAGGGAAGTGCTTGCAGAGAGATGAACGATCAGACCGATATCTCTGCCCTGGCCACGATGACCCGTCCGGACAATTCCTTTATGGATAACGATGGAATTAGCGCCTCCATCTACAATTTTGCCGATCACGGTCTTCATATCCACAAGGCCGGGAATGGGACCGACAGTAACACCATGATCGAGCGGCACTATCACCGTCCGGCCGTTCTCCCGGTTCATAATCCGTTCCATTCTAATCTGTTTTCCAATCATTTTTGCCTCCCTGTTTTATCATAAAGAATTTCCTGAAGCTGTCTTGTTTTTTTATGTTATGCCAGTGAAACGTTGCTCTTATCTTCTTTTTCATCGCCAAACGCCGCAGCAACAACTTCTTTCGGAAGTGGTGCGGTAAATTTGCTCACCACGGGAACAACGAGCAAGGGAAGAAACATGGTGATTGCTCCGGCCAGAGGAATTCCTTCCTTGCCCCAGAGCAAAAAGAGAACAAAGGCAGTAACTAGCCCGCTTATAACCCCTGCAAAAGCACCGGCCCGGGTAACACCTTTCCAGAATAATCCATACATATAGGGCGCAAGAAAAACACCGGCAAGCGCTCCCCAGGACATCACCATCAGATTCACAATCACATCAACCTTGTTCATGGCAAGAATGAGCGAGAGCGCAACAAAAACTCCGCACAAAAGACGCATCAGGAACATGGTTTGTTTTTGGTTCGCATGCCGGTTGAAAAACGCGCCGTAAATATCGATCGCGATTGCGGAGCTTGATACTAAGACGAGCGAAGACAGGCTCGACATGGACGCTGAAAAGACAAGCAAGAGAATAAGCAGCACAAATCCGTAGGAAAACTGGGTCGTGATAAAGTACGGCATGAGCTGGTCAAGATTCGGCTTTCCCTGTGCAACGATTGCCTGCGGAAATCCGTCCGCATAATACAAGTGTGTCAATGCGCCGCTGTAGTATGCACCAAAGGTCATAAACAAGGCAAAAACACCGGCGATCGTCATTGCCCGAATTACATCCGCCTTGCTCCGTATGGAATAGAACTTCTGAACCATCTGGGGCAGCGCCATGGGCCCGAAACTCGTAACAAGAACAAGCGAAAAAAGAATCAACGATCCCGGCACGATAATTTGCATCCACTCGGGACCAAGCGGCACAGACTTTGTCAGCCCCGGCGCCATCAGTTTTATATCCCCAAGCAATTGAGAAGCTGACGTAACGAACCCTCCCTGCCATTGAGCAAGAAGATATACCATGAGCATGACCCCGAAGAATTCGAGAATCCCGCGAATAAAATCGCTTACGGCAACCGCAAGGTAGCCGCCCATCATGAGATAGACTCCGGTCAGGACCGCAAGAAAGATCAATGCTTCGTTATATTGAAGACCCAGTGCACATTCAAAGAGGTAACTCAAGCCCATATAGACTGATGCGGAATACGGGACAAGGAAAACAAATACCGCGAGGGCAGCAATCACCTGGAGGGTCTTGCTATCGTACCGGGCTTGCAAAAATTCGGGCATGGTGATCGCCTTGAGCCGCACGGTCATTTCATGCGTCCTGCCAGCGAGCAGTTTCCAGGCAAGAAACGTCCCGATAAGCGTATTCCCGATCACGATCCACATCGTATAAATGCCAAATCCCCATCCCAGTTTTCCTGCATAGCCGATAAAAAGAACTGCTGAAAAATAGGTGGTGCCATAGGCAAACGCGCTCATCCAGGGGCCGAGCGTGCGGCCTCCGAGAAAGAAATCGCCCACATTCTTTGTTCGGCGCATAGACCAGTATCCGACTCCCAGCATAATGAGCACATACACGACAACAATAACAATATTCCAAAATTGATTCATAAGAATGATAGCTTCTCCGAACCTTCCTCTCGATATTGCGTGAAATACGTGATATGAAGGGTAAAGTAAAATAGCACACTCCTTTTCCCTCGTCAATGCGCAGTTTCCTGTTTTTACCTGAAATCCGCATTCAATCATGAATAGCGGCAAGGAGGTTATTGTTGCAGTCGGTTATCCATCTGTGTTAGAATTACCCGTTTCAACAACCAGTCCAGCACATACACATAAAAAATCGCATCCGAGAACCAACCAAAAAGGAATTCCTGAACCGCGTCGATCAGGAAACGGAGATCTTTGTCATGAAATCATCCGACTCCTCGAGCAAACATGTTTTCTGGCAACACGCTGAAGAAACGATTGAACAAAACGCCCTCAACTCCCTTCAGCTTTCCTGCCTCCGGGAAACCATTCAGCGGGCATATCAGCATGTTCCTTTTTACCGGACACGTTGCGATGAAGCTGGAATATCTCCCGAAAAAACAAACTCACTCGATGACCTGAAAAAACTGCCCTTTACGACCAATGACGATCTCCGTGCACAGTACCCCTACGGACTGCTTGCAATGCCAAAAGACGGGGCAATTCGGGTTCATACCTCAAGCGGAACAACCGGCAAGCCAAAAGCAATCCTTTTTTCGCGAAACGATATTGATAATGCGGCGAATCTCATTGCCCGCTGCCTGGTCATGACCGGCACCGGCAAACACGATATTCTCCAGAATATGATGACGTACGGCCTCTTTACCGGAGCGCTGGTCATGCATTACGGCGCTGAAAAACTCGGTGTGCTTGTGCTTCCGGTCGGACCTGGGAATACGGATCGTCAGATTTCTTTTATGCGGGACTTCGGAACAACGGTATTCCATATTACCCCCAGCTATGCGCTCTATCTTGCAAGCGTTCTGCAGGAGCGGGGGATTGATATTAAAAAAGAACTGCATCTCAAACGGGCCTATATGGGCGCTGAGCCGTATACGGAGGAAACAAAAGACAAGATCGAACGGCTTTTTGGTATCGATGTATACAATTCCTACGGTCTTACCGAGATGAACGGTCCCGGGGTCGCATTCGAATGCCAGCAGAAAAACGGGATGCATCTTTGGGAAGATTACTTCCTGATGGAAATCATCGATCCTGCAACCGGTGAAGTCCTTGAAGAGGGAATGAAAGGAGAACTGGTTCTCACAACCCTTCGGCGCGAGGCAATGCCTCTTATCCGTTATCGGACACGCGATATCACAAAAATCATTCCCGGCCCCTGCTCGTGCGGAAGAACCCATAGGCGAATAACGAGAATTCTGGGCAGATCAGACGATATGTTCGTCGTGCGAGGGGTGAATATTTTCCCGCAGCAGATTGAACGAGTGCTCATGAGCATTCCGGGTGTTGCCGAGAACTATCAGATTGTACTTGATTCATACGATCACCTGACGATCAACGTCGAAATATCGAAAAATATTTTTGATGGAACCATTGAACACCTGCTTGATCTCCAGGCACACATCATTGACAAGGTACGAGCAGAAATTCTGGTGAAACCCAAGGTTGCCCTCCATGAACCGGGGACGCTTCCCATCAGCGAAGGCAAAGCAAAAAGAGTCATCGATAACAGAACTATTTAACGATCGTGACGAACAAAAAGGAGTAGCCATGGACAAGATCATGCAAATTTCGGTTTTTTCCGAAAACAAACCGGGGAAAATCGAAAAAATTACCAGGATCTTCTCGGAAAAGGCGATCAACATTTTGGCCATTTCGATCACCAGTACGAATGGTTTCGGAATCATCAAGCTCCTGGTTGACAAATGCGACCTTGCCTATCAAGAGCTCCAAAAGGCGGGGATTACCGTTTCCTTGAGTGAAGTATTGGCAATCGAGATGAAGGACAGTCCCGGAGGAATGTATGAGGTTTCGCACATCCTTTCGAAGCATGGCATTAATATAGAAAATGCATACGTGTACGTTGTCGAGTCAAGAACGCGGGCATATCTCCTCGTGGAAGTCAAAGATATAGAAAAGGCGAAGGAAATCCTTGCGCATGAGCAGCTTACTTTTTTAAACTTGAAATCGTGCTGATTTGCACAATACTATAAAAAAATAATTTTTATCTGCGTAAAACTGCGCAGATCTGTGTCCGCAAGAAGGATTCCTTTTAATGAAAATCGTCATTATCGGCGGCGGAATCGCTGGCCTTACCGCTGCTGCTCACCTGAAAGCCGGATCAAAAGTCTACGGAAAAGACCTCGATATTTTACTGCTCGAGAAAAACAACCGGATCGGCGGAAAGATTCTGACCGAACGGCAGGGCGAATTCCTGATCGAGGGTGGCCCGGATTGTTTCCTTCCGGAAAAAGTATGGGCAATCAATCTTGCGCGGCGGCTGGGAATAGAATCGGAGCTGCTTCCGACCAATGACGAGTTTAAAGGGACGTTTATTTATTCGAACAGGATGCTCCACCCCCTGCCTGAAGGCGTAATGCTCATGGTGCCGACTGCATTCCGGCCCATGGCAAAATCAAGGCTTCTCTCGCTTTCAGGAAAAATGCGCATGGGCATGGACGTTTTCATTCCTCGGCGAAAAACATCGGATGATGAAAGCCTTGCTTCCTTTGTCACCCGGCGGCTCGGACACGAATGCCTCGAGAAAATCGCGGAACCGCTCGTTGCAGGAATTCACACATCAAATCCGGACAACATGAGTGTCCTCTCGACCTTCCCCCGTTTCTTATCCATGGAAAAAAAGCATCGGAGTTTGATCCTGGGAATGCTGGCTGCGAGAAGAAATCGGCCGCTTTCTTCTCTTATTACTAAAAAACGAACAGACATACCCAGAAAAACATTTTTCATGAGCTACAAGGACGGCATGCATACGCTTTCCCAGGCCTGCGCTGATTTTTTTGGAAAAGAAAAAATCAGACTGGGAACCGCCGTAAAGGATGTGCGTCCGGCAAACGTCGGGTATACGATAACAACGGAAAGCGGGGAACTATTCAAAGCTGATCATATTATATTCGCCACCCCTTCGTATGAAACCGCTCGTACTTTAAAAAATGTTGATGAAAATCTGGTTGCGCAAATCAACAGGATCGAGTGGTCATCCTCGGCAACCATATCACTCGCATTCCGGAGAGATGAGATTCAGGTTCCCCTTCCCGGTTTCGGATTTATCGTACCCCGCATCGAGGGCAGACGAATTAATGCCGCAACATTCATCTCCATAAAATGGTCGTGCCGCGCACCAGAAGATCATATTCTCATTCGTGTCTATATCGGTGGCGGTCACCATGAGGAACTGGTAACGGATCTTGATGATGTATCTTTGGAAAGTATTGTGCTTCAAGAACTGGATAGCATTCTCGGACTCAAAGCAAATCCTCATCTCGTAAAAATATATCGCTGGATACAAGGAATGCCGAAATATACCGTTGGCCATTCAGGCAGGATCGCAGTGCTCGACCGGACGCTTGAAACCACACCCGGCCTGCATCTCATCGGGTGTTCTTACAAGGGAATAGGGATCGGAGACTGCATCCATCAGGCGCAGATTACTGCGGAGAAGATTTTGAAATTGAAATAATGGAATTTTTCTTCTCATTCCATCTCATTCATTCACAATTGTCGGCGTAATGAATATCATCAGCTCATCCTGAGTATCGGTTTTGCTTTTCTTTTTAAAGAACCATCCGAGAATCGGAATTTTAGAGAGGAACGGAACGCTGGCCTCGGCGTTGGATTCGTTCTTGATTAAAATGCCTCCGAGAACCACGGTTTCACCATTATTCACAACAAGCTGGGCATCCGCAGACCGCCTGATGATCGTTGGAATACCGTTTATCTGACGGGAAAAATTAGGTTCTGCCTTTTCGATCTTAAGCACCATGACGATCCGGTTATCATGTGTGATCGTGGGAATGGCAGACAACATAAGATTTGCAGAGATAGTCTGAACCCCGAGGGAATTAACATTCGTGACTGCCGTAGAGCTCACGATCTGGACCGGGATGTCGGTCCCACTCGATATTCTTGCTTCCTTATTATTCATGGTTAGTACCTTGGGACTGGAAAGAACCTTTCCATTTCCGGTCGATTGCATAGCAGATAATTGAAGATCAAGCGCAAGTTTTCCCCCCAGCAATTTCCCCAGGGAAACTCCGAGCGCCCCGCCCGCACCGGCTCCCACAGCAGCAGGAAGATTTACGACATAGGCGTTTCCGGTTCTTCCGATATCGCCAAGTTGCGGGTAAAAGGTCGAACTGCCAATTTCCGGGGTTGTCGACGAACTTCCTCCGCCGCTGGGTGTTGCATTATTATTGACTCCTGTCGAACCGCCTGAAAGCAGCGTCCGTCCATCCGAATACTGGCCGCCCCATTGCACACCCAGTTCGCGCGCAAAGTTGCTCGAGACTTCCACGATCTTCGCCTCGATCATAATCTGCGGTATCCGTGCATCGAGATTTTTGAGCAGCCGGGCCATGCGGTCAATGTTCAGGGACAAATCTTTTACCACAATCGAATTCGTGCGATTATCAACCGAAAGTTTCCCTCTGTCACTCTTGATTTTGTCAAGAACCGTAAGTGTCTCTCTTCCGTTTGCATAACCCAGGGGAAACATCCGGGTCTCCATATCATCGTCGCGCGCATCCGCAATCGCGAGCACACGGACGATCCCGCCTTCCCGTACATACGTAAGCCCTTTGGTTTTGAGGATTGATTCGAGCGCATCCCATACATCGACATCCTTGAGACTCATCGTGACCTGTCCGGTCACTGTGTCGCTCACAATCAAATTCATGTGCGCTGCCTGGCCGACCGCCCGAATCACGTCGCGAATATCAGCATCACGAAATTCCATGGAAAACGGAGAGCTGTTTTTTACGGTTTCCACAGATTCCGCAGACGCCACGCTCTGGAAACCAATCAGGAGAACACAGGCATATACGAGAAACCTGACTCCCTGTCTGCATGAATGAAAGCCCATTGGCATCTCCTCTCTATTTCCTCATCGAAAAATCTTCCAGGAATATCTCTTCCCGGCTTCCATTTTCACCCCGGAGCACAACACTCCGTTTTCGGATATCCATCAGTTTCCGGCCGCCTACCATGCTGCCCTCTTTATGCGTTTCGCCATCAAAAATTGCGACCCGTACATCCTTGCCATATATAATTCCGGTAAGGCTTCTTATCCGGCCTGAGGTTTTCGAAGATGATCCCTTTCCTTCAAAGGGCCTGCTGAACGGGTCCCGTCCCCAAGTACTGTCCTGAGTCCCGGTTCCTGCTGCCGATGACCGGATGCCCTCCGGGAAAAAAGGATCTTTTTCTGCGGCACAAACGATTCCGGAATACAACAATCCGGCTGTCAGACACAGAAGAGAACAGAGTATCCAAGGATATTTTTCTTTATTCTTCATTTCGCCATATAGGTTACTGCTTCAAGCTGCGTTGCACATGCAGATGAGGCGTCAGGACAGGCCTCAACACGAATTTTTCGGATATTCACGATCTGGGGCATGTTCTCAAGCCGCTTGAAGTATTCGGCAAGTTCGCGGTATCTGCCTTTCAAGTCAAGGTTCATCGAAACTTCCTTGTACTTGTCCTTGTCGGATTCCTGGGATGGATGCACGGCAAGCAGACTTACTCCCTCGCGCCTCGCTTCGCTCGAGATTCCATCAAGAAATAACATAGCGCTTTTCTGGTCGCCCAGTTTCCACCCCGTAATACCTCTTTTTGTTCCTGCTTTTATTTCGGCTTCCCTTGCCTTTATATCGGCAAGTTGAACAGAAAGCGAGAGGATATCCCGTTCCGTAGCCTGCACCGATTGCTGAAGCTCTTTCACTTTCTTGACAAGATACGTGTATGGAAACTGGTATAAGAGAGCAGAACCCACGATAAAGGCCGTAATCAGAACAATGATCCACTCACGCTTTGAAAGTTTCCGTTTGATTAAGGGAGCTTTTGTCTGCGATTCAGCCATTAATGAATCCCGCCTTTTTTCTGAACACCCGAAAGAATTTCAAACCCGATAATCTCTCTGCCGTTCATCACCGATTTCCTGGCATAAATAAGTTGCGGTTTTTCAAAATACTGTGATTTCTCCATGGCGAGCATAAATTCAGAAACAGTAAGGTAGGTAAACGACCCGCCCCGAATCCGGATTTCGGGTTTGCCAAAAGAGCTCCCTTCAAGGCTGTCAAACCAAAGCCCGCGGGGAACCATGGTTGAAAACTGCTTAAACACTTCTGACCAGAGCACCCGTTCGTTTAATAAATTCTGAATCAACCAGGCTTTTTCAGGACTG
Source organism: Nitrospirota bacterium (assembly GCA_041650055.1). Lineage (GTDB taxonomy): Bacteria > Nitrospirota > UBA9217 > UBA9217 > UBA9217 > JBAZLV01. The sequence goes on along the minus strand of JBAZLV010000016.1, from coordinate 27,821 downwards.
GTTCCTTCAGGCATTGCAATGCCAAGGTCTTTCAGGAGAGCGGCGAGTTGCTGTTGAAGCACCTGTTTCTTTGCTTCCAAGGGCATCAGCTTCGAGCGCAGATCAAAAGCCTGTTTGCCGTACCAACCGAAAATCAGAAGCCAGGCAAAGACGAAGACACTGATCGTGATGGTTAGACGGCTTGGTGCTTTCCCGGATTTGTTGTCGTCCCGCGGAAGCAGGTTGATATAATCGCTTGCTTTTTTCATCGAATTAAACTCGCGCCTTGCGTAATGCCAACCCGATGGCAACAGAAAAACGAGGTGCCAGAGGACTGAATTCGTTTATAACATTTTTGGCCCCTGATAATCCTTCAAACGGCTGATCGATTTCCACGGTTCCATCAACCGATTTCATCACATATTCCCTGATCCCGGGCATCAGGGAAACGCCTCCGGTCAGAAGAATATTGTGGATGTTTTTTTCTCGAAATGTCGTCTTGTAATAATCGGCTGATCTGCGTATTTCCATCATCAGGCCGTCCAGAATCGTCCGAACCGCCGCAACTCCGGGATTATCCGATGACGCTAACACATGCATCTCTCGTTTCATGTCTTCCGCTTTTTGTATGTTCACGTTAAGCGCCTCTGCAATCGCGCGGGTCATGTCTATTCCGCCGATATCAAGACAGCGGCTGAACCGAGGAACACCGCCTTTAAAAATATCGATCTCGGTTTTCCCGGCTCCGATATCCACAACAACCGTGTTCATGTCTGATGGTTTATCGAGCAGGTGAAACACGTTCCGCAATGCAAGTGCATTTGCATCGATGGCTGAAAGTTTTATTTTCGCTTCTTCAAAGGGAGCACAATGCTGAGCAACGGCATCCCGTTCGCAGGCAACCAACAGAATATCCAGCTTGTCAACCGTTCCTTCATGTCTCTGGCCGGTAATCAGATATTCGATAACCGCTGACTCAAGGGGGTAGGAAATATGCCGTTTTGCCTCCCAGCGGACAGCCTCGCACAATTCCGAAGCAGGCATACGGGGGAGCGTAAAGGAACGGATCGTAATGTCCTTCCCCGGCATCTGAGTAATGACCTTGTCTGCCTTGATGTTTCTTTCCGAGAGCAGATACCGGAGATTGGCGCCAATGCTCTCATTTCCCGAAGCAATGTGAAATTCGAGCATGCCTGCAGAGATGAGTTTCGGCTGTTTTCCAAAAAGGGAGATTTGGACGACCTTGATGCTTGACGCGCCGATATCGATTCCGGTTTTTATGTTTGATCCAAATAATCCCATAGCCTCAGCCTGCTGATTTCATTTTCAGGTCTCGTTCTGCCATTGCAAATGCCGCTTTATGTTTGTACCCCTGCTGAAGATATTTCCAGATATATTTCACACGCAAAAAATCCTGTTTACTGAAGACCCGCGCCTCGAGATCTCCCATGGGAATCCGTTTCGGCTTCACATACCCTTTTTGCTCAAGGTAATAAAGCTTGTGCCGGGGGATGTCAAGTTCCTGGATAATTTCAGATGTCTTCATAGCATTTATTACTCATGCAAAGGCAAAAACTTTTGCTATCCTGTCATTGCGAGCGACCGCAGAGAGCATGGCAATCTCGCTGTAAAGGGATTGCTTCGTCGGCAGGCTCCTCGCAATGACCTCTATTAAAAATACGATGTATATTTAATACTGCATTATGAATGCCAAAAAGCGTTCAGGTTTATTTTTCTACAGTTAAAACTCACAATAGTGAAATTGCAACTATTTGTCAAGGAAAATTTGTTAATAAAATATTTCGTGGTTTTCTCGCGTTCTCGGAATTTAGCCTCTTTTTTCTCTCTTATTTAACGATTTCCTTCCATCCTTGAACAACGAATGGGGGAGGCCTTCGTTCCGCGGCAATGGAAACCCGTTCCATGACAGGCGCTGCCACAGTCCGCCCACCCCAGATCACGACTCGCGGTGACCAGACAGCGCTTCCTTGCGTCAAATGGCTTTCCCAGATAGATCTATTTGTCGGGCCAGAGTTTCTACTTTCATATATGCCCGATAATACCGCTCCCGATACAGGATGCGCAATCAATTGTACAAAACTCGTGTCATCGCCTGTGTTGCTAATACCTCCCCAGGCTGCGCCAGTCCATTGTCTTCGACTCAGCGTGGCACTATTGCCCCATACAAGCCAAAGCCTACCGGCATTCACCGGGGAAGTTTCAAATACTAAGTCGAAATTTCTACTTGCATCCTCAAGGCTACTGTCATGCTGGGTTCCATTAGCATCCCAACCCGCACCATTCCACAAGGAGGTAATTAAATCACTGCCGCTATCCTGTATACCCAGCATAATATGATTCGAGTAAGGATCAGGTGCAAGCCGCATCCATCGCGCAGTGTGATTCCCAATGTTTGAGATACTCTGATTTGCAACATTGCTTAGGGTTCCTATTGCTCCATTCCACATTCTATAGCCAATATATCTATTCTGATTCCCGCTGCTCGTACGTGTGCCCCAAACAAACAGCGCTCTTCCAGACTGTTGTTCATATGTCACATGGATTGCTTTATAAGTAGCAGTTGTAGCCTGGGTATCCCATACACCACCACCTAAGGCAATCCAATTGCCTCCATCCCATCGCAGTCCATAGACATCGCTATTGCTATCAAGCACTATCATTGCAAGTTCATTGGTCGTAGGATGTCGTGCAATTTCAATCCAATTAGGGCTGCCGGTCGTCGCTGGCACATTGATATTCACGGCTCCCGACCAGACATTTCCATCCCAAATTCTATAATCGGGATTCACAGTCCCATCATTGTAAACAATAATCGCCCGATCTGCGATCGTTTCATATTCAATATCAAATCCGCGATAATCAGCATCTACGCCAATATTTGCTAGTAACATGGCCGCGCCCCAAGCCCCATCCCTCCAAACCTGCACCCAAATTTGTCCGTTGGCACTTAGTGTTCCCAGAATGGCCTCATTTCTAGTCCTTGCGAATTTGAGTACCATATATTGAATACTCGCAGGTACAGCATTCGCCCTTAGCTCGGGGCCCCACGACGTTCCATCCCATTGGCGGTAATAAGGGATTCCGTCCCCGTTCGCTTGAGCATAAACCATCATGGCTCCAGGAGCCCGGCTTGCAACACTCCTCTCTATAGTTCGCTGCGCATTCCCGACTGTGCCAGTTGAGGTGAGTGAATATTGAAATACATTGCTTGCATTCAAGTGATCGGTTTGAGGAGAACTATTGAAGCCGCGCAAACAATTTGTAAACTGTGTAGTCCCGTTGACTGCAGAACAAAAGATATACTCCATATCAATGATGATGACCCCTGGAATACTGAACCCCACGTTCGATGAGACATTGATCGTTGTCGCCGCCGCAAGAAGCGGATTGTCCATCACCATGGTCGCTGGATACACAGACGCGTTCACGGTAGAATGTGCGGCAGCAGAACTTCCACCAACACCGCGCGTGGCTCCGGTAAAATGGGTTGCATCCTTTCCGGTGTAACTTATTATTTCAGAATCAATGACAATGCGGCCACTATTAGGGAATTTTTCAGTGGATGCGACATCAATCGTTACATTTGCATTGCCCGGATCAGCGGTAAGGTATGTTGGGGAGGAAACGGTAAAATTGCCTGAACCAAGAGCCATGGTCCCTGCACCCATGGAGTAATTCGGGAACGGCCGATTTCGGAGAATATATTCCATTCCCCCCTGTGCAACATACAATGCCTGAGTGGTTTGTAGATCATTAACCGCGGTGAAACTTCCGGTGCTAATGAAGGTCAAAAACATGACTCCCATAAACGCAAGAACCACGATAATAAATACAGCAGCAATTATGGAAACACCGCGTATGTTTTTCATAAGAATGCCCGTTTGTTCTAAAAATTCATAGGATGTATACGTGTTCTCATTTGCAGCGATTCAGAACCTTGCGTATCAGTAATATCAATCTCAATAAACCATATTCCGGGACAAGTTGTCGTTGGGTTGCCATTTATGTCTAAAAATCGAAACGGCGTAGCGGATGTTATTCCATTCGCCAAGAGATTTCCATTGCGAGATAAATTTCCACCGCCAACGGTAAACGTAACTACACTTCCTTGTATATCTGTGAATTGCAGTGTTCCGGAAGGGTTAAGAGGACCAACAATGCTCGAACAGTTTCTTATATGCCGCGCCTCTCTTGCAATACGCTCAACAGCAAGCCGCGCCTGGTAGTGGACATTTGAACGCTGATCTTCAATAGCGTATGATTTTACGCCCTGAAGAATAATCATGGCTGCAATGGTACTGATGATTCCGACAATCACAATAACAATAATAATCTCAATAAGAGTGAATCCTTTTGGACAGGGAGAATGGGAGGCAGTATGAGGCTGTATTCTGTTCCAGCGATTCATTTCTTTAACCCATTTTTCACGAGTCCACATTCTTGCTCCGCTAATAGCTGGTAAGAAGCGTCACAAGTTCAACGCTTCCTCCTGTCGGGTTTGTGACGGTCACTGCAACCCGTTTATAAAGCGTTGGAGTGTTACACGTTCCGGTATTATCCAGGCTCACATCCGTTACAAAGCAAATATCAAGGGAACAATTGAACCCGGTCAGCATAGCCGTTTTACATGCTTGGCCTGTCCCCGTGTTCAAATCAGGAGATGAAAACCCGTTTGCAGTCTTAATGCCAATAACGGTATCAAGTTCACCCTGTGCCATTTGTGTAGCCTGACCCACAATAAGCGGATCAGCACTGCGGCCAATGCCGAATGTAAAAACCGACAACACTCCTATCGCCGCAATGGAAAGCACAATGAGCGTAATAATGGTTTCGATGAGGGTGAAGCCAGCTTGGCATTTCTTCATTTCATTTTTTATCATATGAGAAAAGAATCTTAGTTTATCGCTCCACTCTGGTTGACTATGGTTACCGTGTTAACTACTACTCCTGAACCTTGTACGGCGATGCTCATTCCAGCGGGAGTAGATGAACAACTAAGTGGATTAGCACTGCAATCATATGGCCGACCAAAGAAATCAAATTCAAGGCATGATACTGTTGGCACAATTGTGATTTCAGAATAAGCGCCGGCATTTAACGTAATAGTAAAAAGATTTCCCAGTTTAGCAGGATCAATGGTTGCTGCAAATGAGCTGCAATTATTCAACGCACTGTTGTCTTGCACAATTGCATATCCTTGAGGAGGAGCAGAAACAGTTCCGTTAAAATAAATTCTGCTGCGTTTATTCTTAGTCATGGCCAAATTTTGAGCATAGCGAATATCTGCGCGAAGTTTGCTCGTGAACGCACCAGCCTGTTGTGCAGGAACAGAACCAAGCCTTGGAGCGGCATAGACTGCAATGATACCAAGGAGAACTATCACCATGATAAGCTCAATAAGCGTAAAACCCAATTTATTGAACATGAAGATGTCACCCTGCTTATCTTTTTTATTGATTACGATCATAATTATTAAAATAAAAAACCGCCCCTCATAATTGGGGGCGGTAAAAATTAAACAATATAAAAAATTGGGTAACTCATATATATTAATTTGTTTAACAACCTGTGATTACAACTGCTATCGTAGGAGTAGCACCAGCTGCAGCTGGCGCAGTATAATTTACAGAGCAATTGGCTGGCGTCGGAGAACCATCCAAAGTAAATGTTGCAGGAGAGCCTGCTGTAAAGGTAAACCCAGACATGTTTGCAATTGATAGGTCAATTCCTCCAGGTGTTGCTGACCTTGGAAAACCATAAACTGTATTGATCGTAGTTGTTCCAACGGTAACCGTTCCTGTTGCTCCTGTCTGCCCTGAGATAATGGCAGCAGAATTCACAATCGCTGCAGCGCCATTCACCGCACCAAACATACCATTAACAGCCGATACCCGAGCGCTCGTTTGAAGATCAATATACCTCGGTATTGCAACCGCAGCCAGAATGCCCAATATCACAATGATCATTACCAACTCAATAAGCGTAAAACCCTTCTGTTTTCGTATCATAGTTTCCTCCTTTAAAGGTTGTGTTAATCGGATTTAATAATTTAGTACTGCAAACATTGTACCAGAATTTTATTGCAAATCAATAAAAAACTGTCCACTCATCTACTTAAACAAGTTCATCAAATTCCACATGGGAAGAAAGATACCGAGTGCAAGAAACAATACCATTCCTCCGATAAAAACTAGAAGGACCGGTTCGATCATGGTGGATAGTGTTTTCAGCATGTATTCTACATCAACATCGTAATAGTCCGCAACCTTATTCAGCATGAGGTCAATATCGCCGGTCTCTTCGCCTACTGCCATCATCTGCACAATCAAAGGTGGAAACATGCCCGATGCTTCCATGGGACCATGCAGGCCTTTGCCTTCGCGCAGGCTGTCCCGCATGGAATCAACCGCACGGGCGATCACCACATTCCCGACTGTGTACGAGGCGATTTCAAGTGTCAGCATCATTGAAACCCCGCTTTTTTGCAAGGCGCCCACAATACGGGAAAATCGCGACAATGCTACCTTCTGAAACAATATCCCGAGAACCGGCAGTTTTAATTTCACTAAATCCCATGTCCATCTGCCCTTTTCCGTTCGGACATACCAGATAACGCCTCCGACGATCAAGGCGATTCCTCCCAGAATAAAAAACCAATAATGCTGTACAACATAATTGATGTTGATCAGAACGCGGGTTGGAAAAGGCAGTTCTGTTTTGAATTGGGCAAAAACAGCGGCAAATTTCGGTATCACAAACGTGACCAGAAACGCGAAAGCCGCGCAGATTGCGGTTATGACCAGAATGGGATAGCGAACAGCAGCCTTTACGCGAGCACGGGTCTCTGCCTCCTGTTCGTTTAGCAGAGCAAGCCGATTCAAAATGTTGTCAAGAATACCGCCTGTTTCACCGGCCTGAATCATGCTTACATATAATTTACTGAATATCCCCGGATGCTTTTCGAGCGCGGCGGATAATGCCATGCCTGATTCAAGGTCCTGCCGGATATCAGTGATAGCCTTCTTAAGCCGGGGATTTCCGGTTTGCTTCTCTATTGTCGTGAGACTTTGGATGATCGGGATCCCGGCATTAATGAGCGTTGCCATCTGACGGCTGAAAAGAATAAGGTCTTGAGATTTGATGTGGGTAAGTTTTGCAAAGAAATCAGGTTCAATAAGCGGCGGTTGCTGCTCTTCGATAAAGACAGGAATAAGCCCCTGGCTTCCCAGTTGATCTGCGACCGCTTCCTTGCTCCGGGAGTCAGTTATCCCTTCGCTCAGGCTCCCTTCACTGTTTCGTGCTTTATAGCGGTATGAAGGCATGGAATCCTTTATAAATAATTTATCTGAAAAAATCGCTGAATTCTTTAGTACGAAACAAAACTTATCATAAAATTTAAGAATCTGCAACAATGAATGGCTGAGCGAGTTGAACGGAAATAGCAGGGCCCCGGCACTATACAACAATACCGGGGCTAGGAGGGAGGGTCCATAACCGCCTCAGACCCGACGGGCTCTTCTGCGGCCACAGACCGATGAGGTCTTTTGTTTGATTTATATATAACAGATTTTTATTGTTTTGTCAACTTTTTCAAGTTTAATTAGATATCAATGTGTTACAGTCTGGGATGCTGAATTTGAAGCGATTGCTTCGATCTGTATATTCTTGCGGTCAAAGCAGCAAACGGTTGTTGAAACAGCATTCCGAGTCCGACGGGAACGGCAGTTTCAGGAGGGAAATACCCTGTTGCAATAACAAGTCCTATGGCGATATTACGCATTCCCGTACAATACATGATCGAAAATGTCGTTGCCTGATCTACACGAACGATTTTTCCGGCAACAAACCCGATGCCATATCCAACGGCAACAACAAGACTCGTTACGATTAAAATCTTAACAATTGACTGGCCCCCCACTATTGACGACGAGACGAACGCTGAATTAAGAAAGATGATTCCGAACAAGGCCAAACGTGACAAGATGCCGGCTATGCCTTCTGAATATTGTTTCGTTTTTCCTCCGGTACGATCATAAACGAGCATCCCCAGGATGCTGGGCAGCGTGATCATAAGTAAAAGATCAAACGTCATCTTGCCATAGGGAATATCTATGGTTACTCCCACAACGAAAAGGATGTAGAGCGGCAAGAGAACGGGGGCGATCAACGTGTCCAGGGTAACGGTAACGAGGGATACAGGCATATTCCCTTTTACCATGTCAGTCCAGATAACTGACGTGATGGCAACCGGCACCCCGGCTGTAATCAGATATCCTATGCGAATAAGAGGGTCATCGGGAAAAAAAATGATGCCAATAATCCATGCCGTAACCGGTGTGCCGATGTGAACAATGCTCAAGATATACAGGGGGATTTTTGGACGGCGAACCACAGATAAAAAATCCTGAAAACTCGTTGCAAGCGATGTAATAAACGTCATGTATGCAAATAAGATCAGTACGAGCGTTCTCAAGGCAGGAGCCGGAGCAATGGGAAAAGAATATCCGCAGAGCAATGCAAGCAGTACAAGCTGAAAAATGTTCCGGCTCAGCCATTGCGCTATTTTTTGCATAAAACCATTATATTCTATTGTTGTTCACGATACAAACAGATAGGGAATGAACCATCAAAAAAAGATGGGACGCATTTCTCTTCGAGGAAAACCATGCCCTGCCTTGACAAAGAGTAGCACTCATGATACAGTTCATCCATCAGACTGTCGCTATTTGCATACAGATAATCTTCTTTGCTCAGAGCAAACCCCGGGAAACCGGAGGGCGCAGAGCCACGAAGCTAAATAAAACAGCGCCATACTATTCTTATAATTATCGGATCGTTTCCTTGCCAGGGAACGGCTGTTTTATATGCTGGTCGAGCCGCCAAAGAGAACATTAACGTTCTTTGGCGGTTTTTTGTTTTTTAAAGCAGCAGAAGGAGGACAAAGCATCCTCCGGCATTCACTTCTATGGTTCAGGAGGAATAGTATGCATTCCGTAAAAATCCTTTCTCTCGTTCTTTTGGCTCTTGTTCTGGGAGCATGTTCTCCGAAAATATACGGAACGGTTCAGTTGTTTGATGCCAATTCCCAGCCCATTCCACCAGCCAAGGAAAATCCCCAGGGAACGGTTATCAACATGATCAATACCACGACGACCCTTGAAAAGGCATCTCAGGCCGTCACGGTAAATGCCGAAGGGAAATATGAATCAATCAAGGATTATATTATTCCCGGTATTTACCGGGTCGAAGCAAGCAGGATCGGTTTTATGACCGAGACCATGACCGTTGAAGTGGGAAAATTCGGCGGGGAGAAAGCCAATTTCAAACTCAAAAAAATTCTTGAAGGAAAACGAAAAAGCATCGAGGGTGCGAAATCTGATGAAGATAAAATCGTAAACCCCGGCGAAGTCAACATTCAGCCGCCCATTATGTAGTAAGCTGAGGTTGTTCTTACCTTAAATATGCGGTTGTTGTGTAAGGAGGTCTTGATTATGAGGAAGAGAATATATGGATTTGCGTGTATAGTCCTTGGTACTGCGTTTCTATTCGGTTGTGCAGGAGAAAAACTCGACCTTCGAGTAAACGCACGTGTGGATGGTCAGCCGGCTTCTCAAGCGAAAATTATTGTTGACGGCAAAGAAGAGGGAAGCACTGATGCAAACGGTGTGTTTTCAAAAATAATAAAAAAGAAACCAGGCGCAACGGTTGATATCACCGTCGCAAAGGAAATGCCCGGATATCGGGTTCTGCCCTGGAAAAATTCATTTCTTATGAAGCTCCCGAAAAACGGAGTCATCGACACCTATGTATTCGATGCAGATCTTTCCGCCTCTCGGTATGTTACCCTGGTTGTTACTGATAAGGGATCACCGGTAAAGGATGCGGTTATTTCCTCCGATGGAAAAGAAGCTGGCAAAACAAATGAAAAAGGTGAATTTATTTACGAGTATAAAAGCCTGCCGGCGAAGGGAATTGATTTACAGGTTACCAAATCAGGATATGCTCCCTGGCGGAAGACCGGAACCATTGAACCAGGACAAAAACTCGATGTCGCCCTCTCGAAGCGCGTAACGCTCACCATTGCTGCGCTTACCGAAGAGTATGGACAGTCGAACGGTATTCCGGGTATTGGCGTGAGCATTGGAAACAAACCAGTCGGCAAAACCGATGCAAAAGGAGTGCTGGTCCACTCCTACAGCGGTGAACCGGGAAAACGGGTTCAGATAACCTTAAGCGCACCAGGATACATTCCTGCATCATGGAAAACCTCCGCGGTTCTTGAAGGAGAAGTTTCGCTTCAGCGATATTTCCATCCCACGAACCCGAAACCGATCCGGACAGGCATTTATCGCTTTGTCGGGAACACCCCCGGAGTTGATCTGAAGGACGTCCTTGCCAAAACCGAAGAATCGGTTTCAGCTCACCTATTTAAAAATAAATGCTTCCGTGAAGTTCCTTCCAGGACATTAAGATCAGAAGTAACCCGCGCCAAATTGAAGATTGATAAAATCCTGGCAAAAGGATGGCGGGACACCTCACTCAGAAAAACCGTGGATATGATCATCATGGGAAGCGTGTCCAGGGATGACAAGGGCTATCTGATCGAAACAAAATTCTACACCTCAGGCGGGAAAATGATCCTAAGCCAGCTGAATCGCGCTTCAAGCACAGGATCGATCAATAGTGCAGCGCGCGAGATAGCGGCAACCATTATGGAACGATTCCCGTTTGAAGGAACCGTGATCTCCAAGGAAGAAGGAAGATACCGTATTAACCTCGGCAGATCAGGATACCGGATTTCACGAGGGACTGAATTTATTCTCTCCGCGCTCCGGCTCGACAAAAGCGGCAAAATCGCACAGGCAAATGTTATCGGAAAACTCAGGACCAGGAAAACGGATGATACCGGTTCATGGGCAGAGGTCGAAGATTTGAAGCAAGGTGAAAAGATCACGATCGGCGACCGGGTCGTCAGGCGCATGTACCGCGATGATGATGAAGCCTCCAAAAATTCGTTTATTCTTCAGACCAAGGGAGGAGTTCCCCCGAGCGTTTCGCCTCTGGGCGGAGTCAATGTGTACCTGAATGAGGAATGGGTTGGTTTTACAGGCATGGATGGCAAACTAGATATTCCGATCAAGATTGGAAAACGGTATGACATCGTACTCTATCGCCATGGATACCAGCAGGTAAAGGACGAAGTACGGATCGAAAAAAACCGGGACACTCGCGAATTCGTTCTGACGGTCAATAATTCGATCTTTAAAATAGATTCCCTGCCTTCATCAGCAGCCGTTTATGTTGATGACGAAAAAATCGGCGCCACGCCCATGCTAAGCGGAAAGCTCGTGGGACTTGGCTTCCATACCGTGAAAGTGTCTGCCGGTGGGGATTACCGTGACTTTGAAGAAGTTGTGGAATTTGCACGGACGGTGGAAGATCGTACCGGCGGCCGCAAAATCGTTTTGCAAAAAGATTATCTCAAGATCGGAGAACGGGCCGAACAAAAAGGAGATATCCAGGGAGCAATCCAGGCCTATGCAAGCACGACCAAAGGTCATCCCGATTATTCTTCAGCACATAACCGGCTGGCCCAGTTATATCTTGATAATATGAATGATTATGATTCCGCGATTCGGGAATTTGAGAATGTCTTGTCGCTTCCCGAAAATCGGGAACTGTTGTACAAACAGTATGCAGTTGCCTACATGAATACAGGCCATGCCTACTACGAAAAAGGAAGTGAACTGGTCCAAAAGGACAAAGATGCTGCTGCGCATGCCTTTGGCAAAGCAATTCAGAATCTTCAGATTGCAAAACAGAATACCCGGTTCTTCCCGACCAATCGGTATGACGAAGCGCTGCATGACACGTATTATTATTTGGCGCTCGCGTATCACAAGCTCTATCTGGTAACAAAAAAACCCGCGCTTCTGAGCAACGCCAATCTTACGTGGCGGGAATATTTTGATTTCTTCCCGAAAAAACTTGAGGGAAACAAGGCGTACGAGGAAAGCCGCGATGCAGCGCAGAAATACTGGGATCAAATCAAAAGTCTCTAGCAACCGGGGAAATGCGTGAAGGCAAAGCATGTTTGCATAGTGGGAAATATGATTCTGGCACTGGGATTAGCAGGAGCGGGTATGCAGACTCAGCCAATGTCCGCTCCCTCGCTGACGAATGGAATAGCAAGCCGTCCCGTGGTTTCCCTGCCAACAGGAACCGTAAATCCTGAAAAGAATCAGGGAACCATTGAGCCCCTGTCCATAAAACCGCTTGTAGCAATCGAGCCGGGAAGGAATGACGCAAACCCGGTCTGGTCTCCGCAGGGGAATCTGATTGCTTTTGAACGGAGCATCGGCGATAAAAAGGAAATCATTATCACCCGGCCTGACGGGACACTGATCCAGACGATCTACGTCCAGGCATCCGAGCTCAGGAATGAGATGAAATTTTTCTTTCCTGGCGTGTACGAGGAAACGAGCTACAATGCGGGTATCTCATGGTCACCCACCGGAAACCGGGTGGTCTTCATGAGTAACGGCGGCGAAGGCGATTATAATCTGTATATGCGTGAGATCAGCAGTGCCGCGACAACGACGACACGCCAGCTCACAAATTACAAGGAAAAAAACGGGCATGCGCATTGGTCTCCCGTGTCCGAGAACATTGTTTTCGTTTCCGGCAGAACCGGAAAAGGCGATCTGTATATCCTGAATGGCGCGACCCTGCGGCTCACCCGTCTTACGACCGGAGAAAAACCGTATCTGTATCCGCAGTGGTCTCCTGACGGGAAAAAGATAGCAATGATTCATGGCAGCAATGAAAATCACGATATTTATGTAATCACTGATGTTGCAAAACCAAAAGAAACGCTTAAGCCTCTTACCTCCTGGGAATGGGATGACTTGAGGCCGGTCTGGTCGCCGGATGGAACGAAGATCGCATTTTACTCGAATGTAAGCGATCATAAAGAGGCTCCGATGTGGTCGCTCCTCGTAATTTCCTCAGACGGAACCGATTCTTTATCAGGACCCGGATTATCAGCAAAAATCATTGCCCGGGACGTAGTCCCGGACATGGAGCGAGGTCCTGCCTGGATGCCGGACAGTGCGCGAATCGTCTATGTCAAAAACGACCGGCAGGGGTATAACCCCATTCACCTTGCAGACATCAGGGACAAAGGCAGCAGTCTCATACGAACGAATACCAAAATGAACCACGACATATCCTGTTCTTCAGATGGAGCAATAGCGTTTCGCGCACAGGTTAACCAGTGGGACCATATTTTTGTTATGAAGCTCAAACAGTAAAAAATCCCTCGTTATGCTGAAGGAGCGGATTATGAACTTCCTTTTCTTTTTTCTTCTCATCGTATTTGGATCCAGTGTTCCCGTGTATGCCGCCGACACTCCGGTGGAACGTGCAATGAAACTATACGAAAAACACCGGTATGAAGAAGCAACCCGAGTTCTTACCGCAGATGCTTCTCATAAGCACGGGGCTGCGGATTTGACTCTGGGTATGATCTATTTGCAGAATGCCCGGCTGCATTACAAGCTCTACCGCGAATCTCTCGCAGTCTCCCAGGAATATCTCAAAAAACTCGCCAGAATCCGCGGAAAAGGAAAAAGCAGGTTTGCGGATTTGTATATGGGTTTATCGCTCATGGAAGCAGGAAAACACGAGACAGCAGTTTCCCATCTCGAATCATTCTCTGCTGATGAAAAAGTCAGCGCAGGGTATCGGGACCTCGCAAAGATCAATCTGGGGTACTGCCACTTTCGGCTTGGGGATAAGCAAAAAGCAGAAACGCTTTGGAAAAGCGTTAACAGCGAAAATCCTGAATTGAATGCAGAACGGGCTTCGGTCTATAGCATGGCTGGATTGCAGGATAGAAATCCGTCAGTTCTCCTGGATGAAAGTCTAGCTGCACTCAAAAAATCGGGCAAGACTCCTTCCCTGCGTATGATCAGAAACGCTCTTGCCATCTATGTGAAGGACGGACGTATTGATAAAGGACTTGCATTAGTCAGCCATTCGGATATGAAGGCGTACTCCTATAAGGAAACTATCAGCAGAACCAAGATCATTCATTTTTATGACCCGTCCCTTATCGGGCTTCTGGCAACACTCTATTCCCAGGCAAGCATTGCACGGCTTGAAAAGGCACTCGCTGATCCTGGAGTAAAGGATCCCGCAACCTACTATATAAGTGAAGCATATGCGTTGAGTGCATATGACAAAAACCGCAAACAAGTTGATTTTTCCGGAACCAGGCAGTTGCCGGCAAAGTATCAGGATCGGATGCGGGTCTGGCAGGCCTTCGAGGAATATAGGAAAGGGCGGCGAACGGAAGCATTTGCCATCTGGAATGAACTTGGCCGCAAACAGCCGTTCGATCCGGATCTGAATGCAGCGCTGCTCGACGCATGCGTCCGCGCCGAAACTGAATGCAGTCAGATCGTCAAGCGGTCGGAAACAGGCGTCGCCTCCGGCAAAGGAAGAACGATGTCAGGTTTGAATAGTGCGCTCGGAACCTACTATCGCGTGAAGAAAAAACCACTGAAGGCGCTTGCCTTCATGGAAGCGGGTCGGGACAAAAGCAACAAAAACAAGATAGAATATAATGATCCGGTGCTTCTCGTGAATCTTGCCGGCATGTACTACCAGAGCAAAAAATTCTCAGAAGCGCTCGAAATTTATTTTGAAATGAGCAAGCAGTTCCCGGTCGTGCGCCAGATTCAGGAAGTCATGCAGGGCGTGTATGCCATGGAGCAGAAGAGCGCCGGAGATGTTAAAATTTTCTAGATAAAAATCAGGATGCAGATTAAAACAACAAGGATTTGCATCTGTCGTGTCAAGGAGGAAATCATGAAAAAGGTGCTTTTGGTTGTGCTGATACTCATCGCGGCGGCATTCCTTATCTCACCGCAGGCTGGAGCAGAACGCAAAAAAGACGGCAGGCCGGACGGCGGCACCCTGAATTATGGAGAATATGGAAGACCGGCCACGCTCGATCCGGTAACGAGTAATGAAATGATCTCTCTCCGCATAACCGAACTGGTGTTTAACGGTCTGGTGGGAATCAATGAAAAGCAGGAAATCGTGCCGGAACTCGCCCAGCGCTGGGAACTGTCGCGCGACGGCCGTACGTATACCTTTCTTTTGCGAAAAGACGTACTGTGGCATTCGCGGGAAGGCGAAGAAGCAAAACCATTCACAGCGGATGATGTTCTCTTTACCTACAAGATCATGATGCATCCAAAAACCATCACGCCGCTCAAGGTGCGGTATGAATTTATTGATACAGTCGAAAAGCTGGATGAGTATACCGTCCGGTTTACCCTGAAGCGGCCGATCCTGAACGCTCTGGCAAAATTCAGTTTCAAGATCATTCCAAAACACGGGCCCGCAAATCCTCTTTTTCTTACCCGGGAAGATCCCTTTGTCCAGCATCCCATCGGGACCGGTCCGTATATATTACGGAACATTACCGCTGACCGGGAAATCATCCTGGTTGCAAATGATGCCTATTTCAAGGGCAGACCCCATCTCGACAAGTTCATATCAAAACCGTTTGCAGATCAGAACATCATGACCCAGGCGCTCATGTTCAATGCCATTGACATGATCGTGCTCGTGAATCCGCGCGATATTCCCGAAGTCCAGGGCGACAGGCGCTTTATCCTCCAGCCGTATAATGCGCTCTCGTATTCATTCTTCGGGTACAATATGCGGAATCCCCTGCTTGCCGACAAACGAGTGCGGCAGGCATTCACCTATGCAGTGAATCGCCAGGAAATGCTCGACTCATTCTTTAACGGCCAGGGAACGCTCATCTCCGGTCCGTTTGCGCCGGGAAGCTGGGCGTATAATCTGGAAGTCCAGCCAATCTCCTTTGATCCGGTTAAAGCCCGGCAGCTGCTAAACGAGGCCGGCTTTACCCCTGGGTCCGACGGCATCATGCAGAAAGACGGCAAAAAACTCTCGCTCGTCTTGAAAGTTCCGATTGAAAAAGAAAGCGAAGCAGTCAAGCGGGTTGTGCTTGCCTTTAAAAATTATCTTAAGAATACCGGCGTCGACATTCAGGTTGCATTCAAGGAATGGCAGGCCTGGAAGGAAGACGTCTTCCTGGAACATGATTACGACATCGTATTCGCTTCGTGGGTCTTCGATGATTCGGCTGATATTTCCTCCTTGTTTCATTCCGGCGAAATCGGATACTGGAAGAACAATTTCATCAGCTATTCGAATCCTGAAGTGGACGGGTTGATCAATGAAAGCAAACTCACCCTTGATCATGAAAAAAGACGGACGATTAATCGAAGACTTCACGCGATCCTTGCCGAGGAAAATCCGTATACCTTCCTCTGGACACTCACGAATTATGCCGCATATCGGGATAAAATCCGGCATGTTGCCATTCATCCGTATAAGTTCTTCTCATTTGCGGATGAATGGTTTATCGGAGAACGAGATCAAAAATGACGCATGAACATGAACGTTATTGCTCGTAATTGAATGAGCTCCTCCCTCCTTGTGCCCTCTCTTTTTTAGCGGAGAGGGCACATTGAATTTTTTGTTTTCGATTTTTTGTAAGGGACCTGGAAAAATTCTATGAAGTTTTCAGCAATCCGCCCTATTGCCCGGGTTCTGTCCCGGGAATTGATGATCACCGCGTTTCTGCTCTTCGGGGTCAGTCTCGTTGTCTTTATCATTCTGTACCTCGCTCCCGGAGATCCGTTCAGCCTCCTGATTGAAGGCCAGCTGTTGTCTCCCGAAGCGCGTGCCGGTGTTCGTGAAGCGCTCGGCGTTCCGCAATCCTGGTATGCACAATATTGGGCATGGTTCTGGGGAATGCTGCACGGGAATTTCGGAACATCAATCAGGACCGGGCTCCCCGTGCTTTCAGAAGTGCTGCGGGTGGGGCTGAATACGCTCATCCTCACGATCGGATCCATGCTCGTTACGCTGATTATCGCTGTTCCCATAGCGCTCTATTCCTCGGTCCGTGGTATTAATAAGATATCATGGCCGCTTACCATGGGCGCGTATATTATTTCCGCAATACCGGTCTTCTGGCTCGGGTACATCGTAATTTATTTCTTCATGCATACCCTTGGATTGTTTCCGCTCGCGTTCGGCTATTCCGGCGGTGGGCAGAAATACCGCTGGCTGTATCCACTGCTCCCCATCATCGTGCTTGGCGTAGGGAATGGAACGATCAGTGAAGTCATCCGCTCGCTGCGAACAGAGATGGGACGCGTTCTTTCCGAAGATTATATCCGGACTGCACGCGCAAAAGGCGCTCCTATCTGGAAACATTCATTCAAGGAAGGATTTTTGCTTCCCGTAAGCGGCATCATCTCAGCAAAAATTCCTTTCTTTCTTGGCGGTGCCGTCATTGTTGAACAAATATTTAACTGGCCGGGAATGGGTCGCATGGCATGGCAGGCGGCGCAGGATCGTGATTATCCGATCATCATGGGAATCGCAATTCTTGCGGCGGTCTTTGTGCGCATGGGAAGTCTGTTCCAGCGGCTTTTGTATGTTGCAGTAAATCCACGAGCGTCGAAAGAATGAAACCGATGCCTGATTCATGATGCCGGATGCAAGATAATTTTTTTATCCGGTATCTGGTATCCGGCATCTGGTATCGACTTTATTATGAAAACCTACTCCCAACACTCTCTTGAAGTCACTGACCTTCCTGAAATTCCGCTCTGGAAAAAGGCGGACAAGGTGGATCTTCTGTATGTGGCGTATGGGTTGTTCATCGTTCTTCTTGTGGTCGGTTCCTATATTGCCGGATCGCTTAAGCTCTTGCCCTATGACCCCCAGGATATCGATCTCAATTTGATGATGGCTCCCCCAGGAACCACCGGGCATGTTCTTGGCACAGACTTCATGGGCAGAGACATGCTCTCACGGCTTATTGTCGGGATTCAGGCGTATTTTCTTCCTGGATTGCTCGCTGTTTTCATCGCGCTCTATTTCGGGACCGTGCTCGGAGTCATTGCCGGATATCGCGGAGGATTGTGGGATACGTCCATAACCTACTTCGTAAATCTGGTGGATTCGTTTCCCCGGCTGGTTCTGATCCTGCTTGTCATTGCGGCCTTTAAACCGAACATCTATTACATTATGTTTGTGGTAGGACTGACAAATGTGCCAGTGGTTTCATCTCTTATTAAAAATAAAATTCTTTTTCTGAAAGAAAAGAATTTCATTGAGGCCGATATCGCCCTCGGGATTCCGCTCAAGACGATCATCATGAAACATATTCTCTGGCATCATTGCAGAGCCCTGCTCGTTATCCAGGCGACTCTGGGAATGGCAGAGGCAATTTTGATTGAAACATCCCTGAGCTATCTTGGATTCGGGGTACAGGAACCCGCAGCATCATGGGGAAACATGGTTCAGTCAGGCGCCAACTACCTTATGCAGGGAAAGTTCTGGCCTTCTACTGCTCCTGCGCTTGCGATTCTATTTACCATCCTCGGCTTTCATCTCTTGGGAGATGGGTTGAACAATATCTTAGAAGGCAGGAAAAAAGGTTCATGACTGCGCCTCTTCTTCACGTTGACAACTTGCATACGTACTTTTACTCATCCGGCAAACAGGCTTTTATCCGGTCGGTAGACGGGGTGGCTTTTGATATTGCAGAAGGAGAAACGCTTGGACTGGTCGGTGAAAGCGGGAGCGGCAAAAGCATCACCGCACTTTCGATCATGGGTCTTATCAGCGAAGGCCCCGGCGTAATCCGTGGAAACATTCATTTTAAAACGAATGGCACCATCCAGAACCTGCTCGAACATCTCGATACCTATGTAACGGTCTCCGGACAGAACAACCGGATCATGCAGGTAAACAAAGATCTGGTCGGCTGGGAAAAAAACGTCGACAAGATTATGAGAGACATTCGCGGAAAAAAGATCGGCATGATCTTTCAAAATCCAAAATCATCATTAAATCCCTTTCAGCCCGTCGGCAAGCAGATCATGGAATCCATCCTTCTGCACACGTCCGTCACCAATCCGGAGGAAGCTCGCGAACGGGCGCTCACCTGGCTTGACCGGGTCAAGATCGATTCTCCTCGGTTGCGGTTTGATAATTACCCGTATGGTCTTTCCGGCGGCATGTGTCAGCGGGCGATGATTGCCATGGCCCTGGCCGGAGAACCGCTTTTGCTCATCGCGGATGAACCAACCACCGGCTTGGATGCAACGATTCAGTCGAAGATTATCGATCTGCTTGCTGAACTCAAATCAGAATTTGGAATCACGATTCTTCTGATCAGCCATGACATCAGCATTATTTCACGGCTTTCCGAACGCGTTGCGGTCATGTACGGGGGAACGATCGTCGAATACGGTCCGTCCCGAGATGTCCTTGCACGTGACCGATCTGCAAAGCATCCGTATACCCAAGCTTTGCTCGCTTCGATCCCGAATGAGGAAAATCTGACGGAAAACGGTTATCTTAAAGCCATCGAAGGCGATGTCCTGGATACGATCAATATTCCGGAGGGATGCCGGTTCCAGAACAGGTGTTCGCGTTGTACCGATGCCATTCGTGAACAGTGTATGCATGAAGAACCGCCGCTTCATGAGATTGCAAAAGGACATCATATTCGATGCTGGCTATTTGAGAGTTAATCCAATGCCAAAAACCATTCTTGAAGTTATAGACTTAAAAAAACATTTCACCCATCGAAAAGGAATTTTTTCTGGGCTGAAAGAAAAACACCAGTCCATCCCGGCAGTCGATGGGGTAAGTTTTTATTTGAAGCAGAATGAGACTGTAGGACTCGTAGGAGAATCCGGATGCGGGAAAACAACCATCGGAAGAACAATCCTTCGGCTGACGCCTCCCACCTCGGGAAAGATTATTTTTGACAACAAGGACATCACCCACATGTCGCATAACGAGCTGCTGCATCTCCGCGGAGAAATGCAGATGATCTTTCAGGACCTGGATGCCGCGCTCAATCCGAAAATGCGGGTCCGGGATATTCTGAAGGAAGCCATCACAGTCCATCATGAGTTGAGCGATACCGAAGTGAGTGCACGCATGCAGGATCTGCTGGACCAGGTAAGCCTCAAAAAGAGCAAGCTTGCAAATTTCCCCCATGAGCTCTCCGGCGGCGAAAAACGGCGTGTCGGCATTGCGCGAGTTCTGTCTGTCGGCGCGCGGCTTATCATCGCGGATGAACCGACCAGCGCGCTTGATGTGTCGATTCAGGCACAGGTTGTGAATCTGCTCAAGGACCTTCAGAAGCATCTCGGACTTTCCTATCTTTTCATTTCTCATGATTTGCGGGTCGTCGAGCTTATCAGTCACAAGGTCGCTGTTATGTATCTTGGAAAAATTGTCGAGATCGGACTCGCGAACCGGATTGCCACGAAGGCGCGTCATCCTTATACCACTATTCTCTGGTCGTCTCTTGTCGAAAAGCAAAGCAGGGAATCAGATGCTTCCCGCCAGGTAAAAACCTGGGGAGTTTTTGATTATGAGCGGCCATATTCAGGATGCAGGTTTGCTCCGCGCTGCCCGGTGTACGCAGCAAACGGAAGGCCGGATGTATGCACAAATCCTGAGACCGAGCCCGTGCTTCGTGATACTGGTGATGCGCATCGGGTTGCATGTCATTTTCCATTATAACAGGAATTTTTATTCGACATTTTTCTTGATTTTTCTCAATTGCCGTATGATAATAGCCCGATTTTTACATCCATCAGGAGGGAAGTGAATGCGTGTTATTCTTTTAGGCGCTCCGGGCGCGGGTAAAGGCACCGTTGCCAAAGCGTTGACAAAAAAGACCGGTTCGATCCAGATTTCAACAGGAGATATTCTGCGGGGTGCGGTCAATGCAGGTACGCCTCTTGGAAAAAAAGCGAGCGAGTACATGAACCGTGGGGACTTGGTTCCCGATTCAGTTATTATGGACATGATGGAACAGCGGCTGCAGGAACCGGATGTCAAACAGGGCTTTTTGCTTGACGGTTTTCCCCGGACCATTCCGCAGGCAGAAGCGCTTGATGCCCTGCTCAAAAAGCTCGGCATTCGGCTCGACCTCGTCGCGAATCTCGATGTTCCTCGGAACGCGATCCTTGACCGGCTGACCACGCGCCGGACTTGCTCCAATTCCTCATGCCAGGAAATTTACAATGTCAAAAGCAATCCGCCGGCACCGGACGGCACCTGCAAAAAATGCGGCAGTCCCGTGATTCAGCGCGCAGATGAAACCATCGAAGCAATCACCAAGCGGCTTGACGTGTATCATGACAAGACAGCTCCGCTCATTGGGTATTATGCGAATACAGGAATGCTTCTGACCATCCGGGAAACCAGCACCGACGGTGTTGCAGATGCCATTCTCAAGGCCGTTGCGCAAAAAAAATAGCACCGCAGCAAAAGGAAAAACCGGTGTACGACTTGTCAGACAAATCAGTTCTTGTTGTGGATGATTCTGCAATCATGCGCGAAGTGATCGCAATGAACCTGAAGCGATTGCTGAAGGTCTCCGTTGTGGAGGCGCAAAATGGTTTGGAAGCGTTTACACGGCTGGAACAGGGACCGTTTAATCTCATTCTGACTGATTTGATTATGCCGGAAATGGATGGGTTGCAGTTTGTCCGGCTTGCACGAGCCCGGCTGAAACATGAAATCCCGATCGTCGTCATCACCACCCGCGGTGAAATCAAAGACCGGGACCTTGCCTTGTCCCTGGGCGCAAATGCCTATCTTACCAAGCCGCTCAATGTAATTGATCTCATCAGGACAACACTGAAATTTATTGGAAGACGGGAAACCCACGGACTCACGGAAAATGCCCGGCCTTAAAAATAGCAGGAATGCCCTTTACAAACGCACCGGCACACCCCGTTCGCGAAGATATTCCTTTGCCTGTTTGATCGTATATTCCCGGAAATGAAAAATGGAGGCGGCCAAAGCTGCATCTGCCCTGCCGCGCGTAAAACCATCATACAGATGTTCGAGCGTTCCTACACCACCTGATGCAATAACCGGAATGGTTACTGAATCAGCAACAGCCCGGGTAAGTTCAATATCATATCCTGTCTTTTGTCCGTCCTGATCCATGCTTGTAAGAAGGATCTCGCCAGCGCCATACGCTTCCATCTTTTTCGCCCAGGCCACCACATTTATTCCCGTGCGATTCCTCCCGCCATGCGTATACACTTCCCAATAAAGTCCGCCGGCATCGTTCAGGAAAAGTGATTGATATTCTGGATGCTGCGCCCAGGAAAGTGGCGAACGAAACGCTTCTCCGCCTTCGGCAACTCTTTTTGCGTCAATTGCAACCACGATACACTGGCTTCCAAACCGTTGAGATGCCTGCTGAATAAATTCGGGATCATGCACTGCGGCCGTGTTTACCGAGACCTTGTCGCTGCCCGCAAGAAGAAGATTTCGGATATCCTCCAGGGTTCTGATTCCACCGCCGACTGTAAGCGGCATAAACACCTGTTCTGCTGTCCTCCGTACCACATCAAGAATAATACCGCGTTCCTCATGCGATGCAGTAATATCGAGAAACGTGAGTTCGTCCGCTCCCTGCTCGTCATACGAGCGGGCAATTTCAACCGGGTCGCCTGCATCCCGCAGGTTCAGAAAGCTGACGCCTTTCACCACCCGTCCTGCCTTGACATCAAGACAGGGTATGATTCGTTTGCTTAACATGTATTCTCTCTACAAAAATTCTCAGTGCCTCTGTAATTAAACTGATCTTTAATTTTTTTTCGTCATGACCGGACTTGATCCGGCATCCAGAGCATCCGTGTCAATCTGTGTTATGGTTGATTTGTTTTATGACACTTATGGTTTCGTTATCTCTATTGCTTCCCGTAAATTAAGCGAACCACTGTAGATGGCTTTTCCCGTAATAACTCCTCTGACCCCCGCATTTTCTATCAACATCAGATTTTTAATATCCTGTATAGTCGAGACACCACCCGAGGCAATGACCGGAATAGTCAGTGCCGATGCCAGCGCTTTCGTTGCCTCAATATTCGGGCCTGATAGCATTCCATCCCGTTTGATATCCGTATAAATAATTGCACTCGCGCCATACTCCTGCATTCGGAGTGCAAGTTCAACTGCTTGAACCGGCGTCGTCTCAGCCCAGCCCTTGATCGCAACATTGCCATCCCATGCATCAATCCCAACAATAATTTTTCCAGGATACTGCTTGGAGGTTTCACGAACAAGATCAGGATTTTGAATAGCCGCAGTCCCGAGAATGACAGAATCAATTCCCTCGTTTATCAGCACTGCAACTGTCGCAAGGTCGCGAATTCCACCGCCCACTTCGATCTGCATGTTGACTGCTTTGCGAATTGCCTTGATGGCCGAAAGATTTTTTGGCGCTCCTGCAAAAGCGCCGTCAAGGTCAACAACGTGCAGCCGTTCCGCACCCAGGGATTCCCAATGCCTAGCGGTTGTTTCCGGCTCATCGGAGTACACCGTGGCCTTGTCCATAAGCCCCTGTTCGAGACGAACGCACTGGCCTTCTTTAAGATCAATGGCAGGAATAATAATCATTCCATCGCTATCCTTTTTGTTCTCCAAAGTGTTTTAATAGGGATAATCCGATTGCCTGACTTTTCTCAGGATGAAACTGCACACCGAGAACATTGTCCTTCCAGACACTCGAAACAAATTCAATGCCGTATTCCGTGGTTGTTGCAATAACGGCGCTGTCTTCCGGAACTACGTAATAGGAATGAACGAAATATACCTGGCTGCTATCCTGAACATCGAAAAAAGCCGGTGGCCGCTGTCTGATCGCGAGCGAATTCCATCCCATGTGAGGAACCTTGAGCTGTGCTTCTCCGGTTTCAAATGCAGGTCCTGCAAACCGGATCACTCGGCCTTTGATAATATCGAGCCCTTTCGAGACTCCGAATTCCTCGCTTTCACTAAACAAGAGCTGGAGTCCAAGACAGATTCCCAAAAATGGCTTCCCTGATTGAATCGTCTTCTGCACGGTATCGACAAGATTATAGCGTTCGAGATTCCGCATGCAGTCCGGAAACGCGCCGACTCCCGGAAGAACGACTTTGTCAGCATTCAGAATCTGTTTTGAATCGCGGGTAATGATCGCTTCGCTCCCCGTGCGTTCAAAACCTTTCTGCACGCTGCGCAGATTTCCCATTCCGTAATCTATGATAGCGATCATGGAAACAATTTTACCGCAGAGAACGCTGAGGAAAACCTGAATGGATTGTGAAGAGCAAGAAGCGAGAAAAACACCCTATCCACAGCCTGATTTCTATAACCGTTATTAACGGCTATTCTTTTTAGCTCTTCTTTGCGTCCTCTGCGGAAAGTCCTCTCTTAAATTTTGCCTTTTGTCGAAAGCACACCCGTGATCCGGGTATCAATCGTAGTGGCTTGATCAAGAGCGCGGCCGAATGCCTTGAAGATTCCTTCAAGCATGTGGTGCACATCACGGCCGTACAGAAGGCGGATATGGAGGTTCATCCCGGCATGATTCGCCACAGACCGAAAAAAATCCTCGGCGAGTCCGGGATCAAAGTCTTTCAGTTTATACTTTTTCGGCAGTTCCACCTGATAGGCAAGATACGTCCTCCCGGACAAATCCAAAACCACTTGCACAAGCGTTTCGTCCATGGGAACTGTTGCTTCCCCATATCGTTTGATTCCTTTACTAGCACCCAGCGCCTGCTTCAAAGCCTGGCCGAAAACAATGCCAAGGTCCTCAACCGTATGATGATCGTCGATCTCTGTATCACCCGATCCCTTGATCGTAAGATCAAAAAACCCATGCTTCGCAACATGCGAAAACATATGATCCATGAACGGCACTCCGGTCTGGATATCATACACGCCCGTCCCGTCAAGATTGAGAGAAATGGTTATCGCTGTCTCTTTCGTTTTCCGTTCAATGGTTGCCTGTCTCGGCATCTGCCGCTCCTAAGATCAACTGAGAATTTTTTTCATATTTGTTACAAAGGTATCATTCTCTTCCGGCGTTCCTACTGTTACTCGAAGGCAGTTCTTTAACATACCCGGACGGTCCATATTCTTGATTAGAATATCCGCTTGTTTAAGCCTGGCATACACAAAGGCCGCATCCTTTTTCGTCTTAAACAGAATAAAATTGGCTTCAGACGGATACGCAATGATTCCTTCAATACTTGACAAGGCATTATAAAGCCTTTCCCGTTCTGAAATCAACTTGGAAATCTGTTGATTCAGTATCCCCCGATGCTTGAGCGCGGCTATAGCTGTTGCCTGAGAAAGTGCATTGATGTTATACGGCAACCTGACCTTGTTCAGATGACCTAAAATTTCTTCAGATGCGAGTGCCACACCAAGCCGAAGACCGGCAAGGCCGATTTTTGAAAGCGTCCGGAGAATAATCAAGTTGGGATAATTATCCAGGAGAGAAAGAAGCGTTTTGCCGGAAAAACTAAAATATGCTTCATCGAGAATTACAGCAGCCCGGGTTTTTTCAAGAATCCTGACGATTGCCTCATCAGAAAAACGATTTCCCGTCGGGTTGTTCGGACACGCAAGAAAGATAAGCTTTGCCTTGGACGCCCGCGCTTGCTTGAGCAGCGAATCCGGATTCAGAGAAAAATCTTTATTCAACGGAGTCTTACTCACCTCAAGAGAAAGCGCCTTTGCAGTGATCTCATACATCGCAAAGGTAGGAGATGGAATCGCGATTGGTCCGCCGAATGCAAGCATAATTGCCTGGATCAATTCGTCAGAACCATTTCCTACGATCATTTGATTTTGCTCGATGTTCCAGAATTCACCGATCGTTTTTTTAAGAAGACTTGCACAGGGATCAGGATAGCGGTTCAAGGAAACACTGTTCATGGCCGTACAAATATCTTCCCGTATTTCTTCAGGCAGGGGAAACGGATTTTCCATGGCATCGATCTTAATGCCACAGGAAATCGGATCAATATGATATGCCTTCAATTTGCGAATCGACGGTAAGATCAGATTTGAAATGGATTTTTTCTTGGATATTTTTTTCATGAAGTGAATATACAAGAAAAAAAGGAGAGGCACAAGGAGAAATTAAAGAAGACTTCAACACTAATAAAAAAGCAGGCGATGTTAAACCGCCTGCTCTTCACAAAATAATTTTAAATCAGCACCCCGATGTATCTACCGTTACAACGCCGCTTGCGGGAGGTCCTGCAGTGTAAGTATAGACAACATGGCAGGTTGCGCTTCCATGGAATGTAGGTTCAAAGGTCACAGTACTTCCCGCTACCGTTACTGTAAATCCGGATGTATCCTGCATTGCTGCAACAATGCCGCCAGCAGCAGCTGTGGGAATGCCACCTGGACCTGGTGTTCCTGTAGAACACGCAACTGTTGTTCCATCCATATCCACAGTCGCCGCAGTATTATTCCCTACAACCATATACTTGGCTCTGGCCAGCGCAACCGCTCCTCGAAGACCGCCTGCCATTCCATTTATAGCTGCTATACGCGCATCCCGTGTTATGTTGATATACTGCGGAATAGCAATGCCTGCGAGAAGTCCGAGAACAACAATGACAATAACAAGCTCGATAAGCGTGAACCCTTTTTGATTCATCACCATAATTCCTCCTTATTGCCTGAAATGAAACAATAAGCAACTATACCGAAAAGAGGAAAAAACCGCAAGCAGTTTTTTTAGGTTGAGACAAAATTCCTAGGTTCAGGGAATAACCTTTTTCAACGGATATTCGACAATTCCGGATGCGCCCCGTCGTTTTAAGCGCGGGATCAGGTTTCGCGCCTGCTTTTCATCTAAAATCACTTCCAGACTTACCCACGAAGGATCCGTCTGATGGGAGATCGTCGGAGCATGCATGGATGGAAGGAGACCGCAAATCTCCTTGAGATTTGCCTTCGGAGCGTTCATTTTAAGCCCGACCTTTTCCTCAGCAGTAAGTGCGCCCTGCAGCAGCATAGTCAGGTTGTCGATCTTTTTCTTTTTCCAGGGATCTTTCCATGCTTTTTTGTTTGCAATGATCCGCGTAGTTGATTCCAGCATCACCTCGATGATGCGCAGTTTATTCGCCTTGAGTGAACTCCCGGTCTCGGTAAGCTCAACAATCGCATCGGCAAGCCGTGGCGGCTTTACCTCGGTTGCACCCCAGGAAAATTCGACTTGCGCGGCAATCCCTTTTGATTTTAAATACCGATTTGTGTATCCAACCAATTCCGTGGCGATCCGTTTTCCTTTGAGATCCTTCAGTGTCTTGATTGGAGAATCTTCGGGGACGGCGACCACCCAGCGAACAGGGGTGAGCCCGCCTTTGGCATATTTGAGTTCGGCTACTTCTACAACATCGGCATTCTGTTCAAGAATCCAATCCTTGCCCGTAAGCCCCACGTCGAAAATTCCATTGTCGACATACCGCGCCATTTCCTGCGCACGAACCAGAATACACTCGAGGTCAGGATCATCAATGGTCGGATAATAGCTTCGTGATCCAACCTGAATACGGAATCCCGCCTTGCTGAACAACTTGAATGTGGCATCCTGAAGACTTCCCTTGGGAAGACCCAGTTTTAATGTAGGTGTATCATTTTTTGTTTTTGATGGTGTCGGCATAGCCTCTCCTTACAGACAATGTGCGAATTCCTATTAGTTTTTCTTTTCGGTTCTGACTTTTAACGTATTGCGATGCGCTTCCAGACCTTCCACATCCGCAATGTTCATGACCGCCTCAGCAACCTGCGAAAGTCCTTCACGCGTGTAATAAATCATGCTCGATTTTTTTAGGAAACTGTCTGTTGACAGCGGCGAGAAA
>JBAZLV010000015.1:0-45642 GCA_041650055.1 Nitrospirota bacterium | reverse complement strand
TATCCTTATTCTGGCCGACAATCTCCTGCTTCTGTTTTTGGGATGGGAAGGCATCGGGCTGTGTTCGTATCTGCTGATTGGGTTTCGGCATGAACAAAAATCCGCCATCCAGACAGGTCTTCAAGCATTTGTCAAAAGCCGGCTTGGTAATGCCGGGATATTCATCGGCCTCATCATGCTCGGACTTCTGTTTGGAACACTTACCTATACGGAGCTTTTTGCAGCAGTTCAGGCAGGAACGCATGAATACCTTGTTCTGGGTATTCCGATCAGCGCTCTGTCCCTTATAACGATCCTTCTTTTCGCTGGCATTCATGCGCAGATAAGCTTTCTTAAGTCGGCTGATCCGCTTGATTGTCCTGCTCCTGCAGTTGCGCTGATTCATGCTTCCGTATCGATCGCTGTCACTTATTTTCTTGTTCGGTGTTCGTCTCTGTTCGTTTCCGGATTTCCACTGGTTCTTGTTGCGCTTGTCGGCGCTGGATGGATCGTATACGGAGGATTTCTTTGTTTTCTCGACAACAGCCCAAGGAGGATGATAGCCTTTTCAACGATAAGCCAGACAGGATATCTCTTCCTCGCGCTGGGCATGAGCGCGTTTTCGTCCGCGATTTTTCATCTTACGGTTCATACGTTTTTAAAGACCCTGCTGCTTTTGGGAATCAGCTGCATGGTGTTCACTGCTTTGAAGGACAAGCAACGAAATCGTTCAACCTATCTGCCCATCGCAAAAGGAACATTTTTTATCGGCATGATGGCTCTCGCGGGTCTTCTTCCGTTTGGAATTTTCCTGAGCCAGAACGGGATACTCTGGGATATGATTACCACATCTCTCGCCGGCAAAATTTTTTCCATGGTCGGGATTGCCGGAATTTTCATGACATCGTATTGTTCCTTCCGAATCCTGTATGGCACGACGTCTGACGGTGACCACTCCCAGCAGGAAGAGCTGAGCGTACCGATGATTATTCCCCTCCTGGTTCTGACGTTTTTGACCATTGGCACAAGCCTGCTCGGATTTCCCGGGTATGTGATTCCCGATCTGTTTCAGGAATATTTTTCCAGTTTTTTCTCGATTCAGGAGGATGATTTGGGGAGCGGGTGGAGCATGTTCGGTTTAATGGCCATTGCCGCAGGGGCTGTTGTCGCAGGCTGGAGACTTGCTCATGCTCTTCATCGAAAGAATGTCCCGCTGCCAGAGGTGTTTGTTCAAAAGGCTGCTCGTATACAAGCACTATTTTCTGTTTTTACGGTTCTGCATGCACGTTTTGCCATGCTGGCCCGCACCTATGGTCAAGCGCTTTCTTCCAAAGGAGAGCGTGCCATCGTAAACCGTGTTTCCGACTGGATCATGAACACGATTTCCCGAATCAGTGCTTATGGACGGAAACTTCACAATGGATCAGTCCAGTATTACGCATGTTGTATGATCATCGGGATGCTCATTTTTGGAGGAGTGTACTTTCTTTTGTCCTGATTGTTTCAGTGCTAATCCGGGCATGTGATTGTTGCGAGGATGTATGACTTCATTCATGTCTCTTCATGGTCTGAGTTTTTTAATTGGCCTGCCGGTCGTTGGAGGCCTTTTCTTGCTGTTCATGCGTGATCCGGATCGGGCACGCACGATAGCGCTCTTTTTTTCCCTTCTGATTTTCGGGTTTTCTCTCTATCTGCTGGTGAGCTTTGATCCTCAGGTTCCCGGCATGCAGTTTCATGAGGTAGCGCCCTGGATCCCGCTCTGGAACATCAATTATGCGGTCGGGGTCGACGGCATCAGTATACTCTTTATTCTTCTGACAACCGGCCTGAGTACGATAGCGCTTGCGTCTTCCTGGCATGCGATCAGGGATCGCGTTCCTGCGTTCTTGAGCATGCTTCTGTTTGCAGAAGGAGGCCTCATTGGCGTTTTTTCAGCGCTTGATCTGTTTCTTTTTTATTTTTTCTGGGAAGCCATGCTGATCCCATTTTTTCTTTTGATCGTGTGGTGGGGCGGTGTAGACCGGTTCCAGGCAGGGATCAGATTTTTTCTCTTCAATCTGGGAAGCAGTGCCCTGCTGCTTGTCGGGATAATCGCAGTATATGGCGCCGCGGGAGAGACGTTCGATATGTCGCTTCTTATCCAGCACTCATTTTCCCGTTCATTCCAGCTCTGGGTTTTTCCCGCATTTTTTATCCCGTGTGCCGTGCGGATGTCGCTGTTTCCGTTTCATGCATGGCAGCTGGATGCCACTTATCAAATGCCTGATCCAGCCAGCATCCTGAGCGTGGGTGTGCTTGCCCCGCTTGGAGCAT
This sequence comes from Nitrospirota bacterium, assembly GCA_041650055.1. Classification (GTDB taxonomy): domain Bacteria; phylum Nitrospirota; class UBA9217; order UBA9217; family UBA9217; genus JBAZLV01. The sequence goes on along the minus strand of JBAZLV010000015.1, from coordinate 43,350 downwards.
ACGTCTTTCTTCGGCTCTTGCTCCCGTGTTTCCCGGATGCAACGAAAATCTTCTCGACGGGAATCATGCTTCTTTCGCTTGTGGGCCTGCTGTACTGCGGCTGGATCGCTTTTGCACAAACAGACATGAAAAAAATGATTTCGTTCCTCGCCTTGATTCATATCAGTTTTATAACGATGGGGTTTTTTTCATTGACTCGATCGGGGATTGAAGGGGCGGTTTTTCAAACAATAAGTGTAGGAATGGTGATCGGCATTCTGTTGTTTGCCGTTGGAATAATGCAGAACCGCCTGTCTTCGACTGTGATTGCGGATTATGGCGGGATGGCAGGACAGGTTCCATTCTCTGCCGCATTTTTTCTTATCGCAATTCTTTCCTTTATCGGTCTTCCGGGAACGAATGGTTTTGTCGGGATTTTTATCACGGTGTTCGGTCTTTTTGAGCGGTCGCAGTGTCTCGGTACGATCTGCTGCATCGGGCTCCTGCTGGCAGGCTGGTGCGGGATCCGGTTTTTCCAGAACGTGATGCTCGGGCCCGGTAATCCTCGAAAAATACATGACCTCGATGCCCGTGAAATAAGCGTTGCCGTACCAGGTGTTCTTGTTTGTATTGCACTCGGGATGTATCCAAAAATGTTTTTGGATCTTATGCATGCTCCTTTGTCATTGCTTATGCATCAGATGCAGATGAAGATTCAAGCTTTTCCCGGCATTGCCACCATGCTTGCCGCGTTAGTAGGAAACTGACGGATAAGGAGTCCAGATGTCCGCACTGTACCAGCATATTTTTTCGGTTCTCAAGCCGATTCTTCCGGAATGCATTCTTGTCGGAACCGGAATCCTTGCGCTTCTGGCCGGCCTTCTGTTCAGGAAGGAATATATCACTTGGATCGCATGGGGAAGTTTTGCAGGAATTATGGGAGCGGGCATTACCCTCGTTCTCTCCAGGGAAATCAGTGGAATAATTTTTGAAGGAGCGGTCCTGTCCGATCCGCTCGCGTTTTTTTTCAGATTCTTTTTTATCCTGGCATGCAGTGTATCGATGCTTGCATCCATGCCGTATGTACGGATTGAGGAAAGCCGCAGGTCTGAATACTGCGCATTCCTGCTGTTTGCCGCGGTTGGGATGATGTTTCTGGCTTCAGCCGGAGACCTGATTACTCTCTATCTCGCGGGCGAACTGGTGGCGCTTCCTTCCGCTCTTTTGGCGGGATTCACCCGGGAGAACAAATCTCACGAAGGAGCAATCAAATTTCTCATATTGCATGGCGTGATGACCGGGGTATTGATTTACGGGATGTCACTTGTCTACGGGATTGCAGGGACAACAGCGTTGTCCGGAATTCAGGAATTTTTTGAAGCAGCGGACGTTTTCCCTCCCGTAATGATCCTGGGACTGATCATGATGATTGCAGGTCTTTTATTTAAAATTGCCGCAGTGCCATTTCACCTGTGGATGCCGGATCTGTTTGAGGGCGCTCCTCTGCCGGTTACCGCGTTTTTGTCTGCTGCCTTTCCAGCAGCCGGATTTGCAATTTTGATCCGCATTTTTTTCGTCATGGCTGAACCTTTCGCCGGTTTTCTCACGATCCTGACCTCCCTGATAGCGGTGCTCAGCATGGCCGTCGGGACTATCATGGCGCTGTCGCAAACAAATGTAAAAAGAATGTTCACGTATTTGTTGATTGCACACTGTGGCTATGCGTTCATCGGTTTTGCGGCAGGAGGAGATGACGGAATTGCGAGCTCGGTCTTCTCGATCTGTTTTTTTGGGGTGATGCATCTTGCTGCGTATACAGCGGTTTTCGTGATGAACCAGTCAGGCATGGGAGAAAGCATTAGTGATTTTGAAGGGTTGGGACATGCGAACCCGGTTGTTGCGCTTCTTGTAAGCGTGTATCTGACGTCACTTGCCGGTGTTCCGCCTTTTGCCGGATTTATGTGCAAATTTTCTCTTCTCCAGTCAGCGCTTCATGCAGGTCTTGGATGGCTTGCGGCAGCAGGTCTTCTCTTCTGGCTCCTGGGAGCATATTGCTGTCTGCGTATTGTGATGAGCATCTATACACGAGAAAGTCAAGGGAGCGTCCGTTTGCCGGCTCCCTCCCTGACCGTGGCGCTTTGGATATCAGCGCTTGTTTTGCTTGCGGGCGGAATCTATCCGGCCCCGCTGCTTGACGCTGCTGCTGCCTCAATTCTTCCGTTTTTCTAGTCAGAGCAATCCCTGTGGCATGGAATCCTCAACTGCGAAAACCGCGTTATTGTCCGAGCAACTGCCGGACTCCACGATCAATGCCTTTATTTATCTGGCGGTCCAGCTGTTGCTGGATTCCCGCCTTGCCCACAGCCTGGATGACTTCATCCAGCAGAACCGTGAGCACCTGTTCTCCCACTTGTGCTGCTGTTGCACCACCGTTCGAACCGATATTCATAAGCTCGATTCTTTTCAGGACGATTGATCTCTGTTGTTCGCTTAGCGCAGCCACTTTTGCGTCAATCTTGCCGTTCTCAATAATGAGTTTTTTTATCATGATCTTTTTTTCACTTTTTTTCGCGGGTGATTGCTCGGGTTTTTTTGCGGACGTGGCGCTCGATTCCTTTATGTTTTTCTTCAACACAAGAATATTTGAGGCAAACGCAGGGTTCATCTCATATGTTATCTGGGGTGAAGCGATTTTAATTTCATCAACAACGATCACGGGATCGGTAACGGTTCGAGGATTGATTCGCGTACTGATTTTTCCTACCTGAAAGGCATACGCATGAGAAAAGCCGTCAGGATTCGCAATGGTAAGTCCAGCGATTTCCCCTTCTCCTGAGGAAAGATGGATTTTTACGGAAGCAACCCGAACCGCAGTTTTTGTAATATCCGAACCATATCGTTCAATTGCCATTTTTACAATGTGATCAAGATTGTTGAGAATAAGGACAAATGCTGCTATTACGATAAGAACAAGCACGCCTGCTGTAATCAAGATCTTTTTTTTAATAGTCATACCGGCCTCCTTAGTGTTTATGATAGGCGAGTTTCGCCGCTATTTCAAGACAAAATTGAGTTTTCTTTAAAACCGCTTCGTTCGCTTGTGCAAAAGCGCTTTGGGTTCCCAATTAACACCTTGACCGTACCGTTCTTTCTGGTATAATTTCAAATAATAAACTGGCTCTCCCGATTCGCATGCTCACTCACTTCATTCCATGAGGTTAAATCATATGCCGCATTCCGGGAAAAAGATCATATTAGGCAGAGGCAAGGGATATTTGAGCGTAGCAGCCCCTCAATATCGCTTCATTGTTTTTCTTCTGGTTGTTCTCGGGGTATACACCCTTCTTCTGAAGGTATTTCAGAAACTTGCCGAGTTTGTGCAGTTTCCGGTCTTTCTTCCTATTGCGCTGATTACTCTTTTGTTCTTTATCGGCATCATCGGCGCAACCTATTCCCACACGATCGTTGGCCCATTGCTTAGAATACGGAATGCCTTGCAGCAGCTTTCGGAAGGGGATTCAAATATTTCGGTTCGGCTGAGAGAATCGGACGACCCTTTGCTCAAGGACATTGTGAGTGAAATTATGCTGCTGTGTGAGCATCACCGGAATTCCCATACCCTAATCCAGACATCTGCAAAGGATCTGTTGAAAGACATTACGGCGATTCAGGAGCAGGTCAGACAGGGCGCATCACCGAGTGATCTCCAGGCACACTTCGACGCAGTACGCAAAAAAATTGACTTTCTCAACGCTGCTGTAAAATCTGCAAACCTGCAGGGATAATCATGGCGGAAGACGGCGGAGCTCGCGGAAAAAGCATGAAGGCGGTTGCTTCTGACGTAGCTGAAGGCTATGTCATAATTAACCCGCTGTTTATCAAAAAATTCAACAAGGAGATGGTCAAAAGCCTGTATGAACACATCAACAAGGCCATGAATGTCATCCGAATTGAAAAGGTTTCCTATAGCGATGTTGCTGCTTTGCGAACGAGGAATATGAAGCTTCAGCGGCTGCACAACACGCTGATTGTTCTGCGCAACTTTGCACGTGAAAAAAGAATTCCGTTATAATGATACGAGCATCGTTCAAAAAAACCGGTGAAGTTGGACTTTCATTCACCGGTTTTTTTATTCTCCTTATTCTACTGCCACGGAAAAACGTTTCTTGAATTCCTCAGGGCTTATTTTGGCGATTGCTGCAAGCTTTTCAAGTTTCGGACTTTCAAAATCACTCTTCTCAAGCCGGATCATGTACCGTCGTGCCATGAGATAATCGTCCGCATCTATATCGATAGTCCGGATTTTTGTTTTCCCGGTTTTCGGATCAAGCAGTTCCGAAAACTTTATCGGATGGTTCTTTCCATCTTTCAGCATGATCATGGCACCTGACCCGCCTGAAACCAGGAACCGCACGGCACTATATCCCAGATACCGCGTATACTCACGGTCATACGAAATTGGCGGCTGGCAGCGGAGTTCATACCCGATGTCTTTTGCGATGACGGTCATTTTAATACCCAACGACTCCAATTCCTGCATGACGCGCTGCTTCAGCATATCACCGAGCGGAATTTCTGCCATCCGGATGTTTCCATGATCGTCCCGGGGGACATCTTTTAAAAAAGTCAGTTCCTCAGGATCAAACCGTATTGCCACCCCTTCTGCAATCACGGCAACCCCATGATTTCGGTTTTCCGCAAGCCGCTTGATGACCGCTCCCGTGAGAATCGCAATCACCTTGTTAAATGAAATTTTATTTCCTAATTCTTCGGGGATCAGCGTCAGCGTCGCGCCTGCACCCATACCCATCCCGAGGGCAAGATGGCCTGCAGAGCGTCCCATAGCAATCACAAAAAACCAACGGCTTGCGGTTCGTGCATCTTCCATGATGTTTTCCACGAGCTGAGCGCCCAGCTGCCGTGCCGTTTCAAATCCAAACGTAGGAACGCCATGAGGCAGCGGAAGATCGTTATCAATAGTCTTGGGAACATGGCATACGGCAATCTTTCCACCAGCCTCTTTCTCAACACAGGTGGAGGTATACGCCGTATCATCGCCGCCAATGGTTACCAGATAGCGAACGCCGAGTTTGAGCAACGTGGAAACCACATTTGCCATCTTTTCCGGATTCTTCGTAGGATTTTCACGGGATGTCCGGATAATGGAGCCTCCCCGGAGATGAATGCGAGATATCTCTTCCTCATTCAGGTTTACAATATGCGAGGCATCCCCCTTCGAAAGCCATTTAAATCCATCACAAACACCGATAACTTCGAGCCCCTGCTTTATTGCTTCAAAAGTTACGGCACTGATTACTCCGTTGATTCCGGGCGCCGGTCCTCCGCCGACAACAATTGCTAATTTTTGCTTCATGCAGTCCTCCTGAACAGGTGTGATTGATGAACTGTAACAAATCGACGGATGCTTGTCAACCTTGCGACCAAAGGAACAGGATGATTCGAAGAGGAGAAAAAAAATTATCCGAGCGCAATTGCAACAAGCCCCAGAGCCATGGCGCCTGCGCCGATCAAACGAACAGCAATATTTCCTTCGGAGAGAAAATGTGCGCCCATCATGACCCCGATCAGGATGCTGATCTCGCGTGCGGGGGCGATGTAACTGACAGGAGTAAACACCATAGCGGTCAAGACCAAAATATAGGCAAGCGGGCAGAGGATGGCCACGCCGATAACCTCTGGTTTATGATGGGTCCATTGTGCTCTCACTTTATCCCAGTTCTTGAATGCATACGGTGTGAGAAGCAAAACCCGACAAAGGTTTGCAGCCCAATCAAGCAGCAGGGGAGGAATGAGTAACGTGCTCACGGCTGCTTTGTCCCATACCGTATATCCTGCAATCATTGTTCCGCACAGAACGGCAAACACAACGGGTTTCCGGGAATCATGACCCTTCATCTTGAAGGGATTGCCGGTAATCACAACAATGCCCAAGCCGATTAAAATAGCTCCGGCAAGTGCAAGAGCTGATGGCTGTTCTCCCAAAACTAAAATCGCTATGATGACCGAGATCAGTGGCCCGGTTCCGCGTGCAAGGGGATAGATTACCGAAAGATCGCCGACCTTGTATCCTTTGTTGAGAAGAATGAAATACAGAGAATGCAGTACACCGCTTCCCAACATGAAAGCGAGTTGAGGCCAGCCAATGACTGGTTTCTGTATGAGGATAATTCCGATGGCGAGCGGTAAATAGATTACTGCGGAGATGCTTGCAAACAACCAGATGAATGGTGTCCCACCGTTTGCTTTTTTTGACCAATAATTCCATGTAGCATGAGCAACAGCAGCAGCAAGTACAAGAAGAAGTGCAAATCCAGTCACGGAAATCCTTTCCTCGGCAGGCTGGCAGAAGGGGAATAAGCTGGGCAGGATATCGAGCCTACCCAGCCCTGAAGGTTAGATATCATAATAGAGGAAAAATTCATACGGATGAGGTCGCAGGCGAAGCGCATCGACTTCCTTGGATCGTTTATAGCTGATCCACGTCTCAATCACATCCTTGGTAAATACATCTCCCTTTAGCAGCCACGAATGATCTGCTTCGAGATTATCGAGTGCTTCGTCAAGTGAACCCGGCATGGTTGGTACACTGACGAGTTCTTCCGGTGCCATATCATAAATATCTTTATCAAGCGGTTGCCCCGGGTCGATCTTGTTTTCAATACCATCAAGTCCTGCCATGAGCATTGCTGCAAAAGCAAGATACGGATTGCAGGAAGGATCCGGGAACCGTATCTCAACCCGTTTTGTTTTCGGATTCGCGCTGTACATGGGAATACGGATGGATGCCGAACGGTTTCTGCTCGAATACGCAAGGTTCACCGGCGCTTCAAAGCCTGGCGTTAGCCGTTTATAAGAATTGGTCGTCGGGTTCGTAAAAGCCGCAAGAACTTTGGCGTGTTTCAAAATGCCGCCGGTGTAATGAAGTGCCATTTGCGACAGCCCTGCATACCGATCCCCATGAAACAGCGGCTTGCCGTTTTTCCAGATTGATTGATGGACATGCAAACCTGATCCATTGTCTCCGAACATCGGTTTTGGCATGAACGTTACGGTTTTGTTGTTCCGTTTGGCAACGTTCTTGATGACATATTTGAAGTACATGAGCTGATCGGCGACCTTGACCAACGAGTTAAACCGGATATCGATTTCCGCCTGTCCTGCGGTTGCGACTTCATGGTGCTGGCGCTCTACGTAAATACCGACTTTTTGGAGCGCTTCAACCATCTCGGTGCGCAGATCTTCCTGGCTGTCAGTTGGCGGCACCGGAAAGTATCCTTCCTTGTGACGGGGTTTATAACCCAGGTTTGGTTTCTCATCTTTTCCGCTGTTCCAGATACCTTCCTCGCTGTCGATAAAATAGTAACCGGAATGCGCATTCTGATCGAACCGGATGTCGTCAAAAATGAAAAATTCAGCTTCCGGTCCCATGAAACAGGTGTCACCCATTCCCGTTGATTGCAGATACGCTTCGGATTTTTGGGCGATATGGCGAGGATCCCGGGTATATCGTTCCTTGGTGATAGGATCGACGATGTTGCAGATCAACGAAAGGGTCGGATACTTGGTAAAAGGATCCATAACTGCAGTTTCCGGATCAGGGACGACTAACATGTCGCTGGTGTGAATTGATTGCCAGCCTCGGAAACTGGAGCCGTCAAAACCGAGACCTTCTTCAAAAATGTTATCGGTTAATTCATCAACCGGAATCGAGAAATGCTGCCACAGCCCCGGAAAATCCATAAACTTCATATCGACCATCATTGCGTTATTTTCTTTTGCCATTTTTTGCACATCTTTGGACGTCATGGTTCCTCCTCAGGAAAATAAATTCCAATTTCAAATTTTCATGCTTGTTGTTTGATTTGGTATTGCCTTATATTGCCGCTTCTCCGCGTTCTCCGGTTCGTATGCGGATTACTTCCTCCACCGGCGTCACAAAAATCTTTCCATCGCCGATTCGGCCTGTTTTGGCGGCCGTTTCAATCGTCTCAATGATTTTTGCAACCATCGAATCAACAGCTAGAATTTCTATTTTTACCTTGGGCAGAAAATCTACCACATATTCTGCACCTCGATACAGCTCGGTATGGCCTTTCTGTCTGCCGAAACCTTTTAACTCGGTGACCGTAATTCCCTGAATGCCGATGGCATTCAATGCATCTTTCACGTCATCCAGCTTGAATGGTTTGATAATGGCTTCTATTTTTTTCATGGAAAACAACCCTCCTGTAAAGAGAAAAGCAATAAGCATGCTAAGAATGAATGAATGTAATTTCAGGCATTTGAGAGGACTAACAGTTGCAAGATATGATTAAAAAAAAGGCATCTGCCTACGAATGAGGCACAAAAAAACTAATTTCTGATTTTTTCATTTCTTCTGTTTCTTTCTTCGCGTTCGATCCGTTCCCCTTCTTCAAGGAACTTGGAAGAAATCTCTTTTTCAATATCATCCTTGAGCTGCTCCAAAGAAACAAATTCGCCCTTGCGCAGTTCTTTCAGTTTGGCGGCTGTTCCCTGATAATCAGGATTTACTTCAGCAACCTTTTGGAGCTCATTGATCGCGGCCTTGATGTTTCCGATGCTCTGATAGGCCAGTCCAAGATCATACTGCATGCATATCCGGTCCTGGACATCGATCTCTTTGGTCCGGGAATAATTCAAGGCATTTTGAATTTCCGATATGGCGTTCTGGAAGTCGCCTTTTTCCATATAGCAGAGCCCGAGCATATATCTGCTCTGGACAAACCAGGGTTCCCCTTCCGGCGACATGATGAATTCGGCAATCGCGTCGTCAAGCAGTCCCATTTCCTTGTATGCTACTCCCAGATTGTAATGCGTGTCCGTGTTCTCAATCAGGGAATGTTTTTCAACGCCTTTTTTAAATTCTTCAAAAATGTCGTCGAGGCTCTGATTTTCGAGCGGCACAGAAGCACGCGAGGACTTTTGGGTTGTGCTTAATTCATCCCGCAACTCCGCTGCAAGATCAAAAAAGTCCTCGTACGTTTTTTCGGATTTCCGGGGCGAAGCCGAAGCAACTTCTTTTTGGAGTTCTGCCCCAAAATCGAAAAATTCGTCTTCTTTCTCCGTTGACTTTTGAGGAGGTCTGGCAGGGCTTGATGCGGTTGGCAGCGGCTGTTTCGGTGGTGAGGGTGAGGGAACCGTCGGGGAAGGCGCTGCCGATGCCTGTCCCTGATGCAGTTCTCCGATTTCGCGCATAAGGCGCTGGAGGGCTTCCTCATCAGACACGCTTGCGGGAAGACGGCTTTCTTCGGTCCCGTAAGCCTGATTGTCTTCAAGTCCTTCAACTGCTTCGGCAAGTTTCGTAAATTCACGGGTCTCTTCTTCTTCCCGCGACAACTCCGCGAGCCGGTTCAAGACCCGTTGATCACCCGGAACACGTTCGATGATTTTCGTATAATGCTTTTTTGCTTCATCAAACAGTCCCTGCTGGTAATAAAATTCCGCCTCAGCCCATAGTTCACTCAGCTCGGCATCAGCTGTAGATTGTTCTTCAATCTCCGGTTGCAACGACGGTTCCTTGATTTCGGGTTGCTCATCAAACACCGGCTGATCAAATGCTATAATGTCCTGTCCTTCTCCGGATCCATACGACTCCTGGTTATCCAGGGGGCTGATCTCGGTGTCGGGAACATCAGCGGTTTCAGGAGTATTCTCCGCAAAGGGAGACGTTTCTTCAAAAAAAGAAGCAGGAGTTTCTGGCGGAGACGATATAAGGCCGTCACTTTCATCAAGCACCGCACTTTTGCCAAGCCGTGCAAGAATGACCGGATGACGGGGTGCTATCTCGAACCCAAATTGCAGTTCCGCTTCCGCACAGTCGGTTTTTCCCTGATCCATATAGATATCAGCGACAGCAAGGACGTGTTTAATTGCCATATCGATATTTTCAGCCTCGCAATACAGATCACGCAGGCGGGTATGTACTTTAATGCTTTCCGGATATCGTTCGAGCAGTGCTTCAAGTTGTTCTATTGCCTTGGCCGAAAGGCCATACTTCATGAGAACATCAGCTTCGGTGAAGGCATCGTTTAAGGCGGCATCTTCTCCGTCTGCAGAAAAATCAGGCTGCGGAGCATATGCCGGGGTCTCAACGGTTTCATCGGGTTGTGACGGTTGTTCAACAGGCGGCGGAGCGCTGAGTGCGGGATGGAGCTGGTTGATTCGCTTTTGTGCTTCTATCATATCCGGAGACAGTTTTATCGCGAGTTCAAAGAAAGTCGTTGCTTCTTCCCGATCACCCTGTCCCAGGAGAAGGTCGCCCGCATCAAGAAACTCCTGTGCTGCTTCCCCGACCCGCGAATGCGAGGTATAAAACTCGGCTCGTTTTCTTCGGCCCCAGACCGATTGAGGCCAGGTAGAAACGAAGGTGTCGAGCAGTTTTTCTGCAGCCACATGATTGCCGTGTGCGGTATTTTGTTGAACCAGCAAGGTAAGCTCGTGCCCGGCTTTTTCTTTTTCGTTCAGAGCGCAGTATGAAGCAAAAAGTTTTTCATGAAGACCGGCTTTTTCCGGATGATGCTCGACAAGCCTGGCAAGCGCTTCCGCAGACTCTGCATGTTTCCCGGCCTGTGCAAGCGCTTCGAGATAGGCTTCAGCCACTTCTTCATTTGACGGATTGTTCTCAAATACGGGCTTTAATGCCTTGCAGGCCTCGACGAACTTTCCTTCTTTCAGATAAATAAGACCGGCCCGATGATACACGTCCTTATTCTGAGGATCCAGAGAAAGAACTTTTTCGAACAGGAGACGGGCCTCCTGGAATTCGTTTTTAACAAGAAAGGCATCTGCTGCATCGAGGTAGGCTTTGCCTGCCTCGGGTTTCATGCCTTCTTTGGCGTACATGTCGCCGAGCTTGATCCGAAACGACAGATTCGACGGATTCAGATCGGCCATTTTCTGGAAAATCCGAAGCGCATTTATATTGTCATGCTTGTGCGTGTAATAGTCGGCAATAACCTTGTAGCTTTCAAGAGCGGCGCCGGTAAGCCCCTTTTCAGCGTTTAAGTCGCCAAGGGACTGATGGATCTCAACATTTTGTTTATCGATATTCAGGATTTTTTTGTAGAGGGCAATTGCTTTTGACGTGAAACCATCGGCAGCAAGGATGTCGGCAGCTTTTTTATACGCATCCACTGCTTCAGCTTTGGCATCCTTTTTCAAACACAGATCGCCGATTGTGTTGTAAATATTCGAATCAGCAGGAGATTCGCGGAGCAGCTTCTTCCATTCTGCGATGGCTTTATCGAATTGACCCTTTGCGATGTACTTCTGGGCCTCCTTTACGACGCTGTTTTTATCGATAGCCATGACCTAAAAATACCACAAAGCATGTTTCAGTGTCAACAGTTTGCGATTCTTATCCCTTGATTTTAAAAATAAATCGTGTTAAAAATGATTATGGCAAAAAGAGATTTACGGTTCTATCCTGACCCTATTCTCCGACAGAAAACATCTCCGGTTATCTCGTTTGACGATTCCCTGAGAAGGCTGATCGATGATATGGTTGAGACCATGCACGCTGCTCCTGGCGTCGGACTGGCAGCCAACCAGATCGGCGAATCGCTTCAGCTTGCCGTTATTGATCTCAGTATGCAAAAGGAAAAAAAGCAGAATCACCCCCTTCTTGTTCTTGTGAATCCTGCGTTTCTTTCGCAGGAAGGGTCAATTATCGAAGAGGAAGGGTGTCTCAGTATTCCTGATTATGAGGAAAAGGTCAAACGGGCAGCCAGGGTAAAAGTCCGCGCACAGGATCAGGATGGAAAAACCTTTGAAATCGAGGCAGAGGGTTTTTTGGCAAAGGCTCTTCAGCATGAAATCGATCATTTGAACGGAATTCTGTATATTGACCGGTTAAGCTCTTTAAAGAAAAATTTTTTCCGGAGACGATACAAAAAACATGTCAAAGCGGAATAATGCATACAGCAAATTCATAGAAAACTTAAATAAGATTTAAAATCCCAGCTTGTGAGTATGAAATTGTTTGAGTCCTGGATGTACACATGAGACTGGTCTATATAGGTACCCCGCAATTTGCCGTGCCGCCGCTTCGAGCCCTGGCGGCAGCCGGACACACGATTGTCGGAGTCGTGACCAGGATCGACAAACCGGCAGGCAGGGGAAAATCCCTTGCCGCACCGGCTGTGAAGCTTGCAGCGCAGGACATGGGGTTGACGGTTTTTCAACCACGGCGCGTACGCGACCAGGAATTCATTGAAACCCTTCGCAAGCTTGAGCCCGAGGGCATCATTGTTGCGGCATACGGCCAGATTTTACCGCGTGAAATTCTTGATTTGCCCCTGCTGCTGCCAGGATGTATTAACATTCATGCATCGCTTCTTCCCCGGTATCGAGGCGCTGCTCCGGTTCATTGGGCGATTATCCGCGGAGAACAGGACACCGGCATTACCATCATGCAGATGGATGAGGGCATGGATACCGGCGCCATTTTGATGCAGGAGCGGATCCCTATCGAGCCAACGGATACTGCAGGCAGTCTGACTCAGAAACTTTCAGAGTTAGGCGCCAGGCTTATTACCACGGCACTCCCCTTGATTGCGTCCGGCAGAGTGATTCCTCAGCCACAGGATCATGCACAGGCAACGCTTGCACCCCTTCTCAAAAAAGAAGAGGGAATTATCGACTGGACCCTTTCAGCAGCTGAAATAAGAAACCGGGTTCGAGGGCTCTCGCCGTGGCCCGGAGCATTCAGTTTCTTGTCCGGCGTTCGAGTGAAAATTATTGATGCAAAGGCGCAGCCAGGCACGGGTGAACCAGGAATTTTATATGCCAAAGAAAATAATATCCTTCATGCAGGGACGGGAAATGGAATTCTTCAAATTCTTGTATTACAGCCTGAAGGCAAAAAATCGATGACCGCTGCAGAATTTCTCAGAGGGTATAAAATAGAAGGAAAGAAATTTGAAACAACGGGTAAAATAACAAGCATCAAATAACAAATAAATACCAATTACCAAATTCTCATTTTTGAAGCTTGACTATTGTTTGAAATTTGAATTTTGTAATTTGAAATTCACACACATGCCTCTTTCTAAAAAAACAACCTTTATTGCTCTGATTATTTTAACCACACTGTTGCTTGTTTTGGTTGTAGCCGGGCTATACGCGCTTCTTAAACCGGGACTTGCAATAATTCATCCGCAAGCACCCGCCGTTATATTCATGACTCTGGGAGTACTGCTGGGAATAGGCATTATTGGAGTACTTTTGCTTGTTCTTACCATCCTATTAGGAAAAGAGATTTTTTGGGGGAAAGGCTTCCGAGGTATTTTGATCCGGATACTTTTTCCGCTTACTATGCTTGTGGGAAATCTCTTTGGTATCTCCCGGGAACGGGTGCAGCAATCTTTTGTGGAAGTGAATAATCTACTTGTTCGCGCACTCTGTCGTGATAAAAAGCCAGATCGTGTTCTCCTGCTCATGCCGCACTGTTTGCAATTTAGCGATTGTGATATTAAAATCACCACCAATGCGCAGAAATGCCGTGCCTGCGGCAAATGCCGGATCAAGGAGTTGGTGGAGCTTGCCGACCGGTATCAGGTTGATCTTTCGATTGCAACCGGTGGAACACTTGCCAGAAGACGGATTACTGAAACCAAACCAAAGGTTGTTATTGCGGTTGCATGTGAGCGCGATCTTACGAGCGGAATCCAGGATGCTTTTCCGCTTCCCGTCATCGGTATTCTGAACGACCGCCCATTCGGCCCTTGCGTAAACACAAGCGTCGATATTTCAAAGGTGGCTCACGCACTTGAATTCCTGACAGGCGGCCGCTGACATCTGTGGCACTCATCGATAAACCCCGACAAACAGCACTTGAAATTCTGCGTCACGTTGAAAACGGAGGCTTTGCTGATTCGCTTCTTGACAAGGCGCGCGCTGTATTCGATCAGCGGGATAGTGCATTCATTCTTGAATTGGTCTACGGAACGCTTCGGAATCGAAAACGGCTTGATTGGGTGCTTGATAGATTTTCCGCCCGCCCCGTCGAGGAAACGGATGCTTGGACAAGAAATATTTTTCGGCTAGCAGCATATCAACTGCTGTTTCTTGATCGGGTTCCTGTTCATGCGGCGATCGATACTGCGGTAGAACTGGCGAAGACGCATGGCCAGAAAAACAATTACGTTAATGGTTTGCTCAGAAATCTTGATCGGGGGAGAAACAGGATCAGCTTTTCTGAATTTGCATCTCCAGTCGAACGGCTTTCTGTTCTCTATTCACATCCTGAATGGCTGATTCGGCGCTGGATGCAGCGGTTCGGTGAGGAGATTACCGAAAAAACTCTCGCCAACAACAATCTTCATGCACCGCTCGTAATCAGGACAAATCTTCTCAAAACAACTCGTGAAGAACTCAAAACTTCTCTGGCGTCAGAAGGCGTTCAATCAAAAGAAACGCTCTATTCACCTCTCGGACTTGAACTGATTGCATCTCCGCCACTCCACACATTATCCGCATACAAGCGAGGCTGGTTTATGGTCCAAGATGAAGCAGCTCAACTGATCGGTTTTCTGCCTGCTCCTCACCCTGGGCAGATGGTGCTTGATGCCTGCGCTGCACCGGGTGGAAAGGCAACCCATCTTGCCGAACGCATGCAAAATCAGGGAAGCATCATTGCAATCGATACTGATTCTGAACGAATGAAACGGATAACCGAGAATACGAAAAGATTGGGAATAACCATAATCAATCCGGTCAAAGCGGATGCGTCCCGATATGCGCACGGCAGGTATGACTCCATTCTGATTGATGCCCCTTGTTCAGGACTTGGATTGCTTCGCAGACATCCTGATGGCCGCTGGAACAAGCGGGAAAGCATAACCAGGGAATGTGAAAAAATTCAGGAGCGGATTCTTGAAAACTGTTCTTCGCTCTTGAAACCAGGCGGGGTCCTGGTTTATGCAACCTGCACTACAGAACCCGAGGAGAATGAAGATAGGATTCAGGCGTTCCTCCGAGCGCATCCTGAATTCAGCCTGGAAGATTCACGAGGATTGCTTCCCGCATCAGCTCAACATCTCGTTGATGCGCAGGGATATTATCGGACGTTTCCCCATGAGCCGAGCCTGGACGGATTCTTCGGCGCACGGCTTATAAAACGCAATACTCTGTGAGCAGGATGCTTTGCTGTCACCGATTTTTAGCTTGCAAACAAGGACTTGCTCTTTCTTTTTTTTCTGTATAATATTACTGCAATTATGAAACGCTTTTTTAAAGTAGTGGGAATTTTCATAACACTTATCGCTGTTGGGATATTAAGTGCTTTCGCGGTCGTAGCGCTGCTTCTCCGGCAGGAAGAAGTTAAAGTTCCTGATTTTACCGGTCAGGACATTGTGACCGCAATTGAACTCGTGACGCAACAAGGCTTGCATTTAAAAGTGGATAAACGAGAGCCGCATCCGACGATCCTCAAAGATGTGGTGATATCTCAATCTCCAGCACCCGGCAGCACGTTAAAAAAAGGCCGACAAGTCCGTGTGGTTTTAAGTCTTGGGTCATCTGACATGCAGGCTCCGAAAATTGTCGGCGAGCATTTCAGGAAGGCGGATATGAAAATACGACAGGCGGGATTTATGCCCGGCCTGATATCGCGGGTATCGTCCGAACAGATTGAACGAGATATTGTAATTGCTCAAGCCCCGGAAGCAGGCAGCCCGCTGGATAAGGGCGCTGCTATAAATATGCTGGTGAGTACCGGCAAAAAAACCACGCCTTTTGTCATGCCGAAGCTGGTTGGAAAAAAAGTGGAAGAAGCCGTTGCCGTTGTACAACGCATGGGGCTTCAATACCGGACTTCCAGCCGCGGGGGGAGCGAAACTTCAGCCGTGCCATCGAGAATTGTCATGCAGCAGAAACCAGCAGCCGGGTCTCCGGTAACCGTTGATGCAACGGTTGATATTATCGTGAGTAAATAAACTCTATCTCCATATCCTGATGTGCTATTTTTATCTGGAAGCGGCCTTTGTTTTTATACGCCATAATTGAAGAACCTTTCGATTTACAATTAAAAAATTTTACGCTACAATCCGGTCAGTTCAATTTTGAGGAATATTACAATGACAAGACAAGCAAAGATTGCTCCCTCCATTCTTTCTGCGGATTTTTCCCGGCTGGGAGAAGAGATCAAAGCTGTTGAAGCAGCAGGGGCCGATATTATTCACGTTGACGTGATGGATGGCCACTTTGTTCCGAACATTACCATCGGCCCGGTGATCGTAAAAAACGCACGAAAAACCACAAAACTTCCGTTCGATGTGCATCTCATGATCACAAATCCGGAATTGTATATAACTGATTTCGTGAATGCAGGAGCCGATTACCTTACGGTGCATGTCGAAGCAGCAACGCATTTAAACCGGCTTGTCCAATCAATTAAGGAACATAAAAACGTCAAGGCAGGGGTATCCCTGAATCCGGCAACCCCGATTGAAATGCTCGACTATATTCTCGAGGATGTCGACATGGTCCTGATTATGTCGGTTAATCCTGGTTTTGGAGGGCAGGCGTTCATTCCTTCGGCGCTGGGCAAGATCAGGAGGCTCAGGAAGCGGATCGATGATCAAGGACTCAAAACCCTCATTGAGGTTGACGGCGGAGTCAAGCCGGAAAATGCACGTGAAATTATCGAGGCCGGGGCGGATATTCTTGTTGCCGGATCAGCGATCTTCGGTGCCAGGGATTATGCGACAGCCATTCGAGATATTTGCCGGTAGTCGCTATTTTTTGCAAACGAACTAATCGTTCTTATCTTTCGATTTGATTGCGTCCCATCCACCTGAAAGAGTATAATCCTTCCATGTCCCGAAAACTTATTGAAAAAGCGAATACCTTGCTTGCAGCTGAAAAGGGTACCGTGTACAAAAACGACGATCCCGAAGTACGGGTTGCGCTTGCCTATCCGAATACGTACCATGTTGGCATGTCGAATCTCGGGATACATCAGATATATGCCCATTTGAACAAACGGCCTGACACGGTCTGTGAACGTGTCTTTCTTCCGGATAAGGAAGATATGGCTGAATATGCTGCGAGCAAGACGCTTCTTTTTTCGCTTGAAAGCAAACGGCTGGTGAAAGGCTTCGATATCCTTGCGTTTTCCATTTCATTCGAGCTGGATTATTTGCACGTGCTTACCATGCTTCACCTTTCAGGTATTCCTGTTTTAAAACGGGAAAGAACCCACCATGATCCGCTCATAATTTTCGGCGGCGCATGTTCCTTTTTCAATCCTGAGCCGCTTGCAAATTTTTTCGATGCTGTAATTGTGGGTGAAGGGGAAGAAGTTATTGGAAAATGTATTAACGCGTTTAAGCGTGAGAGGAAGAAAACGAGGCTTGAACTGCTCCAATCAATAAGCACAATACCAGGCGTGTATGTGCCGGAATTTTACGATATTCAGTATCATTCTGACGGAACGATCAAAGCGAGAGTGAAACGTGAACCGTCAGCTCCCGACCGGATCATCAAGCGCACGGTCAGGAATTTCGACACCCTGTCGGCAGCAACCGCGATTCTGACTCCGAATACCGAATTCAGCAACATGTATCTTACGGAAATAATGCGTGGTTGTAACCGGCACTGCCGGTTTTGTCTTGCCGGATCAATTTACCTGCCTCCCCGGACCCTTGGAATAGAAGCTGCAAAAAAACATGCGCAAAAAGCGGATGCTCTCTGCGGCAAAACAGGACTCGTGGGTGCGGCGATTTCAGATTACCCTTTTATGCAGGAACTCTGCTCTTCGATACGAGGAGCAGTATCTGTTTCATCGCTTCGTGCTGATGCGCTGCACAAGAAACTCCTTGCACGGCTTGCCAAGAGCGGACACAAGACCATTGCGCTTGCCCCGGAGGCAGGCTCCGAGCGGCTGCGGAAGGTAATCAATAAAGGAATTACCGAAGAAGACATTCTTGATGCCGTCAATAAGGTCTTCGAGGCCGGCATTCCGAATCTGAAACTTTATTTCATCATCGGACTCCCGACGGAGACCCAAGAGGATATTGAAGCAATCCCGGCTCTTGCTGCCTGTGTTCATGATATTCAGCTTCAGCATGCGCGACAACGCGGCAGGATCGGCAAAATAACGCTTTCCGTAAATGCATTTGTGCCAAAACCATTCACCCCGTTTCAGTGGGAGCCTATGGATTCGATTCTCAGCCTGAACCGCAAACTTCGGTTTCTTTCCCGCGCTGTAAAAAAAATCGGCAATACCGATCTTATTCATGATCTGCCGAAGAGGGATTATCTGCAGGCCTTCCTGTCCAACGGAGACCGGAGAGCGGGAAGCGTTCTGTATGCCGCGCATAAAAACGGAGGGAGTTGGAGAAAGGCAGCCAGAATCGCTGCAGTGGATATTGATTTTTTCGCGCATCGAAGGCGTGGTTTTGACGAGGTTCTTCCCTGGGATTTTATTGACATCGGTATGAGAAAAGAATATCTTAAGAACGAATACGATCGCGCGCGAAATGGCATTTTTACGCCGCCATGCAGTGTCGGATCATGCACTGCGTGCGGAGTGTGTGAAACTCGAACCACGGATGAACACTGATGAACACAGCGAGAGAATGACTCGTACATGAATACCCCGGATGGTTCTCAATATCTGATAATTTCTGCCCTTGAGCAGACAGAAGTCATACACCATGCATTTACCACACGTCGGAACGGACTTGGCGCAAGAAAAAACGGCGTCAAGGCTACGGATGATTGGAACGTCATAGCTAAAGATTTTGGTATTGCCAATGACCGGCTGGTCACGGTAGAGCAGATACATGGAGAAACCATCGTGACGGCGGATGAACGGAATTATCAGACAATGAAATCCGTTCAGGCAGATGCGATGATCACGAATATACCGGGAATAGCCATCGGGGTTGAAACCGCTGACTGCGTTCCTGTTTTGCTGGTTGATCCTGCTCTGAGGGCAATTGCAGCAATTCATGCGGGTTGGAAAAGTACCGTCTTGAATATTGTCGGGAAGACAGTGTATCGAATGCAGGATACATTCGGATCTGACCCTTCAACGATAATTGCCGGGATCGGTCCTGCAATCGGACCGGAGTGTTATGAAGTCGACGAACCGGTCATGACCAAGGTGAAGCAGGCATTCCCTTTTTGGGATCAGATTGCAACTGAACACGGGAATGGCCGATGGCACCTGGATCTCGTAAAAACCACCATGAAAGAGCTTGCCCAAACAGGGATTCAGGAATGGAATATTCATACAATCGGATTGTGCACGTCATGCAGAAGGGACCTGTTTTATTCGTTCCGTGCAGAAGGCAGGACCGGCAGGATGCTGTCAGTGATAATGCTGAACGTTTCGTAACCACGGATGAACACGGGATACATTAATTTTCATTTTATCGTGGTTAAGATTGAGATGCCATGTCGATTGCTGATAATTACAAGACGGTCATGGATAAAATCTGTAAAGCCGCGGAACGAGCAGGCCGCGAATCTTCATCCATCAAGCTTGTTGTGGTGACCAAGACCGTTCCTGCGGAAAATATCAAGGCTGCCATTGAAGCCGGAGCTGGAATCCTTGGTGAAAATCGCGTACAGGAGGCAAAAGAAAAGATTGAGCAGCTTGGGAAAATTGCGCACTGGCACTTGATCGGCCATTTGCAGACAAATAAGGCAAAGTATGCAGTACAGCTCTTTGATCTCATTCATTCGGTGGACAGTCTTGATCTTGCAAAAGAATTGAATCGGCAGGCTGCAAAGATCGGAAAAATACAAGATGTGCTTGTTGAAGTGAATATTGCCCGGGAAGACAGCAAGGCTGGCACAACGGTTGAAAAGGTTTCTTCTCTTGTTGAAGAAGCGGCACCGCTCAGCAATATTTCGATCAAGGGTCTTATGACCATACCGCCTTTTTTGAACGACCCTGAGCAAGTGCGGCCTTATTTTCGCATTCTTCGTGAACTATCTGAATATATACAAAAGAAAGCTGTTCCAAACGTTTCCATGCGAGAGCTCTCCATGGGAATGAGCAATGATTTTGAAGTTGCGATTCAGGAAGGCGCAACCATGGTTCGGATAGGAACTGCGATATTCGGAGAAAGAAGCAGGTAAATTCATGAGGCTTCAAACCATTCACAGGATGGAGGGTGTATGTTTGCCAATAAAAAAATAGCATTTCTCGGCGGCGGGAACATGGCTGAAGCGCTTATCAAAGGACTGCTGGCCGCCAATGCTGTACAGACCGACCAAATCCTGGTTGCCGATATTTCTTATGACCGGCTCGAATATCTTAAAAAGACCTATGGTATCGTTCTGCAAAAAAACAATATCGATGCAGTTAAAAAAGCCGATATTATTTTGCTGAGCGTGAAGCCACAGACTATTCTGAGCGTTCTGGGAGAGATTGCAAGTACGGTCGAGCACACGAAACTCGTGATTTCGATTGCCGCGGGAATTCCATTCTCAAAAATTGAACCACTTCTTCCCGAAGGCTCCCGTGTTGTGCGGGTCATGCCGAATACCCCTGCGCTGGTTCTTGCAGGCGCTGCGGGAATCTGCAAGGGCACGCACGCTACTGCGAATGATCTGACCCTCGTGCAACGCATATTTCATTCCGTGGGGAAAGCCGTTATTATTGAAGAGAAACTTATGGATGCGGTGGTTGGATTGTCCGGCAGCGGACCTGCATATGTGTTTACGATTATTGAAGCATTGTCTGATGCCGGGGTAAAGGCTGGGCTCGGCAGATCGCTCGCGCTTGAGCTTGCAGCTCAGACCGTATTCGGAGCAGCAAAAATGGTTTTGGAGACAGGAGAGCATCCGGGAAAACTACGTGACATGGTAGCGTCACCAGGAGGTACTACCATTGAAGGACTCCACACTCTTGAAAAAGGAAAGATTCGTGCTACCTTGATGAATGCAGTTGAGGCTGCTACTGCTCGCAGCAAAGAACTCGGAAAACAGGTATAGCAAGCGATTTTCTAGACTCGATGAGGAGATACGTATGTTCGTTTTTGGAAATATTATCATTGGTATTGCAGAAGTCCTGAACATTCTTCTGACCGTTTATATGTGGATCATTGTTGTCCGTGCGCTTATTTCCTGGGTTAATCCCGATCCCTATAACGCGATCGTCCAGATGCTCACCCGGATAACCGAGCCGGTGCTTGCGCGGATCCGCAAGCTTGTGCCGCCATGGAAAATAGGGCTTGATCTCTCGCCGCTCATCGCGGTACTGATTATCATTTTTCTGAAATACGCGGTGGTCAGCACGCTGCTTAGAATCGGGCAATCAATGGGATAAAATACAGATACGTCTCTTCCAAAGGAGGCACTATACATGACTGATCAAGTGAAGGTAACGCCGCTTGATATTCAACAAAAAAAGTTTCAGATAGTATTTCGAGGATATGACAAAAGCGAAGTGGACATGTTTCTCGACCTCGTGCGAGACGAGATGGAATCCCTTGTCCGGGAGATTGCTGAGCTTCGCGACTTTCGCATGGGTTACGATGATCGTGTACGGGAACTCAACGAACGAGAAGAAACTGTTAAGAACACCATGATCATGACTCAGAAACTGAGCGAGGAAAGCAAGGAACATTCCCGCAAGGAAGCTGCCTTGATGATCCAGGAATCAGAATTGAAGGGCCAGGAAATCATCATGAAAGCCAAACAGGAAAAAGTTCGACTGGAAGCGGAGATTCAGGAGCTGAGCCGGCGGAGACATCATTTCCTGGAAGATATAAAAAAGGTTGTTCAAATGCATCTTGAGATGGTTCGATATGAGGAAGGGGCCAGTGACACGAGAAACGAAGCAACCGAAAAATAATGGAGAATCTTTTATCACGGTTTCCGTCCGTGTTCAACCACGATCATCCAGAAACGAAATTATCACAGATCAGGAAAAACTTAAAATCAAACTAACCTCAGCGCCGGTTGACGGCGCGGCGAATGAAGCACTCATCAAATTTCTTTCAGATATCCTTTCTCTTGCCAAGTCCAAGATAGAGATCGTATCCGGCCAGGCTTCCCGCGAAAAAATCATCAGACTTCATGGAATAACCGGAGAGCAATTCAAAAGCATCTTGAATAACATTCGTAAATGAAGTAGTATATCGCAAGTTGAAATACGAAAAGAATAGAGCATTTCGCGCAAAGCCGCTAAGCTCGGCAAAGAAAGATAAAATTCTGGATGAAACTTTGCGTCCTCTGCGCCTTTGCGTGAGACGCCTTTTGTTTCGTATTTCGAATTTGTATTAGAAAGGGGGCGACAGGCTTCGACGGGGACACAGAGGTCAGGAGTTGCATGCCGAGGTGCCATGGGGCTCGTTAAACACATGGTCAATAATAACTGCCAATAATCAAGAACTGGCACTCGCTGCCTAATTTAGGTTAGCGCGTTTCGCGGCTGGGGCCTGAACGGCCGCAGAGACGTCAGAGACCAGGCTGGTCTTTCCGATTGTCCGGGACGGAATGACGAGATAAACCGGACTGGCTGAACCGGAGCTTTCCCTGAGGCGCCGGTGAAGCGAGATTTAAACGAGGGGATAAGCATGTATGAGCTTCTGGCTGACGGTTTTCGGACGCGGGTTCAATTCCCGCCGCCTCCACCAGATAACTATTGGAATTACAGCGCAGCGCAACACGTGCATTCCTGAATGTCAGTCTCTATCCCTCTTCCCAATCTCGGATATAAGATTCCATTTTTATAGGAACAATCGGCATCCTATTTTCTGGCAAACCCTTGAGTCCTGAGGTCTTCCAGCCAGTCAGCGAGCATCTGATTCATTTCTGAACGACTCGAAATAATTATTCCGCTTGCATCTTGATATGATAATGCAATCGCTTTTTTCAGGTCCGGCGAAATGGTTATTTCTGCCAGGGGATCGGGAACCTTACCCCGGGATTGGAGCAGCGAAATCCGGTTGCCTTGTTTCTTGATATGGAGAGGTTTGAAACCTTTTGCTTCTATTGTAAGCGAGTTCGGCAAGGTTTTCACTTCACCCAATATCTGGTTCAGGATTCTGTAGTTTCGCTCTGGAGTGGGAATCGTGTTTTTTATTTCAATGAAGCTTTCATGTTCTGCGCTGTCCTCTGCTTCAATGGAGTCGTCAGTTTTCAATTTGTCTGTGTCCGCTGTATTGCTTTCTAAGAGGTTCTCATGCTGAACGCTGTCAGTGTTGTTTGCTGGTTGAACTGAAACGTGTTCTTCTTCCCTTTGTTTAATTTTCTCAAACCAAAATGCAGTCCTATGGATGGCGAAACCGTTTTTACCGATAGCTTCAATAATTTGCTTGCCCTCTTGCAGAAGTTGAGCATCAGATTCAATGTCAACTATTTCAAACAGTCTAAAATGGCTTTGGCTGATCTCATTTGGAAGATTCAAATCGGTGAGCTCGGTGAGCCACGGAATAGTAAAATATTGATTTTTTCTTCTACCTTTATAGGTGTAGTATTTCATAATGTTTATGATAATTTACTGCGGCAGTATACCATTGGTTGGCGTGATAGCGAAATTAACTGAACGGGGATCAATATCTGTTTACAATTCGCGTCTCCTCTTTATTTTAAAAAGAAGGGTTTCCACTTTTGCAGCCCCGGTAGGATCATTCCATATTTCGGAAGGTTTTTTGCCGTCAAGACCTTCATTCGGCGTGTCGAGCCATATACTCGCATTCCTTGCTCCCATCAATTCTGCGGCAAACATTGCTATCTCAGTAATCCGTTTCATGCAACCTCCTCGCATAAAATATATCAAAAAAAAAGATATTTGTGGCAAATTTATTGCGTCAATAAATCTCTCGTTACTATTCGGGAAAAGATTGTTTAACAGAAACGTTTCCCTTGTTGTCGCGGCATCGATGAAGTTATTTGAATAGTACTCTGTGTTATTTTTGTAGCCGGTTGATATTTTCTTTTCTCTCTGATTTTTTGCTGTATATTCGAGAGCTGCCAGAGTTGATTCCAGTTCCTGCATTGCTATTTCTCCAAAATTCTTAATTTTATAGATATCTCTTTTCAACATTTCAAAAACATCGCTTCATTTAACCACGCCAGCATGTTTCAAAACAGATTTGAGTTTTTCTTCAAAGGTTGGAATCTGGTATCAGGCATCCGGCATGAAGTGTCGCGTCCCTCCCTGCTTCACGATACTATCAAAAATGCGTCTTCTATTTTTCCATAAAGTTTTTCATGCCTTTGACCGATAGTATGCAACATACACCATTTGCATTTTCATTCTCTGTCGGGGTAAAAAACGTGCTTCAACGCTTGTATGTGAAAATGCCTGTTATGTTTCTGGCCATTGGCATTACCGTGAACGGGTGTGCTGTTGGCCCGAATTTTAAAGAGCCCAAGGCACCGGATACAAACACCTATACTTCGGCACCTTTGCGTCAGAAAATCCCGGCAGTGCCTGAAACCAGGACTCCTGGACAGCGCATTGTTTTTGGCCAGGACATTCCCTTCCAATGGTGGACGCTTTTTCATTCTCAGGAAATCAATCAGGTTATGCAACGGGCACTCGCAAACAATCCCACACTTGCTTCAGCCGAAGCAGCGATCAGACAAGCACAAGAACTTTTTTATGCCACGGTTGGTTCCTCGCTGCTTCCCCGTGTTGATGCCAACGCATCGGTTACGAGATCAAAAAGCTCGGGTACCGAACTCGGGCAATCGAATACACATCCTGCTCCTTTTACTCTCTATAATGCCACGGTAAACGTCACGTATACGCTCGACATTGCAGGAGGTGCGCGGCGGGAATTGGAATCGCTGCGTGCGCAGGTTGATTATCAGCGATTCCAACGCGAGGCTGTGTATCTTACTCTCACGTCGAATATTGTTACGACAGCAATACGGGAAGCGTCATTACGAGGCCAGTTGCAGGCCATGCGGGAAATCGTTGCTTTTCAGGAACGGCAGCTTACTATGATCGAACGGCAATACGAGTTCGGCGCACTCGCCTTTGCAGAGGTTCTCGCGCAGCGAACGCAGCTTGCCCAGACAAAAACAAATCTTCCGCCACTTGAAAAAGAGCTTGCACAAACCCGGCATCTCCTTGCTGTGTTAGCCGGTATACTCCCGAATGAGGCAGGAGCACTGCCAGAATTCACTCTGGCAAATCTTACGCTGCCGGGAGATTTGCCGGTCAGCCTACCCTCATCTCTCGTTCGCCAGCGTCCGGATATTCGCGCTTCAGAGGAATTACTGCATGCAGCATGCGCGAAGATCGGAGTTGCCACTGCAAATTTGTATCCCCAGGTCACCCTATCTGGCGGTGGAGGATATTCTGCTTTGCAGCCTTCTCAATTGTTCCATCCCGGTGCGTCCGCATGGAACCTTGGCGCCGGACTGCTCCAGCCGCTGTTCCGCGGAGGAGAGCTTGCTGCAAAACGACGCGCATCAGTTGCAGCATACGATCAGGCCGAAGCCCAGTATCGTTTAGTTGTGTTGCAGGCATTTCAGAACGTGGCGGATGTGCTTCGTGCGCTGGAGCTGGACGCGCTCGCGCTGAAAGCCCAGGCAGATGCCGAGACCGCAGCAAAGAACGCACTTGATCTTACCCGAAAACAATTTGAGCTCGGTGCGGTCAGTTATCTTTTACTCTTGAATGCTGAAAGACAATATCAGCAGGCAAAGATCGGCCTTGTCGTGGCCCAGACTGCGCGGTTTGCAGACACGGCAGCTCTGTTCCAAGCGCTGGGCGGCGGGTGGTGGAACCGGGACGCGAAGACAGATACTCAATCTCTCTCAGCAAAGGAAAACCAGGCTCATGTTCTCGAAACTTCAAAACCCTGATTTGAAAAGTCATCTGACGAGCAAACGCATGGTGATCATGCTGATCAGTTTCGGTCTGCTTTTTGGCGGTATATTCGGCTACAAGATGTTTGTAGCAAGCATGATGAAAAAGCAGATGGCCTCAGGCAAGACGCCGCCTGTTGTCGTGACCGCGATAAAGGCTGAACTTCAAACCTGGAAACCGCAGGTCAAAGCCGTGGGAAGTCTCCGCGCTGTCCGGGGTGTTGACGTGAGCAGTGAAATTTCCGGCATTGTTCGATCGATTCATTTCAAATCCGGCGATCAGGTGAATGCAGACCAGGTGCTGGTGCAGCTGAATGCGGATGCGGACATAGCACTGCTCAGATCGCTTGAAGCCGCTGCCGAACTTGCAAGCACGGTCTACGAACGCGACAAGAAACAGTTTGCATTCCGGGCCATAAGCAAGGCAACGCTTGATGCGGATGCTGCTGATCTTAAGAGCAAACAGGCCCAGGTCGCCCAGCAGGCCGCGCTCGTGGCTAAAAAAACAATCAGAGCACCGTTTGCCGGGAAGCTCGGCATCAGCACGGTGAATCCGGGCCAGTACCTTAACCCCGGTGATAAACTGGTGACGCTCCAGTCGCTCGGCTCGATCTATATCGATTTTTCTCTGCCGCAGCAGGAGCTCTCACGTATTTCGCTCGGTCAGAAAGTAACGGTTTTTACGGATGCACAAATCGGACGGACGTTCAACGGAAGGATAACGGCAATCAACCCGCGGATCGATTCGGATACGCGTAATGTACAGATTCAAGCTACAGTGGATAATCCGAAACACAAATTGTTTCCTGGAATGTATGCGACGGTTGAGGTCAGTGCCGGATCACCGCAACGTTATCTGACGCTTCCTCAGACAGCCGTAACCTACAATCCGTACGGCGATACGGTGTTTATTGTTGAGGAAGGCAAAAATAATGATAACAAGCCGGTTCTGACAGCAAAGCAAGTATTTATCACCGTGGGTATGACACGCGGTGATCAGGTGGCGATACTCAAAGGAGTTAAGGGAGGAGACAGGGTTGTGACCAGCGGGCAACTGAAGCTGAAAAACGGCAGCGTCGTCATCATTAACAATCAGATCCAGCCGACCAATGAAGAAGCGCCAAAGGTGAATAACGAATAAATGAAAAAAGATTCCAAATAACAAATGATAAATAAACGCCAATGAACAAGCACCAAATAACAAATAAGCACCAGTAACCAATAACCAAACGCCAAGGGTCAAAGAATTGGAATTTGGTTGTTGAATATTATTTGTAATTTGAAATTTGTTATTTGAGCTTTTAAAAACGTATGCATTTTACCGACCTTTTCATAAAACGTCCGGTGCTCGCGACGGTGGTCAGCCTGCTGATCCTTGTGCTGGGCATCCGCTCGGCCAGTGTTCTCTCGGTACGGCAATATCCCGAGACCCAAAACGCGGTGGTGACCGTTACCACGATTTATACTGGCGCTGATCCGTCGCTTGTTGCGGGTTTTATCACTACGCCGCTCGAGAATTCTATTGCCCAGGCGAATGGCATTGATTATCTCACGTCATCCAGCAGGCAGAGCATCAGCACGATCCAGGCAAATCTGCGATTGAACTATGATCCGAACAAGGCATTGACCGAGATCAACACGCGGGTCAATGCCGTCCTGAATCAGCTTCCCAAAGATACCCAGCAGCCGGTGATATCGATTGAAGTCGGTGATACCGTTGATTCGATGTACCTTGGCTTTTATAGCAAGGTTCTGCCGACGAATAACATTACCGATTATCTGATCCGGGTCGTGCAGCCGAAATTGCAGGCAATAACCGGGGTCCAGACTGCCGAAATCCTTGGCAAGCGGCAGTTTGCGATCCGGGCATGGCTTGACCCTCGAAAGATGGCCGCCCTTGGTGTTACTGCCACGGACATCAGTACTGCGCTCGCGAACAATGATTTTATCTCGGCGATCGGACGAACGAATGGCCAGATGGTGACGGTTGACCTTACCGCAGACACGTGTCTGCATAGTGTTGAAGATTTCCGTGATCTTGTTCTGAAGTCACGGGATAACGCCATTGTCCGGCTGGGAGATGTTGCCGAAGTCACGCTGGGTGCGGAAGATTATGACAGTTCCGTGGCATTTGACGGCGAAAACGCGGTCTTTATCGGAATCAAAGTTGCGCCAACAGCCAATGTGCTTACGGTGGTCAACGATGTCGAGGCTGCGTTTCCCTCAATTGTCGCCCAGTTTCCCCAGGGACTAGACAGCCGCATCGTGTATGACGCTACCGAGTACATTCACAGCTCTATTGATGAAGTAATCACGACCTTGATCGAGGCCTTGCTGATTGTCACCGCTGTGATTTTTATTTTCCTCGGCTCTATACGGTCGGTGATCATTCCGACGATCGCCATGCTCCTTTCTTTGATTGGAACGTTTTTCGTCATGCTGGCTCTTGGCTTCAGCATCAACCTGTTGACGCTTCTTTCCCTGGTGCTTGCCATCGGTCTCGTGGTGGATGATGCAATTATCGTGGTGGAAAATGTGCATCGCCACATGGAAAACGGGATGGCACCTTTTCCCGCAGCAATTCAGGGTGCGCGGGAATTAGGCGGGCCGATCATTGCAATCTCGGTTGTACTCGTCGCAGTCTATGTGCCGATCGGTTTTATGGGCGGCCTGACCGGAGCTTTGTTTACAGAATTTGCCTTCACGCTCGCGGGCGCAGTGGCTGTTTCGTCCATTATTGCGCTTACCCTGTCTCCCATGATGAGTTCGCGCTTTCTCAAGCCTCCAGAGAATGGAGGGAAAAGTCGTTTCGCCGCTTTTGTAGACAAAAAGTTTGAGGCACTGCAACAAACATACGAGCAGACGCTTCACAGCTCTCTGAACGCCCTTCCGGTAGTTGCGGTTTTCGCGATGCTTATTTTCATCAGCATCTATTTTTTGTATGCAACTTCGACCAGCGAACTTGCACCCGAAGAAGATCAGGGAATCATATTCGCTCAATCGACAGCCGCGCCGAGCGCCACCATTGAACAGACGCAGCTAAGCACCCGGCAAGTGTATTCTGTATTTAAGAGCTTCCCGGAGACTGGCCACGCGTTCCAGGTTGAAGGTATTTCTGGACTTAATTCAGGTATTGCAGGGATGGTGCTCAAGCCATGGGACGATCGCAAACGGACTACTTCGGAACTGCAGCCGCTTCTTCAAGCCAAGCTTGCTCAAATTCCCGGCGCACGCGTTGTAGCGTTTCAACCTTCACCGCTTCCTGGCAGCGGAGGCGGGCTACCGGTGGAATTTGTGATCGGGACGACCGAATCATTTGAACGATTGAACGAAGTGTCGCAGGAGCTTTTGGATAAGGCACGAGCAAGCGGCATGTTCGCCTACGTGGACACAGACCTGAAGCTCGACAAACCGCAGACTACCTTCGTGATCGATCGCGACAAGGTGGCACAGCTTGGTCTTTCGATGCGGGATGTGGGAAGCGCATTAGGCTGGATGCTCGGAGGAGGGCATGTCAATTATTTCAATCTTTCCGGCCGTTCGTATCGGGTCATTCCCCAGGTGACGAGAAGCGAACGCTTAAATGCCGAGCAGGTGCAAGACTATTATATTACTTCCGGAAAGGGTACGCCGATTCCGCTTTCAACCGTAACCCAGCTTAAGACAAACGTGGTGCCTGAATCGTTGAACCATTTTCAACAACTGAATTCCGCTACGATTTTCGGGGTCCCTGCTTCCGGCGTTCCCATGAGCCAGGCATTGGAAACACTGATGCACTTGAGCAAGGAAATACTTCCGCAAGGATACAGCATTGATTTTTCCGGACTCTCAAGACAATACATGAAGGAATCAAGTGCCTTAATGGTTACATTCTTTTTTGCATTGATCATTATTTTTCTTGCGCTTTCGGGATTGTTCGAGAGCTTCCGTGATCCGCTTATTGTTCTGGTGAGCGTGCCTATGTCAATTTGCGGAGCCATGATCTTCATTAGCCTTGGCGTGGGCAGCGCCAGTCTGAATATCTATACCCAGGTAGGTCTGGTAACACTCATTGGTCTCATCAGCAAGCACGGCATTCTGATCGTCCAGTTTGCGAACGATCTGCAGCGTCAAGAGGGAATAAACAAGCGCAAGGCAATTGAGCAGGCAGCAACGATCCGGCTGCGGCCCATTCTTATGACCACGGGCGCGATGGTTCTTGGCGTTTTGCCCTTGGTGACCGCAAGCGGCGCAGGAGCTGAGGGACGTTTTAATATGGGACTCGTTATCGTGAGCGGTGTTTCGATCGGGACCCTGTTCACGCTGTTTGTTGTACCTGCTATGTACTTGTTCCTTGGGACTGAACATGCCTCACGAAATACCTGATGCCGGTTAAATGAATTTGCATGCCATCAGGTATCCGGTATCACGGATCTGGCATCCTCCATCCTGTTTAACTTCTTGACATCATACCTCGCATTCGTATAATGACACCACCAACGATAACAATATGCGCATACCCCATGAATATGAAAACAAGAATGAAACGAAATATGAAAAGATATCTATTTATTATTGTGTTCATTATGATGACCGGTGTATCTGCGAATGCTGCGAGTTCCGACGATATCCTTGGAGTATGGCTGGATGAAAACAAAGACGCAATGATCGAAATCCATGCGTGCGGTTCAAACTATTGCGGTAGAATCGTCTGGCTTCTAGAGTCCACGTATTCTGCCGATTCAACAGAAGGTACGCCCGGGACCCCTATCCTTGATGTGAACAATCCAAAGGAGAATTTGAGAACAAAGCCGCTTCTTGGATCGCAAATACTGTATGATTTTCAGTTTGCAGGAGGCGATGTTTGGGAATCCGGGAAGATTTATAATTCTGATGATGGAAGAATATACAGCGGTCGGTTACAATTGCTCTCTCGCCAGGAGTTAAAAATACGGGGTTTTGTTGGCATACCACTTTTCGGTGGCACGACGATATGGACGAGAGAATCCCCATAGACCATCATGAACTTCTATATTCGTTTAACGATAACGCCATCTCGCACTGCTTTTGGTCTTGCCTTTTCTATTAAACTTTACTATTGTATTTATGCTTGGTTTATCATGGTTTAACAAACGTTCACGTGACGTGTTTAAGGAGGCTGTGTGGATCGCATACTTATCGGCAAGGGAGAAAATCCTGTCCATTTACTCGCACAATATGGAAATCGTCATGGTTTGATAGCTGGTGCTACGGGTACCGGTAAATCTGTTTCTCTCATGGTCTTGGCAGAAGGTTTTTCCCGAATGGGAGTGCCGGTGTTCATGGCTGATGTGAAAGGTGATATCGCGGGACTTGCACTTCCCGGAAACGCAAATGATGCTATCAAAAAACGCGCTGCACAGATTGGCATCGAAGGCTACGCACAGGAAGGAAATCCGGTTTTATTCTGGGACGTATTCGGAAAACGAGGGCATCCGGTACGTACAACCCTGAGTGAGATTGGGCCTACCTTGCTCGGCCGCATGCTGGAAATCAACGATACGCAAGTCGGGATGCTTGAAATTGCCTTCAAACTTGCAGACGACCGGGGACTGCTTCTCCTTGATCTTGACGATTTGCGAGCATTGCTCGGATTCGTTGCGGATAACCGCAAGGAAGTTTCAGCACAATATGGTTTAGTCAGCACGCAATCAATTGCCGCGATTCAACGGGCTTTGTTGTCTCTGGAACGAGAAGGCGGCAAATCTTTTTTCGGCGAGCCGGCGCTGGAATTACATGATTTGCTGAGAACGGATTTAAGCGGCCGCGGGATCATTAACATTCTTGTTGCAAATGAACTTATCTTGAAGCCTCGATTGTACTCAAGCCTGCTTCTCTGGCTTTTGTCTGAGCTATTTGAAAACCTGCCGGAAGTTGGTGACCTTGAGAAGCCGAAGCTGGTGTTTTTCTTTGATGAGGCTCATCTGCTCTTTGACGATGCACCGCCGCTTTTGCGCCAGCGCGTAGAGCAGGTTGTGCGGATTATCCGCTCCAAGGGCGTTGGTGTCTATTTCTGTTCCCAATTCCCTGATGACGTGCCGAATGAAATTCTCGGGCAACTCGGAAATCGCGTACAGCATGCGTTACGGGCATATACGCCCCGGGATAAGAAAGCTGTGAAAACAGCTGCAGAAACATTTGTTGCGAATCCGAAGCTTGATGTTGCTGAAGTTATATCGCAACTTGGTGTGGGGGAAGCGCTTGTTTCCACGCTCCAGGCGAAAGGCGTACCCATGCCGGTTGAACGAACACTTATCTGTCCGCCGCGATGCCGCATGGGAGCAATCACCCTCGAAGAACATGCAACAGTGCAATCGCGCAGTCCGCTCGGTGGCAAGTATGATACAACAATAAACCGTGAATCTGCCTATGAAATCCTGAACAAGCGAACGTCGGAGAAGGAAGCTGCGGAATCAGTTGAGACCAAAGCTGACGCAGAGAAATCATCTGAACGGGGAGGTCCGTTAAGCGATTTGCTCTTTGGTACCAAACGACGGCAGGGAATGGTTGAGACCATGGCGAAGCAGGCTGCGCGCACCGTGGGAAGCGAAATTGGCCGGAAGATATTGCGCGGTGTGTTGGGAGGAATATTAGGCGGGTCGAGGCGGTAGAGTTTGTTTGGAGCTAACGAAGAAATTCAAACAGTCACGTTTGTTTTTCCAGATTTCAGCAGATGCTTGATTCCAAGTAAGGCATCGATTGACAAAGCTTCATCTAAAAAAGTCTCATGAATGCCAAAATATTTTCTAGGGCGCGTATCATACGCTGCCTTGTACAGCCTCATATAACCGTTGCACCAATGCCTGGTTATAACCATGGGAAGTCATGTTGGCAACAATGCGTCCTTTGATGGGAAGTCCGAGCAGGTAGAGGTCTCCAATCAGATCCAATATCTTGTGACGGACAAATTCATCAGGATAGCGCAGTTTCGTGTTAATAACCTTGCCGTCGTACATGATGATGTGCGAATGCAGGTACCCGCCCCCGACCTTTCCGAGCTTCTGGGCAATTTCGATATTCTCAAACGTATTGAATGAACGGGCCGGAGCTATTTCCTTTGCAAAAGATTGTTTCGATGGATTGAACGTGAAAATCTGTTCTCCTATGGGCGGATCGTAGTCAACCCGCATGGTTATCTCAAATCCGTCAAAAGGTTCTGCATAGAGATGCTTTTCATACGTTTCTTCGTTTCCTACGCCAATCTTCTGACGAATAACAGCAACCCGGGTGGGCGCTGACTGTTCCTCTGTTCCGGCCTCTTCTATGCGCTTGCAGAAGTCTTTTGCCGAACCGTCTATGTTTGGTATTTCTTCATCCACTTTTATAAGCACGTTGGTTATGCCGTACATGGAAAGGACTGCCATTAAATGCTCAATGGTACGAACCCGGTGTCTGCCATTGTCCAGGACCGTTGAGTTGGCGGAGAACGTTTTGGACGAAACAGTTTGCGAGAAATTTTCAACCGAAGTGATATGTCCGCGGATGGTTTGGCCGTCGAGCGTTTGGAAGACGATTCCTTCATTGATACCGAGGGGGCTTAAGATAACTCCTGTGTTTCTGCCGCTCAAAAGCCCGATGCCGTTGAAGACCATATTCCTTTTGAGTGTGCGTTGTAATTGTGAAGACTCTGCTACATCAACCAGCCCGGGAGACTTAAAGTCAACGCCCACTATCCCAGGTTTCGTATCCAATGACATTGTCGCATTGGTTTTCAAAGGCCGGTGTTTCAGAGCGGACGCAACCTTGTCGAGCAGGATTTCCTGATGCAGCGGCTTTTCAAGAAAATCATACGCGCCGGCCTTGATGGCCACAACCGCTGCATTGATCCCGGCATGTCCGCTCATCATAATAACGGGAAGCGCAGGGAATCGTTCCTGCAGGCGCTTCAAAAGCTGCATGCCATCCATGCCCGGAAGCCAGATATCGAGGAGCACGAGAGAAGGTTCCCCGGTGTCGAGATTCTGTAAGAAAGTCTCTGCATCCGGGAAAGATGCGACCTGATAGCCCTCGTCCTGCAAAATACTTTCAACGGTGGAACAGATAGAAGGTTCGTCATCTATGATGCAGATAGGATTCATAATTTCCTTAAGCTTGATTCTGTCGAAAGTATGAATACAGTAAAATAAAGGAGCCAATTTGTCAAGAAACATAATCAAAACGGCCTGCAAAGGGGAAATACGATGGTATACTTTTGTTAGACTCTTTCTCCTACAAACGAGTACTCTATGAAAAAAACCAGGAAAGAAATGTTCATCCCACGTTTCTGGGCCAAAGCCGCACTTCTCACCTTTATCATCGGTTTCAGCGTGCTTGGGTATCTCGCAGTCCGGATTTATATTGATCAGCCGCCCCTTCCTGAGCAGGTCATAACGGAAAAAGGACAACCGATTTTCACCCGTGCCGATATAATGCAAGGCCAGCACGTTTTTCAGCGATATGGATTAATGCAGCATGGGACGTTGTTTGGTCATGGCGCATATCTCGGGCCTGATTTTACCGCTCAATATCTTCATCGGGGTGCTGAAGCAATGCTGCGTTTTTATAAAGCGCAGGGTTTTTCAGATGCTGAGGCAGCAGCCAGAGTAATCCATGAACTTAAGACCAACGCATACAATCAAAAAACGGGCATGCTTGTTTTTACCGCGGGACAGGAACACGCTTTTTCTCATATGCTGCAATTTTATCAGACCTGGTTCGGCCAGCATGAACAGCAGCGGGGCTTAAAAAGGCCGTATTTGAGTGATCCGCAAGAAGTCCGCTTTCTTACCTGTTATTTTGCATGGGCTGCCTGGACAAGCGCAACGCTCCGCCCTGATAAAAATCATACCTATACCAATAACTGGCCACCAGAACCGTTAGCAGGGAATTTCCTATCAGGTGAAGCATTGATCTGGAGCGTATTAAGCCTTATTGCTCTTTTGGGAGGAGCAGGTCTTTTGTTATTTGCAGCCGGCAGATATGAATGGCTCGGGTGGGAATCATGGAAGGATGCCTCTGCTGAAAAACGAGTTTTCCGCAATCCCCAGCAAGTGCGTCTGACTGCTGGACAGACTGCTGCACCCTGGTATTTTCTTGTCGTAGCGTTTTTATTTCTTTCCCAAGGGTTGCTGGGCGGATTGAATGCACACTATCATGTTGAGCCGGAGTCCTTTTATGGGATCTCGCTTGATTCAATCATGCCCTATAATCTTTCCCGCACTTGGCATGTGCAGCTTGCGCTTTTTTTTATCACCTCCAGTTTTCTTGCTATGGGTATTTTTCTTGCTCCTCTGATTGCGGGATCTGAACCGCGCCATCAGAAAAAACTCGCACTGGTTTTATTCGGTGCATTAGTCGTTGTTGTTTTCGGCAGTCTGCTGGGAGAAGCAGCGAGTATTCTGAATAGTGCTTACATGCGGGATGTCTGGTTCTGGATCGGCAATCAGGGATGGGAATACCTGGATCTTGGCCGATTATGGCAGATACTCCTGACCGGGGGCATGGTCCTCTGGGTGATTATTCTGATTCGTGGTTTATGGAAACGCATACAAATGGAACACTTGGGGAATATGCCCTGGCTGTTTCTATTCAGCGCGGTTTCTATTCCTCTATTCTATTCAGCAGGCATGTTTTTTGGAAAAAATACGGAATTTGTGACCGCTGATTTTTGGAGGTTCTGGGTCGTTCATCTCTGGGTTGAGGATTTTCTCGAGCTTTTTACGACCATCATGGTTGCCTACATCTTTGTCTTGTTAAACATCGTTCGAGTAAAAACGGCAATGATTGTAATCTATCTTGATGTCATCCTGTATTCTGTAGGTGGTGTTATCGGGACCATGCATCATTTGTATTTTAGCGGTGCTCCGGCATTGCATATGGCGCTCGGCGCATTCTTTTCTGCTATGGAAGTGATTCCTTTATTGTTTCTTTCGTATGAGGCTTGGCGCTTTATGCAATTGGGGGCGCCTGTAAGCAGGCGCACGATGATCGGAACAACGAGTACTGAATTTCCGCATAAATGGGCAGTCATGTTCTTGATCGCGGTGGGATTCTGGAACTTTCTCGGCGCAGGAGTATTCGGTTTTTTAATCAATCTTCCGGTGGTAAGCTATTATGAAATCGGGACACAGTTTACTGCAAGTCATGCCCATGGCGCTTTGATGGGCGTTTATGGAATGCTTGCAATGGCGTTCTTTATGTTTGTGGCGAGATACTTTATCCCTCGGGATACTGCCAGTGATGCGGCAATGAAAATTTCATTTTGGGGATTGAATATTGGCTTGGGATGGATGCTTTTGTTCAATCTTTTTCCCATCGGGTATCTGCAGCTTGCAGATAGTGTAAATCATTCTTACTGGCATGCACGAAGCCCGGAATTTTACACCCAAGGGGCTGTTCTGTTTTTTGAATGGATTCGTTTGCCGGGAGATCTGCTCTTTATTTTCACGGGAGTTCTTCCCGTGTTTTACCTTGCCGTACGCATGTTTCTAAATAGGAATCGTTCCTCTGAATTGCCTGTTGAGACAACGGTTGAAGAGTTGACTCAACCTCATCAAGAATGAATTCTTCTCTGACTAAAGTTAACAAATGCAATGAACATGCTTGTAAATCGATTCAATATAAATTGGACTACTGCATTAAAATAGGCCGGTCATCTCTGTGAAATTTTCATTGCCTTTCATGTAACAACCCAGCATCAGTTGGTTTTTTCTATTCTTCCTGTCAAATAAGCCATGGTACGCTTCTTGCTAAAATTAATGAAAGATATTTTTGCAATGAAGTATTTCCCGGACGGATAGTTCTTGTTGGTTCGTCGCAGTAAAAATCTTGACGAATATGACATTTTTCGTTATATTAAAGACAAATGACATATTTAAACGAGGTTCTTCCATGAAAACAAAAACACTGTCCGTAAAGCTTTTTCCAAAACTTGAGCAGATGCCGGAAGCTGCGATTTTTAAAAAAATGTTCCATAAGCAGCCCCGATCGAGCATGGACGTAATCGAGATGAGCAAAGCAGGAGTGACCAAGCGGTCGCTCATGGATTTTATACAGTATTTTCACTTCTCACCGGAAAAGGTTGCGCACATGCTGCCTATTACGCTCCGAACGATCCAACGGTATTCCAGCAACCAAAAATTCAGCCCGGTGGTGTCGGAACATATTATCCAGCTCGTGTTTCTGATGGTAAAAGGAATCCAGGTATTCGGTTCGCGTGACGCATTTTTCCGTTGGTTCGATTCCCCGAGCAAAGCACTGGGGGGCTGCATGCCGTCTGAATTGGTCAACTTGAAAACAGGCGCGCAGCTGGTTATGGATGAACTGATCCGAATCGAACACGGTGTCTATGCATGAGCACCTGCTTCCGGATTTGCCCGGCCCGCTATGCCCGCGATCTTTCCGGAGAAGGAGCGCGTCTTTCAGGAGGCCGATGGAACGCAAAAAACACTCCGCTTATTTACGCATCCGAGAACAGGTCGCTTGCCGCCCTGGAATATCTCATCCACGTATCCCTGTCGAATATGCCTCCCAAAATCGCGATCATATCCCTGCACGTTCCCGATTCGATTGTTCCTCGCCAGCTTGACGCGCAGCGGCTGCCGAAAGACTGGCGAATGAGTCCCGCGCCCTATGCCCTCGCAAAAATGGGGACTGCATGGGCGAATGCAAAGGAAAGCCTCCTGTTCCGTGTGCCGTCCGCTGTTGTTCCTGATGAATGTAACATCCTTATCAATCCCCTGCATCCAGATGTAAAATTTCTCCGGATTGCCGATATTCAGGATTTTACCTATGACGAGCGGCTTTTG
Source organism: Nitrospirota bacterium (assembly GCA_041650055.1). Taxonomy (GTDB): domain Bacteria; phylum Nitrospirota; class UBA9217; order UBA9217; family UBA9217; genus JBAZLV01. The sequence goes on along the minus strand of JBAZLV010000015.1, from coordinate 5,737 downwards.
AAGCGTACATAACCGTGAGTAATATTCTTCCCTGACCAGAGAAGAGACTCGTACTTGAATTTATTCTGCCATTGTGATATTAAAGAGAGGATTGATCCGTCATCTGTCGCTCGTATACTCACTACTATACCGTTACAGGAGGGAGAAAGAATGGCAAAGAATGATCAGGAGTTTATCTATCAGGAGTTGTTTCCTCTCGGGCAGGACACAACCAAGTACCGGCTGCTCACGAAAGACCATGTTTCCGTTATCCAGATGGATGGAAAGGATATCTTAAAGATCGCTCCCGAAGCACTTACGCTCATTGCGAATGAAGCGACGCGCGATGTTTCCTTTTTGCTTCGTGCAGAGCATTTGGAACAAGTTGCTGCAATCCTTTCGGATCCAGAAGCTTCTCCAAATGATCGCGGAGTTGCTATCGCCATGCTGCGAAATGCCGAAGTTGCTTCAAAGTTTGAACTTCCGTTCTGCCAGGATACGGGCACGGCAACTGTCATCGGGAAAAAAGGTCAGCGTGTCTGGACTGATGTGAATGACGAAGAATATATCAGCAAGGGAGTTTTCAAGACGTATACCGGCGAAAACCTCCGCTATTCCCAGACCATTCCGCTCACCATGTATGAAGAAATAAATTCTGGAAACAACATGCCTCCACAGATTGACTTGTACGCTACTCCGGGCATGGAGTATAAATTCCTGTTTGTGGCAAAGGGTGGCGGCTCCGCAAACAAGACCATGTTGTATCAGGAGACCAAGGCGGTTTTAAATCAGGCAACGCTCGAAAAATTCCTGATCGATAAAATGAAGAGCCTTGGTACCGCAGCATGTCCGCCCTACCATATTGCATTTGTGATCGGCGGCACCTCAGCAGAAGCAAATCTCAAGACGGTGAAACTCGCAAGCACAAAATATCTGGATAATCTGCCACAGCAAGGCAATAAACAAGGACAGGCATTCCGTGATATCGAGCTCGAGAAAAAACTGCTTCAGGCAGCATACAAGATTGGCTTTGGGGCACAGTTTGGCGGCAAGTACTTTGCACTGGATGTGCGGATTATTCGTTTGCCACGGCACGGCGCTTCCTGCCCAATCGGCATGGGAGTTTCCTGCTCAGCTGACCGGAATATTAAGGCCAAAATAAATAAGGACGGCATCTGGATCGAAGAGCTTGAGCGCAATCCCGGCAGATTTATCCCGGACAAATACCGAGGCAAACATGAGCACGGCGTGAAAATCGATCTGAACCGTCCGATGAAGGAAGTCCTGGCGGAGTTGACTAAACATAAGGTTGGTACTCAATTGCTGCTCAACGGTACTATCGTTGTCGGCCGTGACATCGCGCATGCGAAATTCAAGGAACGGATTGACAAGGGACAAGGCATTCCCGAATACCTTACCAAACATCCGATCTATTATGCCGGTCCTGCAAAGACCCCTCCGGGAAAACCATCAGGATCATTCGGTCCGACAACCGCAGGCAGAATGGATTCCTACGTTGATCTTCTTCAGTCACTCGGCGGCGCGATGGTCATGATCGCGAAAGGCAACCGCAGTCAGCAGGTGACGGATGCATGCAAAAAGTACGGCGGGTTCTACCTGGGTTCTATCGGCGGTCCTGCAGCGCTTCTTGCTGCGGAGAATATCAAAAAGGTCGAGTGCATTGACTATCCTGAGCTCGGCATGGAAGCGGTCTGGAAGATTGAAGTTGAGAACTTCCCCGCGTTCATTCTGGTTGATGATAAAGGGAATGATCTCTACAAACAGATTGTGTCGTAACATTTTTGAAATAAAGTGAAATGAATGAGGGTCGCTCAGATCATGGGCGGCCCTTTTTTGTATGCCGGGAAGAGGGCGCATACATTGAGGCACTCATGAATAACATAAATTGAACCGCTTAAATCGGTGATGTCTTTGTTGCTATGGCTTCAATTTCAATCAATGCGTTAAAATGAAGGGTATTGGTGGGGACTATTGTTCGTGCCGGCTTGTGATCTCCAAAAAACTCCGCATAGACCTCATTCACAATTGGCCACGAGGTGATATCCGGAATATAGACTGTCGTCTTAATCACCTGTTGTTTTGAGCTGCCGCACTGTTCCAGAAGAGAATCAAGATTCTGTAACGCTTGACGCGCCTGTTCTGCTACCCCACCTGTCGGCACTGTCTCTCCCGCAGCGTAGTTAATAGGTAGCTGGCCTGAGATATATACCAGATCACCATGGATCACGGCAGAAGAATAGTGCCCTTTGGATTGAAGAGAAAAAGGCGTCCTTACATATTGCATGCATATACCTCCCATTTGTTCTGTAATCTTTTTTGCAACGCAGATCAATTTTTCACTCTGCAGGGGACAGAGTGATTGTATGCAAAACAGGTATTTTAATCAATCAGAAAGCACTTATTCCTAACGATTTTAATAGTCACCTCATTTAATATCCTGAAGATGTTTCGTCGGATACCTCTTCGGCTTTTATCCTTTCTCTGAACACATAATACGCCCAGATGGTATACCCGATCACAAGAGGAAAAAAAATAAAGGACGTAATCAGCATGATTTTGAGTGCATAGGGACTTGCTGAAGCATTGTACGCTGTCAGGTTATGGGAAGCATCAATGCTTGAGGGAATCAAGTTCGGAAATAATCCGATAAATCCGCTCGTCATGAAAAAAAGAATAACGGCGGATGAGGATACAAATGCCATAAAAGGTTTTTTTGCTGCAAGAAACATTCTGATGGCAATAAGAGCAAGTACCGCGAGGAGGGGAACTGTTATAAGCGCGTATGAGGTGCGGTAGCTGTCTCCCAGCCTTGTGGTAAATGACGTGAGCACAAGGACAATCGCCATGACAGCAACCAAAGGGATCCAAATTCTCCTGGCCGTATGAAGCGCAGTGTGGGTGAGCGGACCTGTTATTTTTAAAGAAGCATATAAGCTTCCATGAACGAGGAATAACAGCACAAACAGTGCTCCCATCAGGAGACTATACCCATTCAACAAGCGCAAGAATGATCCATGATAGCCGATTGCATCGAAAGGAAGGCCGAGGAAAAGATTTCCGAACAAAACACCGAACAAGAACGCAGGCAAGAAGCTACTGAGTACAAAAACACCATCCCATGTTTTTCTCCACCCACGCACGAAAAGCTCTTCGCGAAACTCAATAGATACTCCTCTGACGATCAGAGCAAAAAGGAGAAGCAGAAAGACAGGATACAGGTAGCTGAACAAGAGTGCATAGGCCGCTGGAAAAACTGCAAACGTGCCTGCGCCAACCATGATGAGCCAGACTTCGTTTCCATCCCACACCGGGCCAATGGTTTTGAGAAGAATTTTTTTGTCATGGCTGTCCTTTGCCAGAAAAGGATACAGCATTCCCGCGCCAAGCACAAATCCATCAAGCAGAAAATAGACGACCCACAAAGAAGCCCAGATAATAAACCATATATTTTGTAATTCCAAAATTCCTCCGGTTACCGGGTGTGTTCACTGGTCGTTTTTAAAAAAACCGATACATCTTTATCCGGCCCTTTTTTTGCAAATTTCGTAAGCAGGTATATATCAATCACGGCAAGACTGGTATACAACAATCCCAGTCCGATGAATGAGGTGTATACCTGGGCGGTTGATACATTTGTGGAAATTCCCTGAGATGTTTTCATGATCCCATACACAATCCACGGCTGGCGTCCGACTTCAGCAACAATCCATCCGAGCTGGCCCCCGAGATACGGCAAGAGAATGCTCAGGATTAAGAGCATTAAAAAACGTGGATGCCGTTCCAGCGTTTTTCGATATGTATACAGTACAGCCAGGAAGGAAAGTAAGAGCATGGCAAACCCTATTCCGACCATCAATCGAAAACTCCAGAATGTCATATGCACGGGCGGGCGCTCATTTCTTGGAAAATCCTTTAATCCCTTGATTTCCGCATCAGCAGTGTTAAAAGCCAGGAAGCTAACCAGGCTCGGAATTTTCGGTCCTTCAAATCGGTTCCGTTCGTTTTCAGGATCAGGCACCAGAAACGTATAATACGCAACATGCGTCCCGGTGTCCCATACTGACTCCATGGCCGCAAACTTTGAGGGTTGCGTTCTCGCAACTTCTGCTGCATGAAAATCTCCAATTCCTATCATGAGCGCCGAAGAAAGAAGCGCAAATACCGCACCTGTTTTGAATGATTTAAGAAAAAACTCTGCCTGATTTTTTTTCAATAGATGGTACGCTGATACGCCCATGACAAAAAATGCAGCAAGTGCATACCCGGATGTTGTGGCATGACCGAACTTTAGCCAGGCAACGGGATTTGTAATTAATGCCCCAAAGTCAACCAGTTCAATTCTATTGTTGCGTATCGCATATCCTACCGGATGCTGCATCCAGGCATTTGCCACCAAAATCCAGAATGCCGAGAGCGTGGCTCCTAATGCAACCAATGCAATAACGACCGCATGCGCCTTCTTGGAAAGTTTTTCCCAGCCAAAAATCCAAACGCCGATAAAAACGGATTCAAGAAAAAAGGTTAACAGGGTTTCCAGGGCTAGGGGGCCGCCGAAAATATCACCTGCGTATTTTGAATATTCCGCCCAGTTCATTCCGAATTGAAACTCGAGCGTAATGCCAGTAACAACGCCCAACACAAAATTGATCACAAAAAGCTTGCCCCAGAATTTGGTCATTTTCAGATAGAGTTCATTTCCCGTGAACGCATAGCGAATTTCCATAGACGCAAGAAGCACGGAAAGACCGAGCGTGAGCGGCACAAATGTCCAATGAAACATACTTGTCATTGCAAACTGTAACCTGCTCAAAAAAACGACGTCCATATGCTGGTGAACCCCTTTCAACGAGTTTGCTTTCAGGCCGTTTCTTGACAACAAAGTCTTCGGTGTTATACTAGCAGTATTAGTATATCGCATCAAGGTTGCTGTGTATTGTCCGAATGAAGAAATCTTCAATTTCCGTGAAACCGAACATGCAACTGTCTTAAAACTATCATGACATCAAAGGAGGACAGCTATGAAAAACATGATACGCTGGGAACCGTTCCAACCGCTGCGAAGATTTGATCCGTTTCAGGAACTTCGTTCCATGCAGCAGGAAATGGACAGAATATTCAATCGCGCTCTGGGAGTAGAGCCGAGCCATGAATCAGGCATCTGGATGCCGGCTGCTGAAAGCTTTATCCGGGAAGGGAATCTTGTATTTCGCGCAGAACTTCCCGGTGTTGATCCAAAGCATCTCGATGTGAGTGTTACTGACCGGGAACTGATCGTCAAGGGCGAGCGAAAACAAGAAAAAAGTACCCAGGAAGGGGAGTATGGATATCAGGAGATCATGTATGGTTCATTTGAGCGCCGCTTTTCGCTTCCTGAAGGTGCGCATACGGAGGATTTGAAGGCAACATACAGCAATGGAATCCTGGAAATTACCATTCCTGCGCCTGCTGTTTCCAAAGCCCGGAAAATTGAGATTGAGACGTCCAAGGAAGAGAAAGAGCAGATCGAAGGCAGAGCAAAAAAGGCTGCCTGACAAGCGATTAAGCCTTCCGTATTCAGTATCCTGCAAGACTCTTTGCAGGATTTTTTTTATAAACCCAGATTTAAATATCCCTGTCCTCCCAAAGCGATAATGTCCTAATTGGCCAAAGTTAAAATGTCCTATTTTAGCTAGAATGCTCTTCTGAAAACGGAGGGCACATGGCAGAACAGGATAAGATACTTATGAGCCAAAGAGAG